>NZ_JBITLS010000003.1:365995-900832 GCF_044465465.1 Nonomuraea sp. NPDC049655
CCCGCCCCCACGCCCGGCCCAAGGTCCCCCCCCCCGCCGCGGGGCGCGGCCCCCCCGGGCCCCCCCCCCGGGCGGCCCCGGGGCCGGGGTGGGTCGTGGATGCCCGGTGCGAGGTTTCTCACCTCGCGCCGGGCATCCGGCCGTTCGGGGTGCGGCTGGGCCTCACCGGGTCGGGGGCGTCACACGTCGTTGAAGGAGGCGCTCTGGTCGAACAGTGTGCGGAAGGGGTAGAGGCTCTCGAAGATGACCGCGTGACCTGCGCGCCGCCGACCGCCCATTGCGAGGCGATGACGTAGTGGGCGTTGACGGCGATGTTGGCGCAGCCGGTGAGGTCGAGGTATCCCATCGGCTGGCCGGATGAGGTGGCGTGGCCTTCGCCTCTGCAGCCGTTGCCGGTCTGTCCCTTGGCGATGACGTACATGTCGGAGATCAGGTCGAGCCCGTTCTTGCTGGCGCAGAGCCGGATGGTCCAGCCGTTCTGCGACCTGTCGGCGCAGCCGCCGGCGGCGTGCGCGGGGGTCGTGGCGCCGGCCACGAGAGAGGCGCTCATCAGGAGCGCGCTGAGCACTGCTGCCGCCCGGCGGAGGAGAATGCGGCGGTCGCGGTGTGTTCCGTCGGCATGGGGCATGCGCCGTTCCTATCGTTGCGGGAATTCGGTTTTCTGGCGCGGGGCCAGGTGCTTCATATGTGATTTCTGCGGTCGGCGGGCGGCAACGTGTTCATTTGGTCCACAGCGGGCTGGGCTGTGGTGGTTATGGGGGACGCGGGCACCACAGTGCGCCGTGGAGGGCCGGTTTTGCAGGCGTGATCGCCTTGCCACTCCGCGTGTTGTGAGAATGGCAATTACCAGTAATTCGGCCAGGTATATCGTGCCGGAGAAGGCGGCCGTTACAGATTTTATGTTTACCTTATTGTGATCCCTGATCTTGTTGCCCGGCGATCTTGACCGTAGGTAAATCTTGTTTGCTAATCCGACTCGGCACAGATTGTGGGTGTCAGTGAACAAGTTAGTCAGCGCGGCAATGGTGAGCGGGAAGCCGCCTCGGCGCCTCGCCGTCGCCGCGACGCTCATGGTGGCGGCGTCGCTGCTGGTGGCCGGCGCCACGGTGGCGTCGGCCGATCCCGAACCGGCTCCGACCGCGACCCCCGCTCCTCCGTCGATGACGACCTTCCCCAAGCCGGAGGATCCGGACGCGCCGCTGCGGGCGGCGGTGGCCCAGGCGCGCAGGTCGGGGCAGCCGGTGCCGGTGGAGGCGGCCTTCACCGAGTCCGCCCGCGTGTGGGCCTATCCCGACGGGCACCTGACCACCCAGGCCTACGACGGGCCGGTGCAGCTCAAACAGGCCGATGGCGGCTGGGGCCGGATCGACACGAGCCTGGTGGAGCGGGACGGCGTGCTGAGGCCGAAGCTGGCCAAGGCCGACGTGAGCTTCTCGCTGGGGGGCGACGGCCCGTTCGCCTCACTGGCACATGACGGGAAACAGCGGGTCGCCCTGTCCTGGGGCGCGCCGCTGCCACGCCCGGAGATCACCGGCGACAAGGCCCGGTACGCCGACGCCGCCGGGCCCGGCGCCGATCTCGTGGCCACGGCCCTGCCCACCGGGTTCCGGCACGACGTCGTCCTGCGCGAGCGGCCCACGAAGCCGGTGGAGTTCCGGCTGCCGGTGGAGACCGACGGCTTGACGCTCTCGATGTCGAAGGGGGGCGGGCTGGCGCTGAAGAACAGCAAGGGCAAGACCGCCCTGTCGGCTCCGGCGCCCCGGATGTGGGACGCCGCCGCGGCCGACACCGCCGACGGCCGGCCGGGCCGCGAGGCCAAGGTCAGGACGAGCGTGGAGAGCAAGGACGGCCGGACCGTCCTGGTGCTGAAGCCGGACCCGGCCTGGCTGGCCGACCCGGCCACCCGGTACCCGGTGACCGTTGATCCCACCACCACTCTGGGCGTCACCCAAGAGGTGGGGATCATGTCGCCCAACTCCCAGATCTCCCCGGGCAGGGTCGGCCGCCAGAACTACCGGTACTGCACCGGGACGTGGCCCAACCAGACCTGCGCCGACAGGCCGGAGACGCTGCGGGCGCTGATGGCCTTCGACACCACGTCGATCGCCAACCGGAACGTGCTCAAGGCCACCATGCAGCTGACCCTGCGGGCCAACGCCAGCTCCTGCCTGGTCAACTACCAGTCGATCTTCGCGCACCGGATCACCGAAGCCTGGGTGGCCGACGACACGTTCTGGAGCAGGCAGCCCGCCACCACCCCCGACGGACGCTCCTCGATCAATCCGTGCATCCAGCCGCAGACCGCCGGGGCGGTGTGGAGCTGGGATCTGACCGCGATGGCTCAGGCCTGGGCCGGCGGCACCCCCAACCACGGGCTGATGCTGCAACTGGGCACCGAGACCACGCCCCCCTCCAACGCCAGCGAGAACTTCGACTTCTGGGCGCAGATGTTCGGCCAGAACGTGCCCAAGCTGAGCGTGGACTGGGTGCTGCCGCCGGAGATCCCGACTGTGGCCGCCGAGTCCATCGACTCTCTGAGCGGCAATGACGCCATCGCCCGCTCCACGGCGGTGAAGGTCACCTACAAGTCCGGCGTGCCCGAGGCCACCCCGCTCGACTACACCGTCAGCGTCAACGACTCCACCATGGCCCCGCCCCCCGCGCAGCTTCCCACCGGCGAGGCCGCCTACTGGAAGCTGGACGAGACGTCCGGAGCCACCGCGGCCGACGCCTCCGGCCACAACCTGAACGCCACCCTGACCGGCGCCTACAGCCGCGTCCCCGGGCAGGTCGGCCAGGCTCTCAAGCTGTCCGGCGGCACCGGCGCCACCGCCGGGCCGGTGCTCAACACCGATCAGAGTTACACGGTGACGGCCTGGGTCAAGCTGGAGGACAGCGCCGAGGACCAGGTGGTCTTCTCCCAGCAGGGCGTCAACCAGCCCGCCTTCACCCTGGCCTACGCCCGCTCGACGGTGCCCGAGGTCGATCAGCGGTGGGTTCTCACCATGGTCACCCAGGACATCCCCGATCGGATCTATGAACAGTGGGCGGTCTCCAAGAACATCGCCCGGGTGGGCCGATGGAGCCATGTGGCCGTCCAGTACGACCAGACCGCTCACAAGATCCGGTTGTTCGTCGACGGCGAGCTGGCCGACGAACGCGATCACACCGCGAACTGGAACGCCCGCGGCGCCTTCCAGTTCGGCAAGGGGCAGATCGCCGGTGACCACACGCCCTTCACCGGCGCGATCGACGACGTCCACGCCTACCAGCGGGTGCTGTCGCCGGCCGACCTGCGCACGATGGTCACCGCTCCCGGCACGACGACGAACAACGGCGTGCCCGCCGGTCAGATCCCGGAGAGGATCTTCTCGCTGGACAATCCGGCCAGCTTCAAGTTCGTGGTCAAGGCGTGCCGGACCGGGGTGACGCCGCCGTCCTGCAACGAGAGCCCGGCCTACCGCATCACCTCCGACGCGGCGACGCTGCCCACCGACACCGAGACCGGCATGGCCGACCCTGTCCAGCCGATCCTGTCCGGCATGGTCAACCGCCCCTCCGGCGGGCCGGTGACCGCCAAGTACTACCTGTACGACAACGCCGGAACCCCGGTCGGGTCGGCTCCGCTCGGGACCCGGAACGTCAGCGGCGGCGAACGCGCCTCCTTCCAGATCCCGGCCGACACGGTCCAGCCCGGCAGCACCTACAAGTGGCAGATGGTGGCCTGCGCCGTCGGCCAGGGCGGCACCACGACGCCGGGCGACACGCCGGCCCCCACGCCCACACCGACGCCGACCCCCACGCCGCTTCCCCAGGGGCTCGTGGCGGCCTACGGCATGAACGAGGGCGCCGGCACGAGCGTCGGCGACGTCTCCGGCAAGAACAACACCGGAACCGCCCAGAACACGACCTGGACCGCCGGCAAGTACGGCAAGGCGCTGTCCTTCAACGGCACGTCCAGCAAGGTCTCCGTCCCGCACGACGCCGGCCTGGTGCTGCCGCGGGGCATGACCATGTCCGCATGGGTCAACCCCACCAGCGTGAGCGGTTGGCGCAGCGTCGCCTTCAAGGACTACACGGGCGGCGTCGGCTACGGCCTGTACGCCTCCAACGGCACGGCCCCCAGCAGCTGGCTGCGTTCCGGCGGCGTCCACCAGCAGGTCGACGGCACGGCGGCGCTCTCCACCGGCACCTGGTCCCACCTGGCGGTCACCCACGACGGCACCACCGCCCGCCTGTACGTCAACGGGCAACAGGTCGCGCAGAAGGCCGTCGGCGCTCTGGAGGACTCCGGCGGCGCCCTGCAGATCGGCGCCAACACCAACTGGGGCGAGTACTTCGGCGGCGCGATCGACGAACTGCGCATCTACAGCCGCGCGCAGACCGCCGCCGAGATCCAGGCGGACATGCAGGCCCCGGTCGGCGCACCCCCGACCCCGACGCCCACCCCCACCCCGACGACCACGCCGACCGACCCCACCACGCCGACCACCCCGATGCTCGAGGAGGTCTGCACGCCCAAGACCGCGCCGGTCTCCTTCACCACCCCGGGCACGCCCCCGCCACCACCGGTGGAGGACGTGCGGCACCTGACCCTGGGCAAGGACAACTTCGTCATCAAGTCGGCCAAGACCGACCCGGCCGCCTGCGACGGCGCGCCCTGCACGGTGACCGACGACACGGTGATCCGGATCGGCGGCACCGGCACCGACAAGACGGCCGCTGCCATCGGATTCAAGCTGGACGAACTGCCCGACGGGGCCGGCGTGTCCGAGGGCATGCTCAAACTCGGGGCTCCTACCTGTGCAGGAGGGACGTGCCCGGCCGATGCGGTCATCACCGCGACGCCGTTGAAGAGCCCGGTCACCGGAAGCAGCAGAGGGTCAGATCTTCCCGGCGACGCCGATACGACCGGCACCCCCGACTCGCTGCCCTTGTCCGCTCCAGAGGCTGACATCGCGGGGAGTGAGTACCAGTGGCTCCTGCTCACCTCCGACAAGGACGAGGTGATCACCTTCGGCGAGACGACAGCGTCTGAGCAGCCGTCCTTGGCTCTCACCTATCTGCCGGCTGGACCGCCGAGCAAAGTGCTCAACCTCGCCACCCAGGCGGGGGACGGCGGCGCTGTCGCGAGCTGGGGGCTGCCCGAAACCAACGGCAGTGTGGCCATGCTCGACGGTTACGACGTCGAGGTGACCGACAACGGTGGCGCCGTCGTCAAGACCCTCGACGTCAAGGACCCGTACGCTGCGATCACCGGTCTGACGAACGGCTCGGTCTACACGGTGAAGGTGCGTGCCAAGACCGCTCTGGGGACCGGTGACTGGGAGAGTGCCTCAGTCACGCCCAAGGCGGTGCCTCCACCCCCCACGGGCAGGGACACGTGCGTCCTGGAACAGGGCAGCAGAGCGGTCGGCGCCCAGGCGGCCGGTGATTCGGGGGCTCAGGAGTACATCGCTCGTGTCAAGTCCTACTACGACGCGCAAGACGCGGTGCTGGAGGGGCGTGCCGCCACCATCTGGGACGCGCCCGGGGTCGTGCCGACCGCTTCGATCACCGCTCAGCTCTCGCTGCTGAACAGCCTTCTCCTGGACCAGCGCGCGGAAGCGCAGGCACTGGGTGAATCGCGTGCGAGTTCTGCCGTGACCCTCGGCAATGCGGTCGTAGCGGCCGGGGACAACGGCACGGTCCGCGTCTCCGTCGAGACGAAGCGAACCTGGCAGACCCAGACGGCCGGCGCGAGCCGGGTGGCGGCAACCCGCTCGATCGGGTCCGGCGCGTCTGGTCAGGTCGAGCCGAGCGAGTTCACCGTCTCGGTGTTCGTCTTCGACAGATGCGGCGGCCTGACCATCATCGAGCAGCCTCTCGAATGCTTCGAGGACTCCTCGGATCACATGGACCCCGGCGCCTGCCCCGGCTCCATTCCCGGCTCCCTTTCCCGGGGGCTCAGCACGCAGTCAGCATGCTCGAACGACCCCAACGACCCCTACTCGGACCCCGATGCGGACATCAAGAAACTGGTCGGGCAGTGCTTCTTCAACAAGGGCGCGCCCCACGGATGCTGGAACGCCGAGAAGCCGGGATTCAAAGTATCGGAGACATTGATAGCGAACGAATACACCGGCACCAGCAAGAAGCGCAAGGGGTGGGGTGTCACCGTAGACGCCCACTCATACTGGTTCGGGAACTACAGCGTTGAGCACGGGCCCACCAGAGACGTCTGGGATTTCGCCCACGACAACAACTTCCCCGCCTCCGATCGCGGAACGTTCGTCAACTATGTCCGAGTATGGCCGATGGAGAAGAAGGCGAACTCCGCGGAAGCCAAATACATCAGGAACAACCTCGTCCTCAAGAGCATGGGCGAAGCGTGCTTCATGAACACCAAGTACGACAACGAGTTCGGCACCGCCATCGAAGTCGACGGCGAGCTTGCGCCGAGCGGGGGTGTGACGACCACCCACACCAGCTCCAGGGAAGTCACCTGCAAGTCGTACGAGGCCACCGGGCCGACCAAGCCGTCGAGCCCGAACCCGAAGGACGACTTCGAACTCCAGCCGCTGTGGAACCGGCAGCGACCGAAGTCGGAGTGCTTCAACACTCTGCTGAAGTACTGCTCGATCGACGCGTACCGGCACGGCTTCAAGGCGGAAGTGACATTCTGCTATCACGTCAAGGCGCGTCAGGCGCGATGCATACCGTGGCAGTCGAACCAGTACTACAGCTGGTGGCTGAACTACTATAAGGGAACTCGATATGGCAGCACCTGACAGTCGGTGATCGACTCCGGGTCATGCTGACGTGGGGCCTCCGGCCGAACGCGGAGGCCCCACGTGTTTTTCGGCCGAGCGCGCCCCCGCCGGTCATGGTGAGCAATGCTCATCTCTACCGTGGAAACAACGACAAGCTACGCGGCCGAGCGCGGACAAAGAGAAGGGGGACAAAGTAAAGCGTGCTTTCGGCGTCGGGCTCGGCGGTGTCATGAGCGGGCGGCCCGATGTTTCGGGCGGAGAAATGCGTTCGAGGCCGGAAAATAAATTCCGGGCGGATGCCTTGACGGTTGCCGGTAATAACGGGTCACGATGGAGGGGCCAGAGGAAGATGTCCTGTGGGAGGAAACGTGTTCAAGGAAGCATGCGCCGTGAGCGCCCTTGTCGCTGCCGCCCTCGCCCCTTCGATGGCCTCGCAGGCACTGGGGGAGAAAGTCCACGCCACCACCGCCACGCCCGCCACGTCGTCCGCGCTTGCCGACTGTGCCGCGGGCGGCGCCGCCGGGAACGCGCCCAAGTGCAAATACCTGGAGGAAGGCAACAAGCGGTGCTACTACTGCCGCGACAAGAAGGGCGGCGGGTACAAGAAGCAGTACTGCGAGCAGAAGACCAAGCAGCCGGAGCAGTCGACCGAGCGCGAGTGCAAGACCACCAAGGAGCCGATCACGGGGAGCCCGGACCGTACGTGCAAGACCTGCACGGACGCCAAGACCGGCAAGGTCCTGTCCCGGGAGTGCAACAGCTAGCCGACGCGGGGCCCGCGCTTCCGACGACGGTCCGGCCGGCCCGGTAGCGGGGGCCGGTGACCGGGAAGCGGGGGAGGCGGTGCGGTGCGAGGTCGAAACGACCCGCCGCGCCGCCCCCCAAGGCCGCGGCGGTCACTTCTTGAAGGCGTCCTTGACCTTCTTGCCGGCGTCCTTGACCTTCTCGCCCGCCTGCTTCAGGCCGCCTTCGGTCTGGTCGGCGCGGCCTTCGGCCTGGAGGCTCTCGTTGTCGGTGGCGTCGCCGATGTTCTCCTTGGCGCGTCCCTTGAGCTCCTGGGCCTTGTTGCGGATCTTGTCGTCGGTGCTCATGTTCATGCCTTTCTGGTCGGGTCCTCGCGACTTCCTGTACTTACCGGCCAGGGCGGGCGGAAACATGGCGCGCGTCCGGCCGGGCGCGTGACGGCGCTGGTCAGCGCCCCTGCGTGAGGGCGGACGCGGCCGCCGGGAAGCCTGTGCGGGCTGGATGCGGTGGGGGTGACGGGGTGTGAATAGACTTGTCCAACGTGACTTCCAAGCCGCGCATCCCGAACGTCCTGGCCGCCCGCTACGCCTCACCCGGGCTGGCCCGCCTGTGGTCTCCCGAGTACAAGATCATCGCTGAGCGGCGGTTGTGGCTGGCGGTGCTGCGGGCGCAGGCCGAGCTCGGGGTGGCGGTGCCCGAGGGCGCGGTCGCCGACTACGAGAAGGTGGTCGAGCAGGTCGACCTGGACTCGATCGCGGCGCGCGAGCGCGTCACCCGCCACGACGTCAAGGCGCGCATCGAGGAGTTCAACGCGCTGGCCGGGCACGAGCAGGTGCACAAGGGCATGACCTCGCGCGACCTGACCGAGAACGTCGAGCAGCTGCAGATCCGCGACAGCCTGCTGCTGGTCCGCGACCGCGTCGTGGCGCTGCTGGCCCGCCTGGCCTCCCTGGCCGAGGAGCACACCGCCACCGTCATGGCCGGGCGTTCGCACAACGTGGCGGCGCAGGCGACGACGCTGGGCAAGCGGTTCGCCTCGGCCGCCGACGAGCTGCTGGCCGGCTACCACCGGCTGGAGGAGCTGATCGGCCGCTACCCGCTGCGCGGCGTCAAGGGCCCGGTCGGCACCTCCCAGGACATGCTCGACCTGCTGGGCGGCCGGCAGGACAGGCTGGCCGAGCTGGAGGAGAAGGTCACCGCCCACCTGGGGTTCTCCCGGCGGCTGACCAGCGTCGGGCAGGTCTACCCGCGGTCCCTGGACTTCGAGGTGGTCTCGGCGCTGGTGCAGCTGGCGGCCGCGCCGTCCTCGCTGGCCAAGACGATCCGGCTGATGGCCGGGCACGAGCTGGTCACCGAGGGGTTCAAGGAGGGGCAGGTCGGCTCCTCGGCGATGCCCCACAAGATGAACACCCGCTCCTGCGAACGCGTCAACGGCCTGACCGTGGTGCTGCGCGGCTACGCCTCGATGGTGGGCGAGCTGGCCGGCGACCAGTGGAACGAGGGCGACGTGTCCTGCTCGGTGGTGCGCCGGGTCGCGCTGCCGGACGCGTTCTTCGCCTTCGACGGGCTGGTGGAGACGATGCTGACGGTGCTGGAGGAGTTCGGCGCGTTCCCGGCGGTGATCTCGGCCGAGCTGGGCCGCTACCTGCCGTTCCTGGGCACGACGAAGATGCTGATGGCCGCCGTGCGCGCCGGCATGGGCCGCGAGCAGGCCCACGAGCTGATCAAGGAGCACGCGGTGGCGGCGGCGCTGGCGATGCGGTCGCGGGGCGCGTCCAACGAGCTGCTGGACCTGCTGGGCGGCGACGAGCGTTTCCCGCTGGACCGCGCCGAGCTGGAGGCGCTGCTGGCCGACCGGGTCTCCTTCACCGGCGCGGCCGCGGCGCAGGTGGCCGAGGTGGTGCGGCAGGTGGGGCAGGTCGTGGCCGAGCACCCGCAGGCCGCCGCGTACCGGCCGGGCGAGATCTTGTGATCCACCGGCTCGGCGACCCGGGCGCGCTGCGGGCCGCGTGCGGCGACGACGACCTGGTCGTGTGGACGGCCCAGGACCTGAGCGGTCAGGCCCGCGCCTGGGCGTTACGGCAGGCGGTGGTGGCCGCCGCCCCGGGCATCGCCCGGCACGACCGGCTGGCGGTGTGGGGCGACCCGGGCGACGCGGCCGAGCTGGTCCGGCACGCGCTGGCCGAGCTGGGGCCCACCTACCGGCCGCTGGGCGAGCGGGAGCTGATGCGGCGGGTCGCGGCGAGGCTGGAGGGCGTGCGGGAGAGCGGCGCGTTCTCCTGGATGAGCCTGCAGGGGCCGCCGGCCGGCGCTCGCACCGGCCAGGCCGGCGCCGCACCCTTGGACGCCGCCCCCCTGGACGCCGGCCCGCCGCCGGTGGTCGGCTGGCTGGACGGCGACGCCGAGCAGGAGATCACGGCGCTGCTGGCCGGGGACGCGCCCTCGTCGTACGCGGTGCCGGGCGCGGCCGGGGTGCGGCGCTGGGCGGGTGTGCGGGTGGGGCGCGAGCTGGCGGCGGTGGCGGCCGACGCGTGGTCGGCGCCGTCGGTGGGTTTGCTGGCCGGGGTCGCGACGGCCGCCCGCTTCCGCGGGCGGGGGCTGGCCGAGCGGGTGTGCGGCTGGATGTCGTCCCAGCTCGTGGCCACGCACGGCCGCGCGGCGCTGATGGTGGACGACGTCAACGCTGCGGCGATCAAGGTGTACGAGCGGATCGGCTACCGCCGGCGCCTGGTGCTGGCCTGCCACGTCGCCGGCTGACCCCCCGCTCGAAGGCGGCGGGTCAGGTGATGGCGCGGTAGGTCAGGTGGGTGGCCAGGGGGGAGAAGTGCGTCTCGACCGGCTCCCACTGGCGGGGGCGCACCTGGGCGAACAGGCGGGTGCCCGCGCCGAGCAGCAGCGGCACCAGGTGCAGGCGCAGCTCGTCGAGCAGCCCTTCGTCGGTGGCCTGGCCGATCAGGTCGGCGCCGCCCATGAAGACGATGTCGCCGTTCCCGGCCACGGTGCGGGCGTGCTCGACGGCCGCGGCCGGGCCGTCGGTGACGAAGGTGAACAGTTCGGGCCGGCGTACCGCTGAGGGCGGGACGTGGGTGACGACGAACACGGGCGTGGCCTGCGCCTGCTCGTGGGCCGAGCCGTAGCCGAGCGGGTCGCCCCACCCGTAGGGGCCGTCGACCACGTCGAAGGTGCGCCGTCCCATGATGACGGCGCCGGTGGCGCGGACCGCGCCGCCCAGGACGCGCGCGTCGACGTCGGTGGGCCGGCGGGCCCAGGCGTGCAGCAGTTCGCCGCCGGTGCCGAGGCCGTGTTCGAGGCCGGGGTCGGGGCCGGTGACGTAGCCGTCCAGCGATACCGAGATGTCGGCGACGACCTTGCTCAACGGGTCCCTCCCCCTGGCGTGTCCGGTCGGTCACCACGCTGTCATCGGCGCTGGGAAAACCGGGTGAGGTTCGGGCGGTGCTCGTGCAGAGTTGACGGCGTGATGTCCAACTTTGTGCCTGGTATTGAGCTTTCTCGTGCCTTCTACGGCGAAGTCGTCGCGCCGCTGCTTCCCGGGGTGCGGCACAGCGCCGCGCTGATCGGCCCGGGGTCTGAGGTGCTCGCGTTCGACACGGCCCGCTCGGCCGACCACGACTGGGGGCCGCGGGTCCTGCTGTTCGTGCCCGCCGGTCAGGTGGAGCCGGTACGGGAGCGGGTGACGGCGGGGCTGCCCGACCGGTTCGGGGGTTTTGACACCGTGTTCGAGTACCACGGGGTGCGGCAGCCGGGGGTGGTGGTCGCCGAGCTGGGGGAGTGGCTGGTCGGGCGGCTCGGGTTCGATCCGCGTGCGGGCGTGTCCCTGCTGGACTGGTTGTCCGTGCCGTGGCAGACGCTGGCCGAGGTGACGGGCGGTGAGGTCTTCTGCGACGGGTTGCCGGGTGTGGGGCTGGAGGCGGCCCGGCAGGCGTTGCGCTGGTATCCGCAGGACGTGTGGCGGTACGTGCTGGCCTGCCAGTGGCAGCGCATCGGCCAGGAGGAGCCGTTCCCGGGGCGGTGCGCGGAGGTGGGGGACGAGCTGGGGTCGGCCGTGGTGGGGGCGCGGCTGGCGCGGGAGGTGATGCGGCTGGCGTTGCTGCTGCGGCGCCGCTACCCGCCGTACCCGAAATGGCTGGGCAGCGCGCTGACCCGGCTGCCGGGCTCGGCCGAGCTGGGCGAGGCGCTGGGGGCGGCGATGGCGGCGCGGTCGTGGCGCGAGCGGGAGGAGGGCCTGACGGCGGCGTACGGACGGCTGGCGGCGCTGCAGAACCGCATGGCGCTGACCGAGCGGCTGGAGGAGGGGGTGCGGGGGTTCCACGACCGGCCGTTCCGGGTGATCGGCGGGGAGCGGTTCGCGCGGTCGCTGATGGCGTCGGTGACGGATCCGGTGGTCAGGGGGCTGCCGGTGGCGGGGTGCGTGGACCAGTTGTCGGACACGGTGGAGCTGTTGACCTCGCCCCGCCGGGCGCGCGCACTGACGGCGGCCGCGCTGGACCTCCCAGCTTAGAAATCTACATTGTAAAGGTGTCGGGTCTGGACACAATCCAGCTCTTCCAACCAGAAAAACCCTGCAACCAGGTCAGGCGCGGCGGGCGTTGGCGTGGATGGCCTGGCGGTAGTACGCGGCCAGGCCGGGGGCGCGGTCGTCGTAGGTGGCGGTGAAGCGGGGGTCGGTGGCGTAGAGGTCGCCGAGGCCGCGGTGGAGTTCGGGCGTGCAGTCGTAGAACCAGCGGGTGATGTGGGCGCGGTGGCGTTCTGCGATGTCCATGACGTCGGGGTGGTCGGGGGCGAGTCCGCGGGCGTGGGCGGCGCGCATGTCGTCGTCGATGGCGGTGGCTTCGGCGGTGAGCTGGAGCCAGTCGGTCTTGGTGTGGGCGGCGGCGCGGCGGCGGCTTTCGGCGTAGGCGTCGGTGTGGCCCCAGCGGCGTTGGACTTCGGCGTGGTGGTCTTCGGGGGTGAAGTGGCCGAAGACGTCGAAGCGTTCTTGGGGGGTGAGGGGGAGGTGGTGGGTGTGGGCTTGGATGGCGCGTTCGACATTGGTGATGACCTGGTGGAGGCGTTGGGCTTTGCGGGTGAGGAGTTGGTGTTGGCGGTGGAGGTGGGTGAGGTGGTCGGTGTGGGGGTGGTCGAGGATGTCGGTGATCTGTTCGAGGGGGAAGCCGAGTTCGCGGTAGAGGAGGATTTGCTGGAGGCGGAGGAGGTCGTCGTCGGTGTAGCGGCGGTAGCCGGCGGTGGTGCGTTGGCTGGGGGTGAGGAGGGCGATTTCGTCGTAGTGGTGGAGGGTTCGTACGGTGATGCCGGCCAGTTTGGCGACTTGGCCGATGGACAGGGTCATGGGTCTGACGTTACGTGAGGGTGGGTGTGGTGGTGGATGAGGAGTTGCTGCCGATTGGGCAGTTTGCGCGGCTTGGTCGGTTGAGTGTGAAGCAGTTGCGGCATTACGACGAGTTGGGGTTGTTGCGTCCGGCGTATGTGGATGAGGTGACGGGTTACCGGTATTACCGGGCCGATCAGGCGCGGGAGGCGTTGTCGATCGGGTTGTTGCGGTCGTTGGATGTGCCGTTGGCGGTGGTGGGGCGGGTGTTGTCGGGGGAGGTGGGGGCTTTGGAGTCGGTTCGGGTGTCGTTGGAGGTGGAGTTGGCGCGGCGGCGGCGGACGTTGGCGTCGTTGGAGCGGGTGCTGGCTGTGGGGTTGCCGGCGGCTGAGGTGGATGTGGTGCGGCAGGGCGGGGGGCGGGCGGCGTTCGTGGGTGAGCGGGCGGCGGGGTTGGAGGATGTGGGGCGGGCTACGTCCGCGGCGGTGGCGCGGTTGGTGGCGGGGTTGCCGGAGGGGTTCGGGCCGGTGCGGTTGGTGGGGTTGTTTCCGGTTGATGTGGGTGAGGTGGTGGACGTCCGGGTGGCGTTGTTGCTGGACGACGATGGGGAGGTCGGTCAGGGGTTCGAGGTGGGGGTGTTGCCGGGTGGGGTGTTCGCGCGGGCGACTCATGTGGGGCCTTATGACCAGATCGCGTTGACGGTGCATGCTGTGCTGGCGTGGTGTGCTGAGCGGCGGCTGGTGGTGAGGGGTGCGGTGCGGGAGGTGTATGTGTCGGATCCGGGGTGCACGCCTCCTGGGGAGTTGGTGACGGATGTACTGGTTCCGGTGGTGGGTGATTTGTCGGTTTCGTGATGAGGTCACGGGCGGCCGGTGACGAGGTCTCTGGTTCGGCGATCAACGACCCGGCAGAGTCGTGGACGTCCCCACCGGAACCGAAAGGCCCCTGATGAAATCCCTTGCCCTGTTGTCCGCGTCCGCCCTGACGGCCACCCTTCTGGCGGCTCCGGCGAATGCCGCCGTCACCTCGTGGAGCTCCTGCCGGCCGGGCGAGGGCGTCGATCCCCGCCAGGAGTGCACGACGATCGAGGTGCCGATGGACTACTCCGTCGCCGGCGGCCCGTCGGTCACGCTGGCGGTGTCGAGGATCAGGACGGCTCGCCCCGACGTGCGCCGTGGCGTGTTGCTGATCATCCCGGGCGGTCCGGGCAGCCCGGGGCTGAACCGGCCCAGCACCCTGGTGAAGAAGCTGCCCAAGGACGTGCTCGACCGCTTCGACATCGTCGGGTTCGACCCGCGTGGCGTCGGTGAGAGCTCGCCGGTCTCGTGCGGGCTCGCGCCCGCCGACCTGTCGCTGACGCGTCTGAAGCCCTACCCCGACGCCGACGGCGGGATCGCCGGGAACGCGGCGTGGTCGCGCCGGATCGCCGAGGCGTGCGCCCGTAACGGCGGGCCGCTGATCCGGCACATCAGCACCCGCAACCACGCCAGGGACATCGACCGGATCCGGGTGGCGCTCGGCGAGGACAAGATCTCCTACTGGGGCGTCTCGTACGGCACCTACGCGGGCGCCGTGCACGCCACGATGTTCCCCGGCACCACCGATCGGGTGATCCTCGACAGCAATGACGACCCCGATCCGCGCAAGGTGGCGCGCCAGTGGCTGGCCAACTACGCCGTCGGTGTGCAGGACGCCTTCCCCGACTTCGGCGCGTGGGCGGCCGCGCGTGACGGCGACTACGGACTGGGCGCCGACGTGGCCGCGGTGCGCCGGACGTTCCTGGAGCTGGCCGCCCGGCTGGACCGTGAGCCGCTCGCCTGGCCGGGGTCCGGGCCGGAGCAGCGGCTGACCGGCAACCTGCTGCGGGAGACCCTGCTCAACGCGCTGTACTCGCGGGCGAATTACCCGATGCTGGCCGGGCTGTTGAAGGCCGCGCTGAGCGGCGACGAGCTGCCCGCGCCGAACCAGCCGCCGCAGGCCGCTCTGCAGAACACCGCCGCGCACGCCGGTGCCACGATGTGCAACGACGTGGTGTGGCCGAGCTCGCTCGCCCGGCACGAGCAGCAGGTGCGGCGCAGCCGGGCCGCCTACCCGTTGACGGCGGGCATGCCGGTGAATCTGGGGCCGTGTGCGTACTGGCCGTTCCGGCCTGCCGAGCGAGCCACGCGGATCGGTTCGCGGGGTCCGGCCAACGTCCTGCTGATCCAGAATCTGCGGGATCCGGCCACGCCCTACAGCGGGGCGCTGAAGATGCGTGCGGCGCTCGGGCAGCGGGCCCGGATGGTCGCGGTGGACTCCAGTGGTCACGGGGTGTATCTGGCCAACGGCAACGCCTGCGGTGACCGTGCCGTCACCGACTTCCTGGTGACGGGCCGCCTGCCCGAGCGTGACCTGAGCTGCTGAGGCACAGCTCTGCGGTCGGGTCGCCGTTCGGCGGCCCCCAGGGGCTGTGCCGATGGCGCGGCGGACGCTCACACGTTTTTCTCACCATGTGCAGGTAGAACGATGTGGTGAACGAACAATCCGCCGCGAGGGTGCTGGTGGTCGACGACGAGCCGAACATCCGTGAGCTGCTGTCGGAGGCCCTGGAGCTGAACGGCTTCGCCGTGCGGGCGGTCTCGGACGGCCGCCGGGCGCTGGAGGAGGTGGCCCGGGAGCGGCCGGACATCATCGTGCTGGACGTGATGATGCCCGGCCTGGACGGGTTCACGGTGGCGCGCAGGCTTCGTGAGGCCGGTGACAGTCCTCTGGTGCTCTTCCTGACCGCCAAGGACGCGGTGCCTGACCGGATCGCGGGGCTGACGGCCGGCGGCGACGACTACGTGGCCAAGCCCTTCAGCTTGGAGGAGGTCGTGCTGCGGTTGCGGGCGATCCTGCGCAGGACGCGCCCGCCGGAGGAGCAGGCCGACGACGGCGTCCTGCGGTATGCGGACCTGGAGCTGGACGTACAGGCCCATACCGTGCGCCGGGCCGGGCGGCCGATCCACCTGTCGCCGACGGAGTTCAGCCTGCTCAGGTACCTGATGATCAATGCGGGACGGGTGGTCAGCAAGGCGCAGATCCTCGACCGCGTGTGGGACTTCGACTTCGACGGCGAGAGCAGGATCGTCGAGTCCTACATCAGCTACCTGCGGCGGAAGATCGACGCCGGTGGCCCGCCGCTGATCCACACTCTGCGTGGCGTGGGTTACCGGCTGCAGAGCACGTCGTGAGGGTGGCTCGCCGTCCGTGGCCGTTGCGGTTGCGGCTGCTGGTGGCTCTGCTCGGCCTGGCGGCGGCGGGGCTGGCCGTCTTCGCGGTCGCCGGCACCGTGATGCTGGAGCAGTCGCTGCTGTCGCGCGTGGATGCGCAGCTGGCCGAGTTCTCCGCGACCACCTCTGCCCGCCGGCCGCCGATCGGGCCTCCGCCGCCGCCCGGGAGCGTCCAGTTGCCGACCCAGTTCCGGATCGCCGTCTATGACCGTGCCGGGCGATTGGCTCGGCTGGTCCCCGCGGACGCGACGGGCGGCCCGCAGGTCCCGGCCGAGGCGGTCAGGTCGGTGCCGTACCGGCCGTTCACGGTGCAGGACCGGAGTGGGCGGGAGGACTGGCGGGTGCTGCTCAGGCAGTTGCCGAACGGCGAGCGCGTCGCCTTGTCGATGTCGTTGGAGGCCAACCGTGCCACCGTGCGGCAGTTGCTGGTCATCGAGGCGGCCGCGGGAGCGCTGGTGCTCGTGCTGCTGGGTGCCGTGGCCTGGGCGGTGGTGCGGCTGGGCCTGCGCCCGCTCACGCGCGTCGAGCGCACGGCGCGGGCGATCTCCGCCGGTGATCTGGACCGGAGGGTCGCCGATGCCGATCCGCGCACCGAGATCGGGCGGCTCGGCCAGACGCTCAACACGATGCTGGAGCGACTGTCGGCCGCTCTGCGCGCCCGCCGGTGGTCGGAACAGCGGCTGCGCCGTTTCGTCGCCGACGCCTCCCATGAACTGCGCACCCCGCTCACCTCCATCCGGGGCTTCGCCGAGCTCTACCATCACGGCCAGGGCCCCCGGGACGCGGTGGCCGAGCGGCTGCTGCGCAGGATCGAGGCCGAGGCCGAGCGCATGGGCGTCCTGGTGGAGGACATGCTGCTGCTGGCGCGGCTGGACCAGGAGCCCGCCTTGGCGCCCACCGTCGTGGATTTGCACGTGCTGGCCGGGGATGTCGTTCATGCCGCTCAGGCCCGCGACCGCGAGCGGCCGATCCGGCTGGTCGTCTCGGCCGAGCCGGTGTTCGTGCTGGGCGACGAACATCGGCTGCACCAGGTCATCGCCAATCTGGTCGGCAACGCGATGCGGCACACGGCTGCGGAGGCGGAGATCCGGGTGGAGGTGGCCCCTCGCGCCGTGGCCGGGGTTCCCGCGGCCGGGGTGGTGCACGTCGGCGGCGGGCCCGCTCCGCACGCCAGGGCCGCGCTGGTCGAGGTGCGCGACGAAGGGCAGGGCATCGAGGCCGGTCATCTGCCGCACGTGTTCGACCGCTTCTACCGGGCCGATCCCGGCCGTTCCCGTGACAGTGGTGGAACGGGGCTGGGCCTGGCCATCGCCGCGGCGCTCGTGCAGGCGCACGACGGCCGGATCGAGGTGACCAGCGTTCCGGGGCGCGGCACCGCCTTCCGTGTGCTGCTGCCCCTTGAGCAGCATCGCGACGGCTGAGCACTCCGGCCGTTCATCCTCTCGTCAGGTGCGGTTCACACATTGCTCCCAGCTTCGTGCGGTCAGATGTGTGCTGACGAAGGGAGGGACATTGCTGAAAAGGTTCCGCAAATCAGCCGTTTCCGCAGCTGAGCAGGCCGGTCAGCCGCCGTCGGAGGCGGTCGGTGACCAGGGCCACCGGCTGCGGGCCCCCAGCAAGCTGCACGCCTTCAACCGCTACGAGATCAAGTACCTCGTGGACGCCTGGGAGGCGGTCGCGCTGCGGGAGGAGATCGAGCAGCGGCTCGATCGCGACCAGCACAGCGGCGAGGCGGGCTACGGCATCTGGAGCGTCTACTACGACACCCGGCAGTTGCGCTTCTACTGGGAGAAGATCGAAGGGCTGAAGTTCCGCAGGAAGCTGCGGGTGCGCCACTACGGCGACCGCTGGCGCGTGGACGGCGCCACGCCGGTGTTCGTCGAGATCAAGCAGCGGGTCAACCGGGTCACCCAGAAGCGGCGGGTGTCCCTGGCGTACGCCGACGCGCTGCGCCTGTGCGACGGGCGGCAGATGGTCGAGCACGACCCGTCCCAGCGGGCCTTCCTGGAGGAGGTGCTCGACCTGGTGCTGCGCCTGGACCTGCGGCCCGTCGCGATGACCGGCTACCAGCGGCATGCCTACCTCGGCCGCGACGCCGACGTGGGCCTGCGGGTGACGTTCGACCGGCGCATCCGCGGCCGTGACCGGGACTTCCACCTCGGCGCCGACGCCGAGAACCGGTTCATCGTCCCGGCGGGCAAGTCGATCGTGGAGGTCAAGGCCGACGAGCGCGTGCCGTACTGGCTGACCGATCTGACCGCCAAGCGGAACCTGCAGGTGGTGCGGGTCTCCAAGTACTGCCAGAGCGTCGAGGCCCACGGGCTGGCGCCGCGTTCGATCTTCCACGTTCCCGACCACGATCTCGTCCCGTCGACCGTTCTTCCGGAGGCATGACCCCGATGGACTTCTCCTTCCAGGACCTGTCCGGCACGTTCAGCGTGGCCGACATCGCCGTCGCGATGGCCCTGTCGTTCGTGCTCAGCGCCATGATCGGCTGGGTGTACCGGGCCACGCACCGCAACGTGTCCTACAGCCAGTCCTATGTCCAGACGCTGGTCGTCCTGGGCATGCTGATCTCGTTGATCATGCTGGTCGTCGGGTCCAACATCGCCCGCGCCTTCGCCCTGGTCGGCGCCCTGTCGGTGGTGCGGTTCCGCAACGCCATCAAGGAGACCCGCGACGTCGGGTTCATCTTCCTGGTGATGGGCGTCGGCATGGCCGTCGGCACCCGCTTCTACCTGCTGGGCGTCGTCGCCGCCGTCGCCATCTCGCTGATCGTCATGGTCATGCACCGGTTCGACTGGTTCCAGCTGGACGTGCGGCGTCAGGTCGTGAAGGTCCAGGTTCCCTCGCAGGAGGACCTCGCCGCCTCGATCCAGGACGTGCTCGTCCGGCACACCGACGAGTTCGAGCTGGTCAGCATGGAGTCGATCAGGGCGGGCGCCCTCACCGAGCTCATGTACACCGTCAAGATCAAGAAGGGTAGTGAGCCGGGTGACCTGATCACCGCCCTGCGCGAGCGCAACCACGGCCAGTCGGTCACCGTCCTGACCGGGTACGACCAGACCGACCTGTAGGCCCGGCACATGGCACAGACCAAGCGGCTCAAGCACCGTGTCCCCGTCAGGCTCCGGCAGAACTGGAGGCTCGTCGCGCTGTGCGCGGCGTTCCTGGCCGCCTGCTGGGGCGTCTTCGGCAGCGGCACGATCCGTCCGTACGTCACCAACGCTCAGGCCGCCGAGGCCAGGACCGTCACCACGAACCTGACCGGCACCAAGGACCTGTTCGACGCCTCCACCGCGCACGAGGTGGAGCTCACCTTCACCGACGAGGCCTACCAGGACATGCTGAGCGAGTACTTCAAGGACGGCGAGAAGAAGTACGTCGAAGCCGACCTGACGATCGACGGCACCCGCGTCCCGAGCGTCGGCGTCCGTCTCAAGGGCAACTCCACGCTGGGGCAGCTGACCTGGAAGGGGCAGTCCAAGCGGCGGGCCGTGCCCGGCGGCTTCCAGCCGCCCGGCAACGGGCAACCCCGGAACGGGCAACCCCGGAACGGGCAACCCCGGAACGGGCAGCCGCAGGGCGGCGGCGGCATGCCCGGCGCCTCCCTGAAGGCCGAGGAGCCGGAGAAGCTGCCCTGGCTGATCAGCTTCGACGAGTTCGTGGAGGGCCGCCGCTACCAGGGGCGGACCCAGGTCGCCGTACGGCCGGCCGCGATGGGCTCGACGACGATGCTGAACGAAGCGCTCGGCATCGCGCTGGTCGGCGCCTCCGGTGAGCCGACCCAGCGCTCGGCCTACAGTTCGTTCACCGTCAACGGCCGCGCGTCCACCCCGCGCCTGGTGGTGGAGTACCTGGACGAGGGCTACGCGGCGGAGCTCGGCGACGGGGTGCTGTACAAGTCGCTGGCCACCGGCTCCTTCACCTACAAGGGCGAGGACCAGACCGAGTACGCCGGCGACTTCAAGCAGATCAACAAGGTCGGCGGCAAGGACCTGCAGCCGGTCATCGACCTGGTCAGGTGGACGGGCGAAGCCTCCGACGCCGAGTTCGCCGAGGGCCTGGCCGACCGCCTGGACGTGACCTCGTTCGCCCGCTACCTGGCCCTGCAGCACATCATGGTCAACTTCGACGACATGGCCGGCCCCGGCAAGAACTACTACCTGTGGTACGACACGGCCACCAGGAAGTTCAAGGTCATCACCTGGGACCTCAACCTCGCCTTCAACGGCGACGCCAAGAGCGGCGTGCACGACACGATCGGGATGGGCGGCTTCGGCCCTGGGCGTCCCCAGCAGAACCAGCCGCAGAACCAGCAGCAGGGCCAGCCGCAGGGCCAGCCGGCGCAACCCCGGCAGGGGCAGCCGCCTCAGGGCCTCACCGCGCCCGGCGGCGGGCAGGGGCGTCCCGGCGGCGGCATGATGGGCATGAGCCACCCCCTGAAGGAGAAGTTCCTCAAGAACGCCACCTTCAAGAAGATGTACGAGGAGCAGTACCGCGCCCTGTACACCAAGCTGCTGGGCAGCGGCGCCGCCTCCGGCCTGCTCGTCGACCTCGTCGCCGCCTACAAGCTGAACGACGGCGCCGACACCGCCGAGGTCGACGCCGAGGCGAAGACCCTGCGCACGTTCCTGCGGACCCGGACCGAGACCCTGCGCTCGGACGAGGCGATCACCGGCGCCTGACTCGCACGTGGTGATGGGTTCGGCGGGCCCTGCCAGGCTGGACCCGTCACCAGGTGCCCGGGGAAGCGCCCGAGGTGGCGAACGGTCACGAGCCGGAGGTCGGGTCCGCACCGTCGCGCCATGGAGCCGAACGGGTCACGTCCGTAAGACCCTGCCCCCCCCGCATTTGTCCAGATTCTGACGTAATGTCCACCGGCGCGGCCTTCGCCTGTTAGATTCCGAGTCGTGATCAAGGAGAGGCGCGGCAGCGGCCCCGCAACAGACCGCTGAGGCAGGACGGGCGATGCTCCGCGGCCAGGCCAGGGGGCCCGATCACGCGCCGTGCGAGCAGCCCCGCCCGCCGATCGACGTGCCGATCGACGATAGGAGCAATGTGCTGAGAAGAACATCCCTGCTCGCCACCGCCCTCATGGCGATGGCGACGCTGTTAGCCGTCCCCATGGCGGGGACGGCCGGCGCGGCGGTGACCCGGCAGGACGTCACGGATGCCGTCGGCAAGCGCGGCATCACCTGGGGGCCGTGCGAGGAAGAACCCACCGTCGAGTGCGGCACGCTGGCCGTGCCCATCGACTGGTCCGAGCCCGACGGGCCGACCGTCGACCTGGCCCTGGCCCGCCGCAAGGCCACCACCCCGTCGGCGCGGATCGGCTCCCTGCTGACCAACCCCGGCGGGCCCGGCAACTCCGGCGTGAACGACATCCTGCGCCCCTCCGGCTTCAGCCAGGACATCCAGCGGCGCTTCGACATCGTCGGCTACGACCCCCGCGGCGTCGCCCGCAGCCGCTCGGTGACCTGCTCGGCCTCGGTGTACAACCAGATGCCCTACCCGGTCATGACCAGCCAGGCCGACTACCTGACGTGGGTCGCCTTCGACAACAGGCTGCGCGCCGACTGCCGCAAGCTCACCGGCCCCCTGTACGACCACCTCGACTCGGTCAACGTGGCCCGCGACATGGACGCCATCCGCGCCGCGCTGGGTGAGGACAGACTGACCTCCTACGGCGTCTCCTACGGCACGCTGGCCCAGCAGATGTACGCCGAGCTGTTCCCGGGCCGGATCCGCGCCATGGTGCTGGACAGCAACATGGACCACAGCCTGGACGTCAAGGCGTTCCAGGTGAGCGAGGCCGCCACCGTCCAGGACAGCTTCGAGGAGTTCATCGCCTGGTGCGAGCGCGACAGCGACTGCGTCCTGCGCGGCCGCGACATCCGGGCGTTGTGGAAGGGGCTGCTGGCCAAGGCCGGCCGCGGTCAGCTGTTGTGGCCGGGCGACGGCCGCCCGGTGAGCGCGCACAACCTGCAGTGGCTGGGCGTGGTGCTCAACGAGGCGCCCGCCTGGCGGCTGGAGGCCAAGGTGCTGCTCGCGCTGGCGGGCGGCCCGGTGCCCGAGGACATGCCCGGCCCTCCCGGCAACTGGCCGGTGAACGGCCAGTACGCCGAACTGCCCACCGCGATCTTGTGCCAGGACTGGAACCTGTCGCTGCGGGGCTACGCCGAGTACGCCGAGGTGATGCGCGCCTCCAACGCGGTGGCCCCCGACATGCGCTACAACCCGATGCCGATGGGCGACATGCCGATCTGCCAGGGCCATCCGGTCAACAACCCCCAGCACCCGCTGCGGTACAAGGGCAGCACGCCGCTGCTGGTGGCCACCTCCAGGCACGACCCCGACACGCCGTACGCGTGGTCGGCCAACGTGGCCCGTCAGTTGGGCCCCAAGGCCACCCTGCTCACCTACGACGGCTGGGGCCACGGCGTCTACGGCATGACCACCTGCACCACGGCCGCCATGGACAGCTACCTGATCTCGGCGTCCGTACCCGCCAAGGGCATCGGCTGCCCGGCGGAGGAACCCCAGGGCTGACACCGGGCTGACCTCAGAGCTGCCCCCAGGGCTGACACTGGGCTGCCCCCAGGGCTGATCGTGCCGCCCCCGGCACGATCAGCCCAACCCCTCCCGCGGCCGGTCAGGCAAGCGCGGCCGCCAGATGCTCGGCGGTACGGGACCCCGAAGCGGTCAGCAGGTCGGCGGGGGTGCCCTGGAACATCAGGCGGCCGCCGTGCTTGCCGCCGCCCGGCCCCAGATCGATGACCCAGTCGGCCCGTTTGACCATCTGCATGTGGTGTTCGACCACGATGACCGTGTTGCCGGCGTCGACGATGCGGTCGAGCAGGTCAATGAGGGTGTCGACGTCCGACAGGTGCAGGCCCGTGGTGGGCTCGTCCAAAACGTAGACGGCGCCGGTCTTGGTGAGCTCGCCGGCCAGTTTCATCCGCTGGCGTTCGCCGCCCGACAGCGTGGAAGTGGGCTGGCCGAGGGTGAGATAGCCCAGGCCGACGTCGACCAGCGTGGTGACGCGGTCGCGGATGGCCGGTTCGGTGAAGAACGCGGCGGCCTGCTCGGCGGTCAGGGCCAGGACGTCGACGATGGTGTGCCCGCGCAGCCGGTGCCGCAGGGCCTCGGGGTTGTAGCGGCTGCCGCCGCACATCTCGCACACGGCGGTGACCGGGTCCATGAACGCCAGGTCGGTGTGGATGACCCCGCGGCCCTCGCAGGCGGGGCAGGCGCCGGTGGAGTTGTAGCTGAACAGGCCCGGCTGGGTGCCGCTGGCGCGGGCGAACAGACGGCGGACCGGATCCAGGACACCGATGAAGGACGCCGGGCTGGAGCGGGCCGAGACGTTCACGGCGCCCTGATCGACGACGACCGCGCCGGGATGCTGGGCGGTGAACACCTCGCCGATGAGAGTCGACTTGCCGGACCCCGCGACGCCGGTGACGCAGGTCAGCACACCGGTCGGCACGTCGAGGGTGAGATGGTCGAGGTTGTGCAGGGCGGCGTCGGTGATGGTCAGGTGCCCGGTCGGGCGGCGCACGGCGCTCTTGAGCGGGGTGCGGGCCCGCAGGTGGCGGCCGGTCAGGGTGCCGGAGCGCGCCAGCCCTTCGACGGAGCCCTCGTAGACGACGGTGCCACCGTGCAGACCGGCTCCCGGCCCGAGATCGATGACGTGGTCGGCGACGGCGATGACGTCGGGGTCGTGCTCGACCACCAGGACGGTGTTGCCCTTGTCACGCAGGGCCAGCAACAGCGTGTTGAGCCGGCCGACGTCGGCCGGGTGGAGGCCGGCGCTGGGCTCGTCGAAGACGTAGGTCATGCCGGTGAGGCTGGAGCCGAGATGGCGGACGGTCTTCAGACGCTGGCTCTCGCCGCCGGACAGGGTGGTGGTCTCGCGGTCGAGGGTGAGGTAGCCCAGGCCGATCTGGTCGATGCGGCGCAACGCCGCGGCCGCGGTGTCGGCGACGGGGTTGCCGAGCCCGGTCAGGACGCCGATGAGGTCGGTGATCTCCATGGCGGCGTGGTCGGCGAGGTTGTGGGGGCCGATCATGGTGGCCAGGGCGGCCTGGTTGAGACGCGCGCCCCGGCACTGGGGGCAGGTGCCCTCGGTGACGAAGGCCAGGACCGCCTCGCGGGTCTTGTCACTGAGCCCCGACAGGTCGCGTTTGAGGTAGAGGCGGGTGAAACGGTCGGCGACGCCTTCGTAGTCGACCTTGTTGAGGGTGCCGTTCTTGCCGCGGACCTCGACGGTGAAGCCGCCGCCGTGCAGCAGCAGGTGGCGCTCTTCCTCCGTGTAGTCGGCGACGGGTTTGGCCGGATCGAAGGTGCCGGAACGGGCGTAGATCTGCCACTGCCACGTGCCGACCCCGAACAGCGGGAAGCGGATGGCGCCCTCGTCGAGGGACCTGCCGGGGTCGAGCAGCGCGTCGAGGTCGAGGCGGACGGCCCGGCCGAGGCCGTCGCAGCCGGGACACATGCCGTGGGGGTCGTTGAAGGAGTAGGCGTAGGAGTAGCCGGCGCTGGGCGTGCCGTAGCGGGAGAACAGCACGCGCAGGATCGGCAGGATGTCGGTCATGGTGCCGACGGTGGAACGCGAGCTGCCGCCGACCGGCTTCTGGTCGACGACGATGGCGGCGCCGAGGTTGTCGATGGCCTCGGCCTCGGGTTTCTCGTGTTTGGGCAGCCGGTTGCGGACGAACCAGGAGTAGGTTTCGTTGAGCTGGCGCTGGGACTCCACGGCGACGGTGTCGAAGACGACCGACGACTTGCCGGAGCCGGACACGCCGGTGAAGACGACGAGCCGGTTCTTGGGGATGCGCAGGGACAGGTTCTTGAGGTTGTTCACGCGCGCGCCGGTGATGACGATGCTGTCGTCCATGCGGTCACGGTAGCGACGGGCGCCGACAGTTTCCGTCCGTGCCGGGAAGGGGCGGAAGGGGGGCGAGGAAGTGGGCCAGGAAGTGGGCGAGGAGACGGCGTCCGGGGTCGGGCCGGCCGGGCTGGACATCGTGTACGAGCGGCTGGGCGACCGGGCCGCGCCGCCCGTGCTGCTGATCATGGGGGCGGGCGGTCAACTGATCAACTGGCCCGACGGGTTGTGCGCCGAGCTGGCCGGGCACGGCCTGCAGCTGATCCGGTTCGACGGACGTGACTGCGGGCGCTCCACCCACTTCGACGGCGCCGGCGAGCCGGACTTCACCGCGGCGCTGGCCGGTGACCTGTCCTCGCTGGCCTACACGCTGGCCGATCTGGTCGCCGACACCGTGGGGCTGCTGGACGTCCTGGGCCTGGACAGCGTCCACCTGGTGGGCGCGTCACTGGGCGGCATGATCGCCCAGGCGGTCGCCGTCGCCCAGCCTGGGCGGGTCAGGTCGCTCACCTCGATCATGTCCACGCACGGCGACCGGATGACACCCCCACCGGCGCGCCCCGGCGCCACGCGGGGCGTCCCGGGGCCGCCGCCGACCACGCGCGAGCTGTACGTGGCGCGCATGGTGGCCGGCGCGAGCGCCCGCGGCGTGGCCGCCGACCTGGAGGCGGTACGGGCGGTGGCCGAGCGGGCCTGGGACCGCGGCTGGTCGCTGGCCGGCATGCTGCGGCAGGCGGCCTCGGTGATCGGGTCGGGCGACCGGCGGGAAGGATTGTCTCGGCTGGAGGTGCCGGCGCTGGTGATCCACGGCGCGGCCGACGCCGCCGCCGACCCCGCCGGTGGGCGGGCCACGGCGCAGGCGATCCCGGGCGCGGAGTTCCTGCTGGTCGAGGGGATGGGACACGGGTTCCCGCCGGGGGTGTGGCGGCAGGTGAGCGCCAGGATCGCCGCGCTGGTCCACCGGGCGGAGAGGGATCACGAGGAGGGGCGGATCAGGCCGCTCTCGTAGGCGAACACCACGACCTGGGCGCGGTGACGCAGCCCGAGTTTGAGCAGCACACGGCTCAGATGCGTCTTGACGGTCGCCTCGGCCAGATGCAGGGCGGCGGCGACCTCGGCGTTGGACAGGCCGCGCGCCACCTGGACGAGCACGTCGTGCTCGCGGGCGGTCAGCAGGTCCAGCAGACGGTGCTGTTCGCGGGGGCCGGGGGTGAGCTGGGGGGCGAACCTGTCCAGCAGGCGACGCGTGACGCGCGGCGACAGGACGGCCTCGCCCGCGGCGACGTTGCGGATCGCGGTGAGCAGGTCGGCGGGCGGGGTGTTCTTGGGCAGGAACCCGGCGGCGCCGGCCTTGAGCCCGGCGAAGGCGTACTCGTCGAGGTCGAAGGTGGTCAGGATGAGCACCTTAGAGGCGGGACAGTCGCGGACGATCCGGCGGGTGGCCTCGATGCCGTCCAGGCCGGGCATGCGGACGTCCATGAGCACGACGTCGGGGCGCAGCCGGCGGGCCTGCAGGGCGGCCTGTTCGCCGTCGGCGGCCTCGCCGGCGACGTGCAGGTCGGGTTCGGCGTCCAGCACCATGCGGAAGGCCATCCGCAGCAGCGCCTCGTCGTCGGCGATCAGCAGCCGGATGGTCATGGCACGTCCCGGCCGGTCAGGTCGAGGCTCATGGCGCGTCCGGGCCGCTCGCGTGGGGGCCGGTCAGGTCGAGGCTCATCGCGTGTCCGGGCCGCTCGTGTCCGGGCCGGTCAGGTCGAGGACGGCCGCGACCCGCCAGCCGCCGCCGGGGGCCGGGCCGGCGTGCAGGGTGCCGTCGTAGGCGGCGACGCGTTCGCGCATCCCTGCCAGCCCCCGTCCGGCGGGCCGCAGGGGCGCCGGACGGCCGCCGTCGTCGGTGATCTCGATGTCGGCCCGCCGGCGGGTCAGGTGCACCTGGACGTGCGCGCGAGCGCCTGGGGCGTGCCGCAGCGTGTTCGTCAGCGCCTCCTGAGCCAGCCGGTAGAGGGTGAGCTGCGCGGCGGCCGGGACGTCGGCGGGGTCGCCGTCGACCCGCAGCCGGGTCGGCAGGCCGGCGGCGCGCATCCGGTCGGCCAGCGGGCCGAGGTCGGCGATACCGGGCGCCGGGTGCGACGGAGCGATGCCCGGCTCCTGCTCCTGGCCGACGCCCTGGCCGATGCCTCCGTCAACGCCTCCGTCAACACCTCGCTCGACGCCCTGACCGGCGGATCCGTCGGCGGCTCGGTCGGCGCTTCCGTCAGTGGCTTGATAGGCGGCTCGGTCGGTGTCCTGGTCGGTGTTGAGGGAGCGGCGCATGTCGCGCAGCGCCTGGCGGCCGGTGTCGGCGATCTGCGCCATCGCGGCCACAGCCTGACCGGGCGCACGGTCGTGGACGTAGGCGGCACTGTCGGCCAGCGCCACCATGACCGACAGGTTGTGGGTGACGATGTCGTGCATGTCGCGCGTCATCCGGGCACGCTCCTCGGCGACCGCCAGACGTGCCCGCTGGTCGCGGTCGCGTTCCAGGGAGGCGACGTACGCCCGCCGGGCCCGCGCCCACAGCCCGGCTGCCAGGGCGGCGGCCGACATCGCGCTCAGCGCCGCCACCGTCAACGGCATCCGGCCAGGCGGCGCCCACCGCGCCGCGGCCGCCACCACCCCGGCCTCCAGCACGAACGCGGCGGCCAGCGTCGCCCCCCACGAACGGCGGGCCGCCACCGTGTAGAGCGCGACCAGCAGCGCCGCGTCGGCCGGAAGCTGCACGTCGATGGCCCACTGCAGGGCGGCCGTGCCGCCGATCACGCACAGCACCAGCAGCGGGGCGCGCCGCCGCCATGCCAGCGGCGCCACCAGAGCCACCTGCAGGGCCAGCACCGCAGGGCCGCCCTCGGCCACCCGGCCCGGCCCCAGCGTGACCACGAAGATCACAGCAGCCAGCAACGCGTCGGCAGCCACAGGCGGCACCGAACCGATCACTGAGCCGATCACCGAACGGATCGCCGAGCCGACAGTCGAGCCGCTCACTGGGCGGACCGCCGAACCCATCACCGAGCGAACCACTGGGCGGACCGCCAAGTCGATCGTTGAGTCGACCGTCGATCGGGGTGGCGCGGTCGAGCGGGCGGCCGGAGTCATGCGCCCACCCTAAAGGCCGCGCCCCGGCGCCCCCCATCCTCCGCGAGGAGGAACATCTCGGCCCCTCATCCGAAAGTCGTACCCGCAGGTCAGCCCCTGGCCGCTGGCCCGCCCGCGAGCCCGCCTGCCAGCCTCGGACCACACCCCCCGCCTTCCGTCCCGTTCGAGGAGAACACCGGCATGCCCGTGAAGACGTACGCGGCCCCTCTGGCCGTCGCCGCCCTGACCCTCACGCCCGTCACCGTCCCCCTGCACGCGCAACAAGCACAGCAGGCGCGGCAGGCGGTCACGGTCGCCCTGCCCGCGCCCGGCGGCCCCCACCCGGTGGGAACAGTCGCCCTGCGCCTGGTCGACCGCTCCCGCCGCGACCCCCTGGTGCGGTCGAAGCCGTACCGCGAGCTGATGGTCAGCCTGTGGTACCCGGCCAAGGGCGGCACGCAGCCGCTCGCCCCCCACATGGCGCCCCTGGCCGCCGCCGACTGGGACCGCCGCTCCGCGCCGCCCATGGGCATCGCCAAGGGCGCCGTCGACTGGGCCGCCACCCGCACCGCCGCCCGTACCGGCGCGCCGGTCGAGCGCGGCGCTGGCCGGCTGCCCGTCGTGCTGTTCGGCTCCGGCGACGGCGGGCCGCGCACGCTGGGCACCACGCTCGTGCAGGACCTGGCCTCGCGCGGCTACCTCGTCGTCACCGTGGACCACACCTACGAGGCCGACCAGGTGGAGTTCCCCGGCGGGCGGGTCGTGCGCGCACTGCCGCTGCCGGCCAAGCTCACCCCGCGCGTCATCGAGGCGCTGCTGGAGCGGCACGCGCGGGCGCGGCTGGCCGACATGCGGTTCGTGCTGAACCAGGTCACGGCCCTGGGGCAGGGACGGGCCATCGGCGGCGGGGAGATGCCCGCCGGGTTGCGCGGCGCGCCCGACCTGACGCGGGTGGGGGCGCTGGGGCAGTCCCTGGGCGGGTCGGTGGCGGCCCAGCTCGTCCACGACGACCCGCGGGTGGACGCCGGGGTCAACCTCGACGGCGGCTACGTCGGCCCGGTCGCCGCCACCGGCGTGCCCAGGCCGTTCCTGCAACTGGCGGCCCAGACACACACACGCGACAGCGAGCCGAGCTGGAAATCGTTCTGGCGGGCCTCGACCGGGTGGAAGCGGGAGCTGCGGTTCAAGGGCGCCGCGCACGGCTCGTTCACCGACCTGCAGGCGCTGCTGCCGCAGATCGCCGCGGCGCTGCCCAAGGCACAGGACGAGAAGCAGGACGAGAAGCAGAGCGGGGTGCCGGTCGCCGACTTCGTCGGCACGATCGATCCGCAACGATCGGTGGCGGCCCAGCGCGCCTACGTCGGGGCGTTCTTCGACCTGCACCTGCTGGGCAAGCCCACCCGCCTGTTCCAGGAGCCCGACAGCCGTTTCCCCGAGGTGTCCCGCATCCCCTGACCCTGAGGCCGGCTTGGGGGTCTGCCCAGGGGCGATAACAATACCGGTATAAGTATCCCGCGGGTGTAGGGTGGGCGGCATGGTGCGATCCCCGCTGACCCCCGAGGAGCGGCTGCGCGGCGAGCAGCTCGGCCACATGCTGCGCCAGGCCCGAGGCGAGCGCAGCATCGTCGAGGTCGCCGCCGCGGCCGGCATGTCCGCCGAGACCCTCCGCAAGATCGAGACCGGGCGCATCGCCACGCCGGCGTTCTTCACCATCGCCTCACTGGCCGACGTCCTGGGCATCTCCCTCGACCGCCTGGCCGTCCGCGCCACCCCCGCCCGCACCTGACCGCCCGCACCTGACCGTCCAGGCCTGACCGTCCGGGCCGGGGTCATTCCGTACGGGAGCGGCGTACCTCGTCCAGCACGTCCTCGATGCGCCGCCAGGCGTCCTGAGCCGCGGCCGGGTGGAAGGTGTCACGCTCGTCGGCGGCGAACCCGTGGCTCGCCCCCGGATACACCACCGTCTCCAGCCGCTCGGCGATCGCCCGCTGCTGGGCGCCGTCGATGATCGGGTCGTCGGCGCCGAGCAGCACCACCAGCCGCCCCGGCGCCCGCGCGGCCCGCTCCAGCGTCGGCTCCGGCCGGCTCAGCGGCAGCTCGGTGCCCGTCAGCCAGCCCGGATACAGCGCCACCGCCGCCGCCAGCCCCAGCTCACCGGCCACCGAGCACACGACGTGCCCGCCCAGGCTGAACCCGACCGCCGCAGCGGGCCGGGCGCCCACGCGCCGCAGGTGCTCCGACGCGGCACGCGCGTCATCCAGCACCTGCTCCCGGCGCAGCAGCCAGGCCAGCTCCAGCCCCCGTTCCCGGCCGGCCGCATCGACCGGCAACTCCACCACCCGCCCCAGCGGGCCACCCGTCACCGCATCCCCGGCAACCGTCACCCCGACCCCCGCTTCGACCCCCGCTTCGACCCCCTCCGGCACAAGCCCCGCCGAAGAGCCCGCGGGGAAGGGCCGCAGCTCGTGCCGGTGGTTGAAGTCGGGCACGACGGCCGCATGCCCCAACCCCGCCAGCCTGTCGGCCATCCGCCGCGCGTACCCGCTCACCCCGAAGATCTCACCGGCGACCAGCACGCCCACGGGCCGCCGCACCCCCACGGGCAGGGCCGTGTAGGCCGCCATGCCCGCGATGTCCACCCATCCGGTGGTGATCTGTCCGTTCACGCGGCCGAGCTAACCAGCCCCCGCCCGCCCCCGGCCAATCACGACCCCGATGGCCGCCATCACGACCCCGATCGCCCCCTGGGGCCCAGGCCCTATCGCGACGGCTTGTCACGCAACAGCGGGTGCGACCGCATCGCCACCTCCAGCTCCCCGGGCAGCTCGTCACGGTAACGCCCCAGCGTCGACAGGTCGCTGTGCCCCAGCACCCGCCGCACCGCGTCCATGTCGACCGCGTCGGCCAGCAGATGCGTGGCCGTGGTGTGCCGCAACCCGTGCGGCGTCACCGAACGCCGCTGATCGGGATCGACGTGCCGCTGCACCCGGTCGATCACCGCCTGCACGTCGCCCCGCGCCAGCCGCCGCCCCCGCCACGACAGCAGCAGCGCCTTGCCGTCGTCGGCGCAGGCCACCTGGCTGCGACCCCGCGCCAGGTAGGCCTGCAACACCTCGGCCACGTCGTCGGGCAGCGGCACGTCACGCGTACGGCCGCCCTTGCCGAAGATCCGCCAGTAGCGCACCCCGTCGTTGGTGTAGAAGTCCTCCACGTTGGCGCGCACCAGCTCCGACACCCGCGGCCCCACCGTCGACAGCAGCAGCACGATCACCGCGTCACGCAACTGCGTGCGCTGGTCGCGGCGCTTGCCCTCCTGCTCGGGCGCCTCCCGCAACTGCCGCGCCGCGCCGATCAGCCCTTGGGCCTGCTCCCGCGTCAGCGCCCGCCGCTCCGGACGCAGCCCGCCTCGCTGCTTGGCCGTCACCGTCGCCGCCGTCATCGGGTTGATCTGCACCCACCCGGCCAGGGTGGCGTGCTTGAACAACGCCGAGATCGACCGCCGGAACCGGGCCTGCGAGGACGGCGACTGCCCCGCCCCCGACCCGCCCGCCTGCCGCGCGTCGGGCTTGCGCGCGAACGCCAGCAAGATCGCATCGACGTCCTCGCCGGTCAGGTCGTCGAGCACCACGTCGGCGCCGGCCAGCGCCACCAGCGTGGCCACGTCACGCGCGTAGACCTCGGCCGTGGCCGGGGACAGCGCGCCCGTCGACGTCTTGGCCACCACCAGCTCCACGTAGCGGTCAGCCGCCTGTCCCACCGTCAACCTGTCGAGCTCCGCGGGCCGCACCGGCTCCCCTCCTCACATCTCGGCGACGCACCGAACGCACCCACCCGCGGACGACGCCGCGCGCAGGGATGCAGCTTGCAGAGGAGACGGTAGCGGCCGCCACCGACGAAAATCAGATGTCGCGGAAGGTCTCGATGCGCGCGCCCAACGCGTTCAGCCGCTCGGCCAGGTCCTCGTAGCCGCGGTTGATCACGTACACGTTGCGCAGCACCGACGTGCCCTCGGCCGCCATCATGGCCAGCAGCACCACCACCGCCGGGCGCAGCGCCGGCGGGCACATCATCTCGGCGCTGCGCCACCGCGTGGGCCCCTCCACCAGCACCCGGTGCGGGTCCAGCAGCTTGACCGAGGCGCCCAGCCGGGTCAGCTCGGTCAGGTAGATGGCCCGGTTGTCGTAGACCCAGTCGTGGATCAGCGTCGAGCCCTGCGCCGCGGCCGCGATCGCGGCGAAGAACGGCACGTTGTCGATGTTCAGCCCCGGGAACGGCATCGGGTGGATCTTGTCGATGGGGGAGACCAGCTTGGAGGGCCGCACCGTCAGGTCCACCAGCCGGGTACGCCCGTTGGCCGCCCAGTACTCGCCCGTGCGGTCGCAGTCGAGCCCCATCTCCTCCAACACCGCCAGCTCGATCTCCAGGAACTCCACCGGCACCCGGCAGATCGTCAGCTCCGAACTGGTCACCACCGCGGCCGCCAGCAGGCTCATCGCCTCGACCGGGTCCTCGGAGGGGGAGTAGTCGACGTCGCGTTCGATGGAGGCCAGCCCGTGCACCGTCAGCGTCGTGGTGCCGATGCCCTCCACCCGCACGCCGAGCTGCTCCAGGAAGAAGCACAGGTCCTGCACCATGTAGTTGGAGGAGGCGTTGCGGATCACCGTCACCCCCGGATGCCGGGCCGCGGCCAGCAGCGCGTTCTCCGTCACGGTGTCGCCGCGCTCGGTCAGCACGATCGGCCGCGCCGGCGCGGCGCCGCCGTCCACCTTGGCGTGGTAGAAGCCGCCCGTCGCGGTGATGTCCAGCCCGAAGTGCTTCAGCGCCGACATGTGCGGCTGGACGGTACGCGTGCCCAGGTCGCAGCCGCCCGCGTACGGGATCTGGAATTCCCCCGTACGGTGCATCAACGGCCCCAGGAACATGATCACGCTGCGGGTACGGCGGGCCGCCTCGGTGTCCATCGCCTCCAGCTCCAGCCGGGCCGGCGGCACGATCTCCAGGTCACTGCCCTCGTTGATCCACCGCGCCCGCACCCCGATCGAGGCCAGCACCTCCAGGATCCGGTAGACCTCCTCGATCCGCGCCACCTTGCGCAAGATCGTGCGGCCGTTGTTCAGCAGCGACGCACACAACAACGCCACACAGGCGTTCTTGGACGTCTTGACGTCGATGCTGCCCGACAGCCGGCGCCCGCCCACCACCCGCAGATGCATCGGACCGGCATACCCCAGGGACACGATCTCGCTGTCGAGCGCCTCCCCGATCCGGGCGATCATCTCAAGACTGATGTTCTGGTTGCCGCGCTCGATCCGGTTGACCGCGCTCTGACTCGTCGCCAGCGCATCGGCCAGCTGAAGCTGCGTCCAACCGCGATGCTGACGCGCATCCCGGATGAGCCGACCGATCCGCACAAGGTAATCATCTGCCACAACACACGACCATATCTCACATATGAGATGCCGCCGCGACCCCGGGGCCCGACGCGCCGGACAGCTCCCGATGACCCGCCAGATGCGGGGGAGTGGCCTGCGCCCGCGCCTTGCCCACGAACGCCCGGCGCGCCTCCCGGAACCCGTTGCGGTCGTCGAACATGTCCCGGCTCATCTCCGCCAGCTCCTCGGCCCGGTAGGCGTCCAGCGGCTTGCGCCGCTCGTCGGCCTCCCGCGCCTGCCGCCGCGCCGCCAGCAACGCCTCGTAGGAGGAGTCCTGGGCCAGCCGGTGCGCGAAGTCCACCACCCGCCGCTCGAACTCCTGCCGCGACCCGCCCGCCACCCGATCGGCCAGCCCCAGCTCCACCGCCTCGGCGGCCCCCACCGGCAACGCCCGCCCGGTCAGCTCCGCCGCCGCCTGCGCCCCCACCCGCCGCGGCAGCACGTACGTCCAGAACTCACTGCCGAACAACCCCATCGTCCGGTAATGCGGATTGAGCACCACCGGCTCCCGCACGATCACCCGGTCGGCGCCCAGCCCCATCATCACCCCGCCCGCCCCCGCGTTCCCCGCGATCGACGTCACCACCAGCTGCGACGTGCACGCCACGATCTCCCGGCACACCGCGTTGATCGCGTTGATGTTCATCCACGCCTCCAGCTCCGGATGACGCGCCGCCTCGATCACGTTCAGGTGGATGCCGTTGGAGAACACCTCGCCGCCGCGCACCACCAGCACCCGCGTGTCCTGCGCCGCCGCGTACCGCAACGCCGCCGCCAGCCGCCGGCACTGGTCGGTGGACATCGCGCCGTTGTAGAAGTCGAAGCTCACCACCCCGACCTCCTCGCCGCGCTCGTAGGTGATCTCGCTGTAGCCGGCCCGCTCACCCACACCCGCCAGCCGCTCACCCAGCACCATCGTCGCCGGCAGCTTCACGCCACTCACCTGCGAGCCCGCCTGCGAGCCCGCCTCCGTGCCCGCCTCTGCGCCCGCCTCCAGACGCAGGTGGCCCACCCACACGGTCCCCTGACCGGTGTGCACCAGCACCGCACCCTCACGCCGGGCCGCCACCGCCCCCGGCGCCCCGGCCAGATCGGGACCCCGGTGCACGTCGAACACCCGCACCGGCAACTCGCACAACCGGGCCCGGCCACCCGGCGCCCCATCAGCCGCCCGCACCAGCCGCACGATCTCCTCGGCCGGCTGCTCCCAGGAGAACTCCCGGTCGGCGTGCCGCATCGGCCGCCGCAGCCGCCCCGTCACCTCGGGGGAGCGGTAGTCCAGCGGCGCCGGCGCGAACAACGGATCGGCCGCCTTGCCCGCGACCTCGGCCACCAGCTCCACCGCCGCGTCGGCCACCGGCCCGTTGTACAGCGCCGACTTGCGCGGCGGCTCCGAGGGCATCGGGAACGTCCGCCACCCCCAGATGGGGCCGGCGTCCATCTCCTCCACCGCCTGCAGCGCCGTCACCCCCCACTCGCGCTCGCCTTCGGCGATCGCCCAGTCCAGCGAGGACGGCCCCCGGTCCCCGGGCGGCCCCGGATGGATGATCACTGTACGGTGCCCGCGCCACAACGCCTCCGGCACCCGCTCCTTCAGGAACGGGCAGATGACCAGGTCCGGCTTGACCAGCTCGGCCGCCTCCACCATGACCCGCTCGGAGATCGCCAGCTCGACGCTCACATCATGGCCGGCCCGCCGCAGCTCCAGCCAGGCACGCTGGGTCAGGCCGTTGAACGAGGAACACAGGAGCAGGATGCGCAACGCGGAACTTCCTTCTCAAGACGTCAAGGGCAGCGGGCAGGGGAGAGGCGTCAACCGATCGCGAGCGGACGAACACCACCAGTACCGGCATTAACGGCAGTCCCATAAGGCCCAGGCATCTCTAGATGTTGACACGAATCTTCCACCGATGCTGACAAATCACCACAGACAGCCAGGCTGAGCAGCCAAATTGCCCTGATATGCCCGGAAAAATCCTGGCGGGGGAGACACCTCAACCCCGACCAGGAACCCCACCCGAAACCCACCGCAAGGGACAACCCACCCCACAATGGATCACATGGACACCCGCGCCGCCGCCCAGCACTTCGCCGACACCTGGCAACACGGCTGGACCCACCACGACACCACCGCCATCATCGCCCTCTACAGCGACGACGCCACCCACACCAGCATGCCCTTCCGCCCACCCCACCACGGAAAAGACGCCATCGCCGACTACATCCGGCAATCCTTCACCGGCGAAAGCGACCCCCACGTCACCTTCACCACCCCCATCGTCGACGGCGACCAGGCCGCCATCGAATACCGGGTCCACGCCCTCGACAACGGCCACCCCATCACCCTCGCGGGCTGCGTCTTCGCCCGCTTCAACCCCGACGGCCTGGCCGTACAGACCCGCGACTACTGGCACACCACCCCAGGCCACCGATAAGCAGAGAAATCAGCGCCGCCCCATCGGCACCGGCGCCACCACCCCCGGCACCGGCAACGGACGCGCCACCTGCCGCGTCTCCTCAACCTCCGCCACCTCCGCACGCCGCTCGGCGTGCCCACCCCCGCAATACCCGTTCGTCAGGATCAACCGCCCCCGCAGCGGGGTGTACGCCTCCCTGTCGGAAGCAGGCAGAACCCCCTGACACACCGGACATAAAACCGACTGGTTCCCCACGTGCTGCTCCTCTCGCTGAGCGAATAGCAGGAGCTCTACCCTAAAACCCCCGAACATGACAAAGACAGTGAATCAACACGCCGTCAAAGCCCCCGTCAGCCCCCAGGAGAGCCCCACAACACCACCCCACCACCCCACAAAACCCCAGATCACACCCCCATCCCCAATTCACCCGCCAAGATCACAATGAAGGCGGAAACACCCAAAAAAACTTCCCACCAACCCCACAAGCAACACCAGGGAACCACCGATGACGAGCCACCCCTATCCACCCCAGTCCTGGCTCACGCCACACGCCCACGCCACCCCCTCACCCATCCACGGCACCGGCCTGTTCGCCCGCGAACACATCCACGAAGGCGAAATCGTCATGCGGCTGGGCGGCCACCTGATCGACAACCACACCCTGGCCACCCTCACCCCGCCCTACAGCAGCCTCACCGTCGAGGAAAACCTCCACCTGCTCCTCGACCCGGACCACCCGGCGCGCTACGGCAACCACTCCTGCGAACCCAACCTCTGGCACACCGACGCCACCACCCTGACCGCCCGCACACCCATCACCCCCGGCCAAGAGCTCACCATCGACTACGCCACCCACAGCGGCCTCGCCACCTGGTCCATGACCTGCCACTGCGCCACACCCAGCTGCCGGGAAACCGTCACCGGCGACGACTGGCGACTGCCGCACCTCCAACTCACCTACGGCACCCACTGGAGCCCACCCCTGCTCAACCGCACCAACCAGGAACAACCGCGCACCTAGCCCACGCCTCCGTGCCCGTGGGCTACCTCCGCCCATGGCCAAGTTCCTCGCCGTCCTCAACGGCGCCGCCGACAACGCCGACAAGAAGGACTTCACCGACGCCAAGACCGCATACGCGATCGTGGAGGCCGACACCCACGAAGACGCGGCACAGCTCTTCAGCGACCACCCTCACATCGCCCTGATGCCCGGCAACTCGATCGAAGTCCTCGAGTGCCCACCCATCCCGTCCTGACAAACGCCCAACCGCCACGCGCGGGCCCCACCACCCCAGCACCCCTCACGGGATGAACAAAGACCCACTCACCCCCACCGGCTCCCACAGGCCGAGCGTCCGCAGCAGATTCCTCGCCAACGCCCGATGCCCGTACTCATTGGGATGACACCCGGACCCCATCCAATGCTCGCCACCGTCCCAGGCCGCATGATGATCCACCAACACATCCGCCTCCAGCGAGCGCACCACCTCGGCATAAGCCGGCAGATCAGCCCAGCCGGACGCCGGCGCCCGATTGGGCGTCTGAAGCACCACCTTCGCCCCCGCCTCCCGCACCCGGGAAACCACCGCGGCATAGTCACGGGCAAAAGCCGCAAGACCCGCCGGCCCCGCCACACAGTCGTTCAGCCCGAACATCAGCACCACCACATCAGGCCGATGACGCAACACCGCGTTCTCCACATCGAGCTGACAGACCTTCTGACCACTCACCCCGGTGTTGATCACCACATCGGACGGCCGGTTCAGCTCGAACCGCACCCGCTCGGCGAACAACTGCGTGTAGTCACGCCACCCGAACGTGTGCAACGCCCCCTGAGTCACGCTGTCACCCGTGAACAACCACACCGTGCTCATCCCGATCACCACACCCCAGACGACGACAATGCCGCACGAAAGGCTAGACGATCACCGCCCCCACCACCCTGCACGGGGGAGTAGCGCCACGAACCAACGCTGGACAACCATCGGAAGGCAGCGCCGCCGACACAGCCGCCCATCGGTCTCGTCCGCAAAGGGGAGGCCGAACCGCGCCGCCAAGCCTCAGGCGCCGGAAGCGGGTCGCCCATCCGCCCCGTACGCGCAGACCGCCGGCGGGGAGCACGACAGCGATCGCACCCGAGTTCGACCACACAGCTGCCGTACGCAGCCGACCCACCCACCGCGACGGCACACCCACCCGCGACCGGAAGCGCGGAGGAGGCTCTCGATCAGGTCTACTTGACATAATGTTCATTATCGAGCAACCAGCCAACGCCACGACGCAGCAAAAACACCCCGCATGAACAGTCACCCGCCGGGCAGATTTCCACCATGCCCAGCCTGACGTCCAGCCAGTTCCTCGCCGCCCCGCCGGCTCTGGCCGCCTCGACGGCCGGCCTCGTCGCACTCACCGCCGTCATCGTCGCCGCCGCCATCTGGCTGATCATTCTGGCCGTACGGTTCACCAAAAGCCCCCGCAATCGCCCCAACCCCAGCGTCGACCTGGTGGACCAGGCCCGGGAGCTCAAGGCCCTCGGCCAGATCCAGGAAGCCGTCTTCCTGGTACGCGGCGAGACCGGCATGAGCCAGCGTGCCGCCTCCCGCTTCGTGAACCGCCTCTAGCCGGACAGACTGCTCATACCGTACAGAACGTGGATTCTGTGTGGTTTGGGTAATTCGTCCGCAAAAGGGCTGGTCGGGAGGCTCTGGAGATCCCCGTGATTACGCACGGCGGTCGGACGGCTGCTCTATGCTGTCGGGGTGCGGGTGTGTGAACAGGGGGCGTGAAACCCCTCCGGCCTCGGCGGGGCCGCCTTGGTCCAGGGGGGTCGGCGGTCCCGGCGTACGTCACCGGCCGCACGGTCCACGGTCCACTCCCCCCTTCCGACACCGGGCATGTGAGAGCCCGGGAATGGCGGCTTTGTCGTGAATACCCCGGACCCCCTCGGGCGTGCGTCCCTCCCCCATTTGCTCTATGTCGATCACCAGTTGCGCATCACATGCTGCCCCATGCCGGGTCCGTCGATCATCCGGTTGGTGGGTGAGGTGGACGCGACGAATCAGGTGGCGCTGGCCGAGACGTTGGGCCGGGCGCGGCGGATCGACGAGTCGCTGGTGGTGGATGTGAGCGGGCTGGATTTTCTGGGGGTGGAGGGGGCGCGGTTGCTGGTGGTGTCGTGCCGGGCGGGGCGTACGCAGTTGGTGGGGACGCCGCCGCATGTGTTGCGGTTGTTGCGGGCGATGGGGTGGACGGGTGGTCAGGGGGCGTAGGGGTGGGTGGCGGTGACGGCGGTGACGGGGAGGGGGCCGTAGAGGTGGGGGTAGCCGTTCTCGGTGCGGATGTCGAGGCCGGTGGGGTCGATGTCGAGGATGAGGAGGGGTTGGGTGACGGCGGTGTAGTAGGTGTCGTGGACGGTGCGGAGTTGGGTGTGGTCGTGGCTGAGGTGGATGAAGCCGATGTCGTCGAGGGTGTGGCCGAGGGTGGAGATGCGGTACTCCCCTGCTTGCTGGGCGTGTTGCCAGTCGGTTTGCAGGGCGAGGTGGTGGAGGACGGTCATGGGGTCCATTCGGTTTCGAGGATGGCGTAGATGGTTTCGCTGGTCCATTCGCCTTTGACGATTTCATTGTCGAGGAGGGTGGCTTCGTGGCGCATGCCGAGTTTTTCCAGGACGCGGGCTGAGGGTTTGTTGCGGGCGTCGAGGCGGCCGGTGATGCGGTGGAGGCCGAGTTGGGTGAAGCCGAGGTGGATGAGGGGGCGGGTGGCTTCGGGGGCGTAGCCGTGGCCGTGGTGGTCGGGGTGCAGGACGTAGCCGATTTCGCCTTGGCGGTGTTGTGTGCTGGTCCAGATGAGCAGGGCGTTGCCGATGAGTTGGCCGGTGGTGCGCAGGGTGATGGCGAGGTCGAGGGCGTCGCCTTCGTCGTGGAGGGTGTGGCGGGTGATTTTTTTGTCGAGGGAGGTGCGGGTGGTTTGGCGGTCGCGGGGTTCCCAGTAGAGGTAGCGGGCGACGTCGGGGCGGGATTCGTAGGCGTGGAGGGCGTCGAGGTCGTCGGGGGTGAAGGGGCGTAGGTGGAGGCGGGGGGTGGTGAGGGGGTATTCGGGTGTGAGCACGGGGGCAGTGTAGGGAGGGGGTGGGGGGTGTTCAATGCGTTTTTGGTGGGGTTCAGTGGTTGCCGGCGAGGTTGAGGACGATGACGCCGCCGATGATGAGGAGGATGCCGCTGATCTTGAGGGGGGTGAGAGTTTCGCCCATGAGGGTGGCGCCGATGAGGGCGATGGCGGCGGTGCCGGCGCCGGACCAGATGGCGTAGGCGGTGCCCATGTCGAGTTGGAGTTTGAGGGCGCGGGCGAGCAGGACGAAGGAGGTGATGTAGCCGGTGGCGACGGCGATGGTCCAGCCGATGTGGGTGAGGCCGTTGCTGAGTTTGAGTGCGGTGGTGGCGAGGACTTCGGAGGCGATGGCGAGGGCGAGCAGGATCCAGGCCATGGGGGGTTCCTTCGGGGTGTGGGTGTTGCGGGTTCCGCTTGAAAAGGTAGTCGAATGCGTGTTCCACTGGTTGGGTGGGTTGGGATGCGCTGGCGCTTGTCGAGGCGGTCGATGAGCGGCCGCTGATCGAGCGGCGCGCGGTGGTGCGTGACGGTTTTTATGAGACGCAGGCCCGTACGGTGATCGAGCGGGTGCCTGGGAGTGTGGGCATCGTCGAGCGGTGGGCGGTTTCGCCTTATCGGGGTTGTGCGCATGCGTGTCTGGGGTGTGGGGCGCGGGCGGGTCATCGCAAGCTGGGGTTGGATGCGGGGGCTGATTTCGATGCGCGGATCGTGGTCCGTGCGAATGTGGTGGAGCGGTTGCGGTCGGAGTTGGGGCGGTGGGAGGGCGAGCCGCTGGCGGTGGGGGTGGCGGGCGATGGTTATCAGCCTGCTGAGGAGAGGTATCGGTTGATGCCGGGGGTGGTGGCGGCGCTGGGGGCGGCGGGGGTGCCGTTCACGGTGTATACGCGCAGTGCGCTGGTGTTGCGGGATGCGGAGGTGCTGGCGCGGGCGGGTGCGCGGGTGGCGGTGTCGATCGCTTTCGTGGACGAGCGGATCAGGCGTGCGGTGGAGCCGGGTGCGGTGGGGGCGCAGGCGCGGTTGGAGTTGGTGTCGGCGCTGGTGGAGGCCGGGGTGGAGTGCCGGGTGTTGATGGCTCCGGTGTTGCCGTTGCTGAGTGATGCGGCTGATCAGTTGACGGCGACGGTGCGGCGGATCGCGGGTGCGGGGGCGGTGGCGGTGGAGCCGGTGGTGTTGCGGTTGCCGCCGGGGACGCGGCAGTGGTACTTGCGGTGGTTGGCTGGGGCGCATCCGCATCTGGTGGAGCGTTATGAGGAGCTCTACGATCGGGCGGGGTTCCCCTCCCCCGGCTATGAGCAGCGGATCACGGGGCAGATCGCGCAGTTGTGCCGGGTTTATGGGATGCGGTGCGGTGCGCCGGAGCCGGTGGGTCGGGGGCCGTCGGTGGCTCAGTTGTCGCTGGTGTGATCTGCGGGGTCAGGGGCGTTGGTGGAGGATCATGCCGGGCCACTCCCCTACGGTGAAGGGCTGGTCGCGGGTGAATCCGCAGCTTTCGTAGTAGGAGACGAGGCGTTCGTCGTCGCCGGCGTAGCAGTCGACGCGGAGGAGTCCGAGGCCGCGGTCGCGGGCTTCTTGCAGGGCCCATTGCAGGAGGTGTCGTCCGACGGATCGTCCTGCGTGGCGTTGGTCGATGACGAGGACCTGGACGTAGAGCTCGGGTTCGGTGGCGGGGGTGACGTAGGGCATGGCGTCGCCGACGACGATGCAGCCGGCTGGTTGGTCGTCGATCTCGGCGATGCGCATGCCGCCGCCGGCGAGCCAGTCGGCGGCTTGCTGGGTGCGGCGGGGGTCGCCGGTGAAGGGGCGGGTGCCCCATTGGCCGGTGCGGTTCTGGCTGACGAGCCATTGCACGGCGCTGTCGAACATGGTCAGGAGGACGGCGTCGTCGCCGGGGCGGCCTTCTCTGATCTTCACCGGTGACACTGTAAGGGGTGGTGGGTGGGTTGGGTGCTGACGGGGGCCGGGTTCGTGGTGTGGTTCCCGCTCCCCCGTCTGGGGGTCGTCTCTATGGGGCGTTCGTGGTTGCGGTTTTCGGGAGTGCGAGCATCACGAGTTGCGGTGATGAGGTAGAGCGCGGTGGAGGCGATCAGGACGATGCTGAGCGCGTGACTGTAGGCGGGCAGCGCCGGTGGTGTGGCGGCTGGTGGGGTGGCGGTGGCGGTGGTGAAGAAGATGGTGCCGAGGACGGCGATGCCGGCCGCGCCGCCGATCTGGTTGACGGTGGACAGGACCCCGCTCGCGGCGCCTGCGTTGCGTCCGGGGACGCCTGCCAGGACGACGTTGACGAGGATGGGGGCGGCGAGGCCGAGTCCGAGGCCGCCGGCGAGCAGCGCGAGCGCGAGGGGCCAGTAGCCGGGCTGGTTGCCGTCTTTGATGTTGCACGCCGCACCCGCCCACGCACGTCCCTTTCGACCGGCGTGACGTCCCGCACGGTGATCCTGTCGTCTTCGTGATGACGGCGCACGACCGTGGGGATGCCGCCGCTGAGTGGCCGTGTCGCGGTTCGGCTGTTCTGGCTCTGCCCGCTGCCACGGTCGCCCGGTTCGCTCCGGGCGGGTCGACGGTGGAGTACGTCTCCGAGGGCGCGTGCCGGCTCACGCTCGGCGCGTGGTCATGGCCGGGGCTGGCGGGGCTGCTGCTCACGTTCGACGCCGATCTCGCACACATCGAACCGGCCGAGCTCAGGCAGGCTTTGTGCTCGCTGGGCGCCCGGATCGGCAGGGGGCTCGACTCGGCGGCGCCGCCTCGGCCGTCCGGGAGCGCCATCCGCGCATGTGCCGTGCGCGAGGGTTGCGACATCGCTGATGGCGATTGGCCACGCGGCACTTGAGGTTTCCTCCACAGGGTGCTGCTGTGCGGAGGCGCCCACTGCGAGGAGGGCGGACGCTGGGAGTTGTTCGGCAAGTGGTTGATTCGGCGGAAGAAGGGGGCCCAGTTCGCTGGGGACGGCACATCTGTAGGCTCTTGATCGGCGAAGCGCGGATATCTGACGCCGCTGTGCTTCTCATCGCGAGTTCGTCTTGCTCGTGGATCAAGGAGTGCCGTCGTGGCGATCGGCAAGGCAGTGCATGTCGCAGCCGGGTTGTTCCTGACCGGAGTCGGTTCGCTGATGTTGCTGGCGTTCAGTAGCTTGGCCGTCGGCGTGCCCGTCGGGTTCCTGCTGGTTTGCGTGTTTCTTCTGGGCGCGGGACTGGTGGGCCTGTTCCGAAGTCAGTACAAGGGCTTCTTCGCTGGCTGGCTGTTGTGGGCTGCGACATTGACCACGTTCACGGGGGTCGTGCTCTTCTAGGCGTCTTCGGGGCGTCGGGAGTCGAGCGGGCAGCTACGCAGGTCTCCACGACCAGGTCGGATCCCGGGTCGTCTCGTCGATGACGCCGGTCGGCGTCGCACCGCCCTTGTCCCGGTAGCCGGCGCGCACGGCCTTCGACTCCGGGCCGTGGACGCCGTAGCCGCCGTCACGTCGTCTGACCGGGGTTCCCGCTTCACCCGCGCGTACAGCTCGTCCCCCGGGGCGCGAGGCGGAGCCCGGGGCGGGCCGTCGCGTCTGTGCCCGTACGTGCAGCCCCGGAGTTCACTCGCCCTGTCCGGGATCATCGTGCGCAAATATGCACGCCTCCCCCTATTTGCTGCTAAATATCTGAAACGATTGCTTTTTGTTTGTCTTTCGATACTCCTTACCTTCCGCAGAAAACATGTGCGCTTTATCGCTTCATCGAAGGGGTAGTTTCAAATTTGCAACCATTTAGGGGCGGCTATTGGCCCCTTTCGTTCGAATCTGGCATCTACAGGGGAAACACGTGGCTCTATACCAGAGCGGGCGCGCTTCGCACCCACTCGGCATCACACGCGTGCTGGCGTTTGCTCTAGCCGCTACGGCAACCAGCGCACTCACGGCTCTTTCAGTTCCAGCGCCAGCCTTTGCCGGCGTCCACACGACATCGGTCGCCGGCGTCCACGGCCTCGCGGATGCCAAGGTCGTGAAAGCAAAGAATCGCTCCTTCCCCGGCGGGATGGACGACGACAACGCTGTCGCGATCGACTCGGCCTTCCAAGGGGACCCCGAGGACGAGGAGAGGCCGCCGACCAAGTTCGTCGGGGTCGTTCGGGAGGACAAGGTACTGATCAGGGACCCGCGGACGACGCCACGATGGCACGACCTGTCCTCACGGCTGCCCAGGAACTTCGGCCGCCTGGTCGACATCACCCTGGCTGCGCCCGACGAGGGGACGACCGTGCATGTCACTGTCCTCAACGCGCACTCCCGCATAGCGCAGAGCACGTGCACCGTCTTCCCGCCTCCGGGCACCATGGCGACGCGGCCTTGGCCCGCCAACTGCAGCCCCTTCCTCGACATCACGCCGCCCCACTGAGTCGACAGGGTCTGATCCGCTGACGCCGCTTGCCGTGCCCTGAAACCTTCGGGGCACGGCACTCGCATTGATCTCGACCGTTTCGGCCCATGTCGGGCCACGTGAGCAACTGGCATGGGGGCGTACAGCAGCACGTTGGCCGCCGCACGCCGGTGGTGCGTCAGAGAGGTGAGGGTGCCCCCCCTCCGAACGTGCCGCGGTCCGGTCCGGGGCGAGTTGATCCCCTGCCGAAGTTCCCCGGGCGTGCCATCGCCATGGCGGTGCCGCAGAGCTGTCACTTCTGACCTGCGAGGACGTCGGCGATGAGATGGTGGTCGACCTCACCGAGGGCGGCCAGTTCCTCCACGATCGGCCCGCCGGGCGCGAATGCGGCCCGTGCGGCCTCTTCGGGAGACAGGGAATCTCGGCGCGGGTCCTCGTGATCACTGTCGTTCTCATACGAGTCACGTAATCGACACAAACCACACAAGCCCGGAGGCGCAGGGCTGCCGGGGGTGCACGCGGCTCCCCCGTCCTTGTCTGCCTGCTGCTCTACCCTTGCCTTCAAAACAGGCAACAGAGGGGTTTGCGTGAAGCCTGACGCCAACGGTTCGCTCGGTGTGTCCCTCGATGCGGTGCTTGAGCGCATCACCTTCGCCAGCGAGGAGACGGGGTACACGATCGCGCGGGTGGCCACCGAGCGGTCGGGGGCGGAGTTGCTGACCGTGGTGGGGCCGCTGCTGGGGGCGCAGGTCGGAGAGTCGTTGCGGTTGCGGGGGCGGTGGACGTCGCATCCGCGGTACGGCAGGCAGTTCGAGGTGTGGTCCTACACCACGGTGTTGCCGGCCACGGTTCAGGGCATCCGGCGTTATCTGGGGTCGGGGCTGATCAAGGGGATCGGTCCGAAGATGGCCGAGCGGATCGTCGATCATTTCGGTACGGGGACGCTGGAGGTGATCGAGCAGGAGCCGCAGCGGCTGGTGGAGGTTCCGGGGCTGGGTCCCAAGCGGACGAAGATGATCGCGGCGGCGTGGGAGGAGCAGAAGATCATCAAGGAGGTGATGATCTTTCTGCAGGGGGTCGGGGTGTCCACCTCGATCGCGGTGCGGATCTTCAAGCAGTACGGGGAGTCGTCGATCTCGGTGGTGCGCGGGCAGCCGTACCGGCTGGCCGATGAGGTGTGGGGCATCGGGTTCAAGACGGCCGACACGATCGCCCAGGCGGTGGGGATCCCCCATGACAGTCCCGAGCGGGTCAAGGCGGGGCTGCGGTACACGTTGTCGCAGGCGGCCGACGACGGCCACTGCTATCTGCCGGCGCCGAACCTGGTGGCCGACGCGGTCAAGATCCTCGACGTGCCGGCCGAGCTGGCCACGCGGTGCATGGAGGAGCTGGCGGCCGAGGAGGGGGTGGTGCGCGAGCAGGTGCCCGCCGGGGACAACAGCGTGCCGGCGGTGTATCTGCCGCCCTTCCACCGGGCCGAGCTGTCGCTGGCCGGCGGGTTGTTGTCGTTGCTGAACAGCGGCCATGACCGGCTGCGGTCCTTTGCCGACGTCGACTGGGAGCGGGCCGAGTCGTGGCTGGCGGCCCAGACGGGCGCCGAGCTGGCGCCGGAGCAGCGTCAGGCGGTACGGCTGGCGCTGACGTGCAAGGTGGCGGTGCTGACGGGCGGGCCGGGGTGCGGCAAGAGTTTCACCGTGCGGTCGATCGTGACGCTGGCCAGGGCCAAGCGGGCCAAGGTGATCCTGGCCGCGCCGACCGGGCGGGCGGCCAAGAGGTTGTCGGAGCTGACCGGGCACGAGGCCACCACGGTTCACCGGTTGTTGCAGCTGAGGCCGGGCGGGGAGGCCACCTTCGACCGTGACAACCCGCTGGACGCCGACCTGGTGGTGGTGGACGAGGCCTCGATGCTGGATCTGCTGCTGGCCAACAAGCTGCTCAAGGCGGTGGCGCCGGGCACGCATCTGCTGCTGGTGGGCGATGTGGACCAGCTTCCCTCGGTGGGGGCCGGGGAGGTGCTGAAGGATCTGCTGGCCGCGGTGGACGTGCCGCGGGTGCGCCTGACGCAGATCTTCCGTCAGGCGCAGGAGTCGGGGGTGGTGACCAACGCCCACCGGGTCAACACCGGGCACCATCCGGTGCTGGCCGGCATGTCGGACTTCTTTCTGTTCCCGTGCGAGGAGCCGGAGGAGATCGCGGCGATGACGGTGGACGTCGTCGCGCGGCGCATCCCGTCCAGGTTCGGGCTGGACGCCCGGCGTGAGGTGCAGGTGCTGGCGCCGATGCACCGCGGCGCGGCCGGGGCGGGGGCGCTGAACATGGCGTTGCAGGAGGCGCTGACGCCGGCCCGCGAGGGCATGCCCGAACGCCGGTACGGCGGGCGGGTGTTCCGGGTGGGCGACAAGGTCACCCAGTTGCGCAACAACTACGACAAGGGCGCGGCGGGGGTGTTCAACGGCACGGTGGGGATCGTCACCGGCATCCGTCCCGACGACCACAGCCTGACCGTGCGCACCGACGAGGACGAGGAGGTCGACTACGCCTTCGACGAGCTGGACGAGCTGGCCCACGCCTATGCCGTCTCCATCCACCGCAGTCAGGGCAGCGAGTATCCGGCGGTGGTGATCCCGCTGGCCACCAGCGCGTGGATGATGCTGCAGCGCAATCTGCTCTACACCGCGATCACGCGGGCCAAGAGGCTGGTGGTGATCGTGGGGTCGCGGCGGGCGCTGGCCCAGGCCGTACGGACCAAGGGCGCCGGACGGCGGCACACGAGCCTGACCCACCGCCTGGAGCGGCGCTGAACCCCTCACGGGCAAGAACGTTGATCGTCGCGTTGACGCAGGTTGACCTGGGGTTGACAGCAATTAGTGATGCAAATGTGACCGAACTCTCCTAAATGCTTCTGCGTCATACATGCAGGAGCATTAAAGTCTTTGGGGTGGGTTTGCCGCCCTGGGGGAGAGGACAGTCTTGAACGTTGCGCCCGCATGGACGAAGTCTGCCGCCGGCCTCGCGCTGCTGGCGGTCGCGGCCCTGACGGCATCCTGCTCGAGCGGGAACGCCGCTTCGCGCGGGCCGGAAGCGCCCGAGGCCACCACCGTGGCCACCCCGCAGGCGCCCACCGTCACCATCAGCCCCGCCGAGGGCAGCGCCAAGGTCAGCCCCGACAAGAAGGTCGTGGTCACCGCCGCCGGCGGCGCGCTGGAGGAGGTGACCGTCGACGGCGGCGGCCACACGGTCGAGGGCAGGTTCAACGCCGACAAGACCAAATGGGTCTCCCGGACGCCGCTGAAGCCCTCCACCAACTACAACGTCTCGGCCAAGGCCGGCGTCACCGCCGCCACCAGCACCTTCACCACGGTCAAGCCCGAGCGGGAGCTGCAGGTCGCCGACGTCACCCCCAACGCCAAGGGCGAGACGCTCGGCGTCGGCGCCCCGATCATCGTCACCTTCAACCAGCCCGTCACCGGCAAGGCGGCCGTCGAGCGCGCCCTGGAGGTGGAGGCCGAGAAGCCCGTCACCGGCGCCTGGCGGTGGATCAACGACACCACCGTCATCTACCGCACCGCCAAGTACTGGCCCGCCCACCAGAAGGTCACCTTCAACGCCCGCATCACCGGCGTCAAGGCCGGCAAGGGCCTGTACGGCGTGAAGGACTACTCCGCCAGCCTCAAGATCGGCGCCAAGGTCATCAGCAAGGTCAACACCAAGACCCACATGATGTACGTCTACAAGGACAACAAGCGCGTGCAGACCATGCGCATCAGCGCCGGCATGGCCACCACCCGCGAGTACACCACGACCTCCGGCGTGCACCTGACGATGGAACGCGGCAACCCGGTGCGCATGATCTCCCCCGGCCGCAAGAAGGGCGACCCCGGCTACTACGACGTGATGATCGACCACGCCGTGCGCATCTCCAACTCCGGCGAGTACGTCCACGCCAAGGACAACGTCTGGGCCCAGGGCGTGCGCAACGTCAGCCACGGCTGCATCAACTCCCGCCCCGACCAGGCCAAGTGGTTCTACGACAACTTCCAGCGCGGCGACGTCGTGGAGATCACCGGCACCAACCGCGAGCTGGAGTGGAACAACGGCTGGGGCTACTGGCAGCTGCCCTTCTCGCAGTGGAAGAAGGGCAGCGCCCTGCACGCCAAGTCCTGACCGCTCCCCCGCTCCCCCTCCCTTCTCCGGGCCGGCTTCCAGCCGCTCACCGCCGCCGGCAGGCGCGGCGGTGAGCGGCTTTTTCGACGGCCAGGACCGCTGCCGTGGACCGTCCTCGACGGCCCCTCGCCCTCGCCATCAGCGAAAACGCCTCGACGTGTACGAAGGGTTGCCATACGATTACCCACCGTGGGCATTCGTCAGGAACCCTCGAAGGAGTACACGTTGAAGAAGATCCTTCTCGTCCCCGCGATCACCGCCGGGTTCGTCCTCGCCTCGGCCGGCGCCGCGTACGCCTCCCAGTACGTCGCCTACGAAGGCCCCGGCTTCACCGGCCGCTCGGTCGTCCTGGACGCCTGCGGCGTGTCCAACATCCCCTACCACGGCTCCTACAAGTGGTACGGCGACGGCCAGAGCGGCCGCATGTACAACCAGCCCAACGCCTCCGGCGTGATGCACTTCGAACTGGCCTCCAACCGCAACGCCGAGCAGCGCACCCCCGTCGGCTGGAAGAGCATCTTCATCGTGTGCTGACCCGCCGCCCCTGACCGGCCGTCCCCCGGGCACAGGGGGCGGCCGGTTTCGGCATGCGCGCGTACGGACGGCCGTGCGAGGCACACTTGCCAGTACGACCATCAGCACGCGCGGGGGGCCAGATGGGCAAGAGCGCAGGCACCACCGCGAGCAGCAGCACGGCCACCGGCGCAAGCACCACCACCACCAGCGCCGCGGGCACCACCGCCGCGGGCACCACGGTCTTGGCGTTGATGTCGCTCCTGGTGATGGCGGTGTTGTCCGGCTGCGCGGTGCCCTCTCTGCCGGGCGCAGGCGAACGGTCGCCTTCGGCCGGCGGTCAGGTCTCCTCGCCGCCCTCCGCAGTGGCACCCCTTCCTCGATCGTCCCAGAAGGCGACTCCCCCGCGGACGCAAGGCCCGGCGCAGGACCGCGCGCTGGGCCGGATGCGGGGGCGGGGTGTGGCGAGCAGTGGATGCGCGGCCACGGCCCGCCGGCTCACCTCCGGTGCTCACCAGCTGACCACCGCCGGTCTGACCCGCCGCTACCTGCTGGCCGTGCCCGACGGGCCGGGCCCCCACCCCGTGCTGCTCAACCTGCACGGCCTCGGCTCCAACGCCGCCGAACAGGCCGCCTACAGCCGCCTGCCCCAGATCGGCCCAAGCCGCAGCTACATCGTCATCACCCCCCGATCGGCGCCCGGACGACTGGCCTGGACCCTGCCGCACACCGCCGGCCCCGACGACACCGCCTACCTGGCCGCCCTGCTGGACGAGGTCGAACGCCACCAGTGCGCCCACCCCGGACGCGAGTTCGCCGCCGGCCTGTCCTACGGCGCGGGCCTGGCCGCCTCGCTCGTCTGCGCCCTGGACGGACGCCTGAGCGGCGTGGCCGCCGTGGCCGGCATCCCCATCGCCCAGCCCTGCGCCCAGCCCGTCCCCACCACGATCGTCGCCTTCCACGGCACCGCCGACCGCCTGGTCCCCTACGACGGCGGCCACCCCGAGCCCGGCGGCCAATTGCGGCACCTGGCCGCGCTCGTCGTGCTGCCCCCGGTCGAGCAGACCATGGACGCCTGGGCCGCCGCCCAGCACTGCTCCTCCCCCGCCACCAGCCACCCCCTGCGCCGCGTCCGCCTGCGCCTGTGGACGTCCTGCGCGCGGGGAGCCACGCTGCGCCTGTACACGGTGGACGGCGGCGGCCACACCTGGCCCGGCCCCATCGAGGTGCCCGGCCTCGGCGACACCGCCCGCGACCTGGACGCCAGCCGCCTCATCCTCGACGCCTTCGACCGCGCCCCCACCCGCTGACCGGCCCCGGACGCGATCAGGGGGAGGCGGCGGACAGGAAAGCCGGCGCGTGCGTCTCCCGGTGCCGGGTCACGGGTTGTGGAAGCCGACTTCGGGGTTGTCCGGGGTGGGCCCGTCGAGCAGGGGCCGTCTGATGTTCCTCAGGTGCTGGTCGAAGAAGGCGGCGACGTAGGCGCGGGTGAGCGCCAGGCCGCGTTCGGCGGCGATGACGCCGGAAGCCGGCGGGCCGATCCTGCTCTGCGGGATGGCCAGGTCGGTGAAGCTGCCGTGCTGGGCCTGGGCGAGGGTGAGCCAGCGCTTCCAGCCGCGCAGGGTCCGCCAGGCGCTGTCCCAGGTGTCGTCCTTGCCGGGGCTGTGGTCGCTCTGGCTGCCCATCAGCAGGAACGGGCGATCACCCAGGCCGGTGGCGGGGAGGGTCGCGCTGATGGTGCCGTCGAGGTCGATCCCGGCCTTGACGCGCTTGTCGGTCGCCATGGTGGTGGAGGCGGCCTCGCCGCCGAGGGAGTGGCCGGCCATGCCGACGCGCCTGGAGTCGATCAGGTCGGCGCGTTTCCAGGCCGGGTGGCGGCCGGTCAGCCGGTCCAGGACGAAGGAGACGTCCTTGGCGCGGTTCCGGGCGATGGCGGCCTTGCCGCCTTCGGGGGGTTTGGGCTGGTCGCACAGGGGTGCGCAGGTGAGCAGGCCGACTCCGGGGAAGACGGTCCCCGACGATTCGTAGGCGTGGTCGAGCGAGGCGACGACGTAGCCGCGGCTGGCCAGGTCCTCGGCCAGGGAGGTGAGGCTGGCCCGCGGCAGGCCGAGGCCGGGCGAGAGCACCACCAGCGGGCGGCGGCCGCGCCTGGGAGGCGTGCCGGTGTGGGCGTAGGTGCGGATGCCGCTGACGATCTCGGCGGGCAGGTCGGAGCCGGGGGCCTTGCGCCGCAGCAGGGACGCGGCCTCCTCCACCGTCATGAAGGGCGCCGGGGCGCCGGTGGCCGAGCGAGCGGGGTAGTACATCGAGACCATCAGCCGGCGCGGGCCCGATCGCGGGACCCACGGGTCCTTACGGCTGGTGTCGACCAGGTACAGCACGTCGCGGCCGACCGGATCGGGGCCGGTGGGGCGCGGCAGTTCCAGCCGGGGAACGGCCGGGGACGCGGTGGCGGCCGGGCCGGCGGGGGTGGAGGGGCCGGAGGGAGTGGCCGAGGCGGTCGGCGTGGCGCAGGCCGTGACGGCCAGGGCCAGGCAGGCCGCCAGCGGCCGGAACAGCAGGGAGTTCATCGGATTCCTCTCAGGAGCGGTCAGACGTCGCGGCGGTGCACGAGGAGCACGGCCAGGACGGCGGCGGCCAGCGGCCAGGCCGCGAACACGGCCCAGGATCCGGCCACCGTGGGCAGGGCGGGATCGTCACGGAGCTGGGGCAGCCCCAGGCAGGTACGCCAGACGTAGAAGGGCACCAGGGCGTAGAGGTCGTTGAGCCACTGGTGGACGGTCGGCCGGAAGAACGTCGGCACGATGACCAGCACCGCGCAGACGGACACGACGGCGGCCGCGGTGTGCCGAACCAGCGCGCCGATCCCCATGCCGACCAGCCCTGACACCGGAGCCAGGAGCGCGTTGGCGGCCAGCACGCGCAGCACGCCGGGATCGCCGAGGGCGACGGCGACGCCGCGGCCGGACAGGATGGCCTGGCTGACGCCGAAGGTGGCGGCCGAGACGAGCACGCCGATGGCCAGCAGCACGCCGCCGACGACGGCGAGCTTGGCGGCCACGACGCGGTGACGGGCCGGGACGGCGGTCAGGGTGGTGCGGATGAGGCCGGTTGCGTACTCGCCGACGATCGTCAGCGCGCCCAGGCCGCCCGCCCCGATCATGAACATGGTGGCCGACAGCCCGCTGAACGCCTCGTTCAAGGGGCTGAACGTGGCCTTCTGCATCGGCGGGAAGCTCGGCCACTCACGGTAGGCGTTCAGGCTGCTCTGGGCGGCGAAGGCGACGATGGCCAGCGGGCCGAGGCCGAGCAGCCAGCGGGTGGAGCGCAACGACCACAGTTTGATCCACTCGGCGGCCAGCAGGTCACGCAAGCGGGCGGCCGTCATCGCCGGTCACCTGCCAGGGAGTCGGCATGGGAGTCGGCGCGGGAGTCGACGCGGGAGTCGACGCGGTGGTCGACGCGGTGGTCGACGCGGTCGGCGGTCAGCTCCATGAACGCCTGCTCCAGCGAGGCCCGGTGCGGAGCGAGTTCCCGCAGCACGATGCGCCGCTCGAAGGCGAGCTCGCCGATGCGGGCGGCGCTCAGCCCGGTGACGGTCAGCGCGCCGTCGTCGCTCTGCTGCGCGCGGGCGCCTGCCTGGGCCAGCACGGCGGCCAGTTCGGCGGGGTCGCCGCAGCGTACGGTCACCGACGAGCCGGTGCCGCGGGCGGCGAACTCGGCCACGCTCTCCTCGGCGATCAACTCGCCCCGGCCGATGACGACGAGCCGGTCGGCGGTGTGCTCCATCTCGCTCATCAGGTGGCTGGAGACCAGCACGGTGCGTCCTTCGGCGGCCAGGCGGCGGAACAGGCCGCGCACCCAGCGCACGCCCTCGGGGTCCAGGCCGTTGACCGGCTCGTCGAACAGCAGCACCGGCGGGTCGCCCAGCAAGGCGGCGGCGATGCCGAGCCGCTGGCGCATGCCCAGGGAGAAACCGCCCACCCGGCGGCGGGCCACGCCCTCCAGGCCCACCTCCCGCAGCACTTCGCCCACCCGGCGGCGCGGCAGGCCGTTGCCGCGGGCCAGCGCCGACAGGTGCGCCGCCGCGGTGCGCCCGCCGTGCACGTCACCGGCGTCCAGCAGCGCGCCGGCGTGCCGCAGGCCGGCGCGGTGACGGGCGAACGGGCGGCCGCCGATGGTGGCGGTGCCGCTGGTGGGCCTGTTCAGCCCGAGGATCATCCGCATCGTGGTGCTCTTGCCGGCGCCGTTCGGGCCGAGGAACCCGGTGACGCAGCCCGGCCGCACGGTGAAGGTCAGCGCGTTGACGGCCCTCACCGCGCCGTAACGCTTGGTCAGTTGGTTGACTTCGATCACCCGGCCAACGGTGTCGCAGGCCGGGCAGGCGGCACATCTGGCCGCAGGCCGGTTCGCCTGCCGGTGGGGTGGCCCGCGGGCATAGGCCGGCGGGCCGATGCCCGCGGCGGCGACCGGTGACTACGATCGGCCGGGTGCGCGAACCAACGCCCAGGCCACCCTTGACGCAGCGGCTGCCGCACGGCGTGCGGACGGCGCTGTCGTGGTGGCCTGCCTGCCGCTGCTGTACGTCGTGACGCTGACCGACGGCGAGAGCCCGCTGCCGGTGGGCGCGGCACACATCGGGTTCGCCGCCGCGATGGCGGTCCCGATGGTGTGGGCCCGGCGGCGGCCGTGCGCGGTGCTGGCGGTGCTGCTGGCCGAACTGGTCGTGGCCGTGGCCTCGGCGCAGCCCGCCGAGCGGATCTGGCCGCTGCTGCCGGCGGCCGACCTGCTGGTCTGCCTCATCACGGCCACCCGTACGCGCCGGAGGGGGCTGGTGGCGGCGGCCGCCACGCTGATCGTGCAGCAGGCGGTCTGGCACGGGACCCTGCTGGCCCAGGGGCTGCGCGCCGCCGCGCCGGGCTTCCTCGCGCTGTCGCTGCTGCTCGGCCTGGGCGTCGTGGTCGCCTGGACGGCGGGCACGACGCTCCGGCAACGACGCGAGTACGGGCAGGCGCTGCGTGCGCAGGCCGAGCTTCAGGCGGTCACGGCCGACCGGCTGCGCATCGCGCGAGAGCTGCACGACATGGTCGCCCACAGCATCGGCGTCATCGCCATCCAGGCCGGCGCGGGCGCCCGGGTGATCGACACCCGGCCGGACCAGGCGCGCCAGGCGCTCGGCGCGATCGAGGCCGCCGGCCGGCAGACCTTGCAAGGGCTGCGGCACATGCTCGGCGTGCTCCGCGAGCCCCCGGCCGCCGGAGAGCCGGAAACGTGGGCGAGGCCAGGGCCGGGGTCGGGGTCGGGGTCGGAAACGAGGGCGGGGTCGGGGTCGGGGTTGCCGGCGGGGCTGGCGGACCTCGACCGGCTCGCCGCGACGACCACGGCCGCCGGCCTCCACGTGGACGTGCGCCGCCGAGGCACGCCACGCGAGCTGCCCCCGGCCGTCGACCGGTGCGCCTTCCGCATCGTCCAGGAGTCGCTGACCAACGTCGTCCGCCACTCCGGCGCCCGCCACTGCCAGGTCGTCCTCGACTACGCGCCCGGCGAACTACGCCTCGACATCACCGACGACGGACCCGGCACCGCCTCAACCGGCGCGGGCTCAACCGGCGGCGGGTACGGGATCGCCGGCATGCGCGAGCGAGCCGTCCTGCTCGACGGCCGCCTCAGCGTCGGGCCGCGCCCGCAGGGCGGCTTCCGCGTCACCGCCGCCCTGCCGCTGCCGCGGCACGCCCCGGTGGGCGAGAGCGGCCGCAGCACGCACGTGGAGGCACGGTGACCGTCCGCGTCCTGCTCGCCGACGACCAGCCGCTGATCCGCGCCGGTCTGCGCATGGTCATCGACGGCACCGCCGACGTCGTCGTCGCCGGGGAGGCCGGGACGGGGGCCCAAGCCGTCCAGCTCACCCGGCAGCTGTGCCCCGACGTCGTCGTGATGGACATCCGCATGCCCGGCATGGACGGCATCGAGGCCACCCAGACCATCACCGCCGAATCCCCCGCCACCCGCGTGATCATGCTCACCACGTTCGACGACGACGCCAACGTCCACGCCGCGCTGCGGGCCGGAGCCAGCGGGTTCCTGGTCAAGGACATGGCGCTGGAGGACATCCTGTCCGCCGTCCACGTGGTCGCGGCCGGTGACGCGCTGATCGCGCCCAGCGTCACCCGCCGCCTCATCGCCGAGTTCGCCGGCCGCCCCGAACCCCGCCCGCTGCCGCGCGAGCCGCTGGGCGTCACCGCGCGCGAACGCGAGGTGCTGACCCTGGCCGGGCGCGGCCTGTCCAACGCCGAGATCGCCGCCCAGCTGCACATCAGCCCCGGCACCGCCAAGGCCCACATCGCCAGCCTGCTCACCAAACTCGGCGCCCGCGACCGGGTCCAGCTCGTCATCGCCGCCTACGACGCCGGCCTGGTCACCCCGCACCACGATCGATGACAGCCCGGCGGCCCGGCCGGCCGCGGCGAGGCGGCAGGTACGCACCTGGCGGCCACCCGACGCCGCTAGTGTTGTCGCCCATGAGTCAGGTGGGACAGGTGACGGCCCGCGCGCTGCTGCGCAGGCTGGCCGTCGAGCAGGCCGAGTGCAGGGTGCCGTCGCTGACGGCGGCGATCGTCCGCGACGGGCGGACGGTGTGGTTCGGCGGCCGCGGCCGCGTCGGCGACGGCCCGCCGACCCCGGCCACCCAGTACCGGCTGGGATCGATCACCAAGTCGATCGTGGCCGTGGCCGTCATGCGGCTGCGCGACGAGGGCAGGATCGCGCTGACCGACCCGCTGGAGCGTCACCTGCCCGGCACCGCCGCCGGGCAGGCCACCATCGCCCAGCTGCTGTCGCACACCTCCGGCCTGACCGCCGAACCGCCGACCGACTGGTGGGAGCGCACCCCCGGCCTGGAGCTGCCCGACCTGCTCAAGCGGGTGGGCCCCGACCAGGTCAGGCACCGGCCCGGCCGCCTCTACCACTACTCCAACGTCGGGTTCGCGCTGCTGGGCGAGCTGGTGGCCCGGCTGCGCGGCACCGACTGGCAGCAGGCCGTGCGGCAGGAGGTGCTGGCGCCGCTGGAGATGAGCGCCACCACCGCCCGCCCCCGCGCCCCGCACGCCACCGGCTATGCCGTCCACCCGTGGGCCGACACGGTGCTCACCGAGCCCGAGCACGACGCCGTGGCCATGGGGCCGGCCGGGCAGCTGTGGTCCACCCCGCACGACCTGGCCCGCTGGGCCGCCTTCGTCGGCGGCGACACCGGCGGCGTGCTGTCGCCCGACACCCTGGCCGAGATGCGCGAACCGGCCGGCGTCGCCGACGGCGACTCCTGGACCGCCGGCTACGGGCTCGGCCTGCAACTGGCCCGCGTCGGCGGGCGCCGCCTGGCCGGGCACACCGGGTCCATGCCCGGCTTCCTGGCCACCGTGTGGGCCGACCCGGCCGAACGCGTCGGCGTGCTGTTCATGGCCAACACCACCAGCGGCATGACCGGCTCCCTGCCCACCGACCTGCTCGACATCCTCGACGAGCACGAGCCGCGCCTGCCCGAGGAATGGCGGCCCGCCCCCGCCGACCCCGACCTGCTGGCGCTGACCGGGCTGTGGCACTGGGGGCCCAAGCCGTACGCGCTGCGGCTGCTGCCCGACCGCGGGCTGTCGCTGGCGCCCGTCGACGGCAGCGGGCGCGCCTCCCGGTTCGTGCCCCAGGACGACGGCACCTGGCTCGGGCTGGACGGCTACTACGCCGGCGAGAGGCTGCGCGTGGCCGCCGACCACCTCGACCTCAACACCTTCGTCTTCACCCGCGAGCCCTACGACCCGGCCGCGCCGGTGCCGGGCGGGGTGGCCGGCTGGCACGCCTGACCCGCCCAGCCGTCCCACCCGGACCGGGCCGGACGCCGACGGCGTCAGCCCGGCGGACGGGGACCGGCCTGGGGTGTCAGGCCGGCCGGGCCGGTCAGGGCCTTTGCCAGGGTGGCGGCCGGGCCGGGCGGCAGCGCGCCGTGCACCAGCTCCACGCGGTGCACCAGGCGCGGCGACACCAGCGGCACCCCCCGCCCGGCCGAGGCAGGCAGCAGGGTCAGCCCGTGCCCGGCGGCCACCAGGTTGAGCACGGTGTGCACGTCGTCGCCCTGGTAGACCAGCGCGGCGGCGAACCCGTCACCGGCCAGGTCACGCAGGCGCGGCAACGGGCACAGCGGCGTCTGCAGCCAGCGGGCGTCGACGAGGTCGGCCAGCCGCAACGCCCGGCGTCCCGCCAGCGGATGCCCCGGCGGCAACGCCACCACCAGGTCCTCCTCGCTGACGCCCACCGTGGTCATCGGGCCCGACTCCGGCAGGCGCAGCGGGTCGCTGGGCGCGGCGATGCCGTCGGCCAGCCCCAGCTCGGCCTCACCCTCGGCCAGCAGCTCGGCCAGCCGCTCCCGGTCACAGGTGCGCACCTCCACCCGCAGCCGCGGCTGGGCGGCGCGCGCCTCGGCCAGCCGTCCGGCCAGCACCGCGTTGACCGCCAGCGGGGTCGCGGCCAGCCGCAGCCGGTGGGCCGGTTGGGCCGCCGCGCGCAGCACGTCGGCGCGCGCCGCCCGCAGGCGCAGCAGCAGCGGCCCCGCGTGCTCCAGCAGCCGCTCACCGGCCGGGGTCGGCTCCACCGGGCGGCGGCCGAGCAGCGGCAGCCCCAGATCGGCCTCCAACGCCGCCACCTGCTGGGAGATCGCCGACTGGGTGTAGCCGAGCTCGTGGGCGGCGGCCGAGAAGGAGCGCAGGCGGGCCACCGTCACGAATGTGCGCAACAGATTCGGGTCCATCAGCAATGCTTATAGCAGGTGCAGACATCATCGTTGGCGCTTAAGGATGGGGGGAGGTCACGATGGGAGGCATGAGAATCGCCCTGGTCGCAGACCGTTCACCCGGCGTCCGGTCCCACGCCCGCGTCCCCCGCCTGATCGAGGCGCTGCGCGAACGCGACGGCATCGCCCTGGACCCCTACTGGATCCCCACCACCGAGGCCGACGACCTCGACGGCTTCGACGGCATCTGGATCATGCCCGGCAGCCCGTACGCCAGCGAGGCCGGCGCCGTCAACGCGGCCCGCACCGCCCGCGAGCGGCGCATCCCGTTCCTGGGCACCTGCGGCGGCTTCCAGCACATGCTGCTGGAGTACGGCCGCAACGTGTGCGGGCTGGACGTCGAGCACGCCGAGAACACCCCCGGCGCCGGGGCGTTCCTGCTGGAGCCGCTGTCGTGCTCGCTGGCCGGGCACGAGGGGCTGGTGCGCCTGACCCCCGGCTCGCGGATCGAGCAGATCATGGGCACCACGTCCATCGTCGAGGCCTACAGCTGTTCCTACGGCCTCAACGACGCCTACCGCGGGACGCTGGCCGCACACGGGCTCGTCTTCTCCGGCCACGCCGAGGACGGCATGGTGCGGGTGGCCGAACTGCCCGGCCACCCGTTCTTCGTCGGCACGCTGTTCCAGCCGGAGCTGGCCGGCGACGGGCGGCGTCCGCACCCGCTGATCGCCGCGTTCGCCGCCGCCGTGCAGCGCCACGCCCAGCCCGCCGCCGCGGCCCGCTGAACGTCAGTCCGTACGGGCGCTGCGGGTCAGCGCGTACCGGCCGGCGGTGTGAGTCGGCCCGTACGGCGGGCCAGCAGCGCCAGGAGAGCGGCCGTCACCAGGCCGAGCACGGTGAGCGAGACCCGGTCGGCGGCTGTTTGGCCGTTGGCGAGCACGCCGAAGGCGGTGTGCCCGATCAGCGCGCCGCCCGCCAGCGCCAGGCTGTGCCGGTCGCCCCAGCCGCCGTGCGCCGCCCACCGCCGTACCAGCAGCGCGGCCACCACGGCCAGCAGCGCCGCGGCCGCCATCGGCGCCGCCACCCAGCCGCCCTGGGTGAAGGCCGGATGCCGGGCCCCGCCGAAGGGGAACAGCAGCGCCAGATACCCGAACGCGACGACCCCGGCCCCCACCGCCACCAGCGCAGGAGCGGGCGCGCCCGCCGACCCCCCGGCCGGCGGCGCCGACCCGGCCGGCGGCGGGGGGACGACCCGCAACGCCAGGACGGCCAGCGCCGCCACCGCCAGCAGCAGCCCCGCCTGCACCGGCCACGGCGCCAGGTAGCCGGGGTCCATGAAGGCCGCCGTCCAGCGCAGCAGCAGCACGCCCAGCACGAACACCACGCCCGTCACCACCAGCCCGGCCCGTCCCAGGTAGGGGTGGTGGCGCAGCGCCGGGAACAGCAGGTCGGCCAGCAGGATCGGCAGCGCCACGCTGAACACCGCGTGGTAGGGGATGTTCAGCTCGGTGTAGGCGCTGTTGAGGCCCAGGACGCGCGGCGCCCACCCCGCCGCGCCGTACAGGGTGGGGCTGGTCAGCGCCTGCAGCGCCAGCCCCTCCTCCACGATCCCGTACGCCGCCCCCAGCAGCAGCACCGACCCCCACCCGCGACCGGCACGGCGTACCAGCTCGCGGATCAGGACGGTGCCCGCGCCGTAGATCGGCGTCCACACCAGCAGCAGCCACGCCTGGCGCAGCGGCGGATTGCCCAGCGTGAGCTCGGCGACGACCGGGGTGAGCCCGGCCAGGACGAGCGCGGCCCACCGGCCGCGTGCCTGAAGGGAGACCATGCCCCCACGTTCCCGTCCCGTACGGGGGCGGCGCTGCTGCCTTGCGGCCGGTCCGTGGCCACCGCGGTCGCGCACCGGGCACGACTTTGGTTGCCACGGCCGGTGACCACGGTTGCCGCCCGGCACGGCGGGTGCGGGCTACGATCGGCCATGGTGTTCGGGGCGAACAGCCCGCAGACGGGCGACGAGAATCAGGGCGGGCGGTCGCGGCGGGAGCGGGTCGCGGTTGCCGGAGGGGTCGTGCTCGCCCTGGCCGGCGCCGTCTCGGTGGTGTGGGGAGAGCTCGCGCCCGGCACGCCCCGCTGGCACCTGTGGGCCGACGTGATCGGCGGCGCGGCGGCGTGCGCGGCGCTGTGGTGGTGCCGCCGCCGTCCGGTGGCCGCCGGGCTGGCCGCCGTCGCGCTGGCGATCCCGGCCGCCGCCGCCTCGGTCGCCGCCGGGATCGCCACGCTGGTCGTCGCGCTCCGCCGGCGTCCGCCCGCGGCCGTGGCCGTCGGGGCGGCGTGGGTGGCCGCCTCGCTGGCCAGGTTCGCCCTGCGGCCGCCGGGGCTGGCGCCGTACCCGGTGTGGGCGCTGGTCGCGGTGCTGTTCGGCGGGGCGGTCACCGGCTGGGGCATCCTGGCCAGGACCCGCCGGCAACTGCTGGCCTCGCTGGCCGAACGCGCCCGCCGCGCCGAGGCCGACCAGCGGCAACGCGCTGAGGAGGCGCGCCGCGCCGAACGCCTGGACATCGCCCGCGAGATGCACGACGTGCTGGCCCACCGGCTGTCGCTGCTGGCCGTGCACGCCGGCGCGTTGCGCTTCAACGCCGCCGCCACGCCCGCCGAGGTCGCCGAGGCGGCCGAGGTCATCCGCGCCAGCGCCCACCAGGCGCTGCAGGAGCTGCGCGGCGTCATCGGCGTGCTGCGCCGGCACCCCGGCGACCAGCCCGCCTTCGCCGAGCGGCCCTCCGCCGAGCAGCCGCCGGCCGGGCTGGAGCCGCTGGTGACGGAGTCACGGCGGGCCGGGATGCGCATCGACCTGCGCGAACACGGCATACGCTTCGCCGACCTGCCCGAGCCGACCCGGCGCACCGCCTACCGCGTCGTCCAGGAGGGTCTGACCAACGCCCGCAAGCACGCCCCGGGCCGGACCGTCACCGTCGAGGTGCGCGGCACGGCCGGCCGGGAGCTGACCGTCGAGGTGCGCAACCCGCCGCCGCCTGCCGGGCCGCGGGCGGAACTGGCCGACACCGGCGCCGGAGCGGGGCTGGCCGGCCTGGAGGAACGCGTCACCCTGGCAGGCGGCCGGCTGGACGGCGGACCGGCCGGCGACGGCGGGTTCCGGCTGGCCGCACGGCTACCATGGCCCCGTGGAGGAGTCGTGGAGTGAGCCCGGCCCGATCCGGGTGCTGATCGTCGACGACGACGCGCTCGTCCGCACCGGGCTGACCCTGATGCTCAAAGGCGCACCCGACCTGCGCGTGGTCGGGGCCGTGGCCGACGGCGGGCAGGTCCAGGCCGCGGTCGCCGAGCACTCCCCCGACGTGGTGCTGATGGACATCCGCATGGCCGGCCTCGACGGCATCGAGGCCACCCGGCGGCTGCGCGCCCGCACCGGCGCCCCGCAGGTCATCATCCTGACCACCTTCGACGCCGACGAGCACGTCTTCCGGGCGTTGCGCGCCGGAGCCGGCGGGTTCCTGCTCAAGGACACCCCGCCCGAGGGCATCGTCGAGGCCGTCAAACGGGTGGCGGCCGGGGAGCCCAGCCTGTCGCCCAGCGTCACCCGCCGCCTGATCGCCCACCTGATGCCCGAGGAGGACGACCGGCGGCGCGCCGAGGCCCGCCGCGTGCTGTCGGCCCTCAGCGAGCGGGAGCGCCAGGTGGCGCTCGCCGTCGGGCAGGGCAAGCCCAACGCGGTCATCGCCGGCGAGCTGCACATGAGCGTGGGCACCGTCAAGGGCTACATCTCGCGCGTGCTGACCAAGGCGGGCCTGGACAACCGGGTGCAACTGGCTTTGGTCGTCCACGACGCCACCTAACGGGCCGGCGCCTCCAGCAGGCGCGCCAGCCTGCGCAGCGAATGCCGGGCCAGGGCCGTCACGACCGGACGTCCCGCCGGCCACAACGCCCGGCCGGCCGCGCCCAGCGGCAGCAGCAGCTCCTCGGCCCAGATCACCCGGCTGCCGCCCCGCCACGGCCGCACCCGGATCGCGCCCCGCCCGCGCACCAGCCGCCCGGTGTGCTCCATCAGCACGTACGACGGCGGCTCGAAGGCCACGATCGTCATCGTGTCCAGGAACCCCACCGGCCGCATCCCGGTGTAGGCCTCCACCCGGCGCTCGCCCACCTGCCGCGCCGACGTCATGAACATCCATTCGCGGTGCCGCGGCCAGTCGGTGATCAGCGCGAACACCTCCTCCGGCCGCGCGGCCACCTCCACCGCCGCGCCCGCGTACACCGGTCTCATCCCTGGCCTCCTCGTGTGCCGGCTCCTTCTTCAGGACATGAGATACGTGCTCATGATCCTGCCGGACGAACCCGGCGCGGGCGCAGGGGCGGGCATGAGAAGGTCCCGCCGCCGGGCTGAGGACTGGGGAAGTCAGACCCGGCGGCGGGACCGGCATCGGGATCACGACCCCGGCGAGGAGCTCCCGCCGTGGCCGGCCATGCCGTACGCGGTGGGGTACGGCCTTGCGTGGCCGGCCGGGCGGTACGCGGTTGCGCTGCGGACAACGGCCGGCCCCGCGTCATGGGGGTGACCGTCGGGGTGACCGTGGTGACCGCAGCGGCTCGCGGCCCTGACCGGGGACGTGCCCGTGCCCGTCGCGGCCCGAGCCGCGACTCCGCCGCCGGCGAGCGTGACCGTCGGCACCTCGACGACGGCCCCCGGCCCGCTGACGGCTGTGCCTGTCATGCGCTCCTCCTCCCTGCCCGAGCGGGCGACTCTGCACCGTGACTACCCCATGTCACTCTCCGTGAAGCTCGATGGCCGGGTAAAATCCCCGGTCAGCAGCCCGAAGGCAGGGCTGCGATCACGTTGGGTGAGGGAAACGGCGGCGCGGGAGGCGTGTCCGCCGGAACTGTCGGTGCCTGGTGGCACACTCGGCGGGCATGAGCGATGACGTGCGGCTGCGGCCCGTCCTGCAGGCCGATCTGGAGGTGTTCCTGGAGCAGGAGCACGACGAGGAGGCCGTCCGGCGGTCCAGGTTCGCCCCTCGCGAGCGGGCGGCCTTCATGACCCACTGGACCACCCGGGTGCTCGGCGATCCCACCGTCCTGGTGCGCACGGTCACGGTCGAGGCTGAGGTGGCCGGGAACGTGGTGTCCTGGTGGGAGGGCCAGCGGCGGTTCGTCGGCTACTGGCTGGGCCGCCCCTTCTGGGGGCGCGGCGTCGGCACCGCGGCTTTGGGGCTGTTCCTGGCGGAGGAGAAGACCAGGCCCCTGTACGCCGACCCGTTCGCGGGCAACACCGGCTCGGTGCGGCTGCTGGAACGCCACGGGTTCCGGCGGGCCGGCACGGTCCGGCACGGCGAGGACGAGCATCTGCTGCTGGTGCTGGGCGACGACCTGTCCGCCTGACCGGTCAGGCGGGTGGTGGCTGGTGTCAGCTGCGGCCGCCCGTGAAGGGGGGTTCGCCGTCCTTCAGTGCGCGGAAGCGCAGCGCCGACCACGTCTCGTCCACCGCGACCTGGCCGTTGGGGCGCAGCCCGTACTCGCCGACGATGGGCCAGAGCGTGTCGCGGTTGATGTCGGACTTGTTGCCCTTGGGGTAGGCCACCCAGACCACGGGCGGCGCGGTGATCTCGTCGCGGTGCTCGTCCAGGATCCGGCGGGCCGCGGCGGCGTCGGGGGCGAAGATCAGCGCGACGTCCGCCTCCTTGACGGTTCCGGCCTCGCCGGCGCCCTCGGGCAGCGGCCCCAGGAGCGGCCGATGGGCGGGGTCGGAGACCCACACGGTGGTCGCCGGCTTGATGAGCAGCTTGTCGGCGACGGTCTTGGCGGCCATGTCATGCCCTCGTGTAGATCAGGTTCAGCACGCCGGTGCTGAAGGTGGTGGAGGCGGTCAGGGTGAGCGGGATCTGCTCGCGCGCGTCGTCGAACAGGCGCTTGCCCGAGCCGACGACGATCGGGTGGAGCAGCAGGTTGAGCTCGTCGAGCAGGCCCTCGCGCAGCAGCGAGACGACCAGGGTGCCGCTGCCGACGACCGAGATGTTCCCGCCGGGGCCCTCGCGCAACGCCGCCAGGTCGGCCAGGCTCACGACCTCGGTGTTCTGCCAGGACGGCGAGGTCAGCGTGGTGGAGACGACGTACTTGGTCGAGGAGTTCATCGCCTCGGCCATCGGCTCCTTCTCGGGGTCCTGGTGCGGCCAGTATCCGGCGAACTCCTCGTAGGTGTGCCGGCCCAGCAGCATGGCGTCGGCGGCCTGCATCTGCGCGCCGACCGACTGGCCCATCTCGTCGTTGAAGTACGGGAAGTGCCAGGTGTCGGGGGCCTCGACGACGCCGTCGAGGGAGATGAACAGGCCCGCGGTGATCTTTCGCATGATTGTCGCTCCTTGAGTTCCTGAGGTGCCTCAACCTTCCCACCGACAAATGAAGTTGTCAAGACGACTTCCGTTGTCCGAAGTGCGCGTTCGGGCCTGCTGGGCACGTGATGGCCGGGCCGCAAGGCGAGGGCTGCGTGACGAAGGAACGGAGCGGTAGAGCCGGCACGGCTCCGGCGCGGGCCGCCCCCTTCGGAAGGGAGCGGATCTGCGCACCCCCCGGCCGGGCGGCGGCTCTCGGGCCGAGGGCGCCGGGGGTGGTGCTCCGGGCATGTGCCGCCATCGCGACGGGCGGGGATCCGGGCCACAGGTCACGGAGGATGCCTCCTGGCCCGGTGTGGCGAGCATGCCCCAGGGGCGGGCCTGAGGGCGGCCCCTCATGCCGTAAGCCGCCTCCACCACGGATGGGGTTCCCGCGGGGGGCTGCGGGAACGGCTCGCCGGTGGACGGGTCTCCGGTCGCCGGTGGACGGGTCTCCGGTCGCCGGTGGACGGGTCTCCGGTCGCCGGTTGCCGCGGAACGCTCTGGATCAGTCGTGCGGAACGGCTTCGGTGTCGGTCGCGGGGAACGTTCCGGCCTTAGGAGGAAGGGCTTCCAGGGGCGGGGGGCGGAGGGCGTTCAGGGGTGGTGGCGGACAGGAGGGTCAGGGCGGCCTGGAGGGCGTGGTCGGCGGCGGCTGGGCTGTCATGATGGGCCGCGACGACGGTCGCGCCCTCGACCAGCATCAGCAGCTGCCGCCCCACCAGCCCTGGATCGCCGGCCCCGGCACGTTCGGCGATGCCGGTCAGCAGCTCAAGGTAGCGGTCCAGGTGGCGGGCGGTGATGGCCCGTACGGGGTCGGCGTGGTGCTGGGCGGCGGCGTTCAGCAGGGCGCAGCCGCGGAAGCCCGGGTCGCCGTACCACTGCCGCAGGGCCTCGAACACCGCGGCCAGCTGGGCGCGCGGATCGTCGCCCGCGGCCTGGACGCGGCCGGCCAGCCAGCGGGCGACCCGGTCGCTGCGCTCCCGGAGCACGGCCTCGACCAGGCCCTCCTTGGTGCCGAAGTGCCGGTACAGGGTCTCCTTGGAGATGCCGATCCCGGCGCACAGCCCGGCGACGCCGATGCCGTCGAGCCCACGCTCGTACAGCAGGTCGGTGGCGGCGCTCAGGATGGCGGCGCGGGTGCGGGCGGGGTCGATCGTGGAGCCTTTGGCCACGGGCATGGCTTGGATAGTACCGGTCGGTTCGATCGGCTGCTAACGTCTCGGGTCGTACTGATCGGTTCGATCTCGGGGAGTTCACCCATGTTTGACCCGCTTGCCGCTGACCCGCCGCGCGACCCCGAATTCCCGGCCACCACGCCGCACGTGACGTTCGACAGCGGCGGCGAGCGCCTGCTCGGCGTGCTGCACCTGCCCGCCGGACGCGGCCCGCACCCCGTCGTCGTGCTGCTGCACGGATTCCCCGGCAACGAGCGCAACTTCGACCTCGCCCAGACGCTGCGCCGCGCCGGCTATGCCGCCCTGGTGTTCCACTACCGCGGATCATGGGGCGTGGGCGGCACCTGGTCCTGGGGGCACGTGCTGGAGGACGCCGCCGCCGTCGTCGCCGCGCTGCCCGGCCTGGCCGCCGCCCACCGGCTCGACCCGCGGCGCCTGGCGCTGGTCGGCCACAGCATGGGCGGGTTCGCGGCGCTGACGACGGCCGCGGCGGACCCGTCCGTGACCGCCGTCGCCTCCGTCGCTGCGTTCGACCTGGGCGTGGCCGCCGCGCTGTGCCGCGCCGACGCCGAGGTGCGGGCCGGGTACGTCAAGGCGTTCGACGGCGAGCTGGCCCCCCTGCGCGGCACCAGCGGGCAGGCGCTGGTCGACGAGATGGAGGCGAACGGCGACGCCTGGCGCCTGGCCCGGCTCGCGCCCCGGCTGGCCGGCCGCCCCGTGCTGCTCGCCGGCACCGCCCACGACGTCGTCACGCCGCACGAAGTGCACCACGAGCCTTTGGTCGCCGCCTACCGGGCACACCCCGTCGAACGCCTCGAAGACCACCTCTTCCCCACCGACCACGCCCTGTCGGACCACCGCGTCACCCTGGCCCGCACGATCCTCGGCTTCCTCGAACGCTCCCTGTGACGGCCGCGCCCTGCCTCGGGCGGCCGGGCCGTCAGGAGGGACGGGCCACGTACGCGTGCTTGGCGTCGCCGGAGAAGCCGCAGGCGCGGTAGAAGGCGTGGGTCGCAGGCCGGCGCGAGCTCGTCATCAGCATCGCCTTGTAACAGCCGGCCTCCCACGCGGCCTGGAGGGTGGCGGCCATGATCTGCTTGCCCAGCCCGGCGCCCCGCCGGGACGCCTCGACGACGACGTTCTCGATCACGGCGTACGGCGAGGCCGACCGCGTGAGGTTGGGGATCACGTTGAGGTAGGTCGTCGCGACGACGGCCCCGTCCAGTTCGAGCACGAACAGACGCAGCGCGGGGGACGCGAGGATCTGCCGGAAGACCGCCGTGTCCGACCCGTCCACGACCTCCGGGTCCTCCGGCTGCAACTGCCGGTAGAGGCGGACGATGTGCTCGAAGTCGTCAAGGCGGGCCTCGCGGAACATGCGGGGAGCATAACAACATGCCGTGCACGCGGCCGGCCCCAGGTCAGCGGGTCAGCGGGGCGGCGGGCGGGTCAGCGCGGCAGAGCGGCACGGATCAGCGCCGCGTCCTGGTCGAGCCGGGCGCGCGAGCGGCTGCGCCACTCGGCGCTGACCACCACGCCGTCGCCCGCGAAGCGCGGCACCACGTGCAGATGGAGGTGGAAGACGTCCTGACCGGCGGCCTCGCCGTCGGCCAGCGACAGCCGCACCCCCTCGCAACGCAGCCCCGAGGCCCGCAGCGCGGCCGCCACCCGCCGGGCCGCCCGCCAGATCGGCCCCCCGACCGCGTCGCCGGCCTCGGCCAGGCCGGCGACGTGCGCGCGCGGCATCACCAGGACGTGTCCGGGCGTGGCCGGGTGATGGTCGAGGATCGCCAGGACGTCCTCGTCGCCGTAGACCACGCTGGCCACGGTCCGTCCGGCGACGATCTCGCAGAAGACGCACGTTCCCATACCGGTCATGATCGGCGACGACGGGCGGCTGCCGCACCCGGATTTCCCCGCGGCCCGTCAGCGGCTCACAACGGTCTCGTGTCCGATCCGCGACAACTTGCCGGGATTGCGCACGGCGTACAGGCCGCTGATGAGGCCGCCGTCCAGGCGGATCGCCACGACGCTGTCGATCTCGCCGTCGAGGTCGACGAGCAGCGCCGGATGGCCGTTGACGTGGGCCGGGCGCAGACGGGCCGTGCCGGCGATCCTGGACAGTAGCCCGGCCACCGTGGCCGCGCCCTCGACCGGCGCGAGCGCCGCCGGCACCACGCCGCCGCCGTCGGTGAGCAGGACGACGTCAGGAGCCAGCAGGTCGAGCAGACGCTGCAGGTCGCCGGTCTCGATCGCGCTCTGGAAGGCCGCCAGCGCCTGACCCGCCTGCTCGGCCGACACGCTCGCCCGGGGACGCCGTGCGGCCACATGCCCCCGGGCGCGGTGGGCGATCTGCCGCACCGTCGCCGGGGTCTTGCCGACGGCCTCGCCGATCTCGTCGTACTCCAGGCCGAACACCTCGCGCAGCACGAACACCGCGCGCTCGGTGGGATGGAGGGTCTCCAGCACCAGCAGCATCGCCATCGAGACGCTCTCGGCCAGCTCGACGTCCTCGGCACGTCCGGCGAGGTCAGCAGCGGCTCGGGCAGCCACGGCCCGACGTAGGACTCCTTGCGCCGGCGCATCGTGCGCAGCCGCGTCAGCGCCTTCCTGGTGACCATGCGGACCAGGAAGGCGCGCCGGTCACGCACGGACCCCAGCTCGACCGACGCCCACCGCAGCCAGGTCTCCTGCAGGATGTCCTCGGCGTCGGCGGCCGAGCCCAGCATCTCGTAGGCGACGGTGAACAGCAGGTTGCGATGCTCGACGAACGTCCGGGTCGCACTGTCCGCCTGGTCGGCCGGTTCGACGCTGGTGTCCATCTCGTGCTCCCGCCTGTCGGTTCTCGACCTTGCCACACGCACCAGACGCCGGTCGCCGCCGCCGCGTGACATCCGGGGACAGTGGCGCCCGTCACATCGCGCGGACGGTCAGCGGGACTCCGCGGCGGCCTTCAGGTCGCGCAGCCATGCCTCCAGCCCCGCGCCGAGGAGCTCGGTGGCAGTGGCCACGTCGGCCTCGACCTGGCCGCCGGTCCAGGTCTCCTCGGTGTGCACGCGCACACCGCCCTTGACCTCGGTGAACGTCCACAGGTGCACGCCCCGGTCGATGCGCACGCCCGTGCCGACCGCCGGGCCGCTCCACAGCAGGCAGGCGTCTCGCTTGACGCGCCGGAGGGTGGAGGTGATGTGCATGGTGGTGGCCGGGGTGGTGGCGGTGGCCGGAGCGGGCGTGGTCCACCGCCACGACGAACCGGGACGCAGCGGGCCGTGGTCCAGGCGCTTGCTGGACAGGACGGGCTGCTGCCAGTCGGGCCACTGCTCCACCCGCGTCTGCAGTCCGAAGATCCTGCTCAGCGGAGCCTTGATGACGATGTCGGCCCGATAACGGATGCGGGCGGAGGCGTCGACCCCCTCCCCCCGGCACTGGGCCGCGCCGGCGGCGGCGTGGGCGGCGGCGTGGGCGGCCGGGACGTTGCCCACCAGGACGCCGGCCACGGCGAACGGGATCAGGATCGAGGCGACGCGGACGTTGCTGAACATGGTGTTCCTCTCGTTGAGGGATCGTAGAAAGGGGCGGCCAGGCCGGGGACGCCGTCAGCGCCGTCCGGCCCGCACGATGGCCGCGACGAGCGCGGCGCAGGCGGCGACGATCAGCACGGCGAAGGCGGGGTGCATGTCCTTCGACAGGCTCGGCGCACCGCCGGGCCGGGCCACCCACACGGCCAACGGCGCCGCGTAGGCGAGGGCCACCAGCACGGCCGCCCACCGGACCAGCCGGTCCCGGGCATGGCGCAGCGCGCCGACCAGCACGACCGCGACCGGAACGATCGCCAGCAGCGCGAACTGGCCGACGATCATGACGGGGACCGCCCAGGCGGCGACGCTCACCGCCACCGGCGTACGACGACCGGGACGGGTGGACGGCTGGTACGTGATCATGACGTTCCCTTCACCTGGACGGACACGAATGGCTAGACGCTCATGCGTTCGTTAGAAGTTATAACCGCACAGGAAAAGAAGTGTCAACAACGTTCGTGATAGCCTCTAACTAAATCTCTGGGGTGTAGCGACGGAAGGCGGCACGGCATGGCGGACACCGGCACGGCGACCCCGCGCGAGCGCTACCGCGCCCAGATCCGTGCCGAGATCAAGGAACACGCCTGGCAGCAGATCGCCACGACGGGGGCCTCCGCGCTGTCCCTCAACGCGATCGCCAAGCAGATGGGCATGAGCGGCCCCGCGCTCTACCGCTACTACGCCAACCGCGACGAGCTGATCACCGAACTCATCCGCGACGCCTACCGCAGCCTCGCCGACACCCTCCGCTCAACCGCCGAAAAGGCCGCCGAAGGGGGCGGGCTGGCCGGGCTGGCTCACGCCGTACGCGGCTGGGCCCTGCGCGACCCCCAGCGCTACCTGCTCATCTACGGCACCCCCGTGCCCGGCTACCACGCCCCCGACGACATCACCGCCATCTCCGCCGAGATCATGACCCTCCTGCTCGACGCCGCCTCGGCCGCCCCGCCCCGGCGCCCCGAAACCCCGCTCGACCACCACCTGGCCGCCCACCGCGACTGGGCCGGCGACCACCCCGCCCCGCCCGCCGTCCTGCACCGGGCGCTCAGCTTCTGGACCCGGATCCACGGCGTGCTGTCCCTGGAGCTGGCCGGCCACTTCGCCGGCATGGGCTTCGACCCAGCCCTGCTCTTCACCGCCGAGCTGGACGACCTGCTGTCCCCCTGACCCGCTGACCCGCTGATCCCGTGCGCACGAAAGGCCCGGCCCGCCGCGGAAGGCGAGGCCGGGCCCGTCGCAACAGGCAGAGCGCGTTACCGGACGTCCTGGGGCAGGTGGGTCTTGGCGTCGTCGTAGGAGCCCGCACCGGCCGCCCCGGCCGGCCGGTAGACCAGGTACAGCACGCCGGTGGTGAACGTCTGCGAGCTGACCAGCTCCAGCGGGATCGAGCTGTCGCCCTCGTCGAACAGCCGCTCGCCCTTGCGCACCGCGATCGGGTGCACCAGCAGGTGCAGCTCGTCCAGCAGCCCGGCGGCCAGGAGCTGCCGCACCACCGAGACCGAGCCGCTCATCGCGATCGGGCCGCCCGGCTCGGCCTTCAGCGCCGTCACGCCCTTGACCAGGTCGCCCTGCAGCAGCTCGGAGTTGCGCCAGGTGAACTCCAGCGGCTGGCGGGAGACCACGATCTTGCGCGCGTCGCCGATCGTCCTGGCGAAGTCGGCGTCCTCGCCGCCGGCCGCCTCGCGCTCGGGCCACGCCCCGGCGAAGCTGTCGTACGTCTCGCGCCCCAGCAGCAGCGTGTCGGCCATCTGCGCCGTCACCGCCGCGCCCATCTCGTCGTTGAAGTACGGGAAGTGCCAGTCCGCCGGGTCCTGGACGACGCCGTCGAGCGAGATGAACAGGTTCGCGCTGATCTTCCTCATGATGGTTTCTCCGTACGTCTCGGGATGTGCCTGAAGTCTCGCCGGACCGGCTTACGGATCTCTTAAGGTCTTCCTTCCCGGCTGAGCCCGGCGACCAGGAGCCCGACCAGGCGGCGGGCGTCGTAGCGGGGATCGGCCTCGGCCCCGATGCACAGGTTGCCCACGCCGCGCATGAGCTCGAAGGCGTCCAGATCGCCGCGGATCTCGCCGGCGGCCGCCGCGGCCTCCAGCAGCTGGGCGCACACCGGCACCAGGCGGTCCAGGAAGTAGGCGTGCAGCGCCTGGAAGCCGGTGTTGTCCGGTTGCAGCACCGCGGCCAGCCCGTGCTTGGTGACCAGGAAGTCGACGAACAGCCCGATCCACTCCCGCAACGCCGCGTACGGGCTCGGGCCGGCGGCCAGCAGGGCCGGACCGGCCTGCGCGCAGGACTCCACCTGGTGGCGGTAGACGGCGATGACGAGGTCGGCCCGCGTGGGGAAGTGGCGGTAGATCGTGGCGGTGCCGACGCCGGCCTCGGCCGCGATGTCGCGGATCGGCGCCTCCACGCCCGAGGCGACGAACACCGCGGCGGCCGCGCGCAGCAGGTTCTCCTCGTTGCGTCGCGCATCGGCCCGTTTCGGACGCGACTCCTCCACGCCGTTCCTCCCAGGGTCGGATTGCTAAACGGGACACGGTCCCGTATCGTCAAAAACGGGACACCGTCCCGCTTGCACCATCATGCCAGAGCGAAGGCCCGACGGCCAAGCCCTGCCCTCTCCCGCGCCCACCTGCGGCAACTCCACCCGGAAGGCACCACCATGCCCGCATCGCCCACCGCCCCCGTCGTGTCGGTCCGGCCGGTCGTCCTGCCCGCCCCCGGACGGGGCCAGGACCTCCAGGTCCGCGTCTCGGCCCCCGCCACCGGCGACCACCTGCCCGTCGTCGTCCTGTCCCACGGCCACGGCTGGTCCATGGACGGCTACGCCCCCCTCGCCGACTTCTGGGCCGCCCACGGCTTCGCCGTCCTGCAACCCACCCATCTCGACTCGCGCACGCTCGCCCTCCCCGCCGACGACCCCCGCACCCCCCACATCTGGCGCATCAGGGTCGAAGACCTCAAGCGCGTCATCGACGGCCTCGACGTCCTGGAGAAAGCCCTGCCCGGCCTGGCCGGACGCCTGGACCGCGGCCGCATCGCCGTCGCCGGCCACTCCTGGGGAGCCCACAGCGCCAGCATGCTCCTCGGCGCCCGCATCCTGGACGCCGCCGGCCACCCAGGGCAGGACCTGTCCGACCCGCGCGTCACGGCCGGCGTGCTGCTCGCCCTGCCCGGCACCGGCGGCCGGGACCTGTCACCGTTCGCCGCCGAGCACTTCCCCTTCATGAACCCCGCCTTCGAGTTCATGAAGGCCCCGGCCCTGCTGGTCGCCGGCGACAAGGACGACTCACCCCTGTCGACGCGAGGACCGGACTGGTTCACCGACGGCTACCGCCACAGCCCCGGCGACAAGAGCCTGCTGACGCTGTTCGGCGCCGAGCACACCCTCGGCGGCGTCGCCGGACACCACGTCGCCGAGACCACCGACGAGAGCCCCGAACGCCTGGCCCTGCTGCAGCGGCTCACCACCGCCTACCTGCGCACCGCCCTGAACCCCGGCGACCCCGCCTGGCCCGCCGCCCGCGCCGCCCTGGAAGCGGCCCCCCACCCCCTGGGCCGGATCGACGGCAAGCGGGCCGATCAGCCGGCCGGACGGCGGTAGCCGTAGGTCTCGTGCCGGCGGACGAAACCCAGCGAACGGTACAGCTCGCGGGCGGCCACGTTGTCGGCGTCGTGGTTCACCGTCACCGCCGTCATGCCCGCCGCCCGCATGCGGCGCATCGCGTGCAGCATCGCCGCCCGCGCCAGACCCCGGCGCTGGAACGCCGGATGGGTGCCGACCGGCTCGAAGTGACCGGTCGCGTTGCGACCGTCGAGCCAGCCGATCGCGAAGGCCGCGATCCGGCCGTCCGGCGCCTGGACCACGATCTCGTCGGCCGGGTCGTAGCCGGGCCGCTCCATCACCGCAGAACGGTAGAGCGGCCCGGTCCAGTCGTCGCCGAACGCCGCGTTACGCGCCTCGGCCAGGCCCGGCGCGTCCTGCGGCACGGCGTGCCGCACCTCGAACCCGGCCGGCGCGCCCGGCTCGGGCAGCGGGCCGCTCAGGTCGCGCTCGTTGACGTGGTCCCACACCCGGAACCGCGCGAATCCGGCCCGTCCCAGCAGGCCGATCCGGGCGGCGTCGCAGTCGAGGACGTCGGTCAGCACGTACCGCTCGCCCGGGTCCATCAGGCGCGCGGTGGCGCCGGCCGCCCACTCCAGCATGTCCAGCTCCGCCGGCCCGCCGCGCAGCCGGGGAGCGGCGAAGACGTCGAAGGCGCAGCCGAACCGCAGCAGGATCGCGATCCCGGCCAGACCGCCGGCGTCCTCCCACAGCCGGACCAGCTCGGCGGCCGGACGGCGGTCGCGCAGGTTGTCATAGACCCGGTGCGGCAGCTCACCGGCGTGGTCGTAGCCGCACCGCCCGGCCTCGGCGATCCACCCCGACAGGACCTCCCGCAGCCGCGGCAGGTCGTCGTGACGAAAGACGCGCGGACGCACCAAGGCCCCCTTTCAGGACTTCAGGAAGTGCAGGACGGCCAGCACCCGGCGGCTGTACCCGCTGGCGTGCGACAGACCCAGCTTGTCGAACAGCGAGTTGACGTGCTTCTCCACCGCGCTCTGTGACACGTGCAGCTGCCCGGCGATCGAGGCGTTGGTCATGCCCTGGGCCATGCGCTCCAGCACCTCCCGCTCGCGCGCGGTCAGCCGGGCCAGCGGATCGACCTGCGTGGTACGGGCCAGCAACTGCCGCACCACCTCCGGGTCGAAGGCCGCCCCGCCCGCCGCCACCCGCTCCAGCGCGTCCAGGAAGTCGCCGACCTGCGCCACGCGGTCCTTCAGCAGGTAGCCCACGCCCTCGACGTCGGCGCTCATCAGCTCGGTGGCGTACCGCTTCTCCACGTACTGCGACAACACCAGCACCTTGACCTGCGGCCAGCGCCGCCGGATCTCCAGCGCCGCCCGCAGCCCCTCGTCGGTGTGGGTCGGCGGCATGCGCACGTCCACCACCACGACGTCGGGGGCGTGCTCGGCCACCGCCGCCACCAGGGCCTCGCCGTCGCTCACGGCGGCCGGCACCTCGTGGCCCTCCTCGCCCAGCAGGCGTACCAGACCCTCGCGCAGCAGCGTGGAGTCCTCGGCCAGGATCACCCGCACGGCAGCCCCGCCGCCACCGTCGTCGGGCCGCCGGGCGGGCTGACCACCTCGAAGGCGCCGTCCAGCGCCGCCACCCGCCGGGCCAGCCCCGACAGGCCGCCTCCCGAGGGGCGCGCGCCGCCCGTGCCGTCGTCGCTCACCCGTACGAGCACCCTGTCGTCCTCCTGTCTGACCTCGACCGTCACCATCGTGGCGGCCGCGTGCTTGGCGGCGTTGGTCACCGCCTCGCTCACCACGAAGTACGCCGCCGTCTCCACCGCCATCGGTGGCCGGCTCGGCAGGTCGCACACCACCTTGACCGGCACGCCCGCGCGTTCGGCCACCCCGGCCAGCGCCTCGCCCAGCCCAAGGGAGTCCAGCCCGCTCGGGTAGACCCGCCAGGCCACCTCGCGCAGCTCGGCCAGCGCCTGCTGGGCCTGCTCGTGCGCCTGCTCCAGCAGCTCGGGACGCCCCCGCCGGGACCGCCCGATGAGCATCGACAGCGCCACCAGGCGCTGCTGCAGCCCGTCGTGCAGGTCACGCTCGATGCGGCGGCGCTCGGAGTCGACCGCGGCCACGATCCCGGCCCGGCTCTCGGCCAGCTCGGCGATCCGGCGCTCCAGCGCCTCGGTACGGTCGGGCCCCAGCAGCCGCCCGGCCAGCCGCCGCTCCAGCGCGTGTACCCCCACCAGCCCCGACACGGCGATGAACAGCAACACGCAGCCGCCCACCAGGAAGTACAGCACCAGCGGCGGCGTCGGCGTCATCCCGTCGTAGGGCTCGCCGCGGGCCCAGGCCCCCAGCAGCAGGATCGCGGTGCGCGCGCCGAGGACCAGCAGCGCCACCACCAGCCCGCCCAGCACCCCGGCCGGGATCCTGGCGGCCAGGTAGCGCGCCGGCCGGGTGTCCCAGCCGGACAACGCGTCCAGCGCGGCGGTGTCCAGGCGCAGGCGGCGCGCCTCGAACCCGGCCAGCCCCGCCGCCAGCGCCCGCACCCGCGGCCGGCCCAGGAAGGGCAGCGTGAGCAGCAGGAACAGCGCGCCGGCCAGGGCGGTCAGCCCGCCCAGGACCACCGCGCCCAGCACCCTCAGCCCCTCAGCGGCGGTTCGCATGCCTTCCCTTACGCCGTTCCGTCAGCCGTACCGCGACGAAGACCGCGATCGCCAGCGCCACCAGGCCGATCACCACGTAGGTGCCGATCCCCACGTACGCCTCGACCAGCGACCAGTTCTCGCCGAGAAAGTATCCCGCAAGCACGAAGATGGTGTTCCAGATGGCGCTGCCGGCCGTCGTGAGCAGGGTGAACGTCACCAGCGGCATGCGCTCCACCCCCGCCGGCACGGAGATCAGGCTGCGGAAGATGGGGATCATCCGGCCGAAGAACACGGTCTTGCGGCCGTGCCGCAGGAACCACGCCTCGGTCTTCTCGATGTCGGTCACCTTGACCAGCGGCAGCTTGGCGGCGATGGCCAGCGTGCGCTCGCGGCCGAGCAGCGCGCCCACCCCGTACAGGGCCAGCGCCCCGACCACCGAGCCGAGCGTCGTGCACACCAGCACGTCGAGCAGGTCCAGTTCGCCCTGGCTGGCGGTGAAGCCGGACAGGGGCAGGATCACCTCGCTGGGCAGCGGCGGGAACAGGTTCTCCAGCATGATCGCCAGCCCGGCCCCGAAGGCGCCGAGGTTCTCCATCAACGCAATCAACCAATCCGTCATGTCCCCCAGGCTACGAATGATCCGTTATGGCGGTAATGAGGCGGACGGCCGATGTGCTCTGTGGTAAACCACACCCCGATGTACCGTACACTGTACGGCCTATGAGTGCTCTTCCGGATCTGGCGCGACACCCAGCGATCTTCCGTCCCGGCGATCCCCCCAGGTCCGGCCACCTGGTCTTCCTCGACGACCAGGGCGACGGCACGGCCACGGTGATCGAACAGGACGACTACGGACAACCTCGCGCGCGCGAGCGCGCCGTCACCGAGATCCCGGTCGCCGACGCCGTCGCCGTGCTGGCCAGGGCCCGCGCCGACGCCGCCGCCCACCCGGCCACCCGCTTCTGGGGCGCCGTCGCGCTGGTCGCCCTCCAGCTCGTCACCCGCGGCCGCATCCTGCCCGCCGTCTCACCCGACGGCCACGACTCCTGGCGCGCCGGCCCCCTCGACGCCGCCGACGCCCGGCGCGTGCGCGAGCTGGCCGCGGCCATGCCCGCCGCCGCCCGCGCCATCCCCGTGGGCGACCTGCTGCTGCCCGACGCCGAGCCTCTGGTGCGCGCCTTCCTCGACGCCGTGGCCGACGCCATGCCGCGCTCGCCCGGAGCCGTACGCGCCACCGGCACCACCGCCTTCGCCGCCGTCAAGCCCGTCAAGGTGCCCCACCTGCGGCCCTGGGCCGAGGAGGTCTCGGCCGGGCTCGACTCCGGCGTGCGGCTCTCGCTCCGGCTGGAGGCCGACGACCTGGCCCAGGCCGAGTTCCGGGCCGTCGTCCAGGTGCACGGCCTGGCCGACCCCTCGCTCGTCGTGGACGCCGCCGACCTGTGGCAGGGCCGCGACCCCGGGTTCGGCCTCCGCGCCAGGATCGAGGTCACCCTCGCCCTGCGCCGCGCCGCCCGCTCCTGGCCCCGCCTGGAACGGCTGCTGGAGCACGCCGTGCCCGACGAGCTCGCCCTCACCGACAGCGACGTGGCGGACCTGCTGACCGGCGCGGCCGACCGGCTGGCCGCCGCCGGCGTCGAGGTCCACTGGCCGCGCTCCCTGGTCCGCGGCCTGAGCGCCCAGGCCGTCGTCGGCGAACGCGACAGCGCGCCCTCCGACCTGCCCTCCTTCCTCGGCGGCCACCACCTGACCAGCTTCAACTGGCGGCTCGCGCTCGGCGGCGCCCCGCTGACCGCCGCCGAGATGGACCTGCTGGCCGAGTCCCACCGGCCCGTCGTACGGCTGCGCGACCAATGGGTGCTCATCGACCCCGCGCTGGCCCGCAAGGCCCGCCAGCGCGACCTCAAGCCCCTGACCGGCCTGCAGGCGCTCGGCGCGGCCCTGACCGGCACGGTCGAGATCGACGGCGGGGACGAACCCGAACAGATCACCGTCGAACCCACCGCCTGGCTCGCCGACCTGCGCGACCGGCTCACCGACCCCGAACCCGTGCCGGCGCCGCCCGGCCTGGCCGCGACCCTGCGCGACTACCAGCTCCAAGGGCTGCGCTGGCTGGCCAGGATGACCTCGCTCGGCCTCGGCGGCTGCCTGGCCGACGACATGGGCCTGGGCAAGACCATCACCCTGATCGCGCTCCACCTGTACCGCGCCGGCACCGGCCCCACCCTCGTGGTCTGCCCCGCCTCGCTGCTGGGCAACTGGGAACGCGAGATCACCAAGTTCGCGCCCGGCGTCCCGGTCCGCCGCTACCACGGCAACGCCCGCACCCTGGCCGACGACGGATTCGTGCTCACCACGTACGGCACCATGCGCCTGGACGCCGCCACCCTGGGCGCCCACCCCTGGGGGCTGCTGGTCGCCGACGAGGCCCAGCACGTCAAGAACCCCGCCTCCGGCACCGCCAAGGCGCTGCGCGAGATCCCCGCCGGCGCCCGCGTCGCCCTCACCGGCACCCCCGTGGAGAACAACCTGTCCGAACTGTGGGCCATCCTCGACTGGACCACCCCCGGACTGCTCGGCCCCCTGGCCCGCTTCAGGGCCCGCTGGGCCAAACCGGTCGAGTCCGGCGACGCCGACACCGCCGCCCGGCTGGCCCGGCTCGTCGGGCCGTTCCTGCTGCGCCGCCGCAAGAGCGACCCCGGCATCGCCCCCGAACTGCCGCCCAAGACCGAGACCGACCGGCCCGTCCCCCTCACCACCGAGCAGGCCGCCCTGTACGAGGCCGTCGTCCGCGAGAGCATGACCCAGATCGAGAACGCCAAGGGCATGGCCCGGCGCGGCCTGATCGTCAAACTGCTGACCGGGCTCAAACAGGTCTGCAACCACCCCGCCCACTACCTGCACGAATCGTCCCCCCGCCTGACCGGCCGCTCGGGCAAGCTGGAACTGCTCGACGAGCTCGTCGACACGATCGTCGCCGAGGACGGCGCCGTGCTGGTGTTCACCCAGTACGTCGCCATGGCCAGGCTCCTGGAACGCCACCTGTCCGGCCGCGGCGTCGCCACCCAGCTGCTGCACGGCGGCACCCCGGTCGCCCGCCGCGAGGAGATGGTCGCCCGCTTCCAGGACGGCCACGTCCCCGTCTTCCTGCTCTCCCTCAAGGCCGCCGGCACCGGCCTGAACCTCACCCGCGCCGACCACGTCATCCACTACGACCGCTGGTGGAACCCAGCCGTGGAGGACCAGGCCACCGACCGCGCCTACCGCATCGGCCAGACCAGGCCCGTCCAGGTGCACCGGCTCATCGCCGAAGGCACGATCGAGGACCGCATCGCCGCCATGCTCGGCGCCAAGCGCTCGCTCGCCGACGCCGTCCTGGCCTCCGGCGAAGCCGCCTTCACCGAGCTGACCGACGCCGAACTCGCCGCACTCGTGGAGCTCAGATGACCGCCGTACGCGGATTCGCCGCCTTCCCCCCGCAACGCGCCGGCGCCCGCTTCGCCACCACCTGGTGGGGCCAGGCGTGGATCAAGGCCCTGGAGGACACCTCGCTCGACCAGACCCTGCTGCGCAAGGGCCGCGCCTACGCCAAGACCGGCCAGGTCGGCCCGATCACCGTCAGCCCCGGCCGGCTGGCCGCCGTCACCGAGCACGAGTACGACACCGTCGTCCGCGTCGAACAGCTCACCGACGCCGCCTGGGAACGCTTCCTCGACCAGGTCGCCGCCAAGGCCGGGCACATCGCCGCCCTGCTCGACCGCGACGTCCCGCACGACCTGGTCGAGGCCGCCGAGGACGCCGCCGTGCCGCTGCTGCCCACCGTCGGCGACCTGGAGCCCGAATGCTCCTGCCCCGACTGGGGACACCCCTGCAAGCACGCCGCCGCCCTGTGCTACCAGGCGTCCTGGCTGCTGGACGGCGACCCGTTCGTCCTGCTGCTGCTGCGCGGACGCGGCGAACAGGAGCTGATCGAGGCCCTGCAGAACCGCGACCTGCCCCTCCCGGCCCCCGCCCGCGCGCCCGGCGGCGCGACCGGCGGCGCGACCGGCGGCGCGACCGGCGGCGGAACCACCGAGCAGGACGCCGGCGGCGGGGTGCCCGCCGCGCAGGCGTTCGCGCTCGGCGAGCCGCCGCTGCCCGAACCGCCCCCGCCGGAGACCGCCTTCACCCCCCTCGCCCTGGACCCCGCACCCGGCGTGGACGTGGCCGCCCTGGCCGTGCTGGCCGCCTCCGCCGCCGCCCGCGCCCGCCAGATCCTGCTGCACGGCCACCTGGAACCGCTGACCGAGTACCAGGACCGCGTCCGCCTGGCCGCCGAGCACGACCTCGACCTCGGCCTGGACGCCGCCGTCCGGGCCTGGCGGTACGGCGGCGCCCCCGGGCTCGACGTGCTCGAAACCCCTTGGACCCCGCCCCGCCAGGACCTGGCCAGGGCCCAGGCGCTGCTGGAGTCCGGCTGGGACGGCGACCCGCCGCCCCAGCTGGAGACCTGGCGCAACCGCTGGACCCTCGGCCCCCGCCAGGTCCGCTACGGCCGCGACGGCCGCTGGTACCCCTTCACCGAGCACGACGGCCACTGGTGGCCCGCCGGCCCGCCGGAACGCGACCCGTCCACCCTGCTCACCTGACCCCGGCAGGCGGGAGGCGAGGTCAGAGGCCGGACTCCTCGGCCTGGCCCGCCGCGGCGACCACGGCCAGCAGCCGGTCCAGGTCGCCCGGCCTGGCGTGCGGGTTGAGCAGCGTGAGCTTGAGCCGGACCCGGCCCGGGCCCGTCCCCGGCAGCTCGGTCCGGCCCACCACCGCCCGGCCCTCCCGCAGCAGCCTGCGCCGCAGCCCCGCGTTCACCTCGTCCGAGCGCGCCGGATCGGCCGGCACGTACCGGAACAGGAACGCGGTCAGCACCGGGTCGGCGTGCAGCTCCAGCCGCCGATGGGCGCGCACCGCCGCCGCGCCGTACCGGGCCAGGTCGTGGCAGGCGTCCACCAGGCGGCCCAGCCCCGACCGGCCCAGCGTGCGCAGCGTCACCAGGATCTTGAACGCGTCGGCCCGGCGCGTGGTGCGCAGCGACAGCCCCAGCAGGCTCGGGTAACCGGCCTCCTCGTCGTCGGCCGGGTTGAGGTAGACCGCCCGCCGGGCCAGCGAGGCGTACGTCTCGGCCCGGCGCACCAGGAACACCCCGGCCGCGGCCGGCTGCCAGCCGAGCTTGTGCCAGTCCAGCGACACCGAGTCGGCCAGCGCGAGACCGTCCAGGAGCGGAGCCAGCCGGTCCGACAGCAGCGCGCCACCGCCGTAGGCGGCATCGACGTGCAGCCAGGCGCCGTGCTCGGCGGCCAGCGACGCGCACGCACGCAACGGATCGATCGCCCCGGTGTCCGTGGTGCCCGCCGTGGCCACCACCGCCACCGGCAGCTCACCGCGCCCGGCGCTCGCCCGCAGCGCCCCGGCCAGCGCTCCGGCCTCCATCCGCAGCTCCCGGTCGACCGGGACGGCGACGACCGCGTCCTCACCCAGCCCGAGCAGCGCCGCGGCCCGCCGGGTGGAGAAGTGCGCGGCCTCGGAGGCGAAGATCCGCAGCCGCGGACCCCCGCCCGGCAGGCCCGACAGCTCGGCCCGGACGCCCGCCGACCGGCCCACCGCCAGATCCCTGGCCAGCATCAGGCCCATCAGGTTGGACTCGGTGCCGCCCAAGGTCAGCACGCCGGCCGCGGCCGCCCCGAACCCCACCATCCGGGCCAGCTCGGCCAGCAGCGCCGTCTCCAGCGCGGTCGCGGCCGGCGCCTGGTCCCAGGAGTCCAGCGACGGGTTGAGCGCCGAGACCGCCAGATCGGCCGCCACCGCCACCGCCAGCGGCGGACAGTGCAGGTGCGCCGCGCAGAACGGATCGGCCGGATCAGCGCTCCCATAGGCCAGCAGCTCGGTCAGCGCCCCCAGCCGCTCGCCCTCCGGCGCGAACACTCGCGCCACCTCGGCGGCCAGCTCCTGGGGCGTGCGGGCGGGCAGCGGGCCGCCGCGCCGCCGCGCGCCCTCGGCCAGGGCGGCCAGCACCTCACGCAGCAGCGGCTCCAGCGCGGCCGCCCCGCCCACGCCACCGGACAGGGCCCAGCCCTTCGTCGCATCGCTCATCCGGCCACTGTGCGGCACCGGCGCCGCCGCGGCCAGCGGACACCGCGATGGAACGCCATGGAACGCCCTTGAGGACAGGCACCCCGCCGACCACAAGGAGACCCGCATGCGACACCCGCTCCGGATCGTGTCCGCCCTGGGCGTGGCGCTGGCCCTCGGCCTCGTCCCCGCCGCCGCACAAGCCGCCACCCCGGTCCACGTCAAGGAGGCCGAGCAGGGCAAATGCCTCGACATCCGGACCGAGGACGACATCTTCGTCCCCGGCGCCCGGCTGCAGCGTTTCACCTGCCACGACGTCAACGAGCAGCGGTGGGAGATCGTCCCGCTGGCGAGCGACTCGTTCCTGCTGCGCAACCCGCTGACCCGGCTCTGCGTGGCGGCCGACTCGGCCGGTTTCGGCGCGCAGGTGGTGGAACGGGCCTGCGGCGACGCCGACCCCGCCGTCCGCTGGTTCACGCTGGGCGGGGTGCCGTTCGTCAAGGGGTCGGGGTTCAACCAGATCCGCTCGTCCCTGGCGCCGGGCAGCTGCCTGGACACCCTGGACACCTTCGTCAAGATCTTCCCCTGCTCGCCGGGGCTGACCAACAAGGCCCAGCTGTGGGCCGCGGTCTGACCACGCGGCCTGACCACGGGCTCAGGCCGGCGGCCAGTTCCTGAGCACCGCGTCCAGGGCGTCGAGGGCCCTGGACCAGGAGGCGTCCACCTCGCGGGGATGGCGGCGGAACCCGCCGGCCATCTCCAGGGTCACGTAACCGTGCAGCGTGCTGCTCAGCATGCGCAGCGCGTCGGTCTGGTCGGGCTCGGCCAGGTCGTAGCCGCGCAGGACGGCCCGCGTCAGCTCCGCATGCCGGCGGCCCGCGCTGACGTCCAGCGACTCGGAGTCCAGCTCCAGCTGGGTGGCGGCGTACCGGCCCGGATGCTCCTTGGCGTAGGTGCGGTAGGCCGCGGCGAAGGGCACCAGCGCCTCCTTGCCCGACCGGCCGGCCAGCGCGGCGGCGACCCGGTCGGCCATCTCGCCCAGAGCCAGCTCGGCCACCCTGACCCGCAGCTCCCGGATGTCCTTGACGTGCGCGTACAGGGCCGCGGGCTTGACGCCGAAGCCGCGGGCGAGCGCGGAGACGGTCACGTTCTGGAAGCCGACCTCGTCGGCCAGGTCCGCGGCCGCCCTGGTCAGGCGGTCGACGGTCACTCCCGCGCGGGCCACGGCAGCACCCTTTCTTACAGGCTTTAAGTATTTGCATACTACCGTTAAGAAAAGCTAGCCTCCACACTCATGAGACCCCTGACCGAACACGACATCCGCACGTCGTTCATCAACTGCTCCAAAGGCGAGGCCAAACGCGCCGGCCTGCCCCGGGATCTGGCCGACCTGCCCTGGGACGACCTCGACTTCCTCGGCTGGCGAGATCCCGGCGCCCCCGAGCGCGCCTACCTGGTGGCCGAGGCCGACGGCTCCCTGGTCGGCGTCGCCCTGCGGGTCACCTCCGGCGCCTCGCGCTCCTACACCGCGCGCAGCATGTGCTCCTTCTGCCTGACCACGCACACCAGCGGCGGCGTCGCCCTGATGACCGCCCGCCGCACCGGCGAGCCCGGCCGTCAGGGCAACACCGTCGGGCAGTACCTGTGCGCCGACCTGGCCTGCCCTCTCTACCTGCGCGGCAAGAGGGAGGCCGCGGGCGCCGGCGTCGTGGAGGAGTCGCTGACGCCGGCCGAGAAGGCCGCCCGCGCGTACGCCAACGTGCGCGCCTTCCTGGACAAGGTGACCGCCTGACCCGCCCGCTACTCGTCGTCCCAGGCCATCGAGCTCATCCGCCACCCGGCGGGCGTCCGGACGAACTGGGTCGTCTTGCGGCCCGCGCCGGCGAACCGCACGCCGTCCCGGACGCCGGACTTGCGGTAGTCGCTGAACCGCTGGGCGACCGACCCGAAGATCTCGGTGCGCTCGGCCACCTCCCACTCGCGGAACTCCGTCAGCGTCCCGTCGGTGAGCATGCGCTGCCGGGGCTCGACGAAACCGTCCAGATCGTGCACCACGGGCTCGGGCCCGGTGTTGTTGACGATCACCGCCTGCGGGACGAACAGCTCCCGGACGGCGCCGACGTCCGGGCGGCGCCCGCCGGTGTTGGTGAAGGCGTCCAGGAAGGCCGCCATCAGCCGGTCGAGCTCGGCCTTGACGCCGGAGGCGGGCGCCTCGCCGGCCAGCAGCGACCAGACCTCGCTGTCGTGCCGTTCGCCCCGGTGCGGGAAACGCCTGCGCAGCACGCCGTCGCGGGTCATGCCGAGCCGGCGCGCGACCTCGATGCTGCGCGTGTTGCCCGGTGAGACCCACCACTCCACGCGCGCCATGCCGCGCTCGGCGAACGCCCAGTCGATCAGCAGCCGGCACGCCCGGGTCACCAGCCCCCGGCCCTCGCCGGCCGGCTCCAGCCAGCAGCCGATCTCGCACACCCCCGAGACCGCCTCGAACCGGGTGAACATCACGCCGCCGACCAGCGTGCCGGCCAGCCAGATCCCGTAGATGCGGGCGCCGTCGGCGGCCTGGTCGTCGGCGTAGCGCTGCAGGACGGCCGTCGCCGAGGCCAGGTCGGTGCTGCGCTCGGCCCACGGGATCCACGGGTCCACCGACGGGCGGGCCCGGTCGATGTGATCGAGGAACTCCTGGGCCCGCCAGGGCTCCAGCGGGCGGAGCTCGGCCTCGTCGCCGAGCGGAAGTGCGAACACGGACACCGTCCCAAAGTACGTAACGAGCGTTCGGTATGTAAGGTAGCAGCATGCCGCCCGCAGCAGGAGACCGTGAAGCCCGCCGTGAGGACGTCTCGCAGGCGGTCTGGCAGGTGCTGGCCGACAAGGGGTTCGGCGGGCTGACGCTGCGCGCCGTCGCCGCCGCCATGGGCGTGTCGACCGGCCTGCTCATGCACTACTTCCCCACCAAGCGGGCCCTGGTCGGGCACGCGCTCGACCTGCTGGAGCGGCGCACGGCCGCCCGTCCCCGCCGCGAGCCCCCGGCCCCCGGCCTGGCGGCGCTCAGGGCCGCGCTGCTCGACATCCTGCCGCTGGGCCCGGCCGACGTCGCCCGCAACCGCATCTGGGTCAGCTCATGGGACCTGGCCCTGGCCGACGACGACCTCGGCGCCGGCCAGGCCGCCCGCTACACCCGCCTGCGCTCGGCGCTGCGCGCCCACCTGGAGACCGCCCGCGACCTCGGCGAACTGCCCCAGGAGGCCGACCCCGAACGGCTGGCGGCCGGCGCGGTGGCGTTCACCCATGGGCTCGTCGTCCAGGCGCTGTTCGACCCGGGCCGCTTCCCCGAGGACGTCCAGGTCGCGTTGCTCGACGACTTCCTCTCCTCGATCGCGGCCCGCCCTTAGGCCATGGCCTTGAGCTTTTGGGCACGAAGCCCGTGGGGTTCAGATCAGCCGGCGGTCGGAGGGACCTGCGACCCGGCGGGCGTCATGCCCGCGATCAGCGTCTGCGGGTCACGGATGCCGGCGAGGTGGCCGAAGCCCTCCGCGTACGCGGAGATGGCGGACTGGAGCAGGCGCAGATGGGCGCGGCACTCCTGGTCGCCGGGCCAGGCCGACTCCGGTTCGCCGGGATGCGCCCGCTCCCAGGCGGTCAGCAGCGGGTGCCACTTGGACAGGAACGGGCGCAGTTCCTTGTTGAGCATCGAGATCGCGAAGTACTCCACGGTCTGCCCGCCTGGCACGGGGGCCGAGGGGCGGCTGGTCTTGAGGGCGTCGCGGGTGGTGGCGAACAGGCCGTACAGAGAGTTCATGGCCTCCCTGACCAGGCCCTCCTCGTCGTCGAGCGACTGAACGGAGACCCGGGTGACGGTCTCGACGAACAGGTGCCAGGCCACCTGGCGGCTCTCGTTGTTCACCAGGAAGGTGAGCTCGCTGAGCTGCGGCACGGTGACCTTCACCTCGGTCAGCCTGGCCGTCCTGGCATAGAACTGGACCATGATCACGGCGGCCATGCCGGCGACCGCACCGGTGACGACGAAGATCCACCGGCCGCCCGCCTCGGTCATCTCGAAGATCGCCAGGCCCACGACGGCGCCGACGAGCGCCGACGCGAGCAGCCGCACCCACCGCACCTGCATGATCGCGACGACACGTGCCTTCATCCGGGGGGTTCCATTCCTCGGCCGACTGCGACGATCAGACTTTACGTGTGATCCCCCTCCGGCTGTAGAGGGTCGGCCGTGGTTTCAGCAGACCTTCTCGAAGGGGGTGCCGGACGGCAGGTAGCGGCCCCACTCCTGCTCGGTGAGCGAGCGACCGGCCGCCGCGCAGAGCGAGGGGAACGGATCCGCCGGGACGTCCACCTTCCATTGCAGGATCGTTCCCTTGTCGTAGGAGCCGGCCAGGGTCCGGCCGTCCGGGCTGAAGGCCAGCGACGAGACAGCGCTTTCGCCGCTCTTGAACGGGTTCCCGATCGGCTTCGTCGTGGCCGCGTCCCAGAGCTGGACGCCCGCGGCGGCGTCGGTGGCCAGCGTTCTGCCGTCCGGGCTGAACTCGACGGTGGAGATGGTGCCCGTGCGGTCCTTGAAGGCGCCCTTGGGGCGGCGGCCTGCCGTGTCCCAGATCCTGACCGTTCCCTGCTCTCCCACGGTGGCCAGGAGCTTGCTGTCCGGGCTCAACGCCAGCCAGGTGACGCTGGAGTCCCCGATCGGGGCGCCGATCGGCCGCCGGGTGGCGGCGTCCCATAGCCTGGCCGTGCCGCCTCCCACGGTGGCCATGATCCTGCCGTCCCGGCTGAAGACGATCCGGTGGAGGACGTCGCTGTGGGCCTTGATCGGAGCGGTGACCGGACGGCGGGCGGCGGGGTCCCATAACTGGAGGATTCCCTTGCCGGAGGCGACGGCCAGGGTCCTGCCGTCCGGACTGAACGTCAGCACGGAGATGGTGCCGGCCGCGGCCTTGACGGGGGTGCCGATTTGCTGCCGGGTGGCCAGGTCCCACAGGTGGAGACCGCCGTCGTCGTCACCGACGGCCAGCGTCCTGTCGTCCGGGCTGATCGCCACCGGCCATGTGTACGGGTACCTCCCGCGGATCGGCGGACCGAGTCGCCTGCCGGTCACCCGGTCCCAGACGCGGATGGTTCCGTCAGCTCCGCTGCTGACCAGGATGTCGCCGTTGTTGCTGTACGCCAGCTGCGAGACCTCGTCCTGGTGACCGATGAGCGGGTCGGTGACCGGCCGCCGGGCGGCGGCGCGCCAGAGCCGGGCGGTCCCGTCCCCGCTGACGGTGGCCAGGGTTGCGCCGTCCGGGCTGAGCGCCACGCCGTAGACGAAGCCGCTGTGGCCGGTGAACGCGTCGCCGGCCGGGCGCCGGGTCGCCAGGTTCCACAGCCGGGCGGTCCTGTCCCAGCTGCCGGAGGCCAGGGTCCGGCCGTCCTCGCTGAACGCGAGTCCGGTGACGGCGCCGGTGTGACCTGTGAGAGGTCGTCCGACGGGTTCCCCGGTGGCGGGGTTCCACAGCCGGATTTCTCCGTCGTAGCCGCCGGTGGCCAGCGTCCGGCCGTCCGGGCTGAACGTGACGGCTCGGATGTCGTCGGTGTGGCCCTTGAGGGGCTTTCCGACGGGGCGTCCCGTGGCGGCATTCCACAGGCGGGCGATCCCGTCACGGCCGGCGGTGGCCAGGATTGCGCCGTCCGGGCTGAACGCCACCCCGCTGACCTCGCCGGTGTGGCCTTTGAGAGGTCGTCCGACGGGTTTCCCGGTGGCGGGGTCCCACAGCCGGGCGGTGTGATCCTGGCCCGCGCTGGCCAGGGTCCGGCCGTCCGGACTGAAGGCCAGGGCCCACACGACGGACCGATGACCCGTGAGCGGGACCGCTGTCCTGGTGGAGAGGTCCCACAACCTGATCGTCCCGTCGAAGCCGGCGACGGCGAGGGTCCGGCCGTCCGGGCTGAAGGCCAGGGCGAGGCCGCCGTCCTTGATCGGATCCCCGGCGGGCCGGCCGGTCTCCGGATCCCACAGGCGGGTGGTGCCGTCCGTGCCGCCGGTGGCCAGGGTCCGGCCGTCCGGGCTGAAGGCCACCGCGCCGCCGTGGTAGGAGCCGCTGTCCAGGATGGCGCGCACCGGGGAGGCCAGGGCGGCCACCATGCCGTAGCGGGCCTCGGGGGTCTGGGCGAAGTGCCAGGCGGTGGCCGCCAGCAGGCCGGAGACGACCGGATCACTCTCGCCGATCTGGATGCCGCGATCACTGGCCAGGTACGACAGGGCCTGGTCGCGCTCGGCGTCGGCTCTGACGCGTTGGGCCTCGGCGACGTCGGCCGCGTGGACGGCCACGGCGGCCGCGACGACCGCCGCCGTGGTGAGGACGGACAGCCCGGTCCACGAGAGCCGCCGGAAGCGCCGGGCCAGCCGGTGCTGCCGGACGTCGTCGCCGACGAGCTCGTCCTTGGCCCGGCCGTGCAGGGTGGCGGCGAGCGTCGCGACGGCGTCGAGGAAGGCCGGGTTGCTGAGCGAGAGGTCGCTCTGGCTGCGGATCGAGCGCAGGTCCGCCCACAGAGGGACCTCGGTGAACGACGTGAGCAGCGACTCGGGCAGCGCCGTGGTCAGGGTCTGGTCGAAGTGCCCGGCCGCGTGATCCCAGACGAGGTCGCCGCCGGTGAGCATGAGGAAGACGGGCCGTCCCGGATCGAGCGAGCGCCAGTGCTCGATCTCCCGCCGCACCCACACCGAACGCGCCGACTCCGGGGAGGCCAGCAGGACGAAACAGCGCGAGGCATCGAGCGCGGCCTCGATCGTCGTCCACAGTCCCGGGGACGCCGACAGGCTGCGCGTGTCGCAGAAGACCCGCAACGCCCGCAGTTTGTACCAGGGACGGGCGAACTGGTGCAGCCCATCACGCAGAGCGGGGCCGAGCAGCCCGTCGGCGGCCCGGCTGTAGGAGATGAAGGAGTCGTACGGAATCGGCGTCGAAGTCCCGCGGATGCCAGGCACGTTCACGATGATAGAGACGCGCGGCTTGAGTACCCGGTTACTCACGCGCCTTGTTTCGCGCCTTCGCATACTGAGCGGGATACACAGTCTGGAGGGGACGCGGAATGAGGAGCATTCGTGCGTTAGCCGCATCGTTACTGGTGCTGGCCTGGTTGGCGTATCTCGGTCCGAGCCCGGCCCAGGCGGCGACCGCGGAGGTCACCGTCAGCCTGTACCGGGTGGTCGAGCTGTCGTGCGACGAGGGCGCGGGCGAGTCCTGCGGCAACGACTACTACCCCAAATTCAAGATCGGGAACGAGGACCTGTACGACGGCGAGGACGATTACTGCTGTGCCCACGGCCCCGACTTCCGGACCAACTGGGTCCACAAGGCCACGGTCGACACCAGCCGGAATCCCGTCGACATCCACCTGGAACTGTGGGACCAGGACGACCTGAGCCAGAACAACGTCATTCACTGGGCCAAGAACGGCGATTACCTGGATCTCAAGTTCGACCTGAACACGTGCGTCTTCACCGGCGGCGGCCTGACCGCCGAGCAGGGCGCCGGCGCCCTGACCCTGTCGGGGGAGAGCGAGACCACCGGCCCTGACTCGGCCCGCGGCTTCTTCACCATCACCACACCCGCCTGCATCACGCTGGCCAGGACCACGGGCGGCGCCGCCGACAGCGACGGCGACGGCATCATGAACGCCTGGGAGACGCCGGGCGTGGGCTACGACGTCAACAACGACAACCAGGTCGACCTGGCCCTGGGCGACCCGCCGTACAACGCGCTGCCCTACCGCAAGGACCTGTTCGTCGAGGCGGACTACATGAAGGACAACGAGCCCGACTGGTTCGGGCTCGGCGACGTCGTGGACGCCTTCGCCGCAGCACCGGTCGACCCCTATCACCCCGACCCGGCCCATCCGGCGGCGACCAAATACCTGGGCGTCAACCTCCACGTGCTGAAGGACGAGGAACTGCCGAAGACGTCCAACATCCGGTTCGAGAGGTCCGATCCGGTGCTCGTGGACTTCAACGAGCTGAAGAACGGCGAACCGGCCGGCCCCTGCACAGGACACTTCGGCACCCGCGCCGACCGCAACGACGGGAACTGCGCGAACATCCTGAAGGCCAAACGCGACGTGTACCGCTACATGATCTTCGCCGAGAGCTACCTCGAAGATCCCGACTCCTCGGGCAACTCCGAGTGGTACGCCGTCGGCCCCCAGGGCGGCAACGACTTCGTCGTGACGCTCGGCACGTGGAGCGCCCAGGCGATCAACGACGTCGGCGGACTGAGGGTCGCCCAGGCCTCGACCTTCATGCACGAGCTCGGGCACACGCTCAGCCTCGGCCACGGCGGCGACGAGGACGTCAACTGCAAACCCAACTACCTGAGCGTGATGAACTACGCGCTCCAGTTCCCCGACATCAACTTCACCCGGCCCATGGACTTCAGCAGCACAGCCGCCGGCACCGCGCTCGGCACCACCGAGCCCACCCGGCTCGTGGAGCAGCACCTCAACGAGAACCTCGGCGTGCGCGGAACGCCGCACCCCGACCGCTACACCGTGTACGGGATCAAGGGCAAACCCCACGTCGAGCCCGCCAACAGCGGCCCGATCGACTGGAACGGGGAAAAGGGCAACACAGAGGGCGACATCCCCGCCGACATCAACTACATCGAGTCCATCGGCGTCCCGGGCAAGGGATGCCACATCACCGATGACACCCAGACGCTGCACGGCTACGACGACTGGGCCCACCTGCAGTACAACCCCAGGCTCAACGCCGACGGCTTCAACGACGGGGTGCCGCGGAGCACGCCCGACGAGATGACGGAGGAGATGGTCCTGGCCCTGTCGCAGCAGGCCGACCTGAAGGTCACCAAGTCCGCCGACCAGGCCGAAGCCGACGGCGGGGACACCGTGACCTACACCGTGGACGTCACCGACCTCGGACCGGGCAAGGCCACGGCCGTCTCGCTCACCGACACGATGCCCGACGGCACCACCCGGCAACGCCCGGTGCCCGACCTGAACAAGGGCGACGTGCACACCGTCACGCCGAAGTTCACCTACCAGGTGCCGTGCGACACGACCGACGGCACGGTGCTCACCAACACCGTCACGGTGACCGGGAAGGACACGAACGGCGTGCCCGACCCGTACACCAGCGACAACACCGCGCGCGCCACGACCACGGTGCGCGCCCCGGTGCTGACGGTGAACGAGACGGCGACCGCCACGGTCAACGCCGGTGAGGCGATCACGTACACCATCGCCTACGCGAACACCGGCGGTGGCGGCGCCTCCGACGCCGTCGTCACCGGCACGCTGCCCGCCGGCGTCTACTACAGCAAGGCGCTCGACCTGGGCGCCGGGCCGAAGCCGGACTCGGTGACGCTCAACGCCGACGGCACCAGGACGCTGGTCTGGAACGTGGGCGCCCTGCCCGCCAGGTCCGGCGAACGGAACATCGTCTTCACCGCGCGGCCGACACTGCTGGCGACGGCGGGCACGGCGTACGCGAGCGAGGTGTCCGTGACCTACAGGAACACCGGCGGGGCGTGCACCTTCGACCCGGTCTCGGACTCGGCCACGACCACGGTCACGGCCGTTCCGCCCACCAGGGATCCGCTGTCCAAGGGCTACTGGACGAACCATTCAGGACAGTGGACGGCCGAGTCCCTGGCCCGCATCCAGGCCACCGACCAGCGCTACGACAGCGACCAGAGCGGCGCCCTGTCGGCGGCCGAGATCGACTCCGCCTTCCACGACGCCAACGGGCCCAAGACCGTGCTCCGCGAGCACGCCCTGGGCACGTACTTCAACCTGGCGACCAGGCGCGTCAACGCCGGGACGGCGATCGACTCGGCGACGACCAGGCGGCTGGGCCTGGGCACCGTGCGCGCCGCGATGATCTACGCCCAGGAGACGATGGCGCTGCCGATCGACTCCGGCACCTCGGCTCGCTACAGCGACATCATCGGGGTGCTCGACGACGTCAACGCCAACAAGATCGAGGTGTACTGACCCGACCCTGACGGCCACCACGCGCGTCGCGTGGTGGCCGTCAGGACCTCACATGGCCTTGGCCCTCAGGTGGCCACCGAGACGACGTGCCCCGCCGAGGCCGGGTCGGCGGCCAGCTTCAGCATGCAGTCGGCCAGGTCGGCGCGGGTGGTGGAGCGGCCGCCGCGCAGGTTGAGGTCCAGGGCGGTGCGGTAGCGGCCGGTGGGCCCGCCGTCGAGCAGGCGGGAGGGGCGCACGATCGTCCAGTCCAGGCCCGAGGCGCGCAGCAGGCGCTCGGACTCGGCCAGGTCGGCGGTCACGGTCTCGACGCGGTCGCGCAGCCCGGCCGGCAACCGGGCGGCGTCGCGGACGACGGCGGTGACCTCGTGCCCCAGGTCGAGCGCCTGCCGGACGAGCTCCAGCCCCGTGCGGCCGGTCGCGCCGAAGATGACGAGCCTCATGTCGGGCCCCTTCACGAGAGGGTGGGTAAACACTTACTCACCCTACTCGTCGTCCGGGGCGGCCCTCAGGCCAGGTTGAGCTGCCAGGAGACGCCGAACCGGTCGTTGACCCAGCCGAACCTGGTGCTGAAGCCGTACGAGCCGATCGGCATCAGCGGCTGGCCGCCCTCCGCCAGCGCCGCGTAGAGCCGGTCGATCTCCTCCTCGGTGTCGCACGCGACCCAGATCGACATCGAGGGGGTGAAGCCGAACGCGTGCCGCTCACTGCTGTCGATGCACATGTACTCCTGGCCGGCCAGGGTGAACGTGGCGTGCATGACGGTTCCCTCGGGCCCCGGCCCCTCCGGGCCGTAGTGGGAGACGGCCACCACCTTGGAGTCCTCGAACAGCGAGACGTAGAAGTTCATCGCCTCCTCGGCGTCGCGGTTCTGGAACATCAGGAACGTGGTGGTCTTCTGGCTCATGACTGGTCCTCCGTCGGTAGGTAGAAAGCGGTGGTGGCGGCGACCGCGGCGGCGGCGGCCTCGGGCGGCGCCCCGGCCTCCTCGAAGGCCGCGCCCCACGCCCGGCTGCTGGCCGTGATGTAGCGGCGGCCGTCGGCGGTCAGCTCGAAGCCGGCCTTGTCGGGCATCGGCAGCCCGGACAGATGCAGCCGGAGGCCCAGGAGCCCGAGGTCCCAGCCCACGCCGACCGCCCCGGGCCCGAACCGGCCCCACATCTCCGGCGGCACCTCGGCGGTGTGGCGCAGTTCGAAGCGGGTGCCCCCGCCCTCGGCCGACAGGCGCACCTCGACCTCGGAGAAACCGGGGTCGGGCCCGAACAACCAGCTCACCCTGAGGTAGGAGGGCGGCTCGCAGGCGAGGATCTGCCCGCCCGCGTTGCCCTCCAGCTGGTACGTGCCCCCCAGCCGCAGGTCGCCGGAGACCGGCATGAACCAGCGGGCTATGCGCTCACCGTCGGTGCAGGCGTCCCAGACGTCCGCCACCTCCGCGTCGTAGTGGCGGGTCAGGGTCACGGACTTGCGCTCGCCGTCCGTGAGCTCGCGCCTGATCCGGGATATCTCATCAAGGCTGTCCATCGTGCTTCTTTCTTCTGCCCCGCGCCAGCTCGGTGGCCAGCGCGTCGAGGCGCTGCTCCCAGAAGCCGCGGAAACGGTCGAGCCAGAGGTCGACCTCCCGCAGCGGCGCGGGCTCCACGGCGTAGAGCCGTCGCGTGCCCTCGGCCCGCACGCTGGCGAACCCGTTGTCGCGCAGCACCTTCAGGTGCTGGGAGACCGCCGGCTGTGAGACGCCGAACTCTCGCTGGATGACTGCGGTGACCTCGCCGGAGCTCTGCTCGCCGCCGGCCAGCAGCTCCAGGATCCGGCGGCGGACCGGATCCCCGAGGACGTCGAACGCGTGCACGACCTCAGTGTTTCAGGTGCGACTTATATAAGTCAAACCTGGGATAGGTGGTGGCGGATGAAGTCCAGCTCCAGCAGCAGCAGGTTCTCGGCCACGTCCTCCTGGGGGGCCATGTGCGTCACGCCGCTCAGCGGCAGCACCGTGTGCGGACGACCGGCGGCCAGCAGCGCCGCCGACAGGCGCAGCGTGTGGGCGGCGAAGACGTTGTCGTCGGCCAGGCCGTGCACCAGCATCAGCGGACGGCTCAGGCCGGGCGCGTCGGCCAGCAGCGAGCAGCGGTCGTAGGCCTCGGGATGCTCGTCGGGATGGCCCAGGTAGCGTTCCTGCCAATGGGTGTCGTACAGGCGGGGATCGGTCACCGGAGCGCCCGCGACGGCCACGTGGAAGACGTCGGGATGACGCAGCACCGCCGCCGCCGACAGGTAACCGCCGTAGGACCAGCCGCGGATCGCCACCCGGCCCAGGTCCAGGTCGGGATGGCGGGCGGCGGCGGCCTGCAGCGCGTCGGCCTGGTCCTCCAGCGCGGCGCTCAGCTTGTCGAACCGGACCGCGCGCTCCCAGGCCGGCCCCCGGCCCGGCGTGCCCCGGCCGTCGGTCACCAGCACGGCGAAGCCCTGGTCGGCGAACCACTGCTCGATCGCGAAGCCGTCCAGGCCGCGCAGCACCCGCGCCGCCATCGGCCCGGCGTACGGCGACAACAACACCGGCAACCGCCCCGACCCCGGCACGTGCCCGGACGGGAACAGGACCGCCGTGCGCAGGTCGCGCTTGCCCAGCGACACCAGCTCCACCCGCGGCCGCAGCACCGGGACCGCGCCGTGGGAGGCGATCGTCCGGCCGCCCACGCTCACCCGCACTCCGTGCTCCTCCAGGGAGCGGCGCACCACGACCGTCGCCCCGCCCGCGCGCGTGCCGGTGTGCACGCCGGGCTCGGCGGTCACCCTGACCAGGCCCTCGGCCCTGGACCAGGTGCACAGGTGCCGTTCGGTGGGCTCCTCGCAGCAGTGGAGGAGCACGGTGTCGCCGTCGACGGCCAGCACCGCCAGCACCTGCAGGCCGGGCGGGGTCACCACGTCCTGGCCGACCATCAGGCGGCGGGTGTCGTCGCGGTCGACCGTCCAGACCAGCTCGCCCGCGGCCGTGCGCGACGGCACGCCGGGCACCAGCTCCAGCCAGGCGTCGTCGGTGTCCTCGCGCACCGGCGTGGTCGCCCCGGTGGCCGGATCGACCTCCAGGACGCGGGTGGTGCGCTGGTCGCGGCTCTGCACCAGCACCAGCAGGCCCTGGCCGGTCCATGACACCGCCGCCACGTACTCGAAGGCCGCGCGGTCCCACACCACCCGGATGCGCCGGCCCTCCAGCGTGACCAGCCACAACGACACGTCGGCGTTGGCCGTGCCGGCCGGCGGGTAGGCCATGGTCCGCGGCGGCCGGCCGGGCTCGGCCGGCTCGGCCAGGCACCACTTCTGCACCGCGGCGTTGTCCACCCGGGCGGCCAGCAGGCGGGTGCCGTCGGGCGCCCACCAGTAGCCGCGGTGACGGCCCATCGACTCGCCCGCCACGTGCTCGGGCAGCCCCCACGTCACGTCGGTGCCGTCGGGGACCAGCAGCGGCCGCTCCCCCACGTGCAGCGCGCCGCCGGAGACGAACGCGACGTGCTCGCCGGTGGGGTCCAGCCGCGGGTCGGAGCCGGTCAGGCCGAGCGCGGTCACCTCGCCGGTCAGCAGGTCGACGGTGTGCAGCGCGCCGTCGGCCGCGTAGACGGCCTTGGCGACGGCCGCGTCGGTGGCGTAGGCGACGATGCCGGAGGCGTGCTCACGGGTGCGCTCCCGGCGGGCGCGCTCGGCCTCCGACAGCCGTGCGCCGGGCACGGGCGCGCCCGGCTCGGCCAGCAGGCGCTCCTCCCCCGTGGCCACGGTGAACGACCACAGCCGGTGCACCGGATCCTCGCCCGAGGACGACCGCAGGAAGATCACCCGCGCGCCGTCCGGGGAGATCGTGAAGTTCCGCGGGACGCCGTAGGTGAAGCGAGCCGTGCGGGCGTGCTGGCGGGGAAGCGTCAGGGGAGGCATGGCGCGATCATAGGCACGGCCCGTCGAGGCGGCGCAAGGCAGGCCACGGTGGCGGCGCGGGCACGCTCCCGCGCCGCCGCGCGAGGTCAGCGGTCCTCGAACCACACGTCGTCGAACAGTGCCTCGTCGCCGGTCGGAGCGGTGCCCGCGCTGCTGAAGGCGTAGCCGTCCATCGAGGTGACGGCGGCCGTGCGGGGCAGCGTGGCGATCTGCCGGTCACCGGCGTACAGGGTGGCGGAGGAGGTGGTGGCCTCCAGGCGGATCCTGGTCCAGCCCTCGCCGACCGTCCCGGCGGGGGCCAGGGTCGTCCACCTCTTGGCGGCGGCGTCGTAGCGGCTGACCGCGCCGGCCCTGCTGATGCTCAGGTGGTAGGCCGACGTCGTCCCGCTGGTCACCGTGAACAGGAAGGAGTTGGTCACGCTGACCGGCTTGTAGCGGAACTCCAGGGTCTTGCGCGCGCTCGCGGTCGTGGTGCGGGCGGCCTTGGCCATGAGGGTGGTGGACTTGTCGGACAGGGTCAGCGCCCGGTCGGCGCCCACCTCGTACGGCGACACCCACGCCGCCGACAGGCTCTGGTAGCCGCGCGGGCGCAGCCAGATCGGGTCGTTGTCGAAGGTGTCGGTCGTGGAGTAGAGCTCGACCTCGTTGAGCATCGCGCAGCTCGGGCCGATCTCGGCGTCGCAGTCCGGCGTGGCCTCGACGACGATCTTGACGTGCCGGCCGGTGGCGTTCACCGGCTGGTGGCGCAGCGCGTAGTCGGTGCGCCCGGTGACCGTGGCCACCGGGCGGCCCCAGTCGGCGCCGTCCTTGGAGACGTAGACACTGGCCGAGGCCGGGTGTCCCGGGCGCAGGCTGAGGCCGATCCGGTTGAAGGTCTGCTCGCGGTCCAGGTGCAGGACGTACTCGCCGGGGCCCTGGGAGACGGCGCTGGACCAGTACGCGGTGCTGCCGTCGAAGGCGCCGTCGGGGCGCACCCGCGGCCGCCGGGCGTCGGCCCAGGTCATGTTCGTCTCGACGGTCAGCTCGCCGGCGCGCTGCTTGGCGGCCAGGTCGATCCGGCCCGCGCCGGGGGCCAGGACGTCCAGGTGGCGGCGCTTGACGGCGTACCAGCCGCCGTTCTCGAATTTTCCGCTCGCCGGGCAGGCGGTCTCGTTCAGCGTGCCGTCGGCCTTGACGCCGGGCAGCTTGCAGTTGTCGAAGAGCTGGACCAGCCGGTTGGCGCCGACGGCGGCCAGCGCCGTGTAGCCGGACGAGCCGTGCGTGTCGTAGACGCCGTCGCGGTTGTGGTAGGTCACGCGCTGCTGCGTCCAGGAGTCGCCGCGGCCGTCGGGGGAGATCGCCAGCCAGTCGTCCGGACGGCCGGCGCTGAGCACCAGCACGCCGTTGGGCATGAGCAGCAGGCGCGGGGCCACGCCGCGCACCGTGCAGCTCTGGCCGGACAGCTGCAGGTCGCGCACCGCCGACCAGGTGCGGCCCTCGTCGGTCGAACGGCTCCAGGCCAGCGTGGAGTAGGTGCCGCCGTCCTTGCGCATGACCGCCAGCAGGCTGCCGTCGGCGGTCTGCTGGACGGCCGTCTCGTTGTACGTCGCTTCGCCGGCCGGGCGGGCGACGACGCCGCGGCGGGCGAAGGTCCGGCCGCCGTCGGCGCTGGCGTACAGCTCGGCCTGGTTCTTCCCGCCGGTGGCGGTGTAGCGGGCGTAGACGGTCACCAGGACGGTCCCGTCGGCCAGCTGGATCGGCACGCCGTGCGCCACGCCGCCGCCGACCAGCTCGTCCGGGCTGGTGAAGGTGGCCTTGGCGGTGTCCCAGGTCTGGCCGAGGTCGGTGGAGGTGTGCACGTCCAGTTCGTTGGTGTGGGCGTCGACCTTCGACAGGTAGTAGGCGGTGCCGAACAGGCGGCCGTCGTGCAACTGCACCGGCGCCTCGCGCAGCGGCGTGCTGCGCGCCGGGCCGAAGGTCAGGCCGCCGTCGTCGGAGACGGCCATGCCGCTGGTCTGGGCCATGACCGCGTCCACGTTGGTGGACCAGGTGGCGATCAGCTTCTGGCCGGGCGTGCCGTCGGGCCGGACCACGTCGATCGCGGTGAGGTTGGGGAAGCCGGCGTAGTCGCGGCGCTGGGCCGCCGTCGGCTCCTTGGCCGCCGGGCGCGGGCTGGGGTAGACCCAGTCCACGAAGGCGTCGCTGCCCGATCCGGCCAGGTAACCCTCACGCGGCCCCGACTCCTGGGCGGTGAGGGCGGGCGTGTCGGGAATCGAGCAGTACGCGGCCGCGTGCGCCGTCCCCTGCAGGACGACGGGAAGGGGGGCCAGCAGGCAGGCGGCGAGCAGCGCTCTGGTGGGCAGCACGGGGGAAGGACTCCTTGCGCAACGAACGATCGACGTCCGTTTTGTCGTTTATTTACGCAAGAAGGCTATATTTGACCAAAAGTGGAGGTGTAAGTTGTAACTGCCTTATGTCCGCTTTGTGATGAAGTGCGGGTCAGTCGTCGAGCCCGCGTGCCGACAGCGCCTCACCCAGCGCGTCCGCGTGCCGCAGAGCGCCCACCACCAGCGGCACCGCGAACGCCCGCATGCTGCGCTCGACCCCCCGCGCCCGCTGCGCCTCCCGGATCCGCACCGCCAGCGAGGCCACCACCGGCACGCTGCGCACGGTGAGCGAGAGCAGCAACGACAGCCGGAACGGGTCCAGCCCCACGAACCTGACCGGCGACAGGACGCGCTCCAGCGCCGCCAGCATGTCGGCCGTCCGCGTGGTGAGCGTCACCAGCCCCGCCAGCGCCACGGCCAGCACCACCCGCAACGTCGAGGACACCGCCGCGTCCAGGTCCGCGAACACCAGTTGCAGCACGAACAGCATGACCGCGAACCAGCGCACCGGCCGCACCTGCGCCCACGCCGCCCGCCCCCCGACCCGCGCCGACGCGTACAGCGCCGCCGCCACGACCGCCGCCCCCGCCAGCGCCACCGGCGGACGCACCAGCACCAACGCCGTGCACGACACCGCCAGCCCCGCCAGCTTGACCCCGGGCGGCAGCCGGTGCAGCCACGAGCCGCCCGGGACGTACGCCCCGGTGAGCCCGTTCACGCCATCAGCTCGGTGTAGTGGCCGATCGCCTCGGCCGGCGTGCCGTCGGCGACCACCCGGCCCTCGTCCAGCACCAGCACCCGGTCGAACCCGGCCAGCAGCGGCAAGTCGTGCGTCACCGCCACCACCTGCTGCGGCATCTCCCGCAACAACGCGGCCACCCGCCGCGAATGGCGCAGGTCGAGCAGCGTCGTGGGCTCGTCCATGACCAGGATGTCGGGTTCGAGCACCATGACCGCGCACAGCGCCAGCAACTGCTTCTGGCCGCCGGACAGGTGGTGGGCGGGATGGTCGGCGTGCCCGTCCAGGCCGTGCCGGGCCAGCACGTCGTGCACCCGGCGCTCGACCTCCTCGCGCGGCAGGCCCTTGCGGCGCAGGGAGAAGGCGACGTCCTCGGCCACGGTCGGCATGACGATCTGCGCGTCGGGGTCGGTGAACAGGAACCCCACCCGCCGCCTGATCCGCGCCGCCTGCCGGCGGGTGTCCAGGCCGAGCACGGTGACCTCGCCCGACGTGGGCACCGCCAGGCCGTTGATCAGCCGGGCCAGCGTGCTCTTGCCCGAGCCGTTCGCGCCGACCACGCCCACCCGGCGCTCGGTCAGGCTCGCGGTGACGCCGCGCAGCACGTCGCGGGTGCCCAGCCGGACGTGCACGTCGGCGAACTCGATCACGCGACCACCTCGAACAGCGCGGCCACGCCCAGCCCGCCGCCCACCGCCGCGGCCGCCAGCCCCAGCGTGCCCGCGGGCGCCCCGGCCCGTACCAGCCTGGAGAAGAGCCTGGTCACCACCACCGCGCCGGTCGCGCCCCACGGATGGCCGAGCGCCAGCGCGCCGCCGCCGGCGCACACCCGATCGCGGTCGGCCTCCAGCGGGTCGAGGCCGAGCGCGTCGGTGACGGCCAGCACCTGCGCCGCGAACGCCTCCACGATCTCCACCGCGGCCACCCGTCCCATGTCCACCCCCGCACGTGCCAGCACCCGGCGGACCGCGGGCACCGGCCCCCATCCGGGCAGCGCCGGATCACACCCGACGACGGACCCGGCCAACAGCCGCAACCCCGGCAGGCCGGCCCGCTCGGGCGCCAGCGCCACGGCGGCCGCGCCGTCGCTGACCGGGGAGGAATTACCGGCGGTCACTGTACCGCCCGGTACGAACGCCGCGGGCAACCGGGCCAGCGACGCCGCCCGCAGCGCCCTGGGACGCTGGTCCTCCGACCGGCCCCCGACCGGCACGATCTCCTGGTCGAAGGCGCCCGCCGCGCGGGCGGCCAGCGCCTTGGCGTGGCTGAGGCGGGCGTAGTCGTCCTGGCGGGCGCGGCTGATGCCGTACGCGCCGGCCAGGGCTTCGGCGGCCGGGCCCATGTCGGGGTCGGGATGGCCCTGGGGGGCGAAGGGCGCCCGGTCGTAGGGACGGTCCGCGCCCCGGGGCGTGCGCAGCGGCGCGGTCGAGGCGCTCTCGGCTCCCCCGGCGATCACCAGGTCCATCTCCCCGGCGGCCACCGCCTGGCCGGCCACCAGGATCGCGGCCAGCCCGCTGCCGCACTGCCGGTCGACGGTCAGGCCGGGCACGCCGTGGCCGAGCCCGGCGGCCAGCGCCGAGACCCGGGCCACGTTCCCGCCGGGGCCCATGCAGTTGCCGAGCACCACGTCGTCCACCGGCCGGCCGGCCTCGGCGGCCACCGCCTCGATCACGGGGGCGGCCAGCCGGTCGACGGTCACGTCCTTGAAGGCGTGCCCGGCCGTGCCGATCGGCGTACGGCGGGCCGCCACGACGACGGGTCGTCCGCCCACCTCAGACCAGCCTCCGCAGCTCGGGGTCGCCGCCGGCCAGCCGGTCGGCCACCAGGCCGCGCGCCGGCTTGCCCGACCCGGTGCGCGGCAGGACGGGCACGGCGTACCAGCGGCGGGGCCGCTGCGCCACGTCCAGCCCGCTGCGCGCGACGGCCTCCAGCAGCGCGCGCGGCGGCGGCGAGGCGCCCTCGACCACCGCGGTCACCACCGAGCCGAGCGACGGGTGCGGCGACCCGATCACCACGATGTCCCCCACCCCCGGCACGTTCCGCAGCACCGCCTCGACGTCCTCGGGCACGACGGTCGCGCCGCCGGTCTGGATCGCGCCGTCGCCGCGCCCGCGCACCCGCAGCACCTGCCCGGCCCGGTACGGCTCGGCCAGGTCGCCGACCGTCAGCCAGCCCGCGCCGTCGCGGCGCAGCGGACCCCTCGCGCCGCCAAGATAGCCTTCGGCCAGCCACGGCGAGCGCGCCCACACCTCGCCCAGCGTGCGCCCCGGCTCGGCCCTGACCTCGATCTCGACCTCAGGAAAGGCCCGCAGCCCGCTCCCGTCGGGGTCGAAGGCCACGAACGACAGCTCGGTCGCGCCGTAGTAGGACATCACCCGCACCCCCGCCCGCTCGGCCAGGTCCCGGGCCTGCCCGCTCAGCGCCGCGCCGCCGACGACGGCCGTACGCAGGCGGGGCGCCTGCTCCAGCACCTCGGACAGCCGGTGGGGCACCAGATGGATCGCGGTCGCCGCGCGCAGCGACGCCGCCGTGGGCCGCCCGCCCGGCACGACGGCGGTCGCGCCGACGGCCAGCGTGTGCACGGCGGCGAAGGCGTACAGGGAGGAGACCAGCGGGCCGGGCACCAGGACGACGTCGGCCGGGCCGATGCCGGTCAGCTCGGTCAGGTGCGGGAAGGAACGCGTCCAGGACGCGCGGGTGCGCGCCACCGCGCGTGGCCGGCCCGTGCTGCCGGAGGTGAAGCACGCCCACGCCCGGTCGCCGGGACGGGGCTCGGGCACGAGGGGCGCGCCCGGCGCGCACGGCAGCGGCTCCTCGACCCGCAGATCGGCGCCCGCTGCCCCGGCCACCCGCGCCCACCGCTCCACGCTCCACGCCGGGTCGCCCACCAGCGGCGTCACCCCCGCCAGATCGGCCGCCAGCACCGCGACCAGCAGCTCGACCGGGTCATGAAGGGCGATGGCGGCCAGCTCGCCGCGCCCGCGAAGATGCCGCGCGCCGCCCTGGACGCGTCCGGCCAGCTCGCCGTAGGTCAGCGAGCCGCCCGGGCCGCGCAGCGCGACCCGGGACGGGCCGTCGGCGGCGTGCCGCAGGACGTGCTCGGCGACCGGCATCAGCGCACCCGTTCGCGGTGGACGGCCGGCACGGCGTCGGGATAGGCACGCTGCGTGCCTCTGGCCACCAGCGCGGCCACCACCGCCTTGAGCGCGTCGCCCGGCAGGAACACCGCGCTGAGGGCCAGCGCCTTGGTGAGCGGCAGCCCGGTGACCAGCGCCTGCACCGGCACGCCGACCAGGTAGACCACTCCGATCCCGCCCACCGCGCACGCCACCAGCAGCCGCAGGACGCTCGGCGTCCGGCCCGCCCGCTCCACCAGCAGCCCGGTGACCGCGGCCCCCGGGACCCAGCCGAGCAGGAACCCGGCGGAGGCGGCGGTGAACACGCCGAGCCCGCCGCGCCCACCCGCCAGCAGCGGCAGCCCGGCCGCGACCAGCACCAGCAGCACGACCACCGCCAGCGCCCCCCGCCGGCTGCCGAGAATGGCCCCGGCCAGCATGACGCCGAGCGTCTGGAGAGTGATCGGCACCGCGTTGCCGAAAACGTTGACCGCCCCCGGCGCGCCCAGCACCGCGATCAGCGCGGCGAACACCGCGATCCTGGCCAGGTCACCGGTGGGGAACCGCCGCCGTCTTCCTGCGTTCGTCATGAGGACGATCCCACACCAGAACGGGTCGATCCCGCATGCAGGGTTCCCACAACACCGGCGGCTACGCCTTGTCAGAGGCGCTCATGCAGTGCGCCGTCCGGAACGCGTTGGTGATCTTCGTGTGCCAGGAGTCCAGCTCACGGGCCGACAGGGTGGCGTTCGGGAAGGTGACCGTGACCCGCCGGGACACCCCGGAGATCGTCGCCGCCATGGAGACGTGGATGCGGTCGGGGATCACCGTCGTGCCGTCGGGGTAGTGCACCTCGACGCGGTAGTCGGCCACCGCGCCGCCCTTGGCCTCCAGGCAGGCGCGGGCGCCGTTCTCGACGCGGAGCATCAGGCCCTGGTTGATCTGCCTGCCGCGCATGGGGACCAGGTTGTAGCGCAGGCTGGCGCCGGAGAAGGAGGAGGCGATGAGATGGCCGCCCTGCCAGTCGCCGCTGCCGCCCCAGTTGCCGACGGTGGCCTCGCACCCGCTGCGCGCGGCCGCCTTCCTGGCCAGTCGGGGGGCCAGGGCCTGGGCGGGCCGTCCGGCGCCGTCGGTGGTGTAGGTGCGGGAGCCGTCCTTGTAGGTGTGGTTCTTGGCCAGGTGCCGGATGCAGGCGGCGGCGTCCGTGCCGGTGCTGGGGCCGGTGCTGGGGCTGGTGCTGGTGCTGGGGCCGGCCGCCTGGGCGGGGGCCGTCAGGGTGGCGGCCGCCAGCGCGGCGGCGCACAGGACAGGGGGGAGCCGGGTCATGGGCATGAGAAGGCAGTCCTCTCGCGGGGGACGCACGACGGGCCCGCGTCGGCGGGTTGCTTCGCCCTGTCGGCGAGCGCGTCGGCTTTGTCGCGATAGTGATGCCCCGACGATGTTGTAGCGGAACGTTGCTGGAACGCTACTGTTCGTAGTGATTACAGGTAGGTCGCCCTGTTCAGGGTTCGACGACGGCCCAGCCGTGCGGGGGCAGGGTCAGCAGCGAGCCGTCCAGGACGCCGTCGCCGGCGGCCAGGCTCCCGGAGAAGGGCAGCGTGACCTGCGACGGCTCGTCGGCGGTGCTCAGCGCCACGGCCAGCGCGTGGCCGCCGGAGCGGCTCTCGTAGGCGTAGAGCTGGTTGGACAGGACCAGGTCGGTGGTGTGGGCGCGGGACAGCCACCGGTGGCGGCGGCGCACCGCGACGAGCCGCTTGTGCAGGTCCAGGACCGGCAGGCCGGCCGGCGGCATCTCCAGCGGGGAGGCGGGGAAGGCCGGGCGCACGGCGTCGTCGCCGCCCTCGCGCTCCTCCTTGACGCCGCGCAGGGCGTACTCGTCGCCGGCGTACAGCGAGGGCGTGCCGGCGACCGTCATCAGCACGGCCAGGGCGTGCGGCAGGTGGCGCTCGTCGGCCAGGCGGCTGGCCAGGCGGGTGACGTCGTGGTTGCCGACGAACGTCATCGGCGCGAAGGACTCCGCGAACGCGGTGTGGCGCTTGAGCGCCCAGGCCAGCTCGAAGGCGTTGCGGTCGTTGAGCGAGCTCCAGATCGCCTTCCACAGCTCGTACTGGGTGACCGCGTCCACGCCGGTCTCGGCCACGAACGCGGCGTAGTCGCCGTGGATGACCTCCCCCACCACGTACGCCTCGGGCCGCCCGCGGCGCACCTGAGGCAGCACCCGCGCCCAGAACTCCGGCGGCACGGCGTAGGCGGCGTCCAGCCGCCAGCCGTCGGCGCCGCGGTCGAGCCAGTGGGCCATCACCGCCGCGACGTGCTCGGCGACGGCCGGCTCCGCGTGGTCGAGCGCGACCAGCGACTGGTGCCCCTCGAAGTCGTCGTGCGCGGGAGCGCCGCCGTCGGCCGGCCAGCGCAGCCGGAACCAGCGCGCGGCCGCCGAGCCCGGCCCCTCGCGCAGGGCCTGCTGGAAGCGCGGGAAACCCTGGCCCACGTGGTTGAAGACGCCGTCGAGGAGCACCCGCAGCCCGCGCTCGTGCGCGGCCGACACCAGAGCGTCGAAGTCGCCGTCGTCGCCCAGGCGCGGATCGACGCGGAAGTGGTCGAGGGTGTCGTAGCCGTGGGTCTCGGCGGCGAAGATCGGGCCGAGCTGCAACCCGTCGGCGCCCAGCGCGGCGGCGTGGTCGAGCCACGGCGTCAGGCCCGCGAGCCGGTGGGTGACCCGCGGCACGGCGGCCCGCTCGGCGCCCAAGAAGCCCAGCGGGTAGACGTGCCAGAAGATCGCCTGCTCTGCCCAGGACGGCACGTCAACCCCCCGATGAAGATCCGAAGCTCATTCTAGGCGGGGCCCCGCCGGGAGCCGCCCGCCGGGGCCCCGACCGGCTCACGCGCCGGTCGGGAGGCGCTTGTAGAAGAAGCTGCAGTCGAGCAGGGTGCCGTCGGGGGCGCCGGCGTAGCCGGGCACGACGCCGTAGCGGGTCCAGCCGCCGGTGCGGTAGACGTGCTCGGCGGCGCTGCCGGTCTCGGTGTCGAGCACCAGCAGGCCGGCCCCGGCCGCGACGGCGCCGTCCTCGGCGGCGGCCAGCAGGAGGCGGGACAGGCCGCGCCCGCGCGCCCGGCGGTGCACCAGGAGCTTGACCAGCTCGGCCCGGTGCCGCGAGTTGGGCTTGCGGGCAAGGACCAGGCTGACCGTGCCGGCCAGGAAGCCGTCGGCGTCGCGGCAGGCCCACACCGCCATGCCGCCCTCGGCCACCGCCGCCGCCTGTTCCCGCCACCAGGCCGCGGCCTCCTCCGGGCCGAACGGCTTGAGGAAGCCGACCGAGGCGCCGCTCTCGACGGCGTCGGCCAGCAGCACGGCCAGCTCCTCGACGCTGCCGGCGAACTCCTGCGCGGACATGCGGGTGACGGTGTGCACGACAGGGCTCCTTCGGGTGCTCACGGCAGGACGACGACCAGGGCGTAACGGACCGGCGAGGGCCCCGGGCAGCGGAAGCGCGACCGCCCCCACAGGCGGAACCGCAGGCAGTCGCCCGCCTCCAGCCGATGGACGCGGCCGTCGGCGGTGATCTCCACGACGCCCTCCAGCACCCAGACGTGCTGTTCGAGCCCGGGGACCGGCGGCTCGTCGTAGGCGATGTCCGCGCCCGGCCGCAGCCGACCCTCGACGACCTCGCCGCGCAACCCTGGATGCGGCGGCGAGACGGAACGTCGCTCGAAGCCCGAGCTCTCGTCCCGCCACACCGCCTGGGACGCCGCCCGCACCACCTGCGCGGGCTCCGGCTCCACCTCGGCCAGCAGGCGCGACATCGTGCGCCCGTAGACCGCGCAGAGCTTGTTGAGCAGGGCGGCGGTGGGGCTGATCTCGCCGCGCTCCAGCCGGGACAACGTCGAGCGGCTGATCCCGGCGCGCCCGGCCAAGTCGTCGAGCGACCAGTCGCGCTCGACCCGCAGCTCGGCGAGCCGCCCGGCCAGCCGCTCGTCCAGATCCTGTCCCATATCCGGGACGATATCCCATATACGGGATCAGCGGCGACCCTTCCGGCGGATCCTGATGTCCCGCATGTCGGTCACCGCCACCTGTAGCACCCGGTACGGCACCCCGTACGCCTCCAGCGCCGCGACCGCCCGCCCGGTGGCCTCGTGCTCACCGTCGTCCGGCCCGGCGGGCACCTGGCAGCGGAAGGTGAACGCCGACACGGTGCCGTCGTGGGTGAACGTGCCCGCCTCGGTGAACGCCGTGTCGTGGGCCGCCAGCACCGCGGCCCGCCCCTCCTCGTCGATCCCGTCGAACTTCCCGCGGATGGTCACCCGGAACAACGCTCAGCCCTCCCGTACGGCATAGGTCAGCAAGGGCTCGCCGAGCAGGCCCTCGGTCACGTCCAGCAGCTCCAGCACGGCCTCGGCGATGGTGTCGGGCCCTTGTCCGGCCGCCACCCGCCTGCCGACCTCGGCGTACACCAGCGAGTGCAGGCAGCCGATCTGCCAGGCGACGGCCCGCGGCAGCGGATCGCCCGGCTCGGCCCCCGTCTCCTCGGCGAGCGCGTCGGCGAGCGCGTCGGTCATCTGCCGGCCCAACTCCTCCAGGCGCGCCCGCAGCGTGGGGGCGGCCAGCATCATCTCCAGCACCTGGCCGAACCCGGCCGTCAGCCCCAGGCTGCGCTCGCGCTCGCGCACCTCCTCGCGCAGGCGGCCCAGCACCGCCCGCGCCGCCGACACGCCCGGCGCGCGCTCGCGCACGATGTCGGCGAGCCGCTGCGGCGAGGCCTCCTCGGGCGGCAGCACGAGATCTTCCTTGGCGGTGAAGTAGTTGTAGAGCGTGTTCACCGACACCTCCGCTGCCGCGGCGATCTCGGCGATCGTGACCTGGTCGAAGCCGCGGTCGACGAACAGCCCGATCGCCACGTCGGAGAGGTGCCGGCGGGTCTTGCGCTTCTTGCGCTCGCGAAGCCCTTCGGTCATGACAGGACTCTACTGCAAAAATGGAATGGATTGCAGTTTTGCGGAGGTCATCGGGATTCGACGTCGGCGGCGAACCGGTCCCACGCCGCCTGGCGGGTGATGCCCAGGGCCTCGCCGATCCTGGCCCACGTCACGTTGCGGGCGCGCAGGATGGCCACCCAGGCGCGCAGGTCGCGTTCGGCCTGCTCAAGGGTGAGCGCCTGGCGGGGCAGGGAGGCCAGCACGTCGTCGTCGGACATGCCGGTCACGTACTTGTCGTCCGGGGCAGGGCCCCAGTGGACGCGCCCGCCGTCGCCGGCCGGCGCCTTGCGGAGCTCGGCGTGGACGATCTGCTGGCTCAGGTCGACGCAGGCGTCGCAGATGTAGACGCCGGGCCCGGCGACGACCTTCCTGGCCTCCTCGTGCGGCTTGCCGCAGAACGAACACCTCGTCGCCAGGTGCTCGACGGGGTCCCGACTGGTCTCGCTACGTGTCATCATGCTGTCAGCCTTCCCTTGACGGCTCGCTCTGTCAAGGGGAGGCTGACAATCGTCGGGCTCGCCGCCGGGGCCGCCGGCGAACGCGCGGCGGGCGTGCGGCACGAGCGCCCGCACCGCCGGGCCGCCGCCCTCCCGCCAGACCAGGGCGAGCAGCGCGGGCGTCCGCACGTCGTCGATGAGCAGCGCGGTGAGCCGGTCGCGGTGGAGCGCGGCCATCGACTCGCTGAGAATCGCCACCCCGAGGCCGCGGACGGCCAGGCCGGCGATGGCGTCGGCGGCCCCGGCCTGCAGCGCGATCGGCGGCCGCAGCCCCTGGGCCGCGCACGCCTCGTCGAACACCGCCCGCAGCCCCGTGCCGCGCGGCATGCACACGATCGCCTGCTCGCCCAGGTCGCGCAGGGCGATCCGCCCCCTCCCGGCCAGCGGATGCTCCGGCGGGACGGCCGCGACCAGCCGCTCGCTGACGATCGTCAGCGCCTCCAGACCCTCGGGAACGCCGTTCGCGACGCCGATGAGCGCCAGGTCGAGCGCGCCGCCACGGACCCCCTCGACCAGCTTGTCGGAGTTGTCCTCCAGCAGGGACAGCTCCACGCCCGGATGCGCCCGGCGGAAGGCGGCCAGCGCGTCGAACAGGGGCGTGACCGTGCAGCCGAGCACCATGCCGACCGTCAGCGTGCCGCGGATGAGATCGGTCACCTCGCCCACCGCCTGGCCCACCGCACCGGCGGCGGCCAGCGCGGCGCGGGCGTGTTCGAGCGCCGCCTTGCCCGCGACGGTGAGCGTGGCCACCCGGGCCGACCGGTCGAACAACTCGGCGCCGAGCTCGCGTTCGAGCTGCCGGATCTGGGCGCTGACGCCCGACTGGCTGATGTGCACCCGCTCGGCCGCGCGGGTGAAACTGCGCTCCTCGGCCACCGCGACGAAGTACTCCAGCTGCCTCAGTTCCATAACCTCAGATTGTAGTAGCCATCACAATCATCTGTTGGACTTCTGGAGCGAAAGTCGGCAGGCTGGCACCATGACCGCATACGAGAAGGCCATGCAGCCCGAGGACATCACCCGCCTGTTCGTCGAGCGTTCCAACGCCGGCGACGCGGCCGGCGTCGCCGCGCTCTACGAGGAGGACGCCGTGCTGGCCTACCCGCCCGGCAGCCGCACCGTCGGACGGGCCGCCATCCAGGAGCTGTGGGAGAAGGTGCTGGCCGGCCGCCCGCGCTTCGAGCCGGAGCAGCCGCTGCCGACCCTGGTCAGCGGCGACCTCGCCCTCACCTCGACCCCGCCCAAGGACGGCTCGGGCGCCCGCGCCCAGGTCGTGCGGCGCCAGCCCGACGGGAGCTGGCTGCGCGTCCTCGACCAGCCCGAGTTCGTCCAGCCCGGCGAGCGCGCCTAGGCCGGGACGGCGCCGCTGACGGTGGTGCCCTCGCCGGGCACGCCGCGCACCGACAGGCGCCCGCCCAGCTCGGCGAACGCCTCGCGCATCCGGCCGAAGCCGCCGCCCGGCGCCGTGGAGGCGAAGCCGCGGCCGTTGTCGCTGATCGTCAGGCGCAGGCCCCGGGGCCCGGCGGTCACGGCGAGCGAGGCGGTGCTCGCGCCGCTGTGGGCCTCGACGTTGGCCAGCGCCTCTTCCGCGACCGCCAGCACGGCCCGCCGCCACGCCGCCGCGACGGGACCGGCGGGCAGCGCCCAGATTTCCACGGTGATCCCCGTGCGCTCGGACCACCGGCCGCACAGGCTCTCCAGCTCGCCGGCCAGAGCCGGCCTGGCCTTGTCCATGATGCCCGTCATCGCATCTCCTCCGGACGCCCTTCCCCTTGAACGGGTGGGACTGCCCTGAGCATGGCGATCGGGGCGTTGAGCCTGTGTTGAGCCGTCGTTGAGCCCTCACCCGGGCACGATCGTCGAAGCGTAGCACCACGGCGTCAGCGACGAGGGGACGCTGGTCACCCAGAAGGCGTGCGGCCGGGCGCGAAGGGGTCCAGGCCGGTCAGGGCGGTGCTGGCGGCCCACAGCCGGGCCGCGAGCTCGCGATCGGCCATGTGCCCGCGCACCGGTTCGCGGGCCGGCAGGCCGCGCATCCCCAGCACCCTGGGCCCCCACAGCTCGCCCCCGCGTACGGACGGATCCAGAACGGCCCGCACCGCCGGCCACGCCGCGGCCTCCTTGCCCTGCAGCAGCAGCCCGGCGGGCAGGCCGCGCAGCCGCTCGCCGGCGGTGCGCGGCCGGATCGGCCGTGAGGGCGTCAGGGAGTCCAGCGCGCCGCCGGGATGGGTGACCACGCTCGCCGTGGTGGCGCCCGCGGCGCGCAGGCGGCGGTCCAGCTCGAAGCCGAAGAGCATCTGCGCCAGCTTCGAGCGCGCGTACACCCGCTTGGGCCGGACGTCGCCGCGGCTCTGCAGGTCGTCCAGGTCCAGGGTCTCGGACCTGGCAGTGAGGCTGCCGGTGGTCACGACGCGGGCGGCGGGGGCGGCGGCCAGCAGCGGCGCCAGGTGCGCGACCAGCGCGAAGTGGCCGAGATGGTTGGTGGCGAACATCAGCTCGTGGCCGTCCTTCGTCTCGCGCCGCGGCGGGTCGTCGAGCAGCACGCCGGCGTTGCACACGACGGCGTCCAGGCTCGGCAGTCCAAGCGCCGCGACGACGGCCCCGACCGAGGCGAGGTCGGCCAGATCGAGCGGCACGTGCCGGACGCGCGCGCCGGGGACCCGGCCGCGGATGGACAGCGCGGCGGTCTCCGCTCTGGCGGGGGCGCGGCTGCCCAGGATCACGGTGGCGCCGGTGCCGGCGAGCTGCTCGGCCACGAAGTAGCCGATGCCGGCGTTGCCGCCGGTGACCAGGAAGTGCCTGCCCTGTGCGGACGGCAGGCGCCGGACGTCCCAGGGCGCGGAGGAGGAGGACACGGGAGCGCTCATTTCTGTAGTCGCTATGAATTCAGAATCATTCTAGTTTTTGCTACGATGAGAGCATGACGACAGGACGCCGCGAACGCAAGAAGGCGCAGACCCGCAAGGCCCTGGCCGAGGCCGCGGTGCGGCTGTTCGCCGAGCACGGCTACGACGGCGTCACCGTCGCCCGGGTCGCCGACGAGGCCGACGTCTCCATCGCCACCCTGTTCGCGCACGTGCCCGACGGCAAAGACGCGCTGATCTTCGACGACGGCGACGAGCGGCACGTCTGGCTGGCCGCCGCCGTCCGTGAGCGGCCCCCCGGGCAGAGCGTGCTGGCGGCCCTGCGGAACTGCCTGGCCGAGCGGGGGCCGTTCGCCGGCGACCTGCCGCCCGAGCAGCGGCGCAAACGCGACCTGATCGTGGGCACGCCCGCCCTGCGGGAGTACTCGCGCCGGCTCTGGATCGCCGCCGAGGGCTCGCTGGCCGAGGCGATCGCGGCCGAGACCGGGCGCGACCCCGCCGACATGACCGTGCGCGCGCTGGCCCGGTACGTGCTGGAGATCCCCGAACTGGCCGGCGCCGAGCCCGACCCGCGTGCCGCCCTCGACGCCGTCTTCGACCTGCTGGAGTCCGGCTGGCCCGAGCGCGCCTGACGGCGTCGGGGCGTTGACGCGGCGGACCCGGCTCTGGTCCGCTGTACGTCACTGATCATCGACTTCGGGGAGCGAGCCCGTGTGGTTTCCCAGGCGCCTGGCCGCTGTGATCGTCTCGTCGGTCCTGGCCGTCTCGGCCGTGCCCGGCGCGGCCCGAGCCGCCACGCCCGTCACCGTCTGGCACTGGAACGCGGCCGGCAACACGCTGAACCACGGCTCGACCGGCAACGGCATGGTCCGGGCCGCCGTGGGCTCGATCGTGGCGCGGGGCGCGACCCTCGTCTCGTTCAACGAGCTGTGTGCGAGCCAGTACCAGGCGCTGGTCACCGGCCTGCGGGAGGCCGGCTGGCCCGCTGACGACGGCAACTTCGCCCGGTTCGTCGCCACCTACCCCGCCCAGACCGGCGGGCCGTGCTGACCAGGCTGGAGGCGTACCACGCGGCCGGTGACACGGTGGTCGTCGCGGGCGACTTCAACCTGCCGCCCGACGCCGCCCGCCTGAACGGCTACTACTCCCCCACCGTGAACACCCCCAACAACCGCGGCAACACCGGCCGCTACCACGAGCTCGACGACGCCGACGCGGGCAACTGCTCCGGCTACGGCGAGCTGACCGTCAGCACGCCGGACGGCAAGGGCCCGTGCGGCTCGGGCACGAAGCTCGACATGATCTTCGCCAGGGCCGACCGGATCAGCGGCGCCTACGCGGCCGACTCGCTCGCCCCCGCGACCACGTGCACCGGCAACCCGGGCGGCCTGTGCTCCGACCACCGCGTGCTGGTCGGGACCGTCACCCTGTCGTGAGCACGGCCGTGGCCCACCCCGGGGAGCTCGGGGCGGGCCACGGCCTTTCCGGCAGGCGGACGCTCACCGCCCCGGCCGCACCCCCTGCTGACAGGGGGCTGTCAAACAGCGGCCATCCACCTTGTCGGGCAGGTCGCGCGGGCGCACAGTCAAGGCACATCACCGCCCAGGAGGATGGATGAACGGAAGACCTGCCCCCCACCGTCACGCCACGACCGCGGTAAGACGTCTCTTATCCGCTGGTCTGGCCGTGTTCGCCGCCGCCTTCCTCGTCGCGACCCCCGCCGGGGCCCTGGCGCTGCCGACGGCCAAGGAATTCGTGTCGAGCCTCGACCTCGACTGCTTCAAGACCACGACGTACCAGCCGCCGGCCGTCGCGCTGACGCTGAAGCACATCAACCCGGTGCTCGCCAACCAGCCGCCCGTGCAGGTCACGCTCGGCCCGCGTGAGCAGGTCTGCGTGCCGGTGGCCAAGAACAACGTCATCCCGCCGTCGCCCGCGCTCGACTTCGTCAGGTTCGTCGACCTGTCCTGCTACCGGGTGAGCGGCCCGCAGATCAACCTGCCCCTGTCGCTGCGCCACCTCAACCCCGTCCTGCAGGGCCTGCCGGGCCTCAGCGTCACGCTGAGCTCGCCGCAGCAGCTGTGCGTGCCGGTCAGCAAGAACGGCGTCGTCCCGCCGCCGGACGTGCTGAACGTCGTCTCGCACATCGACCTGCTGTGCTACGCGCACACGCCGAACCCGTCGATGAACAAGGCGCTGAACCTCACCCAGCTCAACCCCGTCCTGGTCAACCAGATCCCGCCCAGGACCGTGCAGGTGGCCGCCGCCCGTCAGCTCTGCGTCCCGGTGCAGAAAGGCGGCGACCAGATCCCGGCGGACGTGTTCGCCCTCGTCCGCTGGGTCGACCTGGAGAAGTTCGACGTCTCCAGCCCGGCGACCCCCATCGTGTCGCTGACGCTGAAGCACCTGAACCCGGTGCTGGCGAACCTGCCCGCCGAGGAGCTGCGGCTCACCGGCCCCTCGCAGCTCGCCGTGCCCGTCTCCAAGAACGGCGCGGTGCCGCCCGCCTGACGCACCCGGCCGGGCCGCGACCACCGGCCCGGCCGCCTTCCGCCCGATCCCCCAGGACAAAGGATTTCCCAGCTTCGGGTCGTCCGAGAGTGGCGTCCGACCGCAAGCGGTATGACCTGTTTCCGATAGGTCGTGGAGCATTCGGGGGAACGGTGGGAATGTCCTGGCGGGCGGCGGTGACACTGCTCGCCGCCGTGGCGCTGACCGGTGGTTGCGGCGACGGCGGTCCGGACAGCTCCGGAGCGGGCGAGGCCGGGCCCGGCGCGCCCAGGCAGGCCCGGCCCGTGATCACGCCGGACACCCCGATCGTCCCCGACGACGCCGGCGACCTCCCCGACCCCACCGCGCAGGTGGGACTGGACTGCCAGAAGATCCTCCAGGACCGGGACTTCGCCGGACCGGCGGCGCGGAAGATCGACGAGGTGGCCGCCGACCCCGGCAGCTCCGACAGCCAGAAGGCGGTGGCCAACGCCTGCGGCGCGGTGATCAAGGCGAACAGCGGGAAATGGGACGAGTCGATCAAGCGGGCCGACGCCGCGAACCGTCACCGGAAGGACATTCCCCGGCAGATGCGCGCGCCGTTGTTCGCCATGATCGACCAGGCGGAACTGGAGAGCGCCGCCGCGCTGGGCGAACGCGACAGGGTCAGGCAGGTCATCGCCCGCATCAAGCGGGAGGGCGGCCAGGTCCCGGACGGCTACCTGAGGAACGCGTGCGCGGTGGTGTCCGGCACCGAGACCCTTCCGGAGTGCGCGACGCTCACCGCCCCGCCCGGCCCCTCGCAGCCTTCGTCCGGGCCCTCGTCCGAGCCCTCGTCCGAGCTCACGTCCGGGCCCGCGCAGCCGTCGGAGCCGGGCGAGCCGTCCTCCGTAGCGCCTGGCACCGAGCCGCCCGGTGAGCCCCCGGACACCGGCGGCGGGACCGGGCCGCCCGGCGACCACTCCGAGCCGCCGCCGGAGGAGCCCGGCCCGGCGCCGGGCCCGTCGTGACCGCCCCACCGCCCGCTGCCGAACCCCCGGACGACGACGGCGGCACCGGGCAGGACGTGTCCCGCCTGTGGCGGATCCTCGCCCACGTCGTGACGCCGACCACCTTCATCGCCGCCATCATGGTGTACTTCGGGGCGGTCCGTACCAACACCATGTACGCCCGCCTCGGCGTGGACCAGAGCATGCTGGGCCTGTCCCTGCAGGACTACGCGCTGCGCAGCGTCACGCTGGCGGCAGAGCCGCTGATCCTCGTGCTGGTGACGGCGCTGGTCGCGCCGCCGGCGCACGCGTGGCTGACCCGGTCCGCCGAGCGGCATCGCGCCTTCGCCAGGTGGGCGGTCAGGATCATGGCCGTCCTCGGGGCGGCGGGGGCCGCGGTGGGCATCGCGAGCCTGGCCGGATGGCGGCCGCTGCCGCCCTACGCCATGCCCCTCTGCCTGGGCCTGGGCGTCTTCTTGCTGGTCTACGGCTCCTCCCTGCGGCAACGGCTCGATGCGCGTCTCACGCCCTCCGCCACCGACCGGCTCGTCCGGCGCACGCTCTGCACGGCGCTGCTGCTGTTCCTGCTGCTGTGGGGGATCACCCTCTTCGCGCAGTCACGCGGTGAGCGGGAGGCCGACCGGACGCTGGCCGACATGCGCAGGCTGCCGAACACGGTGGTCTACGCGGCCCGGCGCCTGAACCTGCAGGGACCGGGCATCACCGAGACCGCCCTGCCCGACCCCGGCGCGATGTACCGCTTCCGCTACGCCGGCCTGCGCCTGCTGATCAACTCCAACCAGCGGTACTTCCTCCTGCCCGCCTGCTGGATGTCCGACCTGTCGGCGCGGGCGATCGCCCTGCCCGCCGACGACTCGCTGCGCCTGGAGTTCGGCGTGTTCCGGATGCCCCCCGACTGCCCGCCCTGACCGCCCGCCCCGGCCGACCGCTGGTCGCGGTCACACGCCGATATGCACGTACGGCGCCCAGAACATCGGGCTGCCGAAACGGGCGGTGCCGCGCAGCCGGGTGACGGCCCGGTGCAGCGCCACCGCGGGGTCGGCGGCGCCCGCGGCGAGAACGGCGTACACGTCCGCGGCCACCTCGGCGGCCGAGGCGTCGTACATCGACCACAGGGTGCCGATCACGTTGCGGTAGCCCGCGAGCTGGAACGCCGCGGCCAGGTGGATGGCCTCGTCGGTGAGCGCGGCGTCGCCCTGCGCGGTCTCGCAGGCCGACAGGAAGGCCAGATCGCCCTCGTCCACGCCGACCGTGGTCAGGTCGAGCACGGTCAGGTCGGCGTCGTGCAGCGCCAGGCGGCTGGCGGAGGGGGCGGCGTCGTCCTGGTCGCCGTGGCAGGCGAAGTGGACCCGCCGGTAGGCGGGAATGGCGTCGAGCACGGCGCGCCGGGTGGCGGCCGAGTCCTCGATCACGACCGCCCGCGGGCCCAGGGCGTCGCGGATGGCCCGTACCTCGGCGGGGACCTGGGGCAGGTTCGCGTACTGCCGGTCAGGGCGCGAGGTGGCGGCCAGCGCGGCCACCAGGACCGGCGCGGACGGCGGCGCCGACGGCATGGCCCTGGCGCGGAGCAGGGCCTGAAGGGTCGGCGTGTAGGAGGACACGACGTGGTCGCCCGCCCACGGGCCGCCGTCACGGTGCCGTCCGGCGGCGTGCAACGGCAGGCCCGCCAGCGGCCCGGTGGGGCACCACCAGAGCCTGGGCGGGTCTCCGTCCGCGGCCACGGGCAGGCCGAGCTCGTGCAGCACGGGGCCGGTGACGGCGTCCCACAACCATTCCAGGGTGGCCAGCACGGTCTGGGCGGCGGAGATGCGCGCCGCCATGCCGCCGTGCGCCGCTGCGAGCGTGCGGCGGAACTCCCGGGCCCGCCCGGCGGCCTCCTCGCGGCTCAGCCGCGGCAGCGGCAGCACGCGCAGCCCGCCGGTGGTGAGGAGCAACGCGTCGCAGCGCCGCCGGTCCAGGTTGACCAGGACGACGGGACCGCGGTCGGCGGCCGTGCGCAGGGCTGTGAAGTCAGGCGGCCGGAGGAAGGACGCGAAGCCCGGCAGCTCCCTGATCCGGTCGCACAGCTCGGTGAAGCGGGCCGTCGCCCGGCGCCGCAGGTCGGCTTCGAGCCGCCGGTCGGGACGCCCGATCGAGCCGAGTTCGTCGGGTTGCAGTGACTCGCCGGCCGACGGCCTGTCCAGGACGGCGCTCACCTCGTCGAACTCGGCGGCGAGCCCGGGATGACGGGCGCGCAGCTCGCTCCGGTCGCTTCTGGTCTGGAGCAGCTGGGCCCACAACACGCTGCGTCCCTGTTCGAGCAGCTGGACGGCGGCCCTCGGCGCTCCCGCGACCAGCGCCGAGGCGGCCGCCTCCGTGGCCAGCCCCGCCGCCTGCCTGAGCTGGTACTCCTGCGAGCCCCGGTCGAGCCCGCGCCAGGCCGCGAGCGGCAGCAGTTCCTGCACGCACACCCGGTACTGCTCCAGGGCCTCGACCGGGTGGCCGTGGTGCAGGTTGTAGCCGGCGTACATGCGGGTGTTCTCCAGCCGGGCCAGGGAGTCCTGCGAGGTGACGCCGGCGGAGAGCCGGAAGGCGGCCATGGCGCGGTCGCGGTCGCGGCTGCGGCGGCGGCGTTCGTACCTCTCGTTCAGGGCCAGCCCGAGCTGGGAGGCGCGGGCGGCCAGCAGGGGGTCGTCGGGCGGGGTCGCGTCCACCGACGCCTCCAGGTGCCGGATGGCGGCGCGCAGGTCGCGCATCCGGTCCGTACGCCAGAAGCGCAGCAGCCGGCCGTGGCCCACCAGGTGCTGCTGGCCGGCCCACGACGGGTCGTCCCTGGACGTGGCGGCCAGCCCTTCTCGGCCCAGGCGGACGATCTCCTCCAGGTCGCCGGGGTGGTCGTCGTAGCGGCTGACGTACAGCAGCGACAGGCCCTTGGTGAGGACGGGCCGGAAGGCGTGACCGGGCGGGAGCATCGCCAGGGCCTCGCGGCCGGCCGCGATCGCCTCGTCGAGGTCGCCGGGCCTGCCCCGCACGTCGGCGCGGCGGCGCAGCACGCCCGCCTTGTGGTACAACATCGGCGCCCGTTGCGTCAGGTCGGCGGTGGGAGCGGCCAGGGCCCGTTCGATCGTCTCGGCCGCCTCGTCGAGGTCCCCCCTGTCGCCGCGGTGGTCGGCCCGCTTCCACAGGCCGCCGCTGAGCGCCTGGAGCGTGGGGCCCGTGAGCGGAGAGCGCGACGGCAGCGCGGCCAGCGCGGAGCGGGCGAGGTCGACGGACCTGTCGAGGTCGGCGACCTCGCCGAGCATCGTGTACCGCTGCGACAGCACGATGGCCAGCTGGGTCTGGCAGGGCGGCCGTTGCGGGTGGTCCTCGGGCAGCTCGTCGAGCGCCTGCGTGAGGGTCCGCGCGGCAGACTCGACGTCGGCGCGGTCGCCGGTGCGCTGGCCGCGGATGCGCTGCGCCTCGGCCAGGTTGAGCATGGCGTTCGCCCGGACGGATCCGCGCACCGGCAGGCGCAGCGCCTCCTCGCCCGCCGCGATCGCCGCGTCCAGGACGGCCGGGGACCCGGTCGACTCGGCCCGCGCGGTGAGAGCCTGCGACAGCACGTTCAGGGCGAATGCCCGGTTGGGGTGCCCGTCCGGCAACTCGGGCAGGGCCCGGCGCAGGGCGGAGATCGCCTCGTCGAGCGTGCCGGGGTCGGCGGCGAGCCGGGAGTTCTGGGCCAGGGCCCGGCCCAGCGCCAGTTGCGCGTTGAAGCGCCGCTCGCCGGGCGGCGCCGAACGTGCGGCCTGCCGGGCCAGGTCGAGGGCGGCGTCGGCGCCGGCGCCGGCGGAGTGGGCGGCGCCGTCCTGCAGCACGATGCTGAGCTCCGACTCGAGCACGCTGCGGTTGGGGTGGGTCGCGGGCGTCGTGTCGAGCGCCGCCCGGTACGCGTCCACGGCCGCCTTCAGGTGGGCCGGATCGCCGTCCTGGCGGTGCAGGCGCGACCTCGTCATGCCCCGGACGTGCTCGACGAGCCTGCGGTCGTCGTGGCCGGGCGGCATGAGCTCGTCCGCCTCCGCGACGAGGGCGAGCGCGTCGTCGAGGACGGCCCGCTCGCCGGTCAGGTCGTGGACGGCGCACCGGACGAGAGCGAGCTGCACCTTCAGGTGGCCGGTGACCGGAAGGTCGGTCCGGGTCAGGTCGGCGAGCATGTCCGCGGAGCGGTCGAGGTCCCGGCGGTCGCCGCGCGCCGCGTAGCGGGCGTACAGGGCTCCGGTGAGGGTGAAGCGCAGCAGGTGGAGCCGGTCCTCGTCGTGACCGGGCGTGGTCAGGGCCCGGTCGGCCTGGGCGATGGCCGCCTCCAGCTCGTCCGGATCGGCGGTGATCGCCCTCATGACCCTGGCCGTGGCCCGGCTCACCTCGTCCTGCAGGTCCTCGCCCGAGCCCAGATCGGCCTGGTCGCCGGTGACGGAGAAGCGGGCGGTGCTCGTCGCCTGCAACTCCTCGCGCAGCTCCTGGTCGTCGGGCCGGTCCCGCAGGAGGGCGCGGACGCGGGCGGCGAGCTCGTCGACGTCATCCAGACGCGCCCCCTGGGAGATGCGGTTCCACAGCAGGTTGCGCAGCACCTGGTCCGCGAACCGGTCGAGTGCGGACAACCCCGGGCGCGGGTCGCCGAGGGCCCGGCGCAGGACGGTGATCGCGTCGTCCCGGTCGGCGGGCAGCCGGGTGGCGCCGAACCGGGCGTACAGCATCAAACCGTGCTGGAGCACGGCGAAGCGGCGGGCGGGCAGGTCCGCGGGCAGGTCGTCCGCCAGGGCGGCCCAGCCGGTGAGCAGGTCGTCGAGGTCCTCGGGGCGTTCCAGCATGGCGTAGCGGTTGCCGACGATCGTCAACCGGCCGATCTCGTACCGCCGGCGGTGCAGCCCCGTGTGGGGCAGGAGCGCGATCGCTTCGTCCATGGTCGCGATCGCCGTCCGGGCGAGCTCCGGGTCCCCGGCCTCCGTCGCCCGCACGCTCAGCACCACCGACAGCCTGTTCAGATCCGCCGCCCGGTCCAGGTCGGAGTCTCCGTCGGGACGGCCCAGGGCGATCGCCCGGCGGCACAGCTCCAGCGCGCCGGCGAGGTCGCCGGGCTCTCCCCCGCCCATCATGCGGCGTCTGGCGACGGTCAGTCCCAGCTTCGACAGCGCCGCGGCGGAGTCGGGCGCGAGGTCGGCCGCCTGCCGATACCGGACGATCGCGGCGTCGATGTCGGCCGGGGCGGCGGTGAGGTCCCACTTCGCGACCAGCGCGTCAGCCGCGGCGATCAGGCCCGTGAGTCGTTCCCGCACGTCCGCGGGAGGATTCTCCAGCGCGGTCAGGCAGGCGGCGACGGCCTGGTCCAGGTCGTCCCGGGCGCCGGTGCGGCCGTGGCGCATCAGCAACGCCCTGCCGTGCGGCGTGCCGCCCTCCCGGGCGTACAGGTCTACCGCCTGGTCGAGGGCTTCGAGGTCGTCCTCGCGTTCGAAGCGGGCCAGCAGCTCGGCCGGGTCGGGTTCCATGTCCGCTCAGAGCGGCCGGAGGAATCGCGGGATACCGGAGAGGGCCGTCCATCGTGGACGATGTGACCATGACCGAGGACGAGGCGCGGGCGTACCTCTGCGCCGAACTTCCCTCTCTGCGGCGGGACGCCGCCGCCGGCGGCTGGACGGCGGCCCTGGCCGACGCGCTGACCGTGCTCGACGAGGGCGGCACGGCCCGCGACGTGCTGACGCTGCTCGACCCCGCCACGGCCGAAGACGCCGACGAGTCGCGCGGAGATCCGCATCCGCAGCCGTATCTGCTGTTCGGCGCCGCCGGGCCCGAGCTGCGCGGCGTGTACGTCTGCCCAGACGGCTGGTGCCCCCGCCGGTCGGGTCGCGACGCCGCGAACCGGCCCCCCGTCTGCGCCCTGCGCCGGCGGCCCATGCGTTTCACGGAGTCGTGACCGCCGTGCTCGACGGGTTGCTCACCGAGGTCGGCAAGAAGGCCACCGAACGCTGGCTGTCCCCGGCCTGGCCGCTCGGTCTCTGCTTCGCGGCGGCGGCCTGGTGCACGGTCACCCTCGGCCATGCCCACGCCCTCGATCTGGGCCTGCTCGTCCGGCGCACCCGCGCCGGCCTGACCCGGATCGGCCTCGACCCGGTGGCGCTGGTGACGGTGGGGGTCATCGCGGTGCTGGCCGCCGCCGTGGCGGCGGGCCTGGCCCGGCTGGCGGTGGGCGCGGTCGAGCGGTTGTGGCTGCTGGAACGGCGCGGACGCAGGCTCACCTGGCCGGGGCGGCGGCTCGCGCTGCTGGAGGAGCGGGTGCGGGCCGAGTACCACGGACTGCGGGTCTCCCTGGTGTGGCCCCGGTTGTGGTCGCTGCTGGAGGATCACCAGCGCGTACCCGTACGCGACGCCCGCGCGGCGCTCGACACCGCCGCGCTCACCGTGAGCTGGGGCCTGCTGTACGCGCTCCTCGGCTGCGCCTGGTGGCCCGGCGCCGTGGTCGCGGCGGGCCTGGTGACCGGCGGCTGGACGGCCGGCCGGCGCCATGCCCACGCGTACGCGACCCTGGTGGAGAGCCTGGTGGACGTCCGCCAGCGCGACCTGGCCACGGCGCTGGGCGTGGAGCTGCAGCACGGCGTGATCACGGCGGAGGAGGCCGGCCAGATCAACGCCCGGCTGCACAAGGGCGGCCCCGACCTCCCGGCGCGCCGCCGCCCGGAGTGAGGGCCCGACTCCGGGCGGCCGGGTGCGGCCCGTGCAGTTACGGCAGGCCCGCTCTTGGGCGTTCGTGGTGGTGTGCCCTCGGGAGGCTGAGGCCCGCTGCGGAGGAGGTCGTACCGTCAACTCGCCGGGTCGTCATGGGAGAACCGTTCCGGGCGGAAGTCGGCGAGCGTCTCGTCCCTCCTCCCGCTGACGATCTCCGAGGCGAGCAGCCGGCCGATCACCGGCCCGAGCGTGATGCCGCTGTGGGAGACGGCCTCGTAGTAGCCCGGCACGGACGGCACCGCTCCCACCGAGGGGTATCCGTCGCCCGGGATGGGCCGGTCGACCACCCGTGTCCCGGCGATGCGGGAGTCCTCGAACCCGCGAACGACGTGCCGCGCCGACTCGTGCAGCAGCCGTTCGAGCGCCGCCGGCTCTTCGCCGGTGTCGATGAGCGCGTCGACCTCGCGGCTGTGGAGGACCGCCGAAGCGTCTCCGTCAGGACGGATCGCGACGCGGGGCGCGTGCATGGTCCGGCGGATCGGCACCTGGGCACACTCGATCCGGGTGACGAGGCCGGGCTCCCGGCGCATCGGCAAGTGCCGCGCGACGAGCCCGGCGACGTGGGCGGCGCCGGGTCCCGCGGCGTTCACGACGACGTCGACGTCGAGACGGCTGCCGTCGGACAGGGTGACGGTCCGTACGCTCCCGTCGGCGGCTGTGCCGACGTCATGGACCGTGGTGCCGAACCGGGGCTCGGCGCCGGCCGCGACGGCCTGATCGACCAGGCGGCCGACGAGATGGCGTCCGTGCACCCAGGCTTCGTCGGGAAAGAACACGACCGGAACCTCGTCGGCCAGCGTGAGCGCGGGTTCGAGGTGGCGGCGTACCTCGGCTCCCGTGCGTACCTCGGCCCGGTAGCCCCAGCCGGCCAGCAGCCCGGCCGTTTCCAGGAGGCTCGCCTCCGTCGCGGGGTCGTCCGCCCAGCGCAGGTGGCCGCCGGGGTGCCACCATGGGTCCGGCCCGATGATCCCGGCAAGCTCGCGGTACGCCGCCATGCTCGCGACGTTCAGGTCGAAGTAGGACCTGCTCGCGGTCTTGGCGCTGGCGTTGACCCACGAGAACGACCAGTCGGTGACCCCTTCACCCGGCCGGCCGGCGTCGACGAAGACCACCTTGACGCCGTGCCGTGCCAGATTCCAGCCCACACAGGCTCCGAGAACGCCCACCCCGATGACAGCAACACATCCAGGCCGCTCCACGACCCGATTCTCGCACGAACACTCGTCTCCGGCCCCATGGCAGCGGCGCCAACCGAGCCATCCGATCAGGAGTGCGTCGCTTGGACCGCCCACCAGCCGAGAACAACGGGCAGGCGTTTCACGGCCTTTGGGCTTGCTCGGACAACTAACGAGGAGATCTCATGCTGAGAAGACTCATCCCGGCTGCTGTCGCTGCCATCTCTCTCGCAGGGCTGGCGTTCGTGTCACCCGCGAGCGCGGCAAGCCTTCCCGATCGCCTGTATGGCTGCGGGCGGGGAGATTTCTGCGTGTATTCGACAGAGGTCCTCTCGGAAGCAACGAAGATCGGCATCGGCCGGGGCGAAGACTGGTCGGCCATCGGGGTGCTCTTCAGCCCCTACAAGAACGTCCGGTCCTTCTTCAACTACGGCCGGCCCGCCACCGAGGACCACGTCGTGGTCTCGTTCGTCAATTCGGCCGGCCAGAGCGGGTCGATGTGCGTTCACCGCGCCGAGGACGGTGACGTCGGGGTGGGACATGAGACCTACCCTCTGCCCGTGACCGTCACCAAGATCGACTGGGTCGACAGCGCCCAGGGTCCGTGCTGGGGGTAGCCCGCATCCGCCGGGAATCCGGCGGAACGGCGGCCCGGCGCGCGGCGGTCCGGGCGGCGTCCGAGCTGTCGTACGCGGGGCTGCCGGGCCGGCGCGGCGCCGGTGCTGTCCGCTACGAAGCCGCCATCCCCGTCGCTGCCCTCAACGACTGGCTCGTCATTCTTTGACCGTGGGATACGTGGTGGTCACGGCGCTGTCGGCGTCGTAGGAGTCGGACAGTTCGATCGTCGATGGGTTCAGGTCGTGGACCGCGTGTTTGCACTCGATCTCGAAGGCGATCTCGGTAGGGGTGCTGCCGACTTCCTTGAGGTAGAGCTCCAGTCGCTGGTTCAGCTGATCTGTCTCATCTATGTCGTACAAGGTGACGAGGCCGCCTGCGACGAGGGCGTCGAGCGAGTCCGTGACCGGCGTGAATCCGCGGAGCATTTCGCACTCGATCATCGCCAGGTCCGTGGAGGGCTGCGACGAGTTGAGAAGGCGGGCAGTGATGTGCAGGGTCACTCTCTCCCCCTTCTCCGCTGTGTCGTCCGGTCCGGGCAGATGCCACGGCTCGCCGTCCTGGGCGAGACATTTGGCTTGGACGCTGAATCCCTGAACTGTCTGAGTCATTGACGCCTCGTCACTTCCTGTGGTTGCTGACATTCCCGCGTTCAGTTCTCGGCGTCATGGGCGATCGACAGTCTCGGATCGACCAGGCGCTCGTTGCGCGGATGGTGAACGTGGAAGTCCGGCATCGGCACTGCGGGCCCCTGGCCGAACACGCCGGCCATGTAGTCCACCAGTTCTTTGCATTTGTCGGGGTCGAACACCTCGTGGTCGTTCTCCTCGACGGTGCCCCCGATGACGACATGGTCATGGCGCGGGAACATGTACCCCTTCTGCCCGTACAGGTATTCCAGGTTCACCTGCGGCCGCAACATCGCGAGCTGTCCTCGGTACGAGATCATGTTGTTGTCGTTCCACAATTCCTTCGCGCCGAGCCCGGTGCAGTTGATGATGACTTTCTGCGTCAGGGACGTGAGCACGTCCGTGCTGTTGATGAATCTCCGGCTCACGAACATGACGCCGCGCGCCCTCAGGTCGCGTTCCAGCCTGGGAATGAGGATCGGCGGTTCGACGAGCAACGTCCGGTACCTGTATCCGGAGGTGTCGTGTCCTTGGAACGGCAGGCGCGGGAGATATTCGCGCGGCGGCAGCAGTCCCGGCACGAGTTCATGCACCACGTCGATGCCCGAGGTGGGGCGGACGCTGTAGTTGTCGACCTCGGACACGCCGAAGCCCTTGCCGATGCTGGCCTTGAACATCGTGTAGGCGGTCGCGAGGATGTACTGGAACTCCTGCACCTTGGCGAAGTCCTTGGAATACTCCAGGATCGACGCGGCCCATTGGCCGCCTGCCTTGTACGACGTGGTCTCGACCGGCTTGCGGTCGGAATAGATCGTGACGTTCAGCCCGAGGTCGAGCAGCAGGGTCGCGGCGGTCATTCCCATGACGCCTGCGCCGATCACCGCGATCTCCCTTTCGATGATCTTGGTGTCGGCCTGACGTTTGAGGACCATGTCTCGTACCGCGGCGGCGCAGCCCCAGCTCAGCGTGATGCCTCCACCGCCGTGGCCGTAGTTGTGGATGACGAACCTGTCGCCAAGCTCCTCTCCTTCGAGCCGATACGAGTGCGTGCGGTAGGGCCTCAGACCCGCGAGGCACGCGCCCGGCTGATGGGGATCGAAGGTGAAGTCCGGAGTGGGCAGGTTGGCAGGTGTGCTCACTCCACGCTCGTCCAGCAGCATGTCGGGCTCCGTTGATCGGATGCTTGGCCACCGGTACGCATACCCGTGCAGGTGTCCGGCCCTTCCCCGGACTCCAACGCTTGACCGGCCTCTGGACGACTGTTTCCAAGGCGGCGACGACGTCCGGCCGTGCCGCACGTGGACGCCTTGACCTGTGGAAACACCCGCCCTGAGTAAGGTCAAGGCACGGCTCCCGCGCGTTCGCCCGGCCGGCTGCGCGGGTAGGCGTCCCAAACGGCCGGACGATCCGCGCCTATCCCTTTCGACTGATCTGCCGTACGGCGGGCATGCCCAGGAGCGTCATCGTGCCCTTCACCGTTGCCGACTACATCCTCAAGCGGCTGAGCCAGCAACAGGTCGACACCTTGTTCGGTGTGCCCGCCGCATATGGTGCCCCGCTGTTCGACGCGGTGGGCGCGCACCACATCACGCCGGTGGTGACCGCCACCGACCTCGAAGCGGGATACGCGGCCGACGGTTACGCGCGAACGAAGGGCCTGGGCGCCGCCGCGGTGGCCAACGGCGTCGGCATGCTCAGCATGATCAACGCCATCGCCGGCGCGTTCGTCGAGCGCAGCCCGGTCGTCGTCGTGAACGGCGGCCCGAGCGCCGCGAACCTGGCCAACCTGAAGAACCTGGACGTCCTGTTCTCGCACTCGACCGGCCAGCCCGACGGAGACCTCAACGCCTACCGGCTGGTCACCGCGAGCGCAGCCCGCGCCGGGCAGGCCGCCGACGTGCCCGCCCTGGTCGACAGCGCGATCTCGACGGCGATCAGGAAGAAACGGCCGGTCTACATCGAGATCGATCGGACCATCTGGACGGCGGCCTGTACGCCCCCGGCCGGGGCGCTGCCCGTCACCAATCCGGCGGCGGGCACGGAGCAGCAGCTCGCCACCACGATCGTGGGGCTCGTGCGCGCCGCCACGAAGCCCGTGCTCCTGCTGGGCGTCGAGGTCCAGCGTTACGGACTGGCCGACGAGGTCGCCGCCCTGATCGCCAAGCTCGGTGTCCGCTGGTCGACCCAAGTGCTGGCCAAATCGGTGCTGTCCGAACAGGACGACGGCTGGGTCGGGGTCTTCGCCCCGCCGAGCTGCCAGCCCCCCGAGGTCCGGGACGCGGACCTGATCGTGATGCTCGGCTGCGTCTTCCCCGGCAGCTACGCCGCGTTCATCCGGGACAACACCGACCACCTCGTCACCGCCTACGACGGCAAGGTGAAGATCAAGAACGGGAGCAAGCAGAACGCGGACATCACCGCCCTGGTGACCGCGCTCGTGGCCGAGGCGGCGAAGGAGGCGCCGGTTCCCGTCTCCGCGGCCGTCGACCCGGCCCCGCCCGTCGCCACCGGCCCGCTGACCTACGCCCAGGTGTTCGACCGCGTCGGCGCCGCCCTGGACGCCTCATGGCTGGCGATGCCTGACACCTTCCTCGGTGGCGCCTCGGCGGCGAGCCTGCCGGTCAAAGGCCGCGACGGGTTCCTGAGCAGCGCCGTGTGGGCCTCCATCGGCCATTCCGTGGCCGCTGCCGTCGGTGCGTCCTTCGGGTCGAGCAGGCGTCCTCTGGTCATCTGCGGCGACGGCGGCTTCCACATGACCGCCCAGGCACTGTCCACGTTCGTACGTTATGACCGCGACCCCGTCGTCGTGGTCATCGACAACGGCATCTACGGCCTGGAGCAGTACCTCATCGACTCGGACTACTTCACCGACCCCGGCGTGACGCCGAAGCCCTACGTCCTGCTCAACCAATGGGACTTCGTCAAGTTCGCCAACGCTCTGGGCGTGCGGTCCACGTACTCCGTGGACACCGCGGCAGAGCTCGACCAGGCGCTCGCCACCGTGAAGGCGTCGTCCAGCGCCCCGGCGCTGATCGTCGCGAAGGTCGACTCGCGCGGCCTGCCCGCAGTGCTGCCCTGAACCACCGCCCGAACCCACCTCCTGACGCAACAAGGAAGGTGGGTGGGTGCGTGGGTGGTCCTCTGTCTGACTGTTCGGCTGGGCCGTCCTAGGAGGGGCCGGGGGCTGGGGCCCTCCCGAGCAGATCCCAGCTGCGGAGCCGAGGCCACCCGCGACCGCAGCTCGCCCCCACAGAACCTGCTCTGGCTCATGAAGCTACAGAAAGGAGCTGACAAGTTCGGCGAACTCCTCCGGCGTCACCATCCGCACGCCCAGGCTCTCGGCCTTGGCCCGCTTGGAACCGGCCTTCTCCCCAGCCACCAGCAGCGACGTCTTGGCCGAGACGCTGGAGGACGCCTTGCCGCCGGCCCGCTCGATCAGCTCGTTCATCTGGTTGCGGCTCAACGCCTCCAGCGTGCCGGTCATCGCGCCGGTCACCACGACCGACATCCCGGCCAGCGGCAGCCCGGACCCGCCGCCGGTCTCCGGTGCGCCGGGCTCGGCGGGGGGCGTCCAGCCCGGCTCGGCCATGTTCACGCCCGCCTGGACCAGCTTGTCGATCAGCGGCCCGACCTCGATCAGCTCGGCCACCACGACCGGCGCCTTCTCCGGGCCGATGCCCTCGACCGCCTGGATCGCCTCGGCGTCGGCGGCCCGGATGGCCTCCATCGAACCGAAGTGGCGGGCGATCCGGCGGCTCATCGACCGGCCGGTGCCGCGGACGCCGAGCGCCGCGAACACCCGGCTCAGCGGCCGGCCCTTGGCCTGCTCGAAGGCGGCCAGCAGGTTGTCGGTGCTGGTCTCGCCCATGCGCTCCAGGCTGAGCAGCTGCTCGCGGGTCAGGAAGAACAGGTCGGCGAAGTCGGCGATCAGACCGGCGTCCAGCAGCTGCTTGATGCGGTTCTCGGCCAGGCCCTCGATGTCGAGCTGGTCGCGTCCGGCGGCGTAGATGATGGACGCGATCGCCTGGCAGGCCCGCCCGCGCACGCACCGCCACCGCTCCTGCGAGCGGTCGATGGCGTCGCCGCAGATCGGGCAGACCTGCGGGATCGGGATCGGCCGCTCCTCGCCGGTGCGCAGGTGCACCACCGGCGACTCCACGCGCGGGATCACGTCGCCCGCCTTGTAGACCACCACGCTGTCGCCCAGCATCAGGCCGCGCCGGGTGATGTCGGCGACGTTGTGCAGGGTGGCGTAGGTGACGACGCTGCCGTCGAGCTCGACCGGCTCCAGCACGGCGCGCGGGGCGATGACGCCGGTGCGGCCGGTGTTCCACTCCACCCCGACCAGCTTGGTGATCTTCTCGGTGGCGGGCAGCTTGTAGGCGGTCGCCCAGCGTGGCGCGCGCGAGCTGAACCCGGCCTCGGCCTGGTCGGAGGCCAGGTCACACTTGATCACGATGCCGTCGATGCCGAACGGCAGCCCGGCGCGGGCCGCGGCGATCTCGCCGACGCGCTCCTGCACCCGCTCCAGCGTGTCGGTGACGATCCCGGCGACCGCGGTGGCGGCCGTGGTCTGCACGCCCTGACCGGCCACCCACTCCATGACCTGGCTGTGCGGCAGCTCGCGCAGGCGCGTCGCCAGCTCCGAGTCGTCGCCGGGCGCGGGCAGCGCGCCGTAGCCGAAGAACGTCAGCTCGCACACGTACGGCCGGTCCTGGGCGCGCAGCGTGCCGGCGGCGGCGCTGCGCGGGTTGGCGAACGTGGTGCCGTCGTGCGCCGAGCGCTTGGCGCACGCCTCCTCGAACTGCGACGTCGTCATCATGACCTCGCCGCGCAGCTCCACCGTGACCGGCTCGGCCAGCCGCTCGGGCAGGCCGACGATGGTGCCGACGGCGTGCGAGACGTCCTCGCCCGCGGTGCCGTCGCCCCGGGTGACGAGCTGGGCCAGCCGGCCGCCGCGGTAGCGGGCCGAGATGGCCAGGCCGTCGAGCTTGGGCTCGACGCTCCACGCCGTGACCGGACGGCCGAGCCTGCGCTCGACCGAGGCGGCCCAGTCGGCGAGCTGCTCGGCGCCGAACACGTTGTCCAGGCTGAGCATCGGCACGGTGTGCGGCACGTCCCCCACGACCGCGCCGCCCGCGACCTTGCCCGTCGGCGAGGTCGGCAGCACCTGCTCGGGATGGGCCTCCTCGTACGCCTGGATGCCGCGCACCAGCCGGTCGTAGGAGTCGTCGTCGAGGGTGGAGGTGCCGTCGGCGTAGTAGGCGGCGGCGGAGTCCACGGCGAGCTGCACGGCCTCGGCGTAGGCCGTGTCATCAGCGAGGACGGTGAAAGGGGGCGTCTCGGTCATGCCATAACAATGCCGTTCGCAACCGACAATCCGCGACTCGTGGCACTTCCAAGCGACGATCGGGCAGCGGCGTCACGACAGCCGGGCAAGCAGCGCGGTGACATCGTCGGCGAGTGACTCGTCGACGGGCGCGTGGCGGTTCATCAACCGGTACCACATCGCGCGATCACCGCGGACGCGTTGCGCCAGGCCGGTGAAGGCAAGCTGATCCCTGGGCGGGAGGAATCCGGCTGCCCTCCCCGTCGGGATCTTCTCCCGCACATGACCCAGCCGCCAGGTGGCTTTGCGGTGGTTCACGATTGCGGTTCATGATTGTTACGAGCCGGGCCCACCGCCCGTCGTGCCGGCTCGATGTCCGGCCGTGTTCCCCGGAAGCGCGTCCGGGCAGGGCGCGTGCACGAAGGAGGCCTGCCAGCCAGAAGGCCGAGCAGGGGCTCGTAGTTCGACGACAGTGCCTGGGGTGACCCCTGACCCCGGACACATCAAGCGGCATGAACGGGAAACCATGGCAGCGGAGTTCGCGATCGGTGAGTACATCCTGGTGCAAGACGGGAGGACCTTCGAAATTTTCCATTGCCTGACGGAGGCCAGGCGATACCACGTGGCGTTCCTCGGCGTGGACGCGAAACCACACGGTGACGGCTTCAAGGTCACGATCGGCACCCGGTACAAGGACCGGATCGTCAACGGGGTGCCGCTGAAGATGGATCAGCAGCAGTTCGCGCGTTTCCAGGACTTCATGGCCGCGGCCATCGCAGCACGCGACGGCACGAACACCCCATAGCTGGTATGCACGGGCGGGAGCGGACGAGTTACAGGGTTCTCCTACCCGTACTCGTGAGCAGTGCAGCGAGGGCGGCTCGGCCCTCTTCGGCGCGATGCGGGATCAGCAGGAGGGTATGGGCCCGTTCCAGCCGGGCGTCGATGCCCTCCCACCGGGCGACCGAGGCCGCCAGCGCGTCCGGGTCCGCGTGGACCCTGCCGCTGTCGAGGACGAGCAGCGCCCGATCGCGGCGAAGCCGTTCGATGACGGCATCCTCCAACGGCTGCTGGGCGCGTTCACTGACCCTGAGCACCTTGGCCGCCGCCTGCGCGACGAACCCGTCCCGTACGGGAACCAGATCCACGAACGCCCCGCCGGCCGGGTAGGAGGAGCAGATCTCCGCCGCGAGGCGGCTCTTGCCCGCGCCGCCAGGACCCAGCAGGGTGACCAGCCGGGAGGCGCCGAATGCCGCCAGGGCCGCCTCGTGTTCCCGTTCGCGCCCGACGAACGAGGTCATCGGGGTGGGGACCCCGGGGCGCGGCCCCTCCGGGATGTCGCGGTCCACACCGGCCTGCACCGCCTGCTGTGCCAGCTCCTGCCGGTCGGCCGCGCCGTACTTGCGCAGCAGCGAGGCGACGTGGCTCTCGACCGTGCGGACGGAGATGCGCAACCTGTTCGCGATCTGCGCGTTCGACAGCCGCGCCGCCACCGCCGCCAGCACCTCGGCCTCCCGCTGGGACACCTTTGCGATCATCCGGACATCATCACGTACGTGCGGACGTCACGGATGTCTCAGTAGCGAATCAGTGGAGACCACGGATGTGGGACAGCCGCCACGTGAAGCATTCTGATCATGCAAGCGACGAACACCAACACGAGGGAAACGACATGGACAAGGTCATCTCGCAGGACGGCACCGCGATCGCCTACGACCGGATCGGACAGGGCCCGGCGGTGATCCTCATCGGCGCCGGCCCCAACGACCGATCCGCGACCGCGCCCCTGGCCGAGCTGCTGGCCAAGGACCTGACCGTCTACAACTACGACCGGCGCGGCCGTGGCGACAGCGGTGACACCGCCCCCTACGCGGTGGACCGCGAGTTCGAGGACATCGAGGCCATCATCGCCGCGGCGGGCGGGTCGGCGCACCTGTACGGCACCTCCGGTGGTGGCATCATCGCCCTGGAGGCCGCCGCCCGCGGGCTCGCCGTCGACAGGGTGGCGGTGTGGGAGGTTCCCTACATCCTGCCCGGCACCCGTACGCCGGTGCCTGCCGACTACCGCGAGCAGCTCGTGGCGCTGCTGGCCGAGGGCCGCAGGGGCGACATGTGCGAGCTGTTCCTCACCGCCGCGGTCGGCATCCCGGCCGAGTTCGTGGCCCCGATGCGCGACTTCCCGGGCTGGCCGGCGATGGAGGCCGTGGCCCACACGCTCATCTACGACGCCACCATCACCGGCGACTTCTCCCTGCCCGCCGATCGGCTGACCGGTGTCACGGCGCCCACTTTGGTGATCGACGGCGAGACCATCCCGTGGATCAGCAGCACGGCGCAGGCCGTTGCCGACCTGCTGCCGGACGTCCGGCGAGCCACCCTCACCGGTCAGCCGCACAACGTGGCCCCCGAGGCCATCGCCCCCGCGCTCGCCGCGTTCTTCACCGAGGCCACAGCATGACCACCATCGTCTCGCAGCTGTTCGTGTCGGTGGACGGTGTCGTGGAAGCCCCTGAGCAGTGGCACTTTCCCTACTACGACGAGGAGATGGCCGCGGCCGTCTCCGGACAGCTCGACGAAGCCGACATCCTCCTGCTCGGACGCAGGACCTACGAGGTGTTCGCGCCCGGTCTCCGGCGAACTCGCCGCCCTCAAGCAGGGGCCGGACCGGCACGTCACCATCAGCCGAACGGGCGGCGGCCCGGTCGTCCACGCCGGGCCCACGTCGTAGCCGCCCCCGCAAGCACAACCGCCGGCGCGCGGGACGTTCAGCGGGCGAGGGTGATCTCGGCCAGTTCGCGGAAGTCGCGGCGGCGGCCGTCGAGGTCCGCCGCGGCGAACGCCGTCTCACCGAGGCGCTCGCGCGCCTGTCCGGCGATGCGGGCGGCGTCCGGCAGCGAGCGGTCCGGCGTGCCGCGCACCGCCTCGCTGGCCGCGATCAGCCGGACGGCCTGCTCGTCCTGGCCCTCGCGCAGCGCGACGTCGGCGATCCCGACCAGCGCCTCGGCGATGGTCGGCGGGAACATGTTCTCCACGGCCGCGTCGAACGCCCTGCGCCGGTAGGCGCGGGCCTGCTCGACGTCGTCGGCGAGGTAACCGTACAGGTCCATGATCGTGGAGCGGACGGAGCCGACCATCTCATCGTTGGGCAGCACCGCCTGGACGGTGGCCAGGTGCTCGCGCACCCGGTCCGCCTCGCCACGCCAGCGCGCCAGCTTCGCCTGCCCGAGCGCCAGCTCGGCGAGGGAGTCCGGCCAGACGATCCCGTCGGCGTGCCGCTGGGCCTCGGCCATGGCGGCGGCGCTGGCCCGCTCGTCGCCGAGCAGCCAGTGCAGCTGAGCCAGCCGGGCCCACACGCCCACGACGTCCTCGGTCGCGCCCACCTCGGTCTGCGCCACGGCGCCCTCTTCGTAGTACTGGCAGGCACGGGCGAACTCGCCGCGCATGGCGAGCCGATCGGCCAGGAAGGTCAGCGCCAGGGAGATGCCCATGCGGTCGCCCAGCGCGCGGAACTCGGCGAGGGCGGTCTCGGCGTCGAGATCGACGTCGGTCTCGTCGCCGCCGAGCGTGAGCCGGAACCGGCCGCCGGCCAGCCTGCCCTGCGCCCGCACCCAGGGGTCGGCGTCGGCGATCAGCGGCTCGAACGCGGGCAGGAACGCCGCCGGGCCCTGCAGCGTGCGCTCCAGCAGCGCGGCGAACCCGAGCAGCGGCTTGCGGGACCCGCTGCGCAGGGCCAGCCGGTGGGCCTCCTGGATCCACTCCCGCGCCTGGAACTGGTCGCCGCCCACGCCGGACGTCACGAACATGGTCACCATGAGGTAGGCCATCGCCCGGACCTCGTCGGGCACCTCGCCCTCCAGCTCGGACGCGGCGATGCTCAGCTCGGCGCCCTCGGCCCGGTGGCCGCTGAGGAACCAGTAGTAGCCGGCCGCCCCGACCAGCCGCATCGCCTCGTACGCCCACCCCTCGGCGATCGCCCCGCGCAGGGCCGTGATGATGTTGTCGTGCTCGGCGTCGAGCACGGCCAGCCACTCCAGCTGCTCGGCCCGGCGCAGGTGCGGGTCGGCGGTCTCGGCCAGCTCGGTGAAGTGGGCCAGGTGCGCCCGCCGCGCCGCCTCGGACTCACCGGCCTCGGCCAGCCGCTGGGCCGCGTACTCCCTGATGGTGTTGAGCATCCGGTAGCGCGGGGCGCCCTCGTCGTCGGCCAGCAGCAGCGACTTCTCGGTCAGCGCGGTCAGCACGTCGAAGACCAGCTCACCGGCGGACGTCTCGTCGCCGCACACGCGTTCGGCCGCCTCCAGGCTCGCCCCGCCGGAGAACACCGACAACCGGCGCAGCACGCCGCGCTCGGCCTCGCTCAGCAGGTCCCAGCTCCAGTCGACGACCGCGCGCAGCGTCCGGTGCCGGGCAAGCGCCGTACGGCTGCCGCTGGTCAGCAGGCGGAACCGGTCGTCGAGACGGCGGGCGAGCTGGTCGACCGACATCGTGCGCAGCCGGGCCGCGGCCAGCTCGATCGCCAGCGGGTTGCCGTCGAGCGCCCGGCAGATCCGCGCCATGGCCGCGAGGGTCGGGGCGTCGGAGCCGAGGTCCTTGCGCACCAGGTCCGCGCGGTCGCGCAGCAGCCGCACCGCGGGCGAGGCCCCGCTCTCGGCCGGCGAGGCGCCCTCGGCGGGCAGCGTGAGCGGCTCGACCTGCCACAACACCTCGCCGGTGATGCCGAGCGGCTCGCGGCTCGTCGCCAGGACGCGCAGGCCGCGGCACTCGCCCAGAAGCCGGTCCGCGAACGACGCGGCGGCCTCGATGACGTGCTCGCAGTTGTCCAGGATGAGCAGGATCGAGCGGTCGCGGATGGCGGTGATGAGCCGGTCCATCGGGTCGCCGCCGCGCCCGCCGCCGAGCATGCCCTGGTCGCGCAGGCCGATCGTGGTCAGGGCGGCCTGCGCCAGCTCGCCGCCGGCCCGGACCGGGGCCAGCTCGACGAGCCAGGCGCCGTCGGGCAGCTCGGGGAGCATCGTACGGGCGGTCTCGGTGGCCAGCCGCGTCTTGCCGGAGCCGCCCGCCCCCGTCAGGGTGACCAGGCGGTACCTGGTGGCCAGGTCGGCGACCGCGGAGACGTCGTCGTGCCGGCCGACGAAGCTCGTCAGCTCGGCGCGCAGGTTCGTCCTGCGGTTGTCCGCCCGCTCGCCCACCTCGCCGCGCAGCAGCGCGGTGTGCAGCTCCGACAGCTCGGCCGACGGGTCGGCGCCCAGCTCGTCGGCCAGCCGCTCGCGGGTGCGCTGGTAGAGGGTCAGCGCCTCGTTCCCGCGGCCCGCCTCGGCCAGCGCCCGCATCAGCGCCGCCACGAACCCCTCGCGCAGCGGGTACGCGGCCACCAGCCCGGTCAGCTCGGTGACCAGCTCCGCGCCCCGGCCGAGCCGCAGGTCGGCGTCGATGCGGTCGCCGAGCGCGGCGACGTGGAGGTCGTCGAGCCGGGTGACCACGGCGTCGAAGGCGTCGCTGTCCTGCATCGCGATGTCGGCCATGGGGGCGCCGCGCCACAGCTCCAGGGCACTGCGCAGCAGGTCGGCGCGGGCGGCGGGCGCGGCGGCGCGGGCCTGGACGATCAGCTGCTCGAAGCGGCACACGTCCACCGCCTCGCGCGGCACGGCCAGCCGGTAGCCGCCGGAATCGGCCTCGATCACGCCGTCGGGCAGCACCCTGCGCAGCCTGGACACCAGCGCCTGCAGGGCGTTGACCTCGTCGGCGGGCGGCCGCTCCCCCCAGATCCAGTCGATCAGCCGCGCGCGCGTGACGATCCGGCCGGGCTCCAGGGCGAGGGCGGCGAGCAGCGCGCGCAGCCGGACACCGGGAACCTCGACCACGTCCCCTTGGGCGTTCCGGACCTCGAAGGGCCCCAGCAATCCGACTCGCACACCGCAATTGTGCCGGAACCAGGACAACGCCCGGCCCATCCCCGCCCGTCCGCCCCCTGGAACCGGTCCCCCGGGGTCAGCCGTCGGCCTTGCGGCTGAGGTGTTCCCAGGCGCGGTACTCCGCGGTGCGGGCCTCGTCCATCTGCTGGACGAGGTCGTACGAGCGGCTGCCGACGATCAGCCGGCGCGGCGGCTCGGGCAGGTCCACGAGCTCCATGACGACGGGCGCGGCGTTGCTCGGCGGCGGGCCCGCGTCCTCGCCCCACATGGCGGCCAGCTCGGCCCGCAGCCCGTCGTAGACCGGGTCGGGCTCGGTGGCCGTGGTGCCCAGCGTGAACAGGCCGGTGTCGTAGCCGCCCATCTGCAGGTTGGTGACCTTGACGCCGAACGGCGCGAGCTCCATGGCCAGCGCCTGGGTGACCGAGTCGAGCGCCGACTTGCCCGCCGCGTACAGGCCGACCGAGGCCATGCCGCCGCCCGCGCCCATCGAGGTGACCTGGAGGATGTGCCCCGACCCCTGGGCCCGCAGGTACGGTGCCACCGCCTGGGTGACCCAGATCGCGCCGAACAGGTTCACGTCGAAGTGCGCCCTGATCTGCTCCTCCGTGGCCTCCTCCAGCATGCCGAAGAGCATGCCGCCGGCGTTGTTGACCACGACGTCGAGCCTGCCGAACGCGGCCGCCGCCTGGTCCACGCCCTCCCGCACCGCGGCGCGGTCGGAGACGTCGAGCGGCAGCCGGACGAGCGCGCCCGGATGCCGGGCCTCCAGCTCGGCCAGCGGGCCGACGTCGCGGGCGGCGGCCACGACGCGGTCGCCCCGGTCCAGGGCCGCTTCGGTGAACGCCCGGCCCAGCCCCCGGGACGCACCCGTGACGAACCATACGCGCATGCGCTCTCGCCTCCTTCTCCGTCCAAGACGAGACGGTCCGTCTCGCCGTAGGTCCATCAGTGTGCCAGCAAGGGCCGGTGACTTGTCAAGACGGACCGTCTCGTCTCGTTGATGGGCTATGATGGGCGGCGTGAAGCAGCCCGATCCCGCGCGCCGCAGCGAGCGCTCACGGCAGGCGATCCTCCAGGCCGCCAGGGAGCTGGTGTCCGAGGTGGGTTACGCCAAGGTGTCCGTCGAGGCGATCGCCGCGCGGGCCGGCGTCGGCAAGCAGACGATCTACCGGTGGTGGCGGTCCAAGGGCGCCGTGGTCTTCGACTCCTTCCTCGCGCTGAGCGAGGGCGGCCACGGCGACCAGGGCGTGACGCTGCCCGACACGGGCGACATCGAGGCCGACCTGAAGACCGTCATGCGGGCGACCGTGGCGGAGTTCGCCGACCCCGGCTTCGAGGCGCCGATCCGGGCGCTCAACCTGGAGATCGTCGCCGACCCCGAGCTGGCCGCCCAGTACCGCGAGAAGCTGGCCGGCCCGGTCGACGAGGCCAAGAAGGCCCGCCTGCGCAGCGCCCAGCAGGCCGGCCAGCTCGCCCCCGACGCCGACCTCGACCTCGCGCTCGAACTGCTCTACGCCCCCCTCTACCAGCGCTGGCTCCTGCGCACCGGCCCGCTCACCCCGCAGTACGCCGACGCGCTGGTAGACCTGGCGCTCAAGGCCCTGCGTCCCTGAGCCGTGGCCGGGTCCCCGGGCCTCACAGGACCCGCAGCAGGTCGGCCAGCGCCTGGAGCACGGCGTCGGGCCGTTCCTCGTGCAGCCAGCCGTGCCCGGCGTCGTCCAGCACCCGGTGCTCGCCGCGCGGGAAGGAGGCGGCCAGCTCGGCGTGCAGGGCGAGCTTGCCGGCGTTGATCTCCCGCAGCACGTCCTCCGGCCAGAGCTGGGACTGGGTGGCGTCCGCCCCCATGGCCGACAGCACGATCACCGGCACGTCGGGCGCCGGCGGCGCGGCCCTGAACTCCGCCGAGACCTCGTCGTAGAGGTTGCGGCCCTCCAGCCAGCCGGTGCGCCAGGCGGTCAGGTGATGGTCGACCAGGGCCTCGCGCACGCCGTCCGGCCAGGCGGCCAGCAGCCGCTCGACGGCCGGGCGGGCGGCGTCGAGCTGCTCCGGCGTCGGCTCCGGGAGCGCCTGCTCGCGCATCTGGTCGAGCATCTCGCGCGCCTGCCGGGGCGCGCGGGCGGCCATGTCCTCGTGGAAGGGGTCGAGCAGCAGCAGCGCCGCGACGTCGCCGGGGAAGCGGCGGGCGTAGTGGCGCGCGTACGCGCCGCCCAGGGAGTGACCGGCCAGCACGTACGGGCCGCGCACCCCCGCCGCCTCCAGCGCCGCGCGCAGTTCGTCGGTCACCTCGGCCGCGGTGCGGGGCAGCTCGACCGGCTCGCTCCAGCCGGTGCCCGCACGGTCGTAGAGCACGCTGGTCGTCAGCTCGGCGGCGCGGTCGTGCACGTTGAGGTAGTCCAGGCCGACGGCTCCGGCGCCGGGCAGGAACACCACGGGCGGGCCGCCGGCGCCCGAGCGGTGCAGCATGATCCGGCGACCGCCGACGTCGTGCAGGCGGCCCAGCGGAGGGGCGTCCAGGGCGTGATGGGCCATGATTCATCCTTTCTCAGGTTTGAGAAAGGTAGCAGGTGTGAGATCGTACGTCCATGGACACGGTGGACCTGCTTCTGCACCCCGTACGGCTGCGCATCGTGCACGCCATGGCGGGCGGCCGCACGCTCACCACCTCCGGCCTGTGCGACCTGCTGCCCGACGTCTCCAAGGCCACCGTCTACCGGCACGTCGGCCTGCTGGCCGAGGGCGGCCTGCTCGACGTGGAGGGCGAGCAGCGCGTGCGCGGGGCCGTCGAGCGGCGCTACCGGCTGCGCCCGGCGCGGGCGGCCATCGACGCCGACACCGCCGCCGCGGCCTCGCGGGACGACCACCGCCGCGCGTTCGCCGTGGCCATGGCAGCCCTGCTGGCCGAGTTCGGCGCCTACCTCGACCGCGACCAGGCCGATCCGGCCGCCGACCTGGTCGGCTACCGGCAGCACGCCATCTGGCTCAGCCCGGACGAACGCGCCGCGCTGATCGCCGACCTGCGCGCCGCGCTGCTGCCCAGGATCGCCAACCCGCCCACGCCCGAGCGCACCCGCCACCTGATCAGCCCGATCCTGTTCCCGGCCGAGGAGCCGTCCGCCTGAGCCCCGTTCTCCCGGACGAGCTCAGCGGTAGCCGGTCAGGCCGTCCGCCAGTTCTTCCTCGTCACCGTCCCGATGCGCGGACAGGGCCTGCTGCAGGGCGAAGGACGCGCGGATGACGGCGATGCGGGCGGCCGTCGCGCCGTCCGACCAGCCTCCCAGCCTCAGCACCCGATCCAGGAAAGGCGTGCCGTAACCGGCCCCGACGGCCGCCAGGTCCTCGGCGGGATCACCGATCGTCACCTCGTCCCAGTCGATCACCCCGCTGAGCACCGGCAGCCCGTCGTCGTGCTCCCACAGGACGTTCTCCGCGCCGAGGTCACCGTGCACCACGGCCTCGGTGATGTCGGGAAGGCCGTCGAGCGCCGCGAGCTCCCGCTCGGCCCGCTGACGCCCGCGCCCGGACATGAGCCCGAACAGCTCGGCGCGGACGCCCGCCGTGAACTCCCGCCACCGATCCCGCGGTGCCGGCAGCACCGCCCGCACGTCGTCCTCCGCGCCGATCCTGGCCAGTGCGCGCAGCAGCGTGACGTACTGCGCCGCCGCGGCCGCGGCCACCCGGGGATCTTCGAGTTCTCCGGCCTCCAGCGGGGCTCCGGGAACGCGGCTGAGAACCAGGAACGGCGGCTCGTCCGGGCCGGGAGCGCCGGCCTCCGGCAACGGCCGGGGCGTGCGGAAGCCGAGATCGAACCCGGCGAGCAGGCGCAGGACGGCCGCCCGCTGCGGCAGCCGGGCGGCCGCGGCCCCGGTGCGCGGCAGGCACACGACCCGATCCGCGCCGATCACCACCTGGTGGAACTGCCCTTGGCGAACGGTGAGCCGCTCCGGTTCGACGCCCGGCAGCAGCCGGCTCAGCAGAGCACGATCCATCTGTGGGACCTGCATGCGGTGCGAACCGTCCTTTCCGCGGCACGGGCGCGATACCCGCCGACCCGGTCACAGTACTAGCGGGGCGGCGGAAGGGCTGTGAAGCGTTCGTGGGCGGCCTGGTCGCCCAGCCGGTCGAGGGCGGCCAGCCAGCACGCCCCGGCCGTGGCGTCGCGGGCGGTCGTCACCCGCCGCCCGGCCAGCCGGGCCAGGACGGCGGCGCGCACCGGGCCGTCCGCGGTCAGCACCCCGCCCGCCAGCACCAGCGGCCCGTCGCCGGACAGCCGGGTCGCCGTCGCGGTCAGCCGCCGGGCGGCCTCGGCGACGATGCCGGCCGCGCACTCGTCCCCGGCGGCGGCCGCCCGCGACACCAGCGGCGCGGCGGCGGCCACGAGCATCCGGTCGGCCTGGGCCAGCCGGACGATCCGGTCCGCCCGCCGCCGCGGCTCGCCCGTCACCCCGAAGTGCGCGCCCACCAGATCCACCAGCGGCCCGTACGGCAGGTCCGCGCCCAGAGCACGGTCTCTGCGGCCCTCGGCGCGGTCCCGGGTGTGGTCCGGATGGTCCGGGAGGCGGGCTTCGGGGTGGTCAGCGGGGCGGTCCAGGGCGCGGACGGCGGCGCGCACCCCCGCCCGGCCGATCCAGAACCCGCCGCCCTCGTCGCCCAGCAGCCAGCCGAGCCCGTCGGCCACCGCGGTCACCGTCCGGCCGGAGAAGCGGGCCGCCGCGGCACCCGTCCCGGCCAGCAGCAGCGTGCCGGACGGCGCGGCGGTCCCGGCCGCGTAGGCGATCTCCACGTCGCCGACCACGCGCGGCGGCGCGGCGATGCCGCACTCGGCCCAGGTCCGGCCCAGCGTCGCGGCGAAGGCGTCGTCGCCGCCCGCCACGCCGGCCACCGAGGCGGCCACCAGCGAGGGGTCCAGGCCGTCGAGCGCGCGGCGCAGGGCCTGCCCGATCGCCAGGCGGGCCGCGGCCGGCCCGTGCGCGGCCGGGTTGCCGGGACCGGCGGTGCCGTGCCCGAGCCTGGTGCCGTCCGCCGCGTGCACGGCGGCGCGGGTGGTGGTGCCGCCGGCGTCCACCCCGGCGAAGAGCGTCACCGGACCAGCCGCGCCGCGCCGGGCGCCAGCGTGAGGATGGCGCCGCACGGCTGGTAGGAGCCGGTCGCCGGGTCGAACGCCTGCGTGATCCCGTCGAGCGTGACCTCCGCCGGCCGGTCGAAGCGGGCGTTGCACACCAGCCGCCGCTCGCCGTAGTGGCCGACCAGGACGTCGCCGGCGTGCTCGGCCGACGTCCACCCGGTCAGCTCGGCCGCCACCGGGCGCAGCCAGCGGGTGTTGAGGTCGCGCACCACGTCGTAGCGCTCGGTCGGCACGCCGTCACCGCCGATGAGCGCCGGCTGGAAGCCCTCGCCGCGCGCCGGGTCGGGCGTCCAGTAGGTGAAGTACTGGACGCCGGTGTACCCGTAGGCCAGGGCGGTGTTGACCTGCCAGGCCAGCTCGGCGGCCGACGGCTCGCGGTGGCCGTCGTAGGCCAGCGTCTGCACGTACATCCAGGCCGGCAGCCCGGCCCTGCGGGCGTGCTCGCGCACGGTGGCCAGGTCGGCGAGGTAGCCCTCGTCGAACCCGCCGGTCAGGAACGGGTACCGGTCGAACGACAGCACATCCGGCCGGACGACCCGGGCGAACTCCCCCACGTACGCGTCGTAGGGGCCGGTGGCGTGGCTCGGCAGCAGGTTGGCGTAGGCGAACGCGCCGGCCGCCCGCGCGGCGGCGACCCCGGCCGCCAGCCGCGGGAACTGCCCGGCCACCGGCTCATCCATGAGGCTGAGGCCGCGGAAGGAGCGGAACGGGCGGTAGTCCTCGACGACCTGGGCGATCAGCGGCGCCGGGTCCACGTCCAGGTCGCGCATGAGCACGTCCACCCGCGGGTCGGAGGCGACCAGCATGCCGAGCCCGGCCTCCTCGGCGCGGGCCAGGGCGTGCCGCAGGATGACCCGGTCGCTCAGGTAGTTGCCGGTGATGACCAGGTCGATCCCGGCCTCGGCGATCTCCCGGTAGCGGGCGGCCGTCGTCTCGTGGGGCGGGGGCGGCCAGAAGGCGGCGATCGTCAGGGTCACAGCGCGCCCGTCCTGATGCGGCCGGCGTAGCGGGCCACCAGGGCGTCGTTGTGCGCGTCGGAGCCGGGGATGTTGGCCGACAGGTAGACCGGCGGGACCGTGCCGTCCGCCTGGAGCTCGCCGATCGCCTCGGCCACCATGAGCTGCACGATCAGCGCCGAGGTGATCGAGGAGATGCCGCAGACCGGGCCGTGCTCGGTCGGCAGGACGGCGTCGCCGTACGGGGCCAGGTTGTCGATCACGATGTCGGCCAGTTCGAACAGCCGCTCCCCCGACGGATGCCGCGAGGTGATGGCGGTCGAGTGGGCCAGCGAGGTGATCGCGACGAGCGGCAGGCCGCGCTCCTTGACCAGCCGGGCCATCTCCACGGTCGAGCCGTTGCCGCCGGAGTTGGAGGCGATCACGAACGCGTCGGAGTCCTGCACCGTGTGCAGGGCCAGCACCTGGTGGGCGGTGCGCGGGTCGCGCTCGGCCAGCGGGTCGAACGCGCCGGGATCGGCCGAGCCCAGCACCACCGGGTCGCGCAGGGTGAGCCGGTTGGTCGGGATGAGCCCGCCCGCGCGCCCCGCCACCTCCAGCGCCACCGCCTCCGAATGTCCCGTGCCGTAGGCGTGCAGGACGCCTCCGGCGCGCACGGTCGCCGCGACCAGCGCGCCCGCGCGCCTGATGGCGGGCAGCTGCTCGGCCATCAGCCGCTCCAGCCGCGAGCGCGTCTCGTCGGCGAAGGCCATCACAAGATCCATCAAACTGTCCTCAACGGTTCATGCCGGCGGTGAGCCCGGCGACGATCTGGCGGGTGGCCAGGATGAAGAGCACGACCAGGGGGATCGTCGTCATCACCAGGCCGGCGAAGAGCGTGCCCCAGTCGTTCTGGAACTGGCCGAAGAAGTGGGTGAGGCCGACCGGCAGGGTCAGCTTGCTCTCGTCCCGCATCAGGACCAGGGGGTAGAAGAAGTCATTCCAGATCGGCACGAACTGGAAGACCACCACGGTCGCCAGCGCGGGCCGTACCAGCGGCAGCATCACGTGCCAGAAGGTGGCGAACGGGCCCGCGCCGTCCAGGGCGGCGGCCTCGTCGAGCTCGTGCGGGAGCTGGCGGAAGAACGCGGTCAGCACGAACACGTTGAACGGCACCGACCCGGCCGCGTAGACCAGCACCAGCCCGGCCAGCGAGTCCACCAGGCCCATGCTCTCCAGCAGGTAGAACAGCGGCAGCACGCCCAGATGGGCGGGCAGCGTCATGCCCGAGACGAAGTAGGCGGCGAACAGCCCGCGCCCCCGGAACTCCCGGCGCCCCAGCGGGTACGCCGCCAGCAACGACACCACCGCGCCCAGCAGCACCGAGCAGACCACGACGATCGCCGAGTTCACCACGTACGTGGAGAAGGAGGCGTCGGTCCAGGCTTTGGCGTAGTTGCCGAGCCCGCTGGGCCAGCCGAGCGGCTGGTCGAAGATCTCGCTGGTCGGCCGGAGGGAGCTGAGCAGCATGACCAGCAGCGGCGACATGGACAGGACGGCGTAGCCCCACAGCAGGACCCGGATCGCCACGGCCTTCACGACTTCCTCCTCAGGACCCGTTCCAGCAGCAGCGTCGAGCCGAAGATGAAGGTGAACATGAAGACCGCCAGCGCCGAGGACGTGCCCAGCGCGTTGACGTCGCCCGAGGCGAAGGCGGTCCGGTAGAACAGCAGGCCGAGCACGTCCGTCGCGCCCGCGGGGGCGCCGTTGGAGCCGCCCAGGGCGTAGACCAGGGCGAAGGTGCCCATGCTGCCGATGAAGCTGAGGATGGTGACGGTGGCCATGGCCGGCTTGAGCAGCGGCAGCGTGACGCGCCAGAACACCTGCCAGGAGCCGGCGCCGTCGGTCCTGGCGGCCTCGGCGTACTCCTGCGGGATGCCGCCGAGCGCGGCGCTGAACAGCAGCATCGGGAAGCCCACCCACTGCCAGCTGGTGATCAGGATGACGGTCGGCAGGGCGGTGGCGGGGTCGCCCAGCCACGGCATCGCCAGGCCCATCGGCTTGAGCAGCGCGTTGACCGGGCCGAAGGCCGGGCTGAGCAGCAGGGTCCACAGGTAGCCGATGACCAGCGGGTTGACCAGGTACGGCAGCGCGAACATGGTCTGCAGGGCCCGCTTGCCGCGCCGGACGCGGAACAGCGCCAGCGCGAAGGCCAGGCCCAGCGTGTTCTGCACCAGCATGGTGCCGGCGAAGAGCAGGAAGTTGTGCCCGAGCGCCGGCAGCAGCTGGTCCAGGAAGGCGCCGGACAGCAGGTTCGCGTAGTTGTCCAGCCCGGCCGGCTGGTCGCGCAGGGTGCCCTTCCAGGAGAAGAAGCTGTAGGTCAGCCCGGTGAACAGCGGATAGACCACGAACGCCGAGTACAGGAGGAAGGCGGGGATCAGGAACAGGTACGACGATCCCCGCCGTGCGGCTAGAGCCATGTGGCCACGCTCTTGTCGAGCTGCTCGGCGGCCTCCTCGGCGCTGATGCGGCCCAGCAGCATCTCCTGCAACGCCTTGGAGAACACGGTGGCCGAGGTCGGGTTGCCGTAGGCGAACTCGTTCATGAAGTAGGTGCCGCCGCGCTGGGCGAAGGTGGCGGAGACCTCGTTGAGCAGCGGATCCTTGGGGGTGACGCCGGGCACGGCGGAGAAGATGCGCAAGGTGTCGGTGTAGAGCTGGCCGTAGTCCTTGGAGGCCAGCCATGCGGCGAACTTCAGCGCCTCGGCCTTGTGCCTGGTCTTGACGTTGACGCCGTACGAGCCGTCGGTGAAGCCGGGCATGACGCCCTCCCCCTCGGGCGTGGGCGGGGTGAAGACACCCAGGTCGACGCCCTTGGCGTGCTCGCCGAAGAAGTTCAGCTCCCACAGGCCGCCGGGGAACATGGCCGCCTTGCCGGAGGAGAACAGGATCTGCGCGTCGGTGTAGGAGACCCCGGCCACGTCGTCGGGGAAGTACGGCTTGAGCTTGTTGAGCTGGTCGATGCCCTCGACGAAGCGCGGGTCGGCGAACTTCTTGCGCTTGGCCTTGACGTCGGCGATGAACGCGTCGCCGCCCCAGTGGGCGGTGCCGAAGATGCCGGCCACGATCGGCAGCATCCAGTCGTCCTTGCCGCCGAAGGCGAACGGCACGATGCCCTTGGCCTTGAGCTTGTCGGCCGCGGAGATCATGTCGGCGTACGTCTTCGGCGGGGTGAGGCCGTTGTCGGCGAAGATCTTCTTGTTGTAGATCACCTGGAGGGTCTGGACGGCGAACGGCACGCCGTAGACCTTGCCGTCCTTGTCGCCCTTGGCGTAGCGCAGGACCTTCTCGTCGTAGGCGGCCAGGCCGGGCACGTCCTCGGTGTCGAGCGGGAGCAGCCGTCCGGCCTCGACCAGCGGCTGGAGGTTGGCGCCGGCGCGCAGCCAGGCCAGGTCGGGTCCGCTGTCGCCGGCCAGGCCGGTGGACAGGATGGTGTCGTACTCGGTGGCCGTGGTGAACGAGCGGGCGTCTACGTCGATGCCGGGGTGGAGCTTCTCGTACTCGGCGAACATCTTGTCGTAGTTCGCCTCGGGACCCCAGCCCCAGACCGAGAGGGTGATCTTGCCGGAATCGGCACTCGTCGTGGCGGAAGGGGCACAGGCGGTGACCGCCATCGCCAAGGCGACAGCGGCGGCGGCGAGACGCATGGGGACTCCTAGCGTGGGGGCAGGCGGTGCTTGCCGACCGCGTCGGTGGCCGCGGTGAGCAACTGGTTGCTGGTCTCGTGGGTGCGCTGGACGACGCCGATGTAGAGGCAGTCCAGGACGAGCATCTGGGTGTGGCGGGCGGCCACGCCGCCGGCGCGGAAGGGGGTGTCCTGCGCGGCGGTGGTCAGCACGATGTCGGCCACCTCGGCCAGCGGGCTGCGCGGGAAGTTGGTGACCGCGACGGTGGTGGCGCCGCGTCGCTTGGCGATGGACAGCGGCTCGACCACTTCGGCCGTGGTGCCCGAGTGGGAGATCCCGAGCGCCACGTCGTCGCGGTCGCGGGCGTTGGCGCTGCAGACGGCGCTGTGCACGTCGGTCCACAACGCCCCGGGGCGGCCGATGGCGTGCAGGCGCAGGTGCAGGTCCATGGCCACGCCCGCGCTGCCGGCGACCGCGAAGAAGTCGATGAACCGGGCCCGCACCAGGGCCTCGACCGCCCGGTCCACGGCCTGAAGGTCGAGCTGGGCCGCCGTCTCCTCCATGGCGCGCATGTCGCTGGCCAGCAGGCTGCGCAGCACCAGGCTCGCGGGGTCGTCCGGGGAGAAGGCGATCAGGCCCTGCTCGCGCGGGGCGGCGTCGTTGCGGCCCAGTTCGGCGGCGAGCGCCAGCCTGAGCTCGGGGTAGCCGGCCAGCCCGAGCTGCCGGCAGAAGCGGGTGACGGTGGTGAGCGAGGTGCCGCACCGCTCCGCCAGCTCGCCGATGGTCGAGGCGGCCACGGTGGCGGGCTCGGCGAGGATCGTCTCGGCGATGCGCCGGTGGGTGGCCGTGAGGGTGGGCTCGATCCCTCGGATTCTGGCCAGGATCGGTGACATGGGAGGAACCCTCCCGCTTCCCGCAAGGTATGTCAATAGTTCACATTCGACGTCCAATGTTAGAAAATTTCCCTCTTGTGGGAATCGATGGGACTATGTCACTTTCGTGGCCATGCGCAACCTCCTCATGGCGCTGGTGCTCGGCAGCACCAGCCTGCTGCCCGCCCGCGCCGACGCCGTGGACATCCAATTACTGGCCTTCAACGACTTCCACTCCGGCTTCCCGACCAGCTTCGCCATGACGCCGTCCGGGCCGGTCGAGGCGGGCGGGGCCGAGTACCTGGCCGCCCACATGGACCGGCTCCAGCGCGACAACCCCGACGGCACGCTGCGGCTCTCGGCCGGCGACAACTACTCCTCCAGCACCATGAACGCCACCGCCCTGCACGACGAGCCGGGCGTCCAGGCGCTCAACCTGATGCGCCTGGACGCCTCCAGCGTCGGCAACCACGAGTTCGACGAGGGCATCGCCGAGTTCCGCCGGATGGAGAACGGCGGCTGCCACCCGATCGACGGCTGCGCGCTGCCCGGCTTCAAGGGCGCCGCGTTCCCCTACCTGGGCGCCAACATCGTCGACACCACCACCGGCAAGCCCGCGCTGACGCCCTACATCGTCAAGGAGGTCAAGGGCGTCAAGGTCGGCATCATCGGCGTCGACTACAAGAACGCCCTCAACGAGGCCCCCGGCCCCACCAAGCCGCTGGAGGGCCGCGACGAGGCCGAGGCGGTCAACGCCTACACGGCCGAGCTCAAGGCCAAGGGCGTGCGCACGATCGTCGTCCTGATCCACCAGGGCGGCGGGCAGACCGGCGGCGGCCTGCCCAACGAGTGCAACAACCTGGCCGGGCCGATCAAGGACATCGTGCAGCGGTTCGACCCCGAAGTCGACGCCGTCATCTCCGGGCACACGCACAACCCGTACAACTGCGTGGTCAACGGCATCCCCGTCACGCAGACCTCCGCCCACACGCGCGAGCTCACCAAGGTCGTCCTGACCGTAGACCGGGCGACCGGCAACCCGACCTCCGCCAAGGCCGAGAACATCACCGTCACCCACGACATCAAGCCCGACGCCCGGATCGCCGCCCTGCGCCGCCGCACCGACGAGCAGGCGCAGAAGCTGCTCGACCGGCCGGTCGGCCTGCTCGCCCGCGACCTGACCGCCCAGCGCAACGCCGCCGGCGAGTCCACCGTCGGCCACGCCCTGGCCGACGCCCGCCTGTTCGCCACCTCCGCCGCCGAGAACGGCGGCGCCCAGATCGCCGTCCAGCCGCCCTACGGCGGCGGCATCGGCGGCGATCTGATCGTCAACCCCACCGGCAACGAGATGTCGAACCTGGTGACGCACGGCAAGGCGCTGCGCGTACAGCCGTTCGGCAACATGCTCGTCACCATGACGCTCACCGGCGCCCAGCTCGAACGGCTGCTGGAGCAGCAGTGGTGCGGCCAGAGCACCGCGCGCGTGCTCGGCGTCTCGCAGGGACTCACCTACACCTACGACAACGCCAAGCCCGCCTGCGACCGCGTCGACCCGGCGAGCATCAAGCTCAACGGCGCCGTCGTCGACCCCGCCGCGAAGTACCGCCTGACCGCCAACTCCTTCGTCGCGACCGGCGGCGACGGCTTCTCGGTGCTGACCGAGGGCACCGAGCGGGTGGAGAAGGTCCGTGACATCGAGGCGTTCGAGTCCTACATCCGGGCCAGGAGCCCGCTGCCCGCCCCGGCCCTGAACCGGGTCACCCGGGTGAACTAGCCGCCTCCGTCCCGCCCGCCGCGCTCCCGGCGAGCGGGGTCCCCGGCCGTCCAGCCGGGCGCGGCGGTTGCGCCGGCTCGCTGCCGATCTCGGCGAACAGCAGCACGACCTCGGTCAATGGAACGGGATGGAACGCCGCGGAACGCCCATGGTCTGAGGCGCCGTCGTCCGATGGCACCCGGACCATGAGGAGGTCAGATGCAGCTCTCCATCCCGAGGAGGCTCGGCAGACGATCGCGGGCCGTCCTGGTGGCGGCCGTGGCGGCAGCCACGCTCGCGGCCGCCGTCCCGGCCCAGGCGACGGCGCAGGCGGCGCCGCCCGCCACGCACGCCATCGCCTGGGGCAAGGGCGGTTTCGGGCAGCTCGGCGACGGCGGCTACGCCGACCAGCAGCTCCCCGTCAAGGTACGCGCCGAGGAGCAGGGCTTCACCGAGGTCGCCGGCAGCCTCACCCACTCCCTGGCCATCGCGGCCGACGGCTCGGTCTGGGCCTGGGGGCAGAACAACAACGGCCAGCTCGGCGACGGCGGTCACACCGACAGCAACGTCCCGGTCAAGGTCCAGGGCCTGACCGGGGTCGCGGAGGTCGCGGCCGGCTGGGGGTTCAGCCTGGCGCGCACCGGCGACGGGCACGTCTGGGCGTGGGGCGTCAACAACTCCGGCCAGCTCGGCCTGGGCTCGTTCGGCGGCTCGTACGCCACCCCGCAGCCGCTCGGCGAGCTGCGCGGCATCACCCACATCGAGGCCGGCTGGTTCCACAGCATGGCGCTGCGGAACGACTTCAACGTGCTGGTCTGGGGGGACAACTCGCGCGGCCAGCTCGGCGACGGCACGAACGCGGCGAAGGCGAGCCCCACCGTGCTGCCCGGCCTGGGCGGCGAGAGCGGGCCGGTCTACGACATCGCCGCCGGGTTCTCCCACTCGCTGGCCGTCCGCTCCGACGGCACGCTGCTGGCCTGGGGCGCCAACAACTCCGGCCAGCTCGGCAACGGCACCACCTCGGTCACCCCGTCCTACAGCCCGGTGCACGTCGTCGGCAGGTACGGCCAGGTGCGCGCGGTGGCCGCCGGCTGCCGGCACAGCTACCTGGTGGACGGCTCGGGCAACGTGTGGGGCTGGGGCGACAACACCGAGGCCCAGGTGGCCTTCACCGGCGCGCTCGTCAAGCAGCCGCAGCTCGTCCCGGGCCTGTCGGACGTCAAGGACGTCGCCGCCGGCTGCGCGTTCGGCCTGGCCCTGACCGGCGGCGGCGAGGCGTACGGCTGGGGGCAGTACAACTCGGGCCAGACGGGCACCGGCGTCCCGGTGCCGATGCCGCCGCGGCCGAACGCGTGGGGGCCGGGGCTCACGTTCATCGCCGCCGGCGGCGACCACGGCCTGGCCATCCGCAAGACCGGCTGAACCCATTCGCAAGACGGGCTGAACCCATCCGCAACCCGGACGAACCCGCCGCGAATCTCACGGGCCGACCGATGACATCTGCATCTGTTCGCCGCCGTCCTCCGGGTGCAGGCTGAGTCCCTCGACATCCCCCGAGGAAGGCGGCGACGACCCCTCATGACCCTGCCGCTCACCGTGGTCCGGCCCCGGCGGCCGGGCCGCGCCGCCGTCCGGCCGGGCGGCCTACCCTGGTCAGCCGGGGAACGTCGACGGGTGGTGGGCAGGGTGGCGGACAGGGCGGAGTTCTGGCGGTCCGGCCGCGTCGTCCGGCTGGCGCCGGTCGTCGCCGTCGTGTGCAGCGCCCTGCTGCCGCTGCTGCAGGTGACGCTGTCGTTCGGCTACGAGGGCAACGACAGCCGCACCGGGCTGTGGAGCCTGGCCGCGACCGCGGCCTACCTCCCCCTGCACCTGCGCCACGTCTGGTACGCCGCCCACGCCCGCCGTCCGCCGGCCGGTCGCTGGACGTTCGCGGTCATGGCCGTCGTCGTGCTCGGCGTGACGCCCCTGGCCGGGAACATGTGGCCACGGGCGTACGCGGGGCTCGTGGTGTCGGCCGTGCTGGTGCTGCCGGCGCCGTGGTCGTACCTGGCCTGCGTCACCCTGGTGGCGGCGGCCGCGCCGGTGGCGCTGCTGCTGGGCCTGCCGTGGCAGGTCGCGTCGTGGCCGGCGTTCTCGGTGTTGTGCGGCGGCGGGGCGTTGCTGCTGCTCGTCTGGCTCGCCGCGGCGCTGACCCGGCTGCAGGCGGCCAGGGAGGCGCTGGCCCAGCAGGCGGTCGCGCAGGAGCGGCGGCGCATCGACGACGACCTGCGCCGCACGCTCGGCGGCGCGCTGGAGTCGATCGCCGCCCGCGGCGAACGCGCGGCGGCGGCCCTGACCACTGGAAACAGCCCTGGCCCCGCCCCCGGGCTGGCGGCGGAGCTCGCCCAGCTCGCCGACGACTCGCGCCGCACGCTGGCCGAGGCCAGACGGCGGGTGCGCGGCTACCGGCAGCCGTCGCTGCGGGCCGAACTGGAGACGGCCGCCACGCTGCTGTCGGCGGCGGGCGTGCCGACCCGCCTGGAACTGCCCAGGCAGGGCGTCCCGGAGACGATCCCGCCCGGCCCGCGCGCGGCCCTGCGCGCCACCGTCACGCGCCTGCTGCGCGCCGACGGCGTGCGCGCCTGCACGATCGCCGCCACCGTCGCGGGCGGCCGGGTGCTGCTGGAGGTCCGCGCCGACGACGTGACCGAGACGATCGAGGTGCCGGCATGACCGCGCAGATCCCGCCGGCCTGGGTGCTGCGGCATCCGCACCGGCCGTTCGTCGCGCTGCACGTCCCGCTGGCCGCGCAGGTGCCGGTCTACATCGGCATGGGCATGGAGGGGCCGCCCGGGAACCCCGTCCTGGCGGGACTGGGCGTCCTGGTGGCCCTCGCGCTCCAGCTGCGCCACAGCCTGGCCGCCGCCCGCGGCGCGCGTCCGGCGGGCTGGCCCTGGACCCTGGCGGCGCTCCTGCTGCTGGCGAACCTGCCCCTGTGGTGGCTCGCCACGCAGTGGGAGGGCATGACCATCTTCGCCCTGGCCTCGATCGTCATGCTGCTGCGCGGCCCGGCGCGGGCGGTGGCCGCCGTCGCGCAGGTCCTGCACCCCGCCGCGCTGGAGGTGGCGCAGATGTTGCACGACGGCGACACGGTCCCGCACGCCCTCCTGCTGGCCGTCTACCCCGTGCTCGGCCTGGTCGTGTTCGGCGGGGCGCTGGTCGCCGGGGCCCGCCTGGTGCTGCTGCTGGAGGAGCTGGAGGCCACCCGGGCCGAGCTGGCCGCGGCCGCGGTCGGCGAGGAACGCGCCCGGGTCTCGCGCGACCTGCACGACCTGCTCGGCCAGAGCCTGTCGGCCATCTCCCTCAAGGGCGACCTGGCCCTGCGGCTGCTCGTCAAGGACGCCGGCGCGGCCCGTGCCGAGATCGAGAGCCTGACCGGAGTCGCCCGCGACGCCCTCAGGGACGTGCGCGCGATCACCCGCGACGAGCTGGCCGTATCGCTGCGCACCGAGATCGACGGCGCGGCGGCGCTGCTCGGCGCGGCCGGGGTGGGCACCCGGCTCGACGTGGCCGCGCTGCCGCCGCTGTCCGGCCCGGCCCACGACGCGCTGGCGTGGGCCATCCGCGAGGGCACCACCAACCTGCTGCGGCACAGCGAGGCCACGACCTGCGCGATCACCGTGGCCCGCGGCGGCGGCAGGGTACGGTTGGAGATCGTCAACGACGGCGTGCGCGGCGTCGGGCGGCCGGGGTCGGGGCTCGCCGGGGTGACCGAACGCGCCCGCGCGGCGTCCGGCTCGTCGTCCACCGCCGTCCACGACGGCCGTTTCCGGTTGTCGGTCGAGGTTCCCGAGGAAGGCCCGTGATCCGCGTACTGATCGCCGAGGACATGCACATGATCCGCTCGGCCCTGGTCGCCCTGCTCTCGCTGGAGGACGACATGGAGGTCGTGGCCGAGATCGAGCGCGGCGACGAGGTGCTGGCCGCCGCCCTCCGGGTGCGCCCGGACGTCGCGGTGCTCGACATCGACATGCCCGGCCTGGACGGCCTGTCGGCCGCCGAGCAGCTGTCGCAGCGGCTGCCGGACTGCCGCACGCTCGTGCTCACCGGGCTCAGCCAGCCGGGGAACCTGCTGCGCGCGCTGAAGGTGCACGCGCGGGGGTTCATCGTCAAGGACGCCCCCGCCCAGACCCTGACCGACGGCATCCGGCGCATCGCCCGCGGCGAACGGGTGATCGACCCCGAGCTGGTCGCCGCCGCCCTGGAGACCGGCAGCAGCCCGCTCACCGCCCGGGAGACCGAGGTGCTGCGCGCCGCCGCGTCCGGCATCCGCACCGCGCAGATCGCCACCCAGCTCTCGTTGTCGCAGGCCACCGTGCGCAACTACCTGTCGAACGCGATCAGCAAGGTCGGCGGGCGCAACCGCATCGACGCCATCCGCATCTCCCGCGACGCGGGCTGGCTCTGAGCCGCCGGGGTCTTCGGCCACGGCCTCAGAGCGCGTACTCCTTGAGCGGGACCGTGTCGTCGACGTCGTCCGGCATGGGCTCGTCCGGCGCACCGAAGAACCAGCGGGCCGCGGCCCGGCCGTGCCGCTGGTTGCGCTCGACGTAGTCGCGCATCCGGTGCTCGTAGGCGGCCAGGCCCGCGGCGTGGTCGGGCGCCTCGGCCAGCTCCCCGGCCAGCACGTACGCGCCGATCAGGGCCTGTGAGGTGCCGCGGCCGGAGGTCGGCGCCGCGCAGTAGGCCGCGTCGCCCAGCAGCGTGACCCGGCCGTTCGTCCAGGTGTCCATCACGACCTGGCCGGAGGAGTCGAAGAAGAACTCCTCGGCCTCCCGCATGGCCGCCAGCAGCCTGGGCACCTGCCAGCCCGCTCCCGCGTAGTGCTCGGCCACCAGGCGTTCCTGCTGGGCGCGGTCGCGCCGGTCGTAGACCAGGTCGTCGGCGGCGAACGACAGGCCGACCCGCAGTTCGGTGTTGCCGTGGGCGGTGAAGGCCAGGGCGCTGCGGCCGGGGGTGTTGTGCATCAGGCCCGCGTCCCGCAGGTCCAGGATGTTGCCGGTGGTGAACAGCGCGCCGTAGATGCCGAGGTCGCGCACGTAGCGCGACTCGGGGCCGAAGGCGAGCGCGCGCACCTTGGAGTGCATCCCGTCGGCGCCGACCACCAGGTCGAACGTGCGCGGCGCGGCCTTCTCGAACTGCACCCGCACCTCCGCCGCGTCCTGGTCGAGCGCGGTGACGGTGTCGTCGAACAGGTACTCGACGGTGTCGCGGGTGGCCTCGTACAGGACCTTCGTGACGTCGGACTTGAGCACCTCCAGCTCGCCGGAGATCGCGTCGGCGGGCAGCACCGCCAGCGTGTCGCCGGCCTCGTCGACCAGCGTCATGGAGGTCATCGTGGTCGCGTGCCGGCGCATCTCGGCCAGCAGGCCCATGCGGTCCAGCACGTCCAGGGCCGAGCCGCGGAAGTCGATGGCCGCGCCGCCGCCGCGCGGGGCCGGGGCGCGCTCGACGACGGTGACCTGGTGGCCGTGACGGTGCAGCCAGTAGGCGAGGGCGGGGCCGGCGACGCTGCCGCCGGAGATCAGGATGCGCATTGCCATGTCCTCTTTCGTCGGTGAACGCTCCACACCGTACGCAGATTTGGGCAAACGCGCAAGACGGTTGTCTAAGGCGTACGTGCTAGGCTTCCTGCCATGGGAAATCGCGAAGACCTGCTGGCCGGGGCGCGGCGTTGCCTGGAGGAGAAGGGCTGGGGGCGCACCACCGTCCGCGACATCGCCACGGCCTCGGGCGTGAGCATGGCGGCCATCGGCTACCACTTCGGCTCGCGTGAGGCGCTGCTCAACGCCGCCCTGGTCGAGGCCATGGGCGAATGGGGAGAGAAGGTCGGCGCGGCCCTGGCCGCCCTCGACGACCCCGGCAGGTCACCCGCCGAGAGCTTCGAGGCGCTGTGGGCGCAGCTGATCGGCTCGATCAACGAGCACCGCACGTTGTGGCTGGCCAACCTGGAGGCGCTGGTCCAGGCGGAGCACTCGCCGGAGCTGCGCGAACAGCTCGTGGCCGGTCAGCGCGAGGGGCGGCGGGGCATGGCCGCGCAGCTCACCGGGGTGCCGGAGGAGGAGATCGGCGACGGCGAGGTGCGCGCCGTGGGCTCGGTGCAGCTCGCGCTGCTGCTCGGGGTGATGGCCCAGTGGCTCAACGACCCGCAGGCCGCGCCCTCGGCCGCCGACGTGATCGAGGGGCTGCGAGCCGTCACCACCCGGTTCGGGCTGGTCAGGTGAGCGAGGCGACGATCGCCCGGACGGCCTCGGCGATCAGCGCCTCCCTGGGCGGCGTGCCGTGCTCGTAGTGGTCGATGCGGCTGGCCCGGTCGCCCAGCCCGCGCAGGAAGGCGGTGAGCCGGGCCGGGCCGCCGGCGTCACGCATCAGCAGGTTGCCCGCGGTGCCGTCGCTGTGCCGGACGGCGGACGTCGGCGCCGCAGGCCGTCAGCGGCAGCAGGGCCGCCACCGTCAGCAGGGCACGCCGCGAGGGCTCGTAGGACATTCGGTGCTCCTCGCTCCCCCGGCCGGTCGATCTTCCTGCCACCACCCCAGGCGTGCCGCCCAGGTCAAACCGTCTTTACCTTCCTTTGAATGGCCGTTTAATATCTTGACCGTGCCATCTGGTCGTGGGCTGGAACGGCATGCTGCCCTACGCGGGCCCGATCTTCGTCGTGATGGCCGCGGCCATGGCCGCCAACCAGTACGGCGCCGACGGCACCGCGCTCTGGCTGACCCTGATGACCCCCGGCGCGAGCGACGTGCGCGGCCGGCAACTGGCGTGGCTGACAGCGCAGACGCCGGTGGCGGCCGTGCTGACCGTGGCGTTCACCGCGATCACCGGCGGTCCGTGGCCGCTGGTCCTGGCGCTGCTGGCCGCCCTGCTGGGCGGCGCGGCCGGGCTGGTGCCGCTGATCTCGGTGTACGGGCTGGTGCCCGGCACCGACCCGCACCGCCGCGCCGGCAACCCGCTGCGCACCAGCGAGGACGACAGCGGCCTGACCGGGCTGGCCTACCTGACCCTCGCCCTGGTGGCCCTCACCGGGCTGCCCGCGGCGCTGGTCGTCCTCCGGTACGGCTGGGCCGGGGTCGCCGTGGGCGTCCTGACGGGGGCGTTGTGCGTCTGGGGCCTCGGCCTGCTCGCCGAACGCCGCCTGCGCGCGCAGGGCCCCGAGCTGCTGGATCTGATGCGCACCGGCCGCAGGCAGCAGCCCGCCGTAGCCTCCCGTTTCGACCGGCTGTCCACGACGCAGCGCATGGTCACCTGGTGGTGCTTCGGCCTCGGCGCGATCCCGCTGGTGCCGCAGGGCATCCTCGCGGCCGTCTTCGTCTCCGACGACATGCTGCGCCACTCCTGGTTCCTGGCCACGTACATGCCGGTCGGACTGCGCTATCCGGTCGCCGCCGGGTTCGTCCTGCTCGGCCTGGCGATGTACGGCCTGGGCCTGTGGATGATCAGGCCGCGCCCGTCCCCGTAGGTTTTGACACCTCCTACGGCTAACCGCTATCTATTGGCTAACCGTTAGGGGGTGGGGCCGTGCAGGACGCGGTGCTGGCGATGCTCGCCAAGGAGCCGTCGCACGGCTACGACCTGCGCGCCCGCCTGCGGCACAGCCTCGGCCCGCTGGGCGAGTCGATGAACCCCGGCCAGATCTACGTGACCCTGGCCAGGCTGGAGAAGGCCGGGCTCGTCGCCTGCGAACGGGCCGACGGCCTCCCCGAGCGGCCCGACCGCAAGGTCTACGCGCTGACCCCCGACGGCCAGCGCCGGGTGGCCGCCTGGCTCGCCGAGGTCGGCTGGCCGAAACCGGACCTGGCCGAGTTCCATCTCAAACTCGCCGCCGCGGCCGCGGCCCGGCTGGCCGACCCGGTCGAACTGGTCGCGGCGCAGCGCCGCGAGCTGCTGCGCCGCCTGCGCGAGGTCCAGCGGGCGACGCTGGACGAACCGCCCGGATCACCCGCCGGCCTGCTGCTGGAGGGGGTCGTGCTGCGGTTGCGGGCCGACCTGCGCTGGCTGGACGCCTGCGAGCGCACCTGGTCCGGGGCCGAAGATGAAGACGAGGGCGCATGAACGTGTTACGGGCCCACGGCCTGGTGAAGACGCACGGCCAGGGGCAGAGCCGGGTCCGCGCGGTGGACGAGGTCGACCTGGAGGTCCCCCAGGGGCAGACGCTGGCGGTGACCGGCCCGAGCGGCTGCGGGAAGTCCACCCTGCTCCACCTGCTCGGCGGCCTGGAACGGCCCACCGGCGGAGAGGTGTGGCTGGCCGGCCGGCGCGTCGACACGCTGAGCGAGCGGGCCCTGGCCCGCCTGCGACGCCGGTCGGTCGGGTTCGTCTTCCAGGCGTTCCACCTGGTGGAGGAGCTGTCGGCGGCCGAGAACGTCGAGCTGCCCGCGCTGCTGGCCGGCCGCTCACGCCGCCAGGCCAGGCGGCGAGCCCACGCGCTGCTGGACCGGGTCGGGCTCGCCGCCCGCGCCCGGCACCTGCCCTCGCAACTGTCCGGCGGCCAGCGCCAGCGCGTCGCCGTCGCCCGCGCGCTGGTCAACGACCCGCTGGTGGTGCTGGCCGACGAGCCCACCGGCAACCTCGACACCGCCGCCACCCTCGACGTGCTGAGGATCTTCGGCGAGCTGCGTTCCGCCGGGCAGACCCTCGTGATCGTCACGCACGACGAGCGGGTGGCGGCGACGGCCGACCGGCTGGTCTCGATGCGCGACGGCATGTTCGTCGACGACACCCACCTGGCCGCCGCCCGCCCGCGGGGGCTGGGCGGCCTGATCGGGCTGGAGGACTGAACGCCATGGGCACCGTCGTGCTCGTCACCCGGCTGGTGCTGGCCGACGTGCGGCGGCACCGCGTCCAGGCCGCGATGCTGCTGCTCGCGGTGACCGTGGCCACTGCGACGATGGCCCTGGGCCTGTCCCTGGGCGACGCCAGCCGCTCCCTGTACGAGCAGACCCGCGCGGCCACCGCCGGACCGGACGTGGTGGCACTGTCCGGCGGCTCGGGCCGGGCGGCGACCTCCGCCCTGGCCTCGCTGGCCGACGCCCCCGAGGTGGCCGCCCACCACGGCCCCTACCGCATCGTCTACGCCGACCTCACCGCGCGCGGCTCGACGTCGTCCCAGGTGGTGGTGCACGGCTTCGCCGAGCGGCCCGGCCCGGTCAACCGGCCGCTGGTGACCTCGGGCCGGTGGGTGCGCCCCGGCGGCGCCGTCCTCGAACGCGGCTTCGCCACCGCCCTGGACGTCGGCGTCGGCGACCGGGTCACCATCGCCGGCCGGCCGTACCCCGTCGTCGGGATCGCCGTCACCGCGGCCACCTCCGTCTACCCCTGGGCGGCGCAGATCGGGCCGGGCGGCGGCCCCAGCGACTACGCCGGCCTGGCCTGGCTGACCAGCTCGGACGCCCGGACGCTGGCCTCCGCCCGGCGCCTGCCGGTCACCACGGCCATCGACCTCAGGCTGCGCGACCCCGCCGCCACCGAGGCGTTCCGCGACGCGCACCGCGACCCGGAGCTGCGGGTCAACTTCCACTCCTGGCAGTTCACGGCCGAGCAGGACACCGTCATCCTCAAGGACAGCCAGCCGATCCTGGTGGTCGGGAGCTGGCTGCTCAGCTTCCTGGCCGTCACCGGGGTCGCGGCGCTGGCCGCCGGGCGCGCCGCCGCTCAGACGCGCCGGGCCGGGCTGCTCAAGGCCGTCGGCGCCACCCCTGGCCTGATCGCCACCGTCCTGCTCACCGAGTACCTGGCGCTCGCGCTGGCCGGCGACGCGCTGGGGCTGACGATCGCCCGCCTGGCCGCGCCCGCCCTGGCCGGCCCCACGGCCAGCCGGATCGGCGACGCGGCCGAGCTGGGGGGCTCCGTCGTGGTCGCCGCGACCGTCCTGGCCGTGGCGGTCGCGGTGCTGTCCACGCTGCGTCCCACGCTGCGCGCCATGCGGACGGCCACCGTCACGGCGCTGTCCGCGACCGCGCGCCCGCCCCGTCACCGGCCCCTGATCACGGCCCTGTCGGCGCTGCTGCCCACGCCGCTCCTGCTCGGGCTGCGGCTGACCGCCCGCCGTCCCGGCCGGGCGGTGCTCCAGGCGTGCTCCACCGCCACCACGGTGATCGCGATGGTCGCCCTGCTGACCCTCCACGTCCAGCCCGAGCGGGGCTACGGCCTGGACGGCTCCTCCGTGCTGCCCAACCTGCGCGGCGAGCAGGACCGCCGGCTGATGCTCGCCGTCACCGCCCTGCTGATCGTCCTGGCCGTCGTGAACACCGTCACGCTCACCTGGACCACCGCTATGGAGGCGCGCGCCACCATGGCCGTCGCCCGCACGCTCGGCGCCACCCCCGGGCAGGTCGCCGCGGGCCTGTCCAGCGCCCAGCTGCTGCCCAGCCTGCCCGGCGCCGTCGTCGGCGTCCCCCTGGGTCTCGGCCTGCTCTCGCTCTTCGCGGCCGGGAACTCGGTGCAGGCCCCCTTCTCATGGCTCGCCGCCGCCGTGCCGGCCACCCTCCTGGCGACCGCGGCGTTCGTCGCCCTGCCCGCCCGGCTGGCCGCCCGCCGGCCCGTGGCCGAGGCACTCAGCGCCGAGACCGCGTGACCGGCCGCGCGGGAACCCGGTGGACGGCTTCCATGATCTCCGGCTAGGGTGTGGCGCGTGTCCGGTCCCGAAGCGTCAAGACGCTAGCCACCGATCGTCGGTGGCTTCTCGTGATGTCCTGCGGCCGCGCCGTCCCTGAGACCGCGCGCCCTTCCGGCATCCGATCACCTTCGTACGGACCGGTTTCTCCCGGCTGTTCCGCCACCGTCGTGGCGTCGAACCCGGGCCTTCCCTCCTCGCGGTAGCGCCCGCGCCCCGCTGTGCCGCCGGCGCGCCGCGTTCCTTCGTGCTGCTTTTGGAGTACCGCTCGTGCCTTTCGCCATCTACGTTCTCGGGCTGGCCGTGTTCGCCCAGGGAACGTCGGAGTTCATGCTGTCCGGGCTGGTTCCGGCCATCGCCGCCGACCTGGGCGTGTCCGTCCCGGCCGCGGGCGCGCTGACGTCCGCGTTCGCCGCGGGCATGGTCGTCGGGGCGCCGCTCATGGCGCTGCTCAGCCTGCGCTGGCCACGCCGGCAGGCGCTGCTCGTCTTCCTCGTCGCCTTCGTGCTCGTGCACGTGGCGGGCGCGCTCACCACCGACTTCGCCGTGCTGCTGGCCACCCGCGTCCTCGGGGCGCTGGCCAACGCCGGTTTCCTCGCCGTGGGCCTGGCGACGGCGGCCGGCATGGCCGCCCCCGACGCCAAGGGCCGCGCCACGTCCGTCCTGCTCGGCGGGATCACGCTGGCGTGCGTCGCCGGGGTGCCCGCGGGCGCCGTGCTCGGCCAGGCGTTCGGCTGGCGGTCGGCGTTCTGGGCGGTGGCGCTGGTGTCGCTGCCGGCTGTCGTCGCGGTCGTGCGGTCGGTGCCGGCCGGCGGGCAGGAGAGCGCCCCTCCGCGCGCCCGGCACGAGCTGCGGGCGTTGCGCGAGCCGCGCCTGCTGGTCGCGCTGGCGCTGGGCGCGCTGGTCAACGCCGCCACCTTCGGCACCTTCACCTACCTGTCGCCGCTGCTCACCGAGGTGAGCGGCGTCTCCGAGGGGTGGGTGCCGGTGCTGCTCGCGCTGTTCGGCCTGGGGTCGTTCGTCGGGGTGACCGCCGCGGGCCGGCTGTCGGACGCGCGGCCGGCGCTGGTGCTGGTCGTGGGCGGGCTCGCCTTGCCGGCCGGGTGGGCGCTGTTCGCGGTCGCGGCGGGCGTTCCGGCCGCGGCGTTCGTGCTGGTCTTCGTCCAGGGCGCGCTGTCCTTCGCGGTCGGCTCGACCCTGATCGCCCGCGTCCTGTACGCCGCCGCCGCGGCGCCCTCGCTCGGCGGCTCCTTCGCCACGGCGGCGCTCAACGTGGGGGCCACCGCGGGCCCGGCGCTCGGCGGCGCGGCCATCGCCGCCGGGCTCGGCTACCGGTCGGCGCTGTGGGTCAGCGCCCTGCTGGTGGTCGTGGCACTTGCCGTGGCGGCCGTTGTCCACAGGTCGCCGGCGAGCGTCACGCGGCGCTGATCGGGGGCGGGAAGATGGTCCGGCGGCGGTGACCGGGCGCGGTCGCCGGACGTGCTCTCGTGAATGCGATGGCGTGCCCGGCGATCGTGCCGCTGTTGCGTAGCCAAATGGGGCTTCAGGGTGGATTATGCGGAAGGTAGGGTGTGGGCTTGTGACGACGTTCCGGATCAGCGAGGCCGCGGCGCTGCTCGGGGTCAGCTCCGACACCGTCCGGCGGTGGGTCGACGCGGGCCGGCTGGCGGCCGAGCGCGACGAGCACGGCCACCGGCGGGTCGACGGCGCCGACCTGGCGGCCTTCGCCCGTTCGCAGATCGAGTCCGACGGCGAGGGCGGCCGCTCCTCGGCGCGCAACCGCTTCCGCGGCATCGTGACCGAGGTGATCCGCGACGCGGTGATGGCCCAGGTGGAGATCGCCGCCGGGCCGTTCCGCGTGGTGTCGCTGATGAGCCGGCAGGCGGCCGACGAGCTGGGCCTGCAGGTGGGGGTGGTGGCGGTCGCCGTGATCAAGTCCACCAACGTCGTCGTGGAGATCCCCGGTCACGAGCGCGTGGCCAGTCAGGTGTGAGGAGACCCCCTTGGTGTTCAGGCGTCTTTCCCGATGGTCGATCGCCCTGCCCGTCGCGTTCGCGCTGGCCGGCCTGGCCGGCTGCGGCTCGGGCGCGCCGGCCACGTCCGCCTCGTCCGCTCCCGCCTCGTCCGCCGGCAGGGGCGCCGGGGAGGTGACGGTGTTCGCGGCGGCCTCGCTGACCGGCACGTTCACCGAGCTCGGCAAGAGCTTCGAGAGCGCCCATCCGGGAACGACGGTGAGGTTCAACTTCGGCTCCAGCGCCACCCTGGCCCAGCAGATCGTCCAGGGCGCCCCCGCCGACGTGTTCGCCGCCGCCAGCCCGGCCACCATGAAGACGGTCACCGACGCCTCCCTCGCGGGCGCCCCGGCCACGTTCGTCCGCAACAAGCTGCAGATCGCCGTGCCCGCCGCCAACCCGGCCAAGGTCGACGAGCTGAAGGACCTGGCCGACCCCGCGGTGAAGGTGGCGCTCTGCGCCGAGCAGGTGCCGTGCGGGGCCGCCGCGGTCAAGGCGCTCGGCGCGGCCGGTCTCAAGGTCACGCCGGTGACCCTGGAACAGGACGTCAAGGCCACCCTCACCAAGGTGCAGCTGGGCGAGGTGGACGCCGCGCTGGTCTACCGCACCGACGTGATCGCCTCCGGTGGCAAGGTGACCGGCATCGACTTCCCCGAGGCCGCCCAGGCGATCAACGACTACCCGATCGCGGCCCTGACCAAGGCCCCGGCCGGCGACCTGGCCAAGCAGTTCGTCGACCTGGTGCTGTCCCAGCAGGGCAAGGACGTCCTGGCCAAGGCCGGTTTCGAGGCCGCGTGAGCGCACGCTCCCGGCGTCCGGGCCCGGCGGACCCGCCCGCCGGGCGTCCGGCCGCGGGCCCCGAGGTCTCGGGCCGTGAGGTAGCAGGCCGTGAGATGTCGGGCCGTGAGATCTCGGGGCGGGCGCCGTGGATGCTGGTCGTGCCCGCGCTGGCGGGGCTGGCGTTCCTGGTGCTGCCGCTGGCCGGGCTGCTGATCCGGGCCCCCTGGTCCACGCTGCTCCAGCGGCTGGCCGAGCCGCACGTGCTGGAGGCGCTGCGATTGTCGCTGCTGTGCGCCACCGTCGCCACGGCCTTCTGCCTGCTGCTCGGCGTGCCGCTGGCCTGGTTGCTGGCGCGGGTGTCGTTCCCGGGGCGGCGGCTGGTGCGCGCGCTGGTCACCGTGCCGCTGGTGCTGCCGCCGGTGGTCGGCGGCGTGGCGCTGCTGCTGGTGCTGGGGCGGCGCGGCCTGGCCGGGCAGTGGCTGGAGTCCGCCTTCGGCGTCACGCTGCCGTTCACCACGGCCGGTGTGATCGTCGCCGAGGCGTTCGTCGCGATGCCCTTCCTGGTGATCAGCGTGGAGGGCGCGCTGCGCGGCGCCGACCAGCGCTTCGAGGAGGCCGCCGCGACGCTCGGCGCCTCCCGCTGGACGGTGTTCCGCCGGGTGACGCTGCCCATGGTGATGCCGGGCGTGGTGGCCGGGGCCGTGTTGTGCTGGGCACGGGCGCTGGGCGAGTTCGGGGCGACGATCACGTTCGCCGGCAACTTCCCCGGCACCACCCGCACGATGCCGCTGGCGGTCTACCTGGCGCTGGAGACCGAGCCGGAGGCGGCGATCGTGCTCAGTCTGGTGCTGCTGGCCGTCTCGGTGGTCATCCTGGCCAGCCTGCGCGACCGGTGGGTGAGCGCGCCGTGACCCTCGACGCCCGTCTGGTGGTCACCCGGCCGGCCTTCACCCTCGACGTCTCGCTGCGGGTCGCCGCCGGCGAGGTGGTGGCGCTGCTCGGCCCCAACGGCGCCGGCAAGACCACCGCCCTGCGCGCCCTGGCCGGGCTCACCCCGATGACCGCTGGGCACATCAGCCTGCGTGGCGCGCCGCTGCACACGCTGCCCGCCGAGGGCCGCCCGATCGGCATGGTCTTCCAGGATTACCTGCTCTTCCCGCACCTGTCGGCGCTGGACAACGTCGCCTTCGGGCCGCGCTGCCAGGGCGTGCCCAAGGCCGAGGCCCGCCGGACGGCCGCCGCGCTGCTGGAGCGGGTCGGCCTCGCCGCCCACGCCGCCGCCAGGCCGCGGCGGCTGTCCGGCGGGCAGGCGCAGCGGGTCGCCCTCGCCCGCGCGCTGGCCGTACGGCCCGAGCTGCTGCTGCTGGACGAGCCGCTGGCCGCGCTCGACGCCCACACCCGGCTGGAGATCCGCTCCCAGCTGCGTCGCCACCTGGCCGACTTCGAGGGCGCGACCGTGCTGGTCACCCACGACCCGCTCGATGCGATGGTGCTGGCCGACCGGCTGATCGTCATCGAGCACGGCACGGTCGTGCAGGAGGGCCCACCGGCCGAGGTCGCCCGCCATCCGCGCACCGACTACGTGGCCCGCCTGGTCGGGCTCAACCTCTATCGCGGCGTGGCCGAGGGCGTGCGGGTCAAGGTCGGCGAGGTGCTGCTGCACACGTCCGAAGAGCTCGACGGGCCGGCGTTCGTGGCCTTCCCGCCCGCGGCCGTGGCGTTGTACCGCAGCCGCCCCGACGGCAGCCCGCGCAACCTGTGGCAAGCCCGGATCGAGGGCATCGAACGGCACGGCGACAACGTGCGCGTGCACCTCGACGGCCCCCTGACGGCCTTCGCCGACATCACCCCGGCCGCCGTCGCCGACCTCGACCTGACCCCCGGCCAGCGGATCTGGGCCTCCGTCAAGGCCACCGAGACGCACGCCTACCCCGCCTGAACGCCCCGATCCCACAGCCCTTCGCCCGCGCCGATCCGGACGGTTCCTGCGCCGCTCCGCCGCCTTGGCGGAGCGGCGGGCCACCGCGGAAATCGGGCGGAACCGGCTCTGGGCCACGAAGGCAGCCTTACGGAGTGAGGACGACCTTGTTGCACTCGTCCTGCTTGTGCTTGAACAGCTCGAACCCGCGCGGCGCCTCGCTGAGCGGCATGCGGTGCGAGACGACGAAGCTCGGGTCGATCTCGCCCGCGCGGATCCGCTGCAGCAGCGGCTCGGTGTAGCGCTGCACGTGGCACTGTCCGGTGCGGATGGTCAGCGACCGGTTCATGACGGCGCCCATCGGGAACTTGTCGACGAATCCGCCGTAGACGCCGATGACGGAGACGACGCCGCCGTTGCGGCAGGCCATGATGGCCTCGCGCAGCGCGTACGGCCGCTCGGTCTCCATCCGGGCGGCCTGCTTGGTGCGGTCGTAGGCGTACATGGCGGGGGTCGGGTGGTGGGCCTCCATGCCGACGGCGTCGATGCAGGCGTCGGGGCCGCGCCCGCCGGTCATGTCGCGCAGTGCGTCCAGCACGTTCACCTCCTCGTAGTTGAGCACCTCGGCGCCGGTGCGCTGGACCCGCCGCAGCCGGTACGGGAACCGGTCGATGACGATGACCCGCTCGGCGCCGAGCAGGAACGCGCTGGCCGCGGCGAACTGCCCGACCGGCCCCGCGCCCCAGATCGCGATGGTCTGGCCCGGCTTGATGTCGCACATCTCCGCACCCATGAAGCCCGTCGGAAAGATGTCCGACAGGAACAGCACCTGCTCGTCGGTCAGGTCGTCCTCGATCTTGATGGGGCCGACGTCGGCGAACGGGACGCGCACGTACTCGGCCTGCCCGCCGGCGAAGCCGCCCAGCATGTGGGAGTACCCGAAGATCCCGGCGGGCGCGTGGCCCATCAGCTTCTCGGCCATGCCCGCGTTGGGGTTGGAGTTCTCGCACAGCGAGTACAGCTCGGCCTCGCAGGCGAAGCAGGCCCCGCACGCGATGGGGAACGGCACCACGACGCGGTCCCCGACGTGCAGGTTGCGCACGCCGGGGCCGACCTCGACGACCTCGCCCATGAACTCGTGACCGAGGATGTCGCCCTTCTTGACGGTCGGGATGTAGCCGTCCACGAGGTGCAGGTCGGAGCCGCAGATCGCGGTCGAGGTGACGCGGACGATCGCGTCACGCGCGTTGAGGATCTGCGGGTCCGGGACGTCTTGGATCTCCAGGCGGTTGCGGCCCGCCCACACGTTGGCCTTCATGCCCGTCCTCCGATCGGTTGTGCGGGGCGCTGGTGGAGCTGGCGCCGGGCGCGGTGGCCCTCGGGACTGCCCTCGGAGCGGACCACCTCGCCGGTCTCCATGACCTGTTTGAAGCGGCGCAGGTCGTCGCGGAGCTGCTGCTCGGGGTGTTCGCCGAACATGCGGGCGACGGCGGCGGCGAGCTTGCGGCCGGGCGCGCCGTACTCCAGGGAGACGTCCACGACCGTGCCGTGCCCGCCGGGGCCGTCGGTGAAGCTGACCAGGCCGGCGGTGGCGATGCCGGTGCCGGGAACCGACCGCCAGGCGATCAGGTCGCCGAACCGCTCGTCGATGATCTCGGCCTCCCACTCCAGGGCGACGATCGGGCCCTTGGCCTTCCAGCGGGAGTGGCGCTGGTTCATGGTGCGCACCGAGTCCAGGTGGCCCATGAACGTGGGCAGGTTCTCCAGGTCGCGCCAGAAGCGGTAGACGTCGTCGCGGGGCTTGTTGATGGTGATGGAGGCGCGCACCTGGAGCGGGCCCTTGGCCCTGGCGGTGCCGCGCCGGGCGCAGGCGGCGTCCAGGGCGGTGAGGCCGGCGACGGCGCCGAGCGCGGCCAGCGCGCGGGTGCGGCGGGCGCCGGTGCGGCCGGCGGCGGCCCGGCCCAGGACGCCGAGGTCCATCGTGTCGCCCGCGACCCTGGTCCACACCCACTGGGCGGGGTTCTTGGCGCCGAGCAGCAGCGCGGCGTGCAGGAGCTCGCGCCCGCCGACGAGCCTGGCGACGGCCGCGGCCCCGGGCGCGTCGTCGACGCCGCACAGGCGGGTCACGGCCCGTGGTGCCCCCAGTTGCGCCGCGCCCAGCGCGAGGCTGGCCCACCCGAGCGCACGGGCGAATTTGTCGGTCATCATGTGTCCTAACGCAGGTTGCAGTGGTTTATGCGTACGCCGCAGGCGGCCCCCGGTCTGCTGACGCCCCCGCGTCCCTTGCCCCCGACAAAACGGCTGACACCAGCGGATTCAGGCATTGAAGGTGGAGGTCGTCTGGATGGCCGTCCACGACGGGCCGGACGTCGCCATGTCGTGCCGGCACGTCGAGCCCGAACGCCACCGACGTCGAGATCGCCGAGATCGCCGAGATCGCCGGAAGCAGCGCCGGCGCGGACAGCGACGGACGCACGTTCGCCGGCGACGAGGCCGAGGCATCACCCGATACACGATGCATGTGCCGCGCGACTGTGGGTATTCGGTCCCGGGATCCACCCGGCTACCGGCGAGGAGCGCTCATGGCCATCAGTGAGCGGCATCGGCCGGAGATCGTCGTCGGGCTCGTGGCGACCCCGCCGGACTATCCGGCGCAGGTGGTCGCGCGGCTCGCCGCCGAGCTGGCCGACCGGCTCGCCGAGCAGGTGGACCCGCACGTGCGGTGGACCGTCCGGGCAGGCTGGGGTGACGTGGCGCCGCGCCGCGACGGCGGGGTGGAGGCGCTGCTCGACGATCTCGCCCGCCGGCGCGCCGACGCCCGGTGGGACGTCGCGATCTGCCTGACCGACCTGCCGCTGCACACCGAGCGGGTGCCGCTGGTCGCGCAGACGTCCGCCCGGCGCCGCGTCGCGGCGGTGTCCCTGCCCGCGCTGGGGCTGTGCCAGCTGCGAGCGCTCCGCGCCGCCATCCCGGGCCTCGTGCGCCGGCTGCTCACTGACGCCTCCGAGGAGCGGGTGCCGCCGGCCGACCGGGCACCGGCCGAACTGGCCGCCCAGGTCGCCGCCATTCACCGGGTGGTCGGCGAGGCCGAAGCCGGGGAGCTGGGCTACCTCGCCTCGCGGCTGGCCGGCCGGGTGCGGCTGCTGACCGGAATGATCCGGGCCAACCGCCCGGGGCGCGCCCTTTTGGGCCTGTCCAAACTCCTGGTCGGCGCCTTCGCCACGGCCGCGTTCGCGCTCACCACCAACACCATCTGGGAGATGGGTGACGCGCTCGGCGGACTCCGCCTCACCGTGATCATGTTTCTCGGGCTGACCGCGCTGGTGAGCTGGCTGATCATCGCGCACGACCTGTGGGAGAAATCGGACCGGGAGACACCGGCCGAGCTGGCCCGGCTGTTCAACCTGGGCACGGTCCTCACCCTCACCCTGGCCGCCGCGGTGTCCTATCTGGTGCTGTTCGCCGGAACGACACTCGTCGCGGCGCTGCTGATCGACACCTCCGTGCTGGCAGAGAACCTGCAGCGGCCGGTCGACCTCACCGACTATCTGAAGCTGGCCTGGATCATCAGCTCACTGGCCACCGTCGGCGGCACGATCGGCTCCGGGCTGGAGGACGAGGACACGGTGCGGGCCGCCGCCTACGGCTACCATCCCGAACCCGGCGGCTGGCGGGACGAGCGGGACGCGTGATCCCCGCCTCGGGCCAGGGCGTGTCCAGGAAGCGCGGCCGGCGGCGTTCAGGCGCTGTGGCCGTCCTGGGACGGGTCGACGTACGTGATCTCCTGGATGGCGGCGACGTCGGCGAAGCCGGCGATCGTCAGGACGGGTTCGAGCACCGGGTTGGCGACGAGCCGGATCCGCGACGCGTGCGTGAACAGCACGGTCAGGCCCGCGCTGTCCAGGTACTCCACCTCGCTCAGGTCGACGAGCACCATGCTGTCGCCGGTTCGGGCCAGCGCCTCCTCCAGGGCCCCGGCGTTGCTCATGTCGATCTCGCCGGCGGCGGCCAGGACCTGGGTGCCGTCCGGCCGCGTCGAGGCCGCAAGGGTCAGAGGGGTGGTCATGAGCTGATCCTCGCTTGCATGTCGACGGTGGTACCGGCCGCGCCGGGTTCGATGGTGACCTCGTTCATCAGGGCTCGCATGAGCGCCACGCCCCGGCCCCGGTGCGGGTTCGCCTCCGGCTCCGGAGGCTTCCAGCGGCCGGTGTCGGCGACGGTGAGCCGCAGGTCGCCGGGGGTGGCGACGGCCCGCAGGCGGATCGTCCGGCCGGGGGCGTTGCGGTGGCCGTGCTCGATCGCGTTGGCGCACGCCTCCCCCGCCGCCACGAGCACGTTCTGCACCAGCGAAGGGGTGAGCTGGCAGCGGGCCAGCCACTCCCGCAGGGCCGAGCGCACGGGGGCGAGCTGGCTCGACTCGGCCGGGAAGTCCACCTCCAGCGGGGCGGGCTGGCGGTAGAGCAGCAGCGCGACGTCGTCGTTGAAGCCGCCGTCCGGGGCGAGGGAGGACATGACGTCGCTGGCCAGCTCCTCGATCGGGGTGGACCGCCCGACCTGGACGGCGGTGCTGGCCTCGCCGATGCCCGCGGTCAGCGGACGCCGCCGCCGCTCGACCAGGCCGTCGGTGTAGAGCAGCAGGGTGGACCGGGGCGGCATGGTGCACCTGGCCTCGGTGCGCCCGCGGGCCGACCGTACGGCCAGCGGGGTCGAGCGGCCGCCCTCCAGCAGCTCGGTGCTGCCGTCCGCGTGGGCCAGGATGCCGGGGGGATGGCCGGCGCTGGAGTAGACGAGGTCGCCGGTGGCGGTGTCCAGGACGCCGCAGAAGGCGGTGGTGCACTTGGCGCCCGGGATGAGGGCGGCGAACCGGTCGAGGGCGGTGAACACCTGGGCGGGCCCGGCGTCCTGGAGCAGCAGGGCCCGGCAGGCGCTGCGCAGCTGTCCCATGACGGCCGCGGCCTCCAGCCCGCGCCCCACGCAGTCGCCGACGACGATCCCGATGCGCTCGCCGGACAGCGGCACGATGTCGTACCAGTCGCCGCCGACCTCCAGCGGGCTGGTGGCGGGCTCGTAGCGCACGGCGAAGCCGCTGGGCAGCCGGGACGGGCCGAGGATGGCGCGCTGGAGCGCCACGGCCGCCTCGCGCTGCTGGTCGAGCTGGTGCACCCGGTGCAGCGCCTGGCCCAGGTGGCCGGCCAGCAGCGCCAGCAGGGTCTGGTCCTCGTGGGTGAACGGCCGGTTCTGGCCCAGGTCGATCCAGACGGCGAGCAGGCCCTCGGGGTGCTCCAGGGTGATGCCGGCCCCGTCCGTCTCGGAGGCGACGGCCCGCAGGGGCGGCTGCTCGCGCAGGCCCGCCAGCTTGGCCCGCACCTGTTCCGGCAGGTCCTGCCAGGCCGGGCCGGACGGCGCGGCGACCAGGCCGCGGGAGCCGTCCTCGTCCCAGACGACGGCCGCGACCTGCCGGGCGTGCCAGACCTCCTGCAGCGCGTCCAGCCCGCCGGCCAGGGCGTCGTTCATGTTGCCCGCCTGCGAGACGCGCAGGCCCAGCGCGGCGAGCGCGCTCTCGCGCTGCACGAGGTAGTGCTCGGCGGTCACGTCCCGCAGGGTGCCCACGACGCGGCGCCGCCGGGTGTCGGGGTCGGTGACCGAGTTGAACGTGACCGCGACCCACACCTGGTGCCCGTCGCGGTGGGTGACGGGGATGACCGCGTTGCCCCTGCCCTCGCCGACGAGCCGGCCGAATGCCTCGGCGACCAGGCCGTGGGCCTGCGGGTCGCGCTGCTCGTCCGGCCACCAGGGGTGCCGGGGCCGGTAGGGCAGGCCGTCGGGGCCGTAGCCGAGGATGTCGGTGAACGCCGAGTTGATCTCGATCACCGCGCCGTCCTCGTCGGTCACGAAGAACGCCTCCTGCAAGGAGTCGATCATGGCGTTGCGCCAGCGGGTGTGATGGTTGCGCAGCCGCGCCAGCTCCACGTTGGCCCGCGCCCGCGCCAGCAGCTCGGCCGCGGAGAACGGCTTGACCAGGTAGTCGTCGGCGCCCGCCGCCAGGCCCTCGATCGAGGCCTCCTGCCCCGCGCGCGCCGACAGCAGCAGCACCGGCACCCCGGCGGTACGCGGATCGGCCCGCAGGGCCGCGACCAGGGCCAGGCCGTCCAGGCGCGGCATCATCACGTCGCTGACCACGAGGTCGGGCTCCTCGGCGTGCACGGCGTCGAGCGCCTGCAGACCGTCGCCGACGGCGGTGACGTGGTAGCCGGCGCCCTTGAGCAGCCGGACGAGGTACTCGCGCATGTCCCGGTTGTCGTCGGCGATCAGCACCCGGGCCGGCGGGCCGGCGCTCGGCCCCTGGGAGCCGCCGCCGTCCGCCGAGACGTCCGAGGACGTCCCCGCGCCGGTGACGTCGTCCTCGGGCAGCCAGCGCAGCGCCTCCTGCACGAACGGCTCGGCGCCGGACGAGACCGGCTCCGCCGGGCGGGCCGGCGCCAGGCTCCCGGCCGGGAGGTGGTCGGCGCCGAAGGGCAGCCGGATGGTGAAGGTCGTGCCCTTGTCCTCGGCGCTCTCGGCGGTGATCGTGCCGCCGTGCAGGCCGACGAGCTCCTGGACGAGAGCCAGCCCGATGCCGCTGCCCTCGTTGGAGCGCGAGCGGGCGCTCTCGATCCGGTGGAACCGTTCGAACAGGCGCGGCAGCTCCTCGGCCGGGACGCCGATGCCCGTGTCGGAGACGGTCACCACGGCCTGCCCGTCCCGCATGCCCACCTGGACGGCGATCGAGCCGTCGAAGGTGAACTTCAGCGCGTTGCTCAGCAGGTTGAGCACGACCTTCTCCCACATGGTCCGGTCGATGTAGACCGGTTCGTCCAGCGGCGGGCAGTCCACCTCGAAGGACAGGCCGGCCTTGTCGACCGCCGAACGGAAGACGCTGGCCAGGTCGGCGGTCACCGCCGCCAGGTCGACCGGCTCGTAGCGGGCCTGCATGCGGCCGGCCTCGATCCGGGAGAAGTCGAGCAGCGTGTTGACGAGCCTGCCCAGGCGCAGGGCGTTGCGGTGGACCACCTCCAGGTCCTGGCGCACCTCGGGGGCGGCGCCGGCCAGCGTGTTCCGCAGCTCCTGCACCGGGCCCATGATCAGGGTGAGCGGCGTGCGGAACTCGTGGCTGATGTTGGAGAAGAAGACGGTCTTCGCCCGGTCGAGCTCGGCCAGTTCCTCGGCCCGCCGCTGCTGGGCCTGGTAGCTGCGGGCCGAGGAGATGCCGGTGGCGACGTGCCCCGCGGCCAGCTCGACGAACCCGCGGTACCCGTCGTCCAGGGCGCGGTAGCGGTTGAGCGCGGCCACCAGGAACCCGTACGGCCTGCCTCCCTGCTGCAGCAGCGGCATCACCAGCGCGTGCGTGGGCGGCTCTGGCCAGTCCCCCGGCGGCAGCCCGGCGTACGGGGCCGCGTCGAGCGCCACGAGCGCCGGCTCGCCGCGGGCCGGGGCCTGGACCGGCCACACCGCGTCCGGGTCGCCGGGCGGGACGACGGCCGGGGCGGCCGGATGCCCGGCGGGCAGCCCGGTCGAGCCGGCCAGCCGCGCCCGGCCGTCGCCGTCGAACAGGTACGTCAGGGTGAAGGGCAGGTCCTGGAGGTTGCGGCCGAGCTGGCGGCAGGCGAAGGCGAGCATCTCCTGCTCGGTGCGGACCACGCTGGGGTCGGAGCCGAGATCGCGCAGGGTGGCCATGCGGCGTTCGCCGATGACCCGCTCGGTCTCCTCGCTGACCACGCAGAGCATGCCGACCACCGAGCCGTGGTCGTCGCGCAGCGGGCTGTAGGAGAAGGTGTGGTACGTCTCCTCCGGGTAGCCGGCCCGCTCCAGGAACAGCAGCAGCGCCTCGTCCCAGGTCGCCTTCCCGGTGGTCAGGACGGCGTCGATCCGCGGGCCGATGTCGTCCCAGATCTCCGCCCACACCTCGCGGGCCGGCCGGCCCAGCGCCCACGGGTACTTCTGGCCCAGCGTGTCGCGGCGGTAGGCGGCGTTGCAGAAGAACGTCAGCTCCGGTCCCCAGGCCATCCACATGGAGAACCGGGACGACAGCAGGATGCTGACCGCCGTCTGGAGGCTCTGCGGCCAGCGCTCCGGACCGCCGAGCGGGGTCGCCTCCCAGTCGACCTCGGCCAGGTCGCGGCCGACCTCGTCGTCCACGGTGAAGATCCCGGCACCGGCCGCCGCCGCTGGCCGCCGCTCACCGTGGTCGTCGTGTGTCATCCGGCTCCCCCTCGTTCGCTGCGGGCGCGCCTACCCCGCGTCGCGCCGGTGATGCCGCCGCGGCCGTGGACCAGCAGGTCAGGTATCACCTCGACCGTAGGTAGAATAGGGCAAATCACTCCGGGGGTCGGGCCTCCGCCCCTGCTCGGCGCCCGTGCCGGCGGAGCTGAGCGGAAGGAGCCGGACGTCAGCACCGCCGAAGACACGCACCGCGCGGCGGCCCTCCAGGGGCACGAGCTCCCCGCCGTGCCGGGCCAGGCGACGCTGGACCGGGTGGCCTCGCTGGCGGCTCGCATGTTCCAGGCCCCCATGGCGACCGTGGCGTTCGCCGGTGACGAGGGGGTGCGCCGGGTGGCCGCCCACGGCACGCCGGCCGGCCCGTTCCCCGGCGGCTGCGAGGAGAGCCTGTACGCCGCCGTGCTCGCGAGGGGCGAGGTGTGCGTGATCCCGGACGTCACGGCCGACCCGGCGACGGCCGCCGATCCGTCCGGCGGGACGGGCGTGCGCTTCTTCGCGGCGGCCCCGATCACCGTCCCCGACGGCCGCTGCGTGGGCAGCGTCAACGTCATGGACGTCCGTCCCCGGCAGGCCGCGGACGAGGACGTCAGCGCCCTGCGCGACCTGGCCGCCCTGGTCATGGACGAGCTGGCGCTGCGCCTGGCCGCCTCGCGCACCCTGGCCACCGAGCGCGCGTTGCGCGCCGACGCCGAGCGCCTGGCGCGCACCCTGCAGCAGACGCTCGTCCCGCACACCCTGCCGGAGGTGCCGGGCCTGCGCGCGGCCGCCGCCTACCACCCCGTCTCGGTGGACGAGGTCGGCGGCGACTTCTACGACCTGTTCCCGCTCGACGGCAACCGCTGGGCGTTCTTCCTCGGGGACGTCTGCGGCAAGGGCGCCGACGCGGCCGTGCTGACCTCGCTCGTCCGCTACACCCTGCGCGCCGCCGCCGTCTACGACCCCGACCCGTGCGCGGTGCTGGCCAACCTGGACGCGGTGCTGCAGCAGGAGCACGCCGGTCAGGTCATGCCGCCGCCGTACTGCACGGCGGTCTTCGGCGTGCTCGACCCGGTGGCGGGCGGCTTCGAGGTCACGCTGGCGGGCGGCGGGCATCCGCCCTCGCTGGTGGTGCGCGCGGCAGGCGCGGTCGAGGCCGTCCATCCCGAGGGCGGGCAGCTCATCGGCATCCTGCGCGACCCGTACTTCGCCCAGGTGAGCACCCGCCTGGGGCCCGGCGACGCCCTCCTGCTCTACACCGACGGCCTGACCGAGGCGCGCACCGGCACCGGGGCCAGGCTGGACGAGGAGGGCCTGGCCGCCCACCTGGCCGCCGCCGCCCCCACCAGCGCCGACGGCCTGCTGGCCACGGTGCACGAACTGATCACGACCCTCGGCGACGGCGTGTCGGACGACACCGCGGTGCTCGCCCTGTCCGTCCCCGCCCGCTCGACGGGCGTCTGTTCTGAGGAGCCCCAGTGCAGCACGACCACGGTCTGACCATCACCTCTCGGCCCCACTCGGGACGCGTCCGCATCCTCACGGTGGCCGGCGACCTCGACCACCACACCTCCCCCCGCCTGCACGAGGCCCTGGACGAGCTCGGCCTCGCGCCGGGCGACGGCCTGGTGATCGAGATGTCGGGGCTGCGGTTCTGCGACTCCACCGGCATCTCCGTGCTGGTCAGCGCCCATCAGCGGGCCCAGGACGCGGGCGCCGGCCTGACGCTGGCCGGGCTCAGCCCGGACCTCGAGCACCCGTTCAAGATCATGGGGCTGACCCGCCTGCTGTCCTTCCACGACGACGTCGACAAGGCCGTCGCCGCCCTGCGGTGAGGCGTTAGCTGGTGGCCCGCCAGGCGAGCGAGAGGCCGGTGGCCGCCCGTTCGGTACGGATCTCCATCATGGTGCCCAGGATGGTGGCGTGGTCGGACACGACGGGAACGCCGTCGGGCGTGTAGGTGATCCGGGTGCTGACCAGCACGGCGCTGCCCTCGGGCTCGTGCAGGCGGCGCGCGGCGGCGGCGTCGAGCAGGCCGGGCCCGACCACCTCCGAGGCGCGGGTGACCGCCACCCCCGCGTCGGCGAGCGCCGCGTAGAGGGAGACGGCGGTGAAGTCGCGGTCGCGGATCTGGTCGGCCACCGGCCTGCGCACCCACGACACCTGATGGACGGCCGGCCGCCCGGCGAACTCCCGCACCCGCTCCAGCCGCAGGGCCGTGTCGCCGGGACGCAGCCGCAGCTCCGCGGCGATCCGGTCGGGGGCCCGGCGCATCGCCCGCCCGGCCACCACGGTCCGCACGTCATGGCCCTGTTCCCGCAGGTCGTCGGCCAGGCTGCGGAGCGAGCCGAGCTGGTAGGCCAGGTGGGGCGGGGCCACGTACGTGCCCTTGCCGGGCCGCTGCACGATCAGGTGCTCGTCGCTGAGCTCACGCAACGCCTGGCGCAGCGTCATGAGGGTGACCCCGTAGGAGGCGCTCAGCTCCCGTTGCGGAGGAAGCGCCTCCCCGGGGGCGTAATGGCCCGACCGGATCTTCGCGGCGAGGTCGGCGGCGATGGCGCGGTATCTCGCCTCGTGCCCGGCGTCGGGGGTCATCGTGGTGCGTCACTCCTGGTCGAGGGCCTTCCGCAGGGTCGCGACGAAGGCCCGCAGGTCGTCCGGCCCGGCGCCGTCGAGCACCCGCCGCATGACCGCGGCCCCGACCACCACTCCGTCGGCGTGCCGGCCGGCCTCCCGCGCCTGGTCAGGCGTGGAAATGCCAAATCCTAGCAAGATCGGCCGGTCGGTGCCGCGTCTGAGCCGGGCGGTGAGCTCCGCCGCCGAGGCGGCCAGGGTGGTCCGCTCGCCGGTGGTGCCCATCAGCGACACCGCGTAGACGAATCCGCGGCTGCGGCGCGCGATCTCGGCCAGCCTCGGCTCCGGCGTCGCCGGTGAGGCCAGCAGGACCAGGTCGATCCCGGCGGCGGCGGCCACGTCCGCCAGCTCGTCCGCCTCGTGCACCGGCAGGTCGGGCACGATCAGGCCGTCGACGCCGGCCCGCCGGAGCGCCGCGCAGAACGCCTCGGGCCCGTCGTGCAGCACGAGGTTGTAGTAGGTGCTGGCGATCAGCGGCACGCCCACGTCCCGCACGTCGGCGAGGTCGGCGAGGATCCGGCGGGTGCTCGCCCCCCGGGCCAGCGCCGCCTGGCTCGCCTGCTGGACGGTGACGCCGTCCAGCGTGGGGTCGGAGAAGGGCAGGCCGATCTCGACGGCGTCCGCGCCGGCCGCGGCGAACGCCCGCAGGTGAGCCGTCCACCCGGGCGTGATGCCGCCGGTGATGTACGGCATGAGCAGGGCGCGGCCGGTGTCCCGGCGGGCACGCAGGTGGCGCTCGACCGCGCCGGGGGTCAGGATGTCGGTCACAGCAGCTCCTTCAGGGCGGAGACGTCCTTGTCGCCCCGGCCCGACAGCGTCATCAGGACGGTCGATCCGGCGGGCAGCTCGCCGCCGGCCGCGCGGATCACCCAGGCCAGGGCGTGCGCCGATTCGAGCGCCGGGACGATGCCCTCGGTGCGCGCCAGCCGCAGCGCCGCGGCGACGGCCTCCTCGTCGGTCACCGTGACGTACCGGGCCCGGCCCAGCTCGCGCAGGTGGGCGTGCTCGGGGCCGACGCCCGGGTAGTCCAGCCCGGCGGCGACGGAGTGGGCCTCGACGATCTGGCCGTCGTCGTCCTGGAGGAACAGCGAGCGGCAGCCGTGCAGGACGCCGAGCCTGCCGCGGGCCGCCCCCGCGCCGCCCTCCGCCTCGACGCCGACGAGGCGCGCCGTGGTGCCGGCGAAGCCGGCGAACGTGCCGGCCGCGTTGGAGCCGCCGCCGACGCAGGCGACGACGTGGTCCGGGACGCCGGTCGGCTGGCCGGCCGCGAACTGGGCGCGCGCCTCCTCGCCGATGACCCGCTGGAACTCCCTGACCATCCACGGGTAGGGGTCCGGCCCGATGACCGAGCCGACGCAGTAGTGGGTGTCGCCGGTGACGCCGACCCAGTGCCGCATGGCCTCGCTGGTGGCGTCCTTGAGCGTGCGGCTGCCCGTGGTGACCGGGACCACCTCGGCGCCCAGCATGCGCATGCGGAAGACGTTCAGGCCCTGCCGCTCGATGTCGCGCTCGCCCATGAAGACGGTGGCCTCCAGCCCGAGCAGCGCGGCGGCGGTCGCGGTGGCCACGCCGTGCTGGCCCGCGCCCGTCTCGGCGATCAGCCGGCGCCGTCCCATCCGCCTGGCGAGCAGCGCCTGGCCCAGCACGTTGTTGATCTTGTGGGAGCCGGTGTGGGTGAGGTCCTCGCGTTTGAGGAGGAGCCGCACGCCCAGCTCCCCCGACAGCCGTCGGGCCGGGGTCAGCGGGGTCGGCCGTCCGGCGTGCAGCGCGAGCAGTTCGGCCAGCTCGCCGCGGAAGCCCGGGTCCGCCCACGCCTGCCGGAACGCCTCGTCCACCTCGCGGCACGCCTCCACCAGGGACTCCGGCGCGTACCGGCCGCCGTACTCGCCGAACCGGCCGCGGGCTCCCGGCTCGCCCATCAGCCCGGCCGCCGGGACGGGCTCGCGCAGTGGCGTCGCTTCTCGCATCCTGCTCACCTCGTTCTATAACTCTGACAAGAGTTCTATAACAGTGAGTGTGGCATGGCGACCGCCGGCCGCGCCACCCCGGCCCCGACTACGTCGCGCCGAACGGGGAATCTGGCACTTTCGAGCCGGAGGAGGTCGTGATGAGCACTGAGGAGAGCGAGGGCGTGCGTCACGGGTGGGTGGACGACGTCCCCGTGGCATGGATCGAGCCGCCGGCCGGCGCGGGCGGAGCCAACGTGGCGTTGTGGCTCCCGCACCTGGGCGGCAGCACGCAAGCCTGCCTGCCCGCCATGCGCGAGCTGGCCGAACTAGGCATGATCGCCGTGAGCCTAGACCCGTGGCGGCACGGCCGGCGCGGCGGCGAGAGCGCCGCGCAGCTGACCGAGCGCGTCCTGGGCGACTTCCGCCAGGAGATGTGGCCGCTGCTGGGCCGTACGGCGGTGGAGTGCGTCCGGGTCCTGGACTGGGCGGCCGCGGAGCTCGGCGCGGGACCCGGCGCGGTCGCGGGCGGGGTGTCGATGGGCGGCGACTGCGCGGTGGCGCTGGCCGGACTCGACCACCGGGTACGCAGGGTGGCGGCCGTCGCGGCCACCGCCGACTGGACCCGTCCGGGCATGTGCGCGCTGGACGACCCGGGCCGCCTCCTGCCGCAGGGGCACGCGGGCCGCCATGCCCAGTGGTGGTTCGACCGCCTGAACCCGCTCACCAACATCGGCGCCTACGCCCACGGCCCGGCCATCGCCTTCGAGTGCGGCGCCGACGACAGCCATGTGCCGCCCCAGGGCGCCTTGCGCTTCCGCGAGACGATCGAGCACGTCTACCCGCGGCACGCCGGCCGGATCAGGGTGACCGTGCACCCGGGAACGGGTCACCTGGACGCGGCCCGCGACCCGGAACTGACCCGCCGGTGCCTGGCCTGGCTCGCCCAGCCCGGCGGGCAGCCGTAGCCGCGTCACGCCGGATCGGCATCGGGGACGGCTTCGAGGAGACGGGCGGCGAGGGCGCGGACGTGCCGGACGAGCTCGGGCGGCTCGTGCACCTCGAACGGCACGCCGAGCTGCGCGACCCACATCGCCAGCTCGTCCAGCGAGTGCGACCCGGCGGACAGGACGCAGGAGCCGTCGCCGGCCGGCTCGACCACCGCCATGGTCGGCGGCATCCGGGCGGCGACGACGTCCGCCGGCGCCCGCACCGTGAACCGCCCCTGGTAGCGGTAGGGGTCTACGGAGATCCGCTCGGAGACGTAACGGACGAGGTCGGCGGCGGGCGGCTCGCGGGGCGTGAAACGCGGGCCGTTCGGGGTGTGCAGCCGCAGCCGGTCGACGCGGAACGTGCGCCAGTCCGCCCGGCCGGTGTCCCAGGCCACCAGGTACCAGCGGCGACCCGAGTTGACCAGCCGGTACGGCTCCGCGGCACGGCGATCCCCGACGCCGTCGTGGGAGCGGTAGTCGAACCGCAGGCTCTCCCGGCGGCGGACCGCCGCGGCGATCGCCGTGAGCGCGGCCGGGTCCACCGCCTCCGCCGCCCCCGCCAGCGGGACCGTGACCGAACGCAGGTCGCCGACGCGGTGCCGGAGCCGGGCCGGCAGCACCTGTTCGAGCTTGGCCAGGGCCCGGACCGAGGTCTCCTGGATGCCGGTCACGCCGGAGACCGCCGCCGTGCCGAGCCCGATGGCGACCGCGACCGCCTCCTCGTCGTCGAGCAGCAGCGGCGGGAGCCCGGCCCCGGCGCCGAGCCGGTATCCGGCCGTGCCCGGGGTGGCGTCGACGACGTAGCCGAGCTCGCGCAGCCGGTCGACGTCGCGGCGGACCGTGCGGGGCGAGACGCCGAGCCGTTCGGCCAGCTCTGCGCCCGACCAGTCCCTGGGGGTCTGCAACAGCGACAACAGGCGCAACAATCGCGCCGACGTCTCCAGCATGCCGTCCATCCTAGGACCGGAACTGTCCTAACCCCCGCCTATGGTCATGAACATGAACGACGACCCGCGCATCCACCCGTTCCGCATCGACATCCCGCAGGCCCAGCTGGACGACCTGCGCGCCCGGCTGGCGGCGACGCGCTGGCCGGACGAGCTGCCCGGCGTCGGCTGGTCCTACGGCGTCCCGGTGGGCTACGCGAAGGAGCTGGCCGAGTACTGGCGCACCTCGTTCGACTGGCGGGACGCCGAGCGGCGGCTGAACGCCTTCGAGCAGTTCACCACCCTCATCGACGGGCAGAACGTGCACTTCCTGCACGTCCGCTCCCCCGAGCCCGGCGCGCTGCCGCTGATCGTCACGCACGGCTGGCCGGGCTCGGTCGCCGAGTTCATGAACGTCATCGGCCCGCTCACCGACCCGGCGGCCCACGGCGGCGACCCGGCCGACGCCTTCCACGTCGTCGCCCCCTCGATCCCCGGCTTCGGCTTCTCGGGCCCCACCACCGAGCCCGGCTGGGACCTGGAGCGGGTCGCGCGGGCGTGGGCCGAGCTGATGAACCGCCTCGGCTACCCCCGGTACGGCGCGGAGGGCGGTGACAGCGGCTCGGTGATCTCGCCGATGCTCGGCCGCGCCGCGCCAGGCAACGTCGTCGGCGTGCACGTCAACGGCGCGCTCGGGTTTCCCAGCGGCGACCCGGCCGAGCTGCGCGAGCTCACCCCCGCCGAGCTCGCCCGCCTGGGCCAGTACCAGGACCAGGACCGGGCCGGTTACGCGATCATCCAGGCGACCCGGCCGCAGACCCTCGCGTTCGGGCTGCACGACTCCCCCGCCGGGCAACTGGCGTGGATCGCGGAGAAGTTCAAGGAGTGGACCGACCCCGCCCGCGAGCTGCCCGAGGACGCGGTGGACCTTGACCAGTTGCTCACCGACGTGAGCGTCTACTGGTTCACCGGGACCGCCGCCTCCTCGGCCCGCCTCTACAAGGAGGGGCAGAAGGGCTGGGGCGCGGTGGCCGAGTACTCCGGGCTGCCGCACGGCGTCGCCGTCTTCCCCGGGGACGCCGGGGTGCGCCGGATCGCCGAGCGCGAGCACAACGTCGTGCACTGGTCGGAGTTCGACCGCGGCGGCCACTTCGCCGCCATGGAGGCCCCCGACCTGTTCGTCGAGGACGTCAGGACCTTCTTCCGCCCCCTGCGCTGACTCCTCGGCTCGCCGCCGACTGCCGGGGCCGGGGCGCGCCGCCGACGGTCAGCTCGGGTCGGCGTCGTGCGGGACGGTCAGCCCAGGTCGGCGTCGTGCACGAGGATGGCGGCCTGCACCCGGTTGGCCAGGGCCAGCTTGCTCAGCACCCGGCTGACGTGCGCCTTCACCGTGGCCTCCGTCAGCCTGAGCTCCCGGCCGATCTCGGCGTTCGACAGGCCGCGGGCCACGGCCCTGATCACGTCCTCCTCCCTGGCCGTCAGCGCCGCGAGCCGCCTGCGCGCCGACTCGGCACGGGAGGGCGCCCGGTCCACGAACGAGCCGATCAGCCGCTTGGTGACGGTGGGGGACAACATGGCCTGGCCCGCCGCGACCGTCCGGACGGCGGCGGCCAGGTCGCGCGGCGGGGTGTCCTTGAGCAGGAAGCCCACCGCGCCGAGCCGGAGCGCCTCGTGGACGTACTCGTCCAGGTCGAACGTGGTGAGCATGATCAACTTGGGTGCGTCGGGGGCGGCCAGGACGCGGGCGGCGGCAGTCAGGCCGTCGGCGCCGGGCATGCGCACGTCCATCAGGACCACCTCGGGCCTGAGCCGGGCCACCGCGGTCACGGCTCCGTCGCCGTCGGCCGCCTCGCCGACGACCACGATCTCGCCCGCCGCCTCCAGGATCATCCGCAACCCCGACCTGACCAGCGCCTCGTCATCGACGACCAGGACGCGGATCATGCGGCGGGGATCCCGGCCAGCACCTGGAAGCCGCCCTCGTCCCGGGGACCGGCCTCCAGCCTGCCGCCGGCCAGCTCGACGCGTTCGCGCAGCCCCACCAGGCCCCAGCCCGAGCCGGGCAGGTCGCCCTCCGCCACCGCGCAGGACCGGTTCCGGACCAGCACCTCCAGCTCGGCCGGCCGGTACCGGACGTAGACGTCGGTCTCGGCGTCGCCCGCGTGTTTGTGCACGTTGGTCAGCGCCTCCTGGACCACCCGGTAGGCGGTGCGCTCCGCGGTGGGCGGCAGCGGGCGGGGGCGTCCCTCGTCGTGGCGGTTGACCACGATGCCCAGGGCCCGGGACTGGTCGAGCAGGCGGTCGAGGTCGGCCAGCGTGGGCTGCGGGCCGCGTCCCGGATCTGCTGAGCGCAGCACGCCCAGCACCTCCCGCAGGTTCGTCAGCGCCTCCCTGCCCACGCCGCCGATGAGCGCGGCGGCCTCGGCCGTACGGGCGTCGGGGGCGTTGACCTCCAGCGCTCCGGCGTGCAGCACCATCAGGGACACCCGGTGGGCGACCACGTCGTGCATCTCCCGCGCGATGCGCGCCCGCTCCTGGTCGCGCGCCTGGTCGGCGCGGAGCACCTGCTCGCGCAGCAACTGCTCGGACTGCTCGCGCATCGCGTCGAGCACCTGCCGCCGCGCGCCCACCCACAGGCCGGCGACCAGCGGCAGCCCGAGCATCGCGCCGCCCATCAGCAGCACGTTGACGGCAGTGCCCGCGACCAGCGCGCGATACCCCTCGTTCCAGGACGACACCAGCCCCGCGAGCGCGAACAGCACGACCGCGCCGGCGACGTAGAGCCACAGGTCGCGACGGCGGCGGAACCGCGTGCCCGCGTAGTAGGAGGCCACCACCGCGGCGGGCCACATCACCAGCCAGAGGTGGGCCACCGCGCCCACCGCGACGAGCGGCCACAACCACCGCCGCCCGAGCGCCGCGGCCAGCCCGCAGCATGCCGCCACCGCCACGAGCACCGGCAGGGGCAGCGCGGACCGCACCCCTGCCGAACCGGTCACCGAGGCCATGGACAGCAGGAGAACCGTCGTGCCGAGCGCCCACGGCGTGACCCGTTCGGCGATCGTCGATGTCCGGTCAATCATGGCCAGAGGCTACAAGTCCCGGCAGGCCACCCATCCCCTACGAAAGTCGCACATGGCCTGTGACTTTCGCCGGGGACGGTTCGGCGGGGGTGCGCGGCACGGTGGAGCGCATGAACAAGATCCTTGTCGCGAGTGCCCTCGCGCTCGCCGCCACCACTCCGTACCCCGCCCAAGCCGCGGCTGCTGAAGCCGTGACCACCGCGCCCGTGACCGCGCTGCCCGCGCCGACCGGCCCGTACCCGATCGGCAAGGTGGACCTGCACCTGGTGGACCGCAGCCGCCCCGACCCCTGGGTGACCGGCCGCGACGCCCGCGAGCTGATGGTCTCCCTCTGGTACCCGGCCCGCAAGGGGACGAGCAGGCCGGCGCCGTACCTCACGCCGAAGGAGTCGGAACTGGTCCTCAAGGGCGTGCCGCAGCTCAAGGACCTCCCGTCCGACACGCTCGCCAGGACCAGGACACACGCCCGCGCCGGCGCCCCCGCGGTCAGGCGGAAGGGCGGATGGCCCCTGGTGGTCCTGTCACCCGGCATGACGCTGCCCCGCGCGACGATGACCTCGCTGGCCGAGGAGTTCGCCACCCACGGCTACCTGGTGGCGGCCATCGAGCACACCTACGAGTCGGTCGCCACCACCTTCCCCGACGGCCGCACCGTCACCTTCGAGGCCGGCAAGGCCGGACAGACCCCCGAGACAGGCGAGAAGGTGGCCCGGGTCAGGGCCGCCGACACCGAGTTCGTCCTCGACGAACTGGACCGGAGCAGGCGCTGGAACGCGCTGATCGACGAGCGGCGCATCGCGATGGTCGGACACTCGGTCGGCGGCCAGAGCGCCGCGCACCTGCTGCCCGTCTCCCGGCGGATCAAGGCGGTGGTCAACCTCGACGGCACCTACAACCCGAAGACCCCCGCCCAGCCGCTGGACAAGCCCTTCATGATGATCGGCAACCCCCGGCACCAGCCGAGATCCGGCGGCCCCGACGGCTCGTGGGACACGTTCTGGCCGCACGTGACCGGCGACGGGAAGCGGTGGCTGACCGTGACGGGGGCCGAGCACATGAGCTTCATCGACTACGCGGTGCTCCAGCCGCAACTCGGCCTGCCCAAGACCCCGATCGACGGCGAACGCGCCATCGCGATCACCCGCAGGTACGTCACCGCCTTCTTGGACCTGCACCTCAAGCACAAGCCCGCCCCCGCCCTGGACAGGCCGTCACCGGACTGGCCCGAGGTGCGCTTCTGGTAACCACAGCCGGAGCTCCGCTTCCGGCGAAGCGCGGCCCAGGCGATCCACGGCCGAGGCACTGTCCCGGCAGTGCGCGGTGCGGGGGGATGAGAGCGCCGGGGACAGCGGCTGTCTCCAGATCGATCAACCGGCAGGAGCCGTCCGGCCCGACGGTGACGGTGTTCGGCGTCAGGTCCCGCGACACGAAGCCCCGCTCGTGCACGGCAGGTTGTCGGCTATCGCCCGGTTCGAGCCGGACCTGGTGCCGGAGGAGCAGGTATTGCTTGAGGTAATAGGTGCTGACGGGCTCGACTCCGGTGGCGGTGAGCCGGGAGATCAGGGCGTGCGGGTTGGCGATGTGCGGCCAGAGCTGGCGGCGCTCGGCGAGGTGGTCGCGCAGGGCTTCGTGGGTCAGCTCGTCGAGAGGGCGGGCGATGCTGTCGAGGATGATGCGCCGGTTGGGCAGGTCGATGCCGTCGAGGGTGAGCTGGCGGATGGCCTGTGGGTGAGCGGCGTGGATCGCGTCCAGGGCGACGATCAGGCGCAGCGCCGGTGTGACGGCGGCACGCATGCGCGTTGACCTGGCTGCCAGAGTCGAGCCGGACCAGGAGTGCGCCGTCCTCGCGGGTTCTGGCCACGGTGCCCTCGGCGCCGTTCGACAGCCGTACGCGCGCCAGCGGCCTTTCCGGTCGCGCGGCTGGTCGGGGTCGAAGGCGTTGCGCAGCCTGCGGGCCTTCTCCTCCAGGCTGGCGGTGTAGGTGACTCCGCCGATTGTCCACGTCCGCTTGTTGGCCACCGTGCCCCCTGCTCTGCCCCGTGCCGGTGTGCAGGGCAGGGAACACGGCCGGGCGGGCTAGCGTCTGCGTCCGCCGATCAGGTCATGCCGCCGCGAACAGGTCGAGCTGGTCGTCCTCGGCGGCCCGCGTGGGCCGGAGCTGCTGAACGAGCTTGGGGGCGCGCTGGGCGGCGCGGGCCGGGGTGGGGAACAGGTCGAGCTGGTCGGGCTGGCCGATCTCGCGCTTGGCGTCGGCCGCGACCGCTTCGACACGATCCCACCATGCAAGCGCGAACGTCAGGCAGTTGGCCTCGCTCTTGTGACGGGTGGAGCCGCACCGGGTAGGAGTGCGGCGGCCCGCGAACGACCAGGCCATGCTGTCGGCCGTCACCAGGTAGCGGCCGTACCGGCGCAGGCCGGCGAGGTTGACGCCGAACCCGTGCAGCGGCAGGTCGAGCTGGGCGAGCGTGCGGAAGATGTCGCCGATCTCCGTGCTGGCCTGCCGGCGGCAGACGGAGCCGACGCCGACGATCTCGTAGTCCGCTGCCAGGCGGACGCCGTGCTCCTCGTACAGGGCGACGCAGGCGAGGTAGTCGTCCACCGTCCAGCCCTGGATGACGGGCATGACCGGACAGTCGGTGTCGCCGAACTGCGGCCCCGCTCGACCAGGCGCAGGAAGTCGGCGACGGTGCGCCGCTGGTGCTCGGCCACGGTGAGGCCGGTCTTGTCGAGCATCTCGGGCTCGCACATCCAGTCCTGCGGCGCGGCCTTATTCGGGGTGTTGAGGACCGTCCGCTGTCCGCTCCTGAGACTGGTGGATCACCCCTTGACAAAATGATCGGCCTTCGGGGAGGCCGACTTTGACAGCGTTGACAGGGGGTGATCTTGGACATACGTTCCATGAATGCCCAGTCGGTTACTGGCTTCACTGATCGTCCTGTTGCTCTGCTCGTGCTCGACAGCGACACCTGGAGGGCCCGCGCCAACTGCGGCCACAACCGCGCCTGCAGGACGCGCCTACGAGGGCCCCGCTCTGCCGGGACTCGCGACGGAGCAGGCGTGGACGCTGCCCCTCGGCTCCATCCGTGACGCCGTCGCCGTCGGCAAGTCCTTCGCCGTACTTGGGCGGGCCGCCGACATCTTCGCCCTCCAGGTGATCGATGCCGCCACGGGCAGAGAGCTCAAGAGCATTCCGATCGAAGACGAGGACGCGACCCTGCGCGCGGACACTGATCACGGCAAACCGGTGGCAGTGGTACGGCATCGGCGGCAACTGGCCGCATCGGGGCTGACCGCCGAGTCCAGCCAGGTGTCCGACCTGGTGATCGACGAGACAGGCTCGGAGGTCTGGCGCTCGCCAGAGGACGGCGACGGCAGACAGGGCACCTTCTTCATCGGTGGCTACGCCGCCCAAGGCGAGGCGGACGGAGCCGGTCTCAGCAACGTGTCCAAACTGTCCACCCTCGCAGGCCAACAGGCCGTCGCCCTGCCGATCGGCGCCGAGGAAGAAAACTCCTTGCTCGGCGTCATCAAGGACAAGGCGGTGTACTGGCCGAAGGGGATGCTCCTGGACGAGGAGGCGGCGGTCGTTCATGGCTTTGACCTTTCCAAGGGCGGGAGCTTGGCCTGGCGGCTACCGCGAGATGTGCAGGCCCGAACCATCGTCGGCGACTTTCTGCTCACCTGGCAGTCGGACGGGATGTCCTCCACTCACTCGCTCTACGACCTGATGTCGGGTGAGCGGGTGGGCGGGTTCGAGGTTTCGAACTCGGTGGGGGTGCGATGCGCGACGTCCGCCTTCGACGCCGACAGCGATGCAGTGCTGTGCGACGAGCCACTGACGCTGATCGATTCCAGGACTGGCAAGCTCCTCGTCCCCACTGTGGAAAACCAGCGTGAGGCGTCGGTCGAGTCGGCCTTCGGTGGAATCGCCTACCTCAAGGTCAAGCAAGAGCAGGGAGCCGAGCCTCTCTACCTGGCCTTGGACGACAGGACGGGCAAGGTACTCGGCGACAATCTGCCCGCGGCACCGCTGGCGGTCAGCACTGATGACTACGCGCTGATCTGGCACAAGCTCCATGCCTTCGGGTTCAAGCGGACTGCCTGACACGGCCTCGTCGGGGGCCCACCAGGATCACGGGCTCGGCGGTGCTGAGCGATTCCCAGTCGAGGTGGACGACATGCACGAAGGCACGGTTGGTGCTGGTCATGCGGGGTGGTTCCTTCCGGCAGGTTCCGCGCGCACGCCGCACGGACGGCACACGGAACCTGAAGAGATGCGCTACCGTCCCGCCCCGATGCCGGAACGGGACGGGATGATCAGAGAGGGGGAGGGGCAGCCCGCCGTCTCGTCCAGAGCGCGGACCATGTCGAACGCCTCCGGCTCCGTGAACGCTCTCGCAGCGAGTTCGAGCCGGCCGTGAAGAGGCAGGTACGCGCGTCCACGCCTCCAGCCGTCCAGCGCCGGGCGACGCACGCTTCGCCACCGCGTCCAGCGGGGCATGGAAGAGCACGCGGGCCTGGTCGGCGTACGGAGCCGAGCTGATGGCGTGCGAGACGTGGGCGGCCATGTCCTCCTCGGACGGCAGGCGCGGCGTGAAGCGCGTCCCCGGCGGCCCGAGCGGCTGCTCGATCCGGTCGGCCCGGAAGGTACGCCAGTCGTCGTTGGCCACGTCCTACGCCAGTACGGGTACCACCGACGCAGCCTGACAGGATCGAGACTCATGATTGACGATTTCGCGAAAGACAACCTGCACGAGAGACTGCGACGGGACCGCAAGGCGCTGCTCTGGAAACTCGACGGGCTGTCCGAATACGACACCCGCCGACCTCTGACAGTGACCGGGACCAACCTCCTTGGCCTGGTCAAACACCTGGCCACCGTCGAGGCCAGGTACTTCGGCGAGGTCTTCGACCGCCCTTCCCCGGAACCGCTGCCCCGATGGCAGGACTCCAACGGCAGCGATCTGTGGGCGACCGAGGACGAGACTCGCGATCAGATCATCGGGTTCTACCGGCGCACGTGGGAACACTCGGACGCGACGATCAACGAGCTGCCCCTCGACGCCCCCGGCCACGTGCCGTGGTGGCCGGAGTCAACGCCGGCCTGGCACATGAACCTGTTCGCCATCATGGTCCACGTCCTCGGCGAGTCCACCCGGCATGCCGGGCACGCCGACATCCTGCGCGAGGGCCTCGACGGCCGGACCGGGTCGCGCGCCGAGTACGAGGAGCAGATCGACGAGGAAGCCCGTGCAGCCTACTGCGCGAAGATCGAGCAGGCCGCCAGGACGGCCCGAACCGATTAGGACTCAACCCGCATCGCGCCACCGTGGCCGCGCCCTTGGCGGGGCCACGGTTCACCCCCGCCCCCCACCAGGCCCTCACCCGATCTCGGGGAAGGCGTCCTCGTCGCCCGGGTCCGTCCCGACCCGGCGCCATCGACAGACGTCCTCAGCCGAGGACGATGCCGCTCACAGCCACTCCGTTCGGTGGCCGGGGCAGCCGAACCGGTACGGCGTGGCGGCCATCCGCAGCGTCCGGCACGGGCATCCGGGCCGATGAACGGGCCTCGCCGTACTGGACTCGCCGTACTGGATGGGGTGTCTGGATGAACCCTCCAGGCCGGCGGGGCGTCCTTTTGGTATGAAGAGATCGCGGTTGACCGTCATCGCGCTGCTCGCGTCGTTGTGCGCCTGCGGCCCGTCCGGTGCCGGCCCGGTGCCTTCTGCGGCCGGGACCGAGACGATCGTGTTGCCGCGGGCCGATCAGCCCAAGGCGCATCGGCCCACCCTGGAGCGGCTCAAGCGGGAGGCGGCGTCGTCGGGCCGCCCCCTGGAAGAGGTCGTCAAGCGGTACGCGACCCGGGTGGCCGCCACCTCCTCGCCCAGGCCGACGGACTTCGAGGGTTACGACCCTGCCGTGACCGAGCCGGACGTGGTCATCGACGGCATCCCCTACGCCGAACTGGTCGACCTCGGGGCCGTCGCCAGATCGGAGGGCATCTCCTACGAGGAGGCCCTCGACCGCTTCGGCTCACAGTCGTCCAACAGCCAGGTGATCGACAAACTTCATGCGGAGTTCCCTGACGAGATCTCCGGCGTCAGCTACGTCGACGGCCAGCGGGGGCTGCGCGTCGGCTTCAAGGGCCCCATCCCGGCTCGCGCCATCGAGCTGGCCAGGACTCTTCCCATGGAGGTCACCCTGATCGGCGGCAAGGGATTCTCGGCCTCGGAGCTCCGGCAGGCCCAGGACACGGTCGTCTCCTGGCTCCGGTCCCGTCCTGAGGTGGCCACGATGACGGCGCGCCCAGATGAGGAGACCGGCCAGGTCAAGGTCACAATCCAGCCGAAGGTGATGCCGGACGATGCCGAGGAGTTCAAGCGTGGTCTTCAGCTCCCGCAGCCGGACAATCCGCACATCACCGTCGAGGTCACGCTCTCCGCCGAATCGGTCGCCGTTCAGCCGCAGTGAGGGCCGCCGAAGCCCCCGCGCGCACGGCCCGAATGCAGCGCCCAGGAGCCCCCGTCATGACTCCGCTCGATCGCACTCTTGCCAGAGCCCTCACCGAGGTCGTCATCAGGCTGGACCTCAGCGCCAGGCAGCTGACGGCCTGGGAGAAACCGGCGACGCTCGGGCTACCACCTGAATGACGACCCGTTCGCCCGAGCCGGCGATCGCGAGCCCTGTGATCAGGGCAGATTCGAGCGCTGCTGCCGGCCACGAAGCCTCTCCAGCGCGGCCGCAACCTCATGGACCTGCTCAGGTTTCCGGGTGCTCCACTCGGAGACCTCGTTGAACCATCGGTTCCAGACCGCGCCCACAGCCTCGGCGGTGACCTCTTCCTCACCGCGCACCAGAGCGGTCAGATCACGCACTTCAGGGTCGTACTCGTCCTCGGGAGCCCCCATGCCCAACAGACCTTCGGGGTCGTACCGATTGATCAGCACACGGACAGCGGCGGCCACCTGATCATCCTTCATGCCTCCAGCATGCCCCGGCGCCTCCGGGCCTTCCCATCACTTGCCGAACATGCCTGGCGGGCCTTCAAGCAGTCTTCGCGATCGGTGACCGCATGCTCAGTGCACAGCCCCGGCCGCTTGACCACTTCCGCCGCGACCTCGTGCGCATTGACCGAACCGCCCCGCTACCGGTCCCGGGATCGACGGTGATAGACATCCGGCGTGGAAAAGAACCTGGAGTTCCCTGACCTGCTGCGACTGATCGATGAACGGTCGACCGCCTTCCGCGCCACGGTCGCCGCCGCGCCTAGTCTCGACGCACCGGTGCCGACCTGCCCCGGGTGGAAGCTGTTCGATCTGGTGAAGCACCTGGGCGGGGGAGACCGTTTCTGGGCCGCCATCGTCGGCGCGGGGCCTGCCGACGCTCCCCCGGCCGAGGCCGCCGCCGCGCGCGCCGCGCTGGAGGTGCCGCGGGAGCGCGAGGCCCTGCTGTCCTGGCTGGAGGAGTCCACGCAACTTCTGCTGGGCGTGCTGCGGGAGGCGGGCCCGGACGCCGGCTGCTGGGCGTGGTGGAGTGCCCTGCAGACGCCACGGACCTCCGGCGGAGTCGCCCGGCACCGGGTTCAGGAGAGCGCCGTGCACACGTACGACGCCCAGTTGGCCGCGGGCGCCCCGCAGCCGGTGCCGGCCGAGGTCGCCCTCGACGGTGTCGAGGAGTTCCTGTTCACCTGCGTCGCGACGCCCAGCGCCTGGCCGCACAAGCCCACAGCCTTCGACTTCCACGCCGCCGAGGGCCGCTCCTGGCGCCTCACGGTCGACGGCGACGGCGCACGCTCCACCCGCATCCCGTCGCCCACTGCCGCGCCCGGCGAGGACTGGGACGCAGCCGGCGCCTCCGTCCACGGCACGGCCAGCGAGTTGGTCCTCTACCTGTACGACCGTATCCAGGCCGGCTCCTTGCACGTTGACGGAGACGCAGGGCTGCTCGACCTGCTCCGCGCCTGGGAGCCGGAGGAGTAGGCCTCCGGGGAGGATCGGACCTGATCTTTGGCGCCATGACTACCGCGGCGACCTGATCGCCTTCGCCGCCCGCGAGCTACGAGGTCCGAGTCGCGCAGCCCGCGGTCCGAGGTGCGGTCCGGAGTGCGGTTCGGGCAGTCTGCGGTGCAGGTGATGCGCGATGCGGCATGTGGTTCTGGTTGTCTGCGGCCGGGCGGGTGTTTCTGGTTGATGCCCCGCGTCCGCGCTGCCCGCAAGTTCGTTGCCCGGTGTCGCCCGCGGTCAGTCGGCCTGTGTCGCCTGTGGTTCGGGGCCGAGGGCTCGTTGGGTGAGTTCGGCGGCGACCGCTCGTTCGCGTAGCAGGGCGGCCTCGGCGCGTGCGGCGTCCAGTTCGGCCCTTACGTCCGCCAGGCGCATGCGCTCCAGCCGCAACTCCCCCAGCAGCTGGTCGCGTTCCTTGACCGCCGCCGCGGCCCGTACCTTCTCCCGGGCGTGTTGTCTGCGCTCCTTGGCCAGCGCCGCGGCGGCGTCCTCCTCGGCCGACGCCAGCTTCCGGGCCAGGTCACCCACCTCGGTCGCGGCCTGGGCGGCCTCCCGCTGCGCGACCGCCCGGTCCCGCTCGGCCTCTGCGGCCGCCCGTTCGGCACGTTCGGCCCGCTCAACGGCTCGCTCCCGCTCCTGCGCGGCCGCCTCCTCCCTGGCGGTGGCCGCGATCATCGCCCGCCCCGCCAGCTCGCGCGCCCGCCCGGCCGCCGCCGCCTCCTCCCGGGCGCGATCTCTCTCCTCCCGCGCCCGGTCCGCCTCCAGTCCGGCCTGTACGGCCTGCGCCCGCGCCTCCTCGGCCCGCTCCTCGGCCGCCTCCGCCTGCTCGGCCAGCTCCTGGACGACCTGATCCCGGGTCTGCTCGGTCAGCTCCGCCTGGCGCGACGCCTCCTTCACCCGCCGTTCGGCCTGCTCGGCCCGCCGGACCGCCTTCTCGGCGGTCTGCAACGCCTGCCGTTCGGTGCTGGCCGCCTCGCGCAACGCGGCCAGGGCCTGCTCGCGGGCGCGTTCGGCGTCCTGCAGCGCCGTCTCACGCTCGTTCTCGGCCTCCTCCAGCCGGGCTCGCATCTCGGCGGTCTGCCGGCGCGCGTGCTCGGTGGCCTCCCGGGCCAGGCGTACCTGCTCGAAGGCCTGCTCCCGTTCGGTGCGGGCGATCGCCACGCGGGTGTGCGCCTCTGCCTGGACGGCGCTCAGCTTGGCCTCGACCCCGGCCGGGCTCAGCTCGTCGGACAGGGCCTTGGCCAGCGGCTCGATGGCCGCGAGAAGCCCGGTCTCCATCCGGTCGTACAACTGCTCGGCCCTGGCCAGCGCGCCTTCCAGCCCGGGGGTGGCCCGCCGCAGCTCGCGCTCCCGCTTGGCCGCCGCCTGGCACCCCTTCTCCGGACAGTACGACTTCGGCCGCCCGCGCCCCGGCCGCTGCTCGATGGGAGCTCCACAATGCTTGCAAGGCGTCACCACGCCGACCTCCGCAGTCACGGCGACACCCTAACATTTTCTAGTTTCTGGAAATTCGATTCCAGAAATTGACCATGCGCATGCGAGGTCACGACGAAGTCGCCATCGCAGTGCCATGCGCGCGAGGTAAGCCCTCGCCACCGCAGGTCAGCGCCCTGCCCTGGTGAACGGCCGGACGTCCGCCACTGAGCACAGCCCCCGGCCGCGCCGCCTCCGGCCCACCGGACGGACATGAAACGTCTCCGGCGTGTCGCCCTCTTCGCGTCTCCGCCGCTCACCACAATGCCGTGCCGCACCGACAGTTCGTTCGTGTCCGCCGCCGTGCCGGCGCGTCGGCCACCATGCCGGACGTGACCACCAGCTCCACGTTCCCGCGCGCACACTCACAGGACGATGACGAGCTCGTACGATTCGCGCCACTCTCGTCAGGCTCAGCGCCACGTCGCGCCACGCGGTGCGCAGGGCTGACCGACGGGGCAGCGCGAACACCGCCATGAGCCCGCACACGGTGACCGTCCGTTGCGGTGCCGGGACGCGCCCGCCGCGGCCGCGCGTGCGCCCGGCGCGGCCGCCCGCCTGCGGCCGCGGCGGTGGCTGTTCGTCCCTGTCGTGCGGGTGGCGCCCGCCGTCGAATTGCCCGCCGTCAAGGAGCGGCACGGCGCCGCACATCGTGAGGGCCCCGGGATCATGGCGCCGTTCGCGCCGTCGCCCGGGGCGATCACGGAGACAGGGCGGAGCTTCGAGGTGAGCGCGCCTGACGATCAAATCCCGGCTCGGTCGAATCGTCGGGCACCTCGACTTCGTAGCCACCTGGCCCGCTGCCCACGGGGGCCGACGTCGCGAGACGGCTGCGACGAAGGCGTCAAGGGGACCGGGGCAGAGAGATTTGGAGCGGAATCCGACGTCAGCTGGGTTCTTCCAGGTCAGTGAACCCCTGGCCGCGCGGGCCTCCGAACGTCGTCAATGCCGGATTCCGCTCCAACGCACAGGGGCCGGCGGGAGGACGGAACATCTGCCGCCGCTCGCGAGCCGCCCCGGGGGCCATCCGGCACATTTCGCACCAGGTGAGGGACTTAAACTGCCCATCGTGTTTCCTCCAGTGAAGATCATCTCCAATGGGTTGGTGATTCGTGAGTTCGGGCCGCAGGATGCCGTGCCTGTGCGGCATTCGTGGCCTCCGGGGATCGAACGGCCCTGCCGCCCGGCTCTCCACAGATGGTCGCCGACGTGCACGGGTGGCTGACCGACACCGTGCGCCGGCGACGGCTGGACGGCGAGGGCGTACACCTGGCGATCGTGGAGCAGACCACCGGCGAGATCGTCGGCAGTATCGGGCTGCGCGACACAGACTGGGAGGCCGGCTGTGCCGAGATCGGTTACGGAATTCACACTGGTCAGCGCGGCCGCGGCTACGCGACCGAGGCCGCGCGCGCGGTTGGACGGTGGGCGCTCGTCAACGGTGGGATACGGCGTGTTCAGCTGCGCTCCCGGATCGACAACGCCGCTTCCCTGCGGGTTGCCGAGAAGGCCGGATACCAGCGGGAGGGCACGGTGCGGGTCGCGGAGCGGGACGGGTGCGAGGCTCATGACCTGGCCGTCTTCTCGATGATCGCCACATGAGCAGCCGCAGAGGCTGAAGAAACCGCCGCTCGTGATCCGGGCGGAGCTTCACCGACCAGCCGGTCCGCCCTCGCCGCGCCGGTCACTGTGGCGGACCGGCGACGACCTCCAGCCCAGGTGGCGGGTCAGGTCGAGCTCGAAGCGCCCTCGATTACGCAGAACTACCTCACCTCCGACCCGAGCGGCCGGACTTGAAGGCCGGCCACGCCTCACCTGGCCGGGGTTCTGGTCACGGTGGCCTGCACGTCACTTGGCCCGATGCGGGGCGAGGTCGCGGCCAAGGAAGGCCAGCAGCCGCCGGTGGGCGGGTGCGCCTGCGGGCTGATGAAGTTCGAGGCCGAACATTCCGGGGCGGCGGAAGGCATCGAAGTCCATGCCGCGCATGGTGGCGAGCAAGTCGTCGCAGGCCTGCTCGTCCACCAGCGTTTCCTGGTCGGTGGCGATCGCCAGGTCGACGCCGTGCACCAGGACCTCGGTCAGATGGATGAGTGCGGCCATCGGCCCGGGCACTTCCCCGAATCCCAGCCGCACGGTCGTCTTCAGGGCACCTTCGCGGTGCCAGGCCGCGAGATCGAGCCGGGCGGCTCCGAGAAAAGCGCCCTGCGGGTCGGTGCCCAGCCAGTCATCCTCGTGCTCGCCGCCGGGGTCGGTGCCGGTGAGCTCGGCGGCGAAGATGCGCATGCCGCCGACCAGGTGGTTGAGCTCGGTACGCACGTCCCATCCCGGGCAGGGTGTGGGGGCGGTGAGCTGCTCGTCGGTGATGGCCTTGACGATGGTCGCGGTCATGTGGACGGCCTGGTCGATCCGGCCGATGGTGTTGGTCATCTGGTTGCTCATTTCGGTACTCATCGCGCTTGGGGATTGATCAGGTCCGGCCCGGGTTCACCGCTGAGGTTCACGGGTTGCCCCGGCTTGGAATCGGGCGGGCGAGTGCGGAGGCGGACGGCGGGGTCCGCCGTAGCGGCGAACAGGGTCCGCGCCCTCGGGTTGGTGATCGATGCGCTGATCACCGCGGTCGGGAACGGCAGGAAGGCGACCAGGAGCAGGAACGGCGCGTGCCACCGTGGGCAGGACGAACGCCGGCGCGAACGCCGACAGGAGCCCCGCTGGTCGACCGGGAAGTCCCGCAGCGCGGGCCCGGACTCCCCGTTGCTCCTCGTCCGGGATGGCCCGTGCGGTTCCGATCACCTTGCCCAGGTCGGGCCCGCCGTGGGGGGCGACGCACGCCGTACGAAGGGACTCGAAGAGGAACTTCACGGCGGACTCCCCTCACTGAACGAGACGGAACGGGACCGTCTCGTCATGTTCGCACCATAGCCCTGGCCCGACCCGAGACGCAACCGTTCCGTCTCGGGTATGCTCGGCGGCATGAGTCGATCGCCAGCAGCTCGCCCGCCCGGCGGGCCCGTGCTTCAGGGCGCCGTCACCGACGCGATCCGCACCGCCTTCTTGGAAGAGCTCGCCGAGGTCGGCTACGGAAGGTTGTCGCTGGAGGCCGTGGCCCGGCGGGCCGGCTCGGGCAAGGCCGCCATCTACCGGCGCTGGCCGTCCAAGGAAGCCGTGACCATCGACCTGATCACCCAAGTCTCCATCGCCGCAACCGACACCCCCGACACCGGAACCCTGCGCGGCGACGTCCTGGCCTTCCTGACCGCGGTCGACGGGGCGCTCCGGCATCCACTGGTGTCGCGAATTCTGCCCGACCTGTTCGCTGCGGGCATCCACCATCCCAACATCGCCGACTCCCTGCGCGACAGGGTCGGTGGAGCTCGGCGCGAGAAGGCGGTCAGCGTCCTGCGGCGGGCCGTGGAGCGCGGAGAACTCGCGCCCGACACTGACTTCGAACTCGGCCTGGACCTGCTGGCGGGCCCCCTCTACTGGAGCACCACCGTCCGCCAGGCCCCCGCCGACCCGGCCCGCCTGCAGCGGCTCGCGGACAAGGTGGTGGCCGCCCTCGCGGCATGACGAGGTGCCATCCCAGCACCCGGCGACTTCAGCGGCCGGGGCGACGCGACCGGAGAAGGGCCACCGATGCTCTTCGGAAGCCCCCACCGGCGAACCCGGCACGGGAGTCGGTGACGGTCGTCGACCGAAGCCAGGCTGTACCCCAGCTCGGAACCGCCCCGTTGTGACGTCGCTCACAAGCTGTCACAGCCACGGAGGGGGTTCCGTCTTAGAGCGCATGACGAACACGGAACGCACCACCGCACTGATCACCGGCGCCAACAAGGGGCTCGGCCTCGAAGCCGCCCGGCGCCTCGGCGCACTCGGCTGGACGATCTTCCTCGGCTCCCGCGACGAGGCCCGCGGGCAGGCCGCCGCCGCCCGGCTGGCCGAGGACGGCATCGACGTGATCATGATCCCCCTGGACGTGACCTCCGACGCGTCCGTGAACGAGGCCGCGCGGCTCGTCCGCGAGCACACCGGCCACCTGGACGTGCTGGTCAACAACGCCGGCGCGCCGGGGAACGCCGTCCCGCCCGCGGAGGCCACCGCCGGGGAGATCCACGCGGTCTACGACACCAACGTCTACGGCCCGGTCCGGGTCACCCACGCCTTCCTGCCGCTGCTCCAGGCCGCCGAGCACCCGCGGGTGGTGATGGTGTCCAGCGGCGGCGGCTCCTTCGCCGTCGTCACCGATCCGGACCAGCCGGTCTCGAAGATGCACGAGCTCGCCTACAGCTCCTCCAAGGCGGCCCTGAACATGATCACCGTCCGGTACGCCCAGGCGCTCCCGCACATCAAGTTCAACGTCGCCACCCCCGGCGAGACCGCCAACCACAAGTTCGCCGCCACCGACATGAACCGTCACACCGGCCTGCTGACGGTCACCGAGGGCACGGACTCGATCGTCCGGCTCGCGACCCTGGGCCCCGACGGCCCGACCGGCGTCTTCGTCGACCGCCTCGGCCCGATCGCGTGGTGACCTCGGTGCGCCACCGGACCGGCCCGCCTGGTCACGAGGAGGTCCAGCCGCACGGCTACCCTGCTGCGGGTCGTACACAAGCACCTCCGGACGGGAAGGCCGAGCAGATGAGCCGCGGTACAGGAGCCGACGCGACCGCCCCCCTGGCGGAGGAGCCGGACGTGACCGGATACCGGCCGCTGCTGTTCTCCATCGCCTACGGGATGACCGGTTCCGTGGGCGACGCCGAGGACATCGTGCAGGACGCGTTCCTGGGCCTGACCAGGGCGCGCAACGCGGGCACCGCGATCACCGAGCCGAAGGCGTACCTGACGACCGCGGTGACGCGGCTGGGCATCGACCACCTGCGCTCGGCGCGGGTGCGACGGGAGACGTACGTGGGCGAGTGGTTGCCCGAGCCGGTCGTGGCGCACCCCGGCGAGCCGGGGCCGGCCGAGCACGCCGAGCTGGCCGACTCGTTGTCGATGGCGTTCCTCGTGCTGCTGGAGTCCCTGTCGCCGGTGGAACGGGCGGTGCTCATGCTGCGCGAGGTGTTCGGGTACGGCTACCAGGACGTCGCGCGGATCACCGGCAAGACCGAGGTGAACTGCCGGCAGATCCTCGCCCGCGCCAGGCAGCGCGTCGCCGCCGGACGGCAGTCCCGCGACAACGCGCCGACCCAGGCGCGGCGGGCGGCGGGCGAGGAGCTGGCCCGCAGGTTCTTCGACGCGGCCGGCGGCGGCGACCTGGACGCGCTGCTCGGCATGCTCGCGCCCGACGTGGTCCTGCACGGGGACGGCGGCGGCAAGGCCCAGGCGATGGCCAGACCGGCGGCCGGGGCGCCCCGCGTCGTCAAGATGCTGGTGGCGGGGCTGCGCCGGGTCCGCGCGCTCGGCGTCACGGTACGGACGGCCTGGGTCAACGGCCGCCCCGGCGCGGTCATGTACGACGCCGAGGGACGCGTGGCTGGCGTGGTCGAGCTGGACGTCGCCGACGGCGTGATCCAGGCGATCCACTCGGTGGTCAACCCGGACAAGCTCGCCCATCTCGGCCCGGTCTCCGACGTCGCCCGCCTCCCGGAGAAGTGAGCCGGGGGTCAGGAGGAGGAGGCGGCGGTGTAGCGGCGGGCCAGCTGGGCGAAGGCGTCCCTGAGCTCGGCGGGGCCGACGACCTCGATGTCGGCGTCGAACCTGCCGAGCGCGGCCGCCAGCCCCAGCCACGACCACGAGCCCATGACGATCCGGCAGCGGTCCGGCCCCGCCTCCTCGACGAGCCCGTCCCGGACGTAACGGGACACGACCGCCGCGGGCAGCGCGAGGATCACCTCGCCGCGGCAGGGCCAGTCGCCCGCCTCGTCCGAGCCGCGGAAGCGCGCGGTGACGAAGGCGGCCACCCCGCCGCCGGGCAGCTCGCGCGGGGTGAAGCGCGGCCCGGTGGGCGTGCGCGGCCGGATGCGGTCGGCGCGGAAGGTGCGCCAGTCCGCGCGGTCGAGGTCCCACGCGACGAGATACCAGCGGCCGCCCCAGGTGACGAGGTGGTGCGGCTCCACCCGCCGGGGCGGCGGCAGCGCGCCGCCGTCGTCCGCCTCCGACGGGTAGTCGAAGCGCAACACCTCACGGGCATGGACGGCGGCGCTGAGTGCGACGAGCACCCCGCCCGCGACCTGCGGCTCGGGCCGTGCGCCCGCCCGTTCGACGGCGGTCACCTGGAGGGTGTCGATCCGGTGGCGCAGCCGTGCGGGCATGACCTGCCGGACGGTGGTGAGCGCCCGCGCCGCGGCCTCCTCGATGCCCGCCCCGGCGGTGGCGGCGATCTGGAGCGCGATGGCCAGCGCGACGGCCTGCTCGTCGTCGAACAGCAACGGCGGCAGCTCGCTGCCCGCGTCGAGCCGGTAGCCGCCGTCGGGGCCCTTGATCGCCGCGATGGGGTAGCCGAGGTCGCGCAGACGGTCGACGTCGCGGCGCACTGTGCGCGGGCTGACCTCCAGCCGTTCGGCGAGCAGCGCCCCCGGCCAGTCGCGGCGCATCTGGAGCAGCGAGAGCAGGGCCAGCAGGCGTGCCGAGGTCTTCTGCATGTTTCCATGGTGCCGCAAGAAGAGGCCACAACCTGACCGCTTCCTGCGCCAGCATGGGCATCGCAACCGGGGCCGGACGGTTCCCGGCGACCATGAGCCGAACCGGCGAGGAGCCTGCCATGTCTGTAAATGTCGTGATCCATCTGAACTTCCGCGGCGAGGCCGCCGCCGCGCTCGCGTTCTACCGGTCGGTGTTCGGCGGGGACGTCACCACCGTGACCTACGCGGACGCCGGGAACGTCCAGGACCCCGCCGACGCCGGCCGGGTGATGTGGGGCCAGGTGGCCGCGCCCGGCGGCTTCCGCCTGATGGCCTACGACGTGCCCGCCCACCTGCCCTGGGACCAGGGCGAGAACGCGTTCTTCGTCTCGCTCGGCGCGGACACGGCCGAGGAGGCCACCGCGTACTGGGAGGGGCTGGGCGCGGGCGCGACCGTCGTGCGGCCGCTCGGGCCCGCGCAGTGGGTGCCGCTGCACGGCATGGTGCGCGACCGCTTCGGGGTGACCTGGATCGTCGAGCACGGCGCGTCCTGAGCGCGAGGAAACGGCTGAGCGCGGGAAGAGAAGATGACCGTTCTGAGCACCAGGGCGCTCAACCGCGCCACGCTCGCCCGCCAGTTGCTGCTCGACCGCGCCGGCCTGCCGGTCCTCGACGCCGTCGGGCACCTGTGCGGCCTGCAGGCGCAGGAGCCGCAGGAGCCCTTCACCGGGCTCTGGTCACGGCTGCGCGCCTTCGACCCGGCCGCGCTGTCGGACCTGCTGACCGGCCGGGACGTGGTCCGGACCCACCTGATGCGGCGCACCGTCCACCTGGTCACCGCCGCCGACGTCCTGACCTGGCGATCCAGGCACGACGCGATGCTGCGCCAGCGGGTGCTCGGGGTCTACCGCCGCGAGCTGGCCGGGGTGGACCTCGACGAGCTCGCGGCGGCCGGACGGGCGGTGCTGGCCGACGGCGAGCCGCGCTCGATGTCGCAGCTCGCGCGGGCGGTGGCCGATCGCTGGCCCGGACCGGCGCCGCGGGCGCTGGGCGAGATGCTGGTCGCCGCGCTGGTCCCGATGGCGCAGCTCCCGCCGCGCGGGCTGTGGCGGACGCGGGCGGGCGTGCGCAACCTGCCGTTGTCGTCCTGGCTGGGGCGGGAGGTGGACCCGCCGTCCGCCGACGGCTCCGACCCCGTGGGGCAGGCTCTCGTACGGCGTTACCTGGCGGCGTACGGCCCCGCCGCCACGGCCGACCTGCGCGCCTGGTCCGGCCTGGCGGGCCTGCCCAAGGCCGTGGCGGCGGTACGAGACGAGCTGGTCGCCTTCCGGGACGAACGCGGCCGCGAACTGCTGGACCTGCCCGGCGCGCCGCGCCCCGACCCCGGCACGCCCGCCCCCGTGCGGTTCCTGCCGGCGTTCGACAACGCGATACTCGGCTACGACGACCGCGACCGCATCATCGACCGCGAACACCGCGGCCTGTCGGTCGCCGGCGCCCGGATGGTCCTGGTGGACGGCCGGGTCGCGGCCACCTGGACCGTCGAGGACGGCACCGTGCTCGTCACGCCGCTGCGCGGCCTGTCCCCGGCCGAGCGCGCCGCCGTCGGCGAGGAGGGAGGCGCCCTGGCGTCGTTCCTCTCCGACGGGGCCGGCGACCGCACCCGGATCCTCGACGGCTGAACGCATCCCCATAAGCTCGTCCATACTGTCAGGACCGCAGGCGTCGATGACGGACGGGCCGGCGGGTAGGAGGTGGGGACGAGAGGAGCCGACACCATGAACGTGCCCGAGCACGACGCCGGGCCGCACCGGCCGCAGGACGGACGTCCCCGCGGGCTGTGCGACCTGACCCACGCCGGCGGGTACGTCGTGGACGACCGGGGCCGGATCGTCGAGGTCGCCCCGCGCACCGAGGCGCTGCTCCGCCGCCCCGCCGCCGAACTGCTCGGCGGCGACGCCCACGACCTGCTCCACCGCGGCCCGCGCGGCGAGACGCTGCCGCGCAGCCGGTGCGCGATGCGACGCCCGCTCATCACCGGCGGCACCTCCCAGGGCGAGCGGGAATGGCTGGCGCGCGGCGACGGCTCCCTGCTGCCGGCCTCCTGGCTGGTCACGCCCTGCCTGCTGGCCGACGGCAGGACCGGGGCGCTGGTGCTCTTCCACGACGCCGACGAGCCCGGCGCGCAGATCCCCGAGCCGGCGCACGAGACGTCGATGTCCGAGCTCGACCGGCTGGCCCTGCTGGCCGAGACCACCACGACGCTCGCCGCCAGCCTCGACGTGGACGAGACGCTGCGCCAGCTCGTCCGGCTGGTGGTGCCGCTGCTCGCGGACTGGGTGGTGGTGGACCTGCTCACCGAGCACGGCGGCGTGAGCCGGGCCGCCGTCGTCCACCACGAGGACGGCGTCCTGGTGCACCACGAGGACCTGGAGGGGCCGATGCCCGCGGTCCCCGAGGAGTCGCCGATGCCGCTGTCGCGGGCGTTGCGCGGGGTCACCGCGACGCTGGCCGGGCCGGAGACCTACCAGGGCGCGCCCGACTCCGGCATCGCGGTCTTCCAGCAGGAGCTGTTCCGCAGGACCGGCATGCACTCGGCGGGCATCGCGCCCATCCGCGGCGTGCGCGAGGTGGTCGGGGCGCTGACGCTCGGCCGCGCCGAGCGGCCCGGCGCGTTCACCACCGCCGACCTGCTGCTGGTGGAGGACATCGCCCGGCGCGCCGGGCTCGCCCTGGACAACGCCCGCCTGTACGAGCGGCAGCGCCGGGTCGCCGAGACCATGCAGCGCCACCTGCTGCCGCGCCTGCCGTCCGTGCCCGGCCTGGAGATGAGCGCCCTCTACGTGCCCGCCCCCCGCGCATCGCAGGTCGGCGGCGACTGGTACGACGCCTTCACCATGCCCGACGGCGCCACCGCCCTGGTGATCGGCGACGTGGTCGGCCACGACCTGGAGGCCGCCGCCGGGATGGCCCAGGTCTGCAACATGCTGCGCGCCTACGCCGGCGCCGAGCAGGACCTGCCCAGCACCATCCTCGACCGGCTCGACCGCGCGGTGGTGCGCATGGCGCAGGCCACCATGGCCACCGTCGTCCTGGCCCGGCTGGAGCACACCGACGACGGCCGCTGGCTGCTGCGCTGGAGCAACGCGGGCCATCCGCCGCCGCTGCTGGTCGAGCGCGACGGCCGTACCCGCTTCCTGGAGGAGGGCCAGGGCCTGCTGCTGGGCACCGGCATCCAGGGGGAGCGCGCCGACGCCGTCGTGGAGCTGCCGCCGGGGTCCACCCTCGTGCTCTACACCGACGGGCTGATCGAGTCCCCGAGGCATTCCCTGGACGAGGGGCTGGCCCGCCTGAGCCGGTACGCCGCCTCCCACACCCACCGGCCGCTGAACGCGCTCGGCGACATGCTGCTGGCACGCGTCCGGCCCGAGGACAACGACGACGACGTCGCCATGCTGACGCTGCGCGTGCCGCCGCGCGTCACGGCCCTGGACGGCCTGCGCGGCGGCGTGCTGAACGGCGACCGGGGCCTGCCCGCGATCTGACGACCGGCGCGCGTCACGACCGTCCGCGCCGCGTGCCCGGGCAGACGTCCCGGTAGGGCACGTCCTTCAGGTGCCGCCGCCACTCCTGCGGGCTCATCGTGCGGCCCGCGCGCTCGCACACCAGGCGGGCCACGGACTCGGCGCCCACCGGGATCCGGATGATCGTCCCGGAGGTGTTGCCCGAGACGTACAGGGTCTGGTCGTCGGGGCTGAAGGCCAGCCGGTCGAGGATGCCGATGGGGAAGGAGCCGATCCGCTCCCGCGAGCCGACGTCCCAGACCTGGACGGTGTAGACGTCGTCGAACGTCTCCCCGATGGACCTGCCGATCAGCGCGAGCAGCGAGCCGTCGTGGCTGAACAGCACGGTCTCGACCTGCGCCCGGGCGGCCACGCGCAGCGCGGGCGGCAGTTCGCGGCCGCCGGCGACGTCCCACAGCTCGACCGTGGCCGAGCCGAGGGCGAGCACCTGCGCCGTGGGGCTGAGCGCGATCGCCAGGCCCGACCGGTTGAAGCCGGGGCCGACGGCCTTGCCTGTGCGCAGGTCGTAGACCTTGCCGGTGGCGGTCACCACGCCCGTGCCGTCGCGGGTGGACACGATGGTCTCGGTGGCCGTGGCCAGGGGGTGGCGGGCGAGCGTCCGGCCGGTGCCGGCGTCGAGGACGACCAGCTCGTTGCGGGCGTCCCGCTGGCTGAGCTCCTTGAGCGACAGCACCAGGCGGCGGCCGTCGGGGGTGAACGTCTTCGACAGCACGAACTGCGTGCGCGGCACGGCGTGGCGCCACAACCGGCGGCCGGTGGCGACGTCCCAGAGGCCGGCCGAGGAGTCCGCGCCCTCGGCGGACAGCCGGGCGCCCGCCGGGTCGAACAGCTGCCCGGTGACGCCCGCGCTGCCGGCCATCGGGACGCCGAGCCGGCCGCCGTCCCACACGCGGACCGGCCCCGAGTCCTTGGTGGCGGCGGCCAGGCGGCCGTCCTGGCTGAAGGCGTCCAGCTCGTAGCCCTGCGGCAGCCGGGTGGAGGGAAGGCGGGAGGTCAGGTCGGCGGTGACGGTCGAGTTGTCGAGCACGTAGCGGACGGTGTGGCCGTCGGCCTCCAGCCAGACGTCCTCGGGCTCGCCCTCGGCCTGGTAGAGGGCCACCTCGTCGCCGTCGTCGGCGTCGAGCAGGTGCAGGGTGCGGCCCTCGACGGCCAGCATCCGGCGGCCGTCGGGGCTCAGCCGCAGCCGTCCGGCCAGCGTGTCGTCCAGGGCCGACTCCTGCCAGAAGGGCCGGTCGGCGTCGGGCACCTTCCTGGCGGTGTCCAGGTCGAAGGCCGCGATGTCGCCGTTCGCGCACAGCAGCCGCCTGCTGTCCGGCGTGAACGCCACCACCGGCCCGCACGCCTTCGGCAGGCGGGTGTCCACGGTGAGACCGGGCAGGCGGATCACCTTGAGGCCGCCCTGGTTCGGCCCGACGCCCGCGATGTAGGCGCCGGAGGGCGCGATCGCCGGAGCGCCGCTCGCCTCCAGCTTCGGGGTGTAGGAGGCGCCGGTCCTGGTGTCCCACAGGAAGTCCAGGGTGCTGTCGCGCATCACCGCGGCCAGGTTCTCGTTGCCGTCGAAGGCGACCTGCACGCCGCCCTCGCCGACGCGGTGCTCGCGCAGCTTGGCGCCTGTCCTGGCGTCCCAGGCGTAGGCCGTGTCCCTGCTGACCACCACCAGCGTGCGCCCGCTCGGGCTGAGCGCCGCCGCCGACGGCAGCGCGTCCAGGCCGCGCGGCCACCGCCAGAACGCGGTCTGCCGCCCGGAGGGCACGTCGTAGACCCGCACGCCGTCCTCGCCGGCGATGGCCCGGACGCGCCCGCCGGCCGCCGACGCCGACGCCGAGACGCCCTTGGCGCCGGGGTCGCGGAAGACGGCGCTCTCCGGCATCGTCAGCGAGGTCGTCAGGCTCCGCCGGGTGCCGGGAGTGGGAGCCAGCCGCCAGCCCGCCACGCTGAGCAGCATCGCCGTGACCGGGTCGCTCGTCCGCAGCCGGTCGGCCTCGGCGGCGGCCTGCCGCCCGACCGCCTGGTCGCGCTGCCGGCCCGCCAGGCTGCTCTGCTCGGTCACCTGCCTGCCGCGCAGCACGGCGAGGCCGCCCGCGGCCAGCGCCACCACCAGCAGCCCGGCCAGCGCGGCCGTGGTCAGCCGCCGGCGGCGCACGCGCCGTCTGGCCAGGCCGGTGCCCGCGGCCAGGAAGTCACGTTCGAGCGGGGTCAGCGTGATGTGCCTGCGGCCGGTGGCGGCCCAGGTCAGCGCCTGGTCGAGGCGGCTGCCCTGGAGCAGGTCGCCGTCCTTGCGGCCGTTGCCTGCCCACTGGCGGGCGGCGTCGCTGAGCTGGCCTAGCACGGCGAGCCCGTCGCGGTCGCCGTCCACCCAGACGCGCAGCCGCGGCCAGGCGCGCAGCAGCGCGGGACGCGACAGCGCCACCGCCTCGTTCTTCTGCGTCACCAGGTAGGAGAACACCTGGAGGATGTGCTCGATCGCGCGCGTCTCCCCCTCGGAGCGCCCGGCCAGCAGGTCCTCCTTCAACGCCCAGCGCACGGCCTCGTGCCCGTCCTCGGTGACCGTCACCAGGCGCAGGAACACCTCGGCGGCCAGCTCGCGCTCCTCGGGCGCGAGCGCGCCGTAGGCGTCCTCGGCGATCGTGCCGAGCGCCGGGTCGCCCTGCTCGGGCACGTGCACGCCCCTGGCGGCGCGGCTGCCCGCCGTCAGCAGCCCGCGGGTGTCGGCGCTGTTGCCGCTGACCAGGGCGAGCAGCAGGTCGCGGGCGGTGGGACGGGCCGCCGGGTCCTTCTCCAGCGCGGCCGACACCAGCGAGGCCAGCCGGGGCGGCAGCCCGCTCAGGTCGGGCTGGCTCGACAACACCCGGTGCATGACCCCGCCGAGGTTGTCGGCGCGGAACGGGTCCTCGCCCGTGGCGGCGAACACGATGATCGCGCCCCAGGCGAACACGTCGGCGGGCGCGCCCGCCCGCTGTCCGGTGAACACCTCGGGCGCCATGTACGTGGGCGTGCCGGCCACCTCGCCGGTCCTGGTCAGCGACATGTCCAGGGTGCGCGCGACCCCGAAGTCGATCACCCGCGGGCCGTCGGTGCCGAGCAGCACGTTGTCCGGCTTCAGGTCCCGGTGGATCACCCCCGCGTCGTGCACGGCGGTCAGGGCGGTGGCGATCGCCGTGGCCAGCCGGTGCAGGTCGTCCCCGGCGAACCGGCGCCCCTGCTCGACCGCCCGGCGCAGGCTGGGGCCCGGCACGTACTCGCTGACGATGTACGGCCTGCTGCCCGACAGGTCGCAGTCGAGCACCCGCGCCGTGCAGAACGACGCCACCCGCCCGGCCGCGGCCGCCTCCTTGGCGAACCGCTCACGGCTCACCGGGCTGTCGGCCATGTGCAGGACCTTGAGCGCGACCCGGCGGCCTTCGGGGTCGTAGGCGTCGTACACCACCCCCTGGCCCCCGGACCCGAGCCGTCCGGCCAGCCAGTATTGCCCTATACGCTGCGGTTCTCCGGCGTTCGACGCTTCCACGGCGTGTTAGATGCCCTCTCCGGTCGCAAAGTTCCCCTCGCGCAGGTAGGCGTCCAGCGCGCCGGCGGCGGTGAGCATGGCCAGGCCCCTGGCCGTGAGCCGGTCGTGCCAGTCGCGCAGCGTCGCCTGCAGGGGTTCCATGCCGCCCGCCGCGCGCACCTGCTCCAGCACCTGCCGGATCTGCTCCAGCCCGTAGCCGCCGCGCCGCAACTGGTGGGCCAGCAGCACGTCGCGGACGTCGGCGGCGGTGTAGACCCGGTAGCCGGTACGCGGGTCGCGCCGGGGCACGGTCAGCCCGGCCCGCTCCCACTTGCGCAACGTCGCCGGCTTGATGCGCAGCCGGCGGGCCAGCGGGCCGATGAACGTCACGCCCGGCTCCGGCTCGCGCGGCGGCGCCAGGTCGCGCAGCGCGCGTTCGACGGCCTCCAGCGTGCCGCGGTCCTCGGCGAGCTGGGCATGGCCCTCGTCGATCAGGCGCAGCGCCGCCGCCAGGCCGCCGCCGTGCACGGCCCGCATGATCGCGGTCGCGGTCGCGTGCCCGTGGGCGGGGACCAGCGCCAGGAACGTCCGCAGCGCCGCCGCGTGGCGTGGGGTGTAGACGCGGTAGCCGTGCGCGGAACGCTCGGACGGCGGCAGGATCTCCGCCTCCTCGTAGTTGCGCACCGCCTGCGTGGACAGGCCGTGCGCGCGCGCCAGATCGATGGGCCGCATGTTGAAGGTATGCCCTCCTGCCCGCTGGGGGAACGGCCGGAAGTTTACACGAGAAGTTCAACGATACGGTTGAAGGCATGACGACCTCGATCCGGGACGCCGCCCAGGCGTTCACCGGCGGCGCCCTCGCCGCGCTGCTGCCCCCCGGCGTCCGCGTGCTGGGCCTGGGCGAGCCCACGCATGGCGTCGAAGCCTTCCTGGAGCTGCGCAACGAGCTCTTCCGTCACCTCGTGGAGCACGAGGGCTACCGGTCGATCGCCATCGAGAGCGACTGCCTGGCCGGCCTGACCGCCGACGCGTACGTCACCGGCGGCGACGTCAGCCTCGACGAGGCGATGAGCCGCGGCTTCAGCCACGGGTTCGGCGCCTCGCCCGCCAACCGCGAGCTCCTGCGCTGGATGCGGGCCCGCAACGAGCGGTCCGCGCCGCGCGACCGGCTGCGCTTCGACGGCTTCGACGCCCCGGTGGAGATCACCGGCCCGGCCGCCCCGCGCCCGGCCCTGACCGCCCTGTACGACTACCTGGCCCCCCACCTCGACCTGCCCCTGACCCGCGAAAGGCTCGACGCGCTGCTCGGCCCCGACGAGCGCTGGACCGACCCGGCCGCCCTCACGGACCCGGCCCGCTCGATCGGCGCCGCGCCGGAGGCCAGGGAACTGCGCCTGATCGCCGACGACCTCGGCGTGCTGCTCACCGCGCACGCCCCGCACCTGGCGGCCGTCACGTCCGGCGACGACCGGTGGCGCGCCGGCCTGCACGCCCGCGCCGCCACCGGGCTGCTGCGCCACCACGCCGGCATGGCCGACCCCTCGCCCCGCCGGCTCGGCGCGCTCATGAGCCTGCGCGACGCGATGATGGCCGGCAACCTCGACGCGATCGTCCGGCGCGAGGAGCGCCGGGGCCCCACCCTCGTCTTCGCCCACAACCGCCACCTGCAGCGCGACGAGAGCCGGTTGCGGTTCGCGGGCGAGGAGCTGCGGTGGTGGAGCGCGGGGGCGGTGCTCGCCGCGTGCCTCGGCGACCGGTACGCCTTCGCCGCCTCGACGTTCGGCTCCCGCGGCGCCGACGTCCCGGCCCCCGACACCCTCGAAGGCATGTTGTCGGAGGTGTGCGACGCCCGCGCCGTCGTCGATCCCCGCCGCCTGGCCGGGGCGCTCGACCGCGGGCCGGCGCCCCGCGTCCCGGTGGACCACACGTACCTGGCCCTCGACCCCGCGACCGTCCACCAGGCGGACGCGATCGTCTTCCTCAAGGAGATCTGAGGTCCGGCATTGTTGTTTATTATGTTTGGCGAATAATGTCCTCAGGGCGAATTCTTTTTGCGTGGCGACGCCGGACGCGCGCTCGTTAAAGTCGGGGTGACGTCAGGCTCCACGAAGCCCCAACCAGAGGACTGAGCTGATGAACTGCGGTCACTGCGACAGCCCCAACCTGCCCGATTCCCTGGTCTGCGCTAATTGTGGCCGCCATTTCCAGGGCGATCGCCCGGCCGCGACGGAAGTCACCCGATATCTCTGCATCGCCATGATGCTCGACGCGAAAGTGCGTAATTCCACCATTCGCTCGATTCTTCATGACCGCTTCCGCGCCGTCGCCCAGTCCCCCGGCGTCGACCTGGCCACGATGCTCAAGTACGGCCTGATGGCCCGAAGACGCCAGCACGTGCGCGACGCCGTGCTGGCCGGGCTCGCCGTGGCCACCCTGGCCCTGCTGTCCAGCCCGCTCGTCCTGCTCCCGATCTTCGTGGCCTGGCTCGTCGTCTTCGCGGAGCTCTACGACGCCTACGAGTCGGTCATCCTGACCAAGCTGACCCGCGACTCCTTCGACCCGGCCGAGGCGCCGCTGCCCAACTCGCCCGCCCTGCGCGATCACCTGGTGGACATCGCCGACCGCGGCGCCGGGAACGTCACGGTGTTCGCCGACTACTCCCCCTTCGTCGGCTACGGCAGCAGGATCAACAACTGGTCGTTCACCATGAACGTCGCCAAGGCCCGGCCCGGCGAGACGGTCGTGCCCTTCGCGGTCGGCGAGCTCTACGACCGGGTGGCCGCCGAGATCGCCGCCCTCGGCCTGCCCGGTCTCACCGTCGGCGACAAGCTCTTCGTCAACGGCCTCGACCTGCGTTACGAGACCGACCCCGAGCTCCAGGCCGCCGTGCTGCCCGACGCCCTCCTGCCGCCGGTGCCGACGGTGAGCGAGCGGTTCATCCACCAGCTGCGCGACAACCCGCGCACGCGGGCCCGCCCCTACCTCACGGTGAGCGTGACCGGCTGGGAGGGCGAGGTGGTGATCTCGATCTTCCTGCGGTTCGTGCTGCTCGCCGAGAAGGGCATGATGTTCACCGAGGCCGGCTACTCGCTGCTGCCGCCGCTGCGGGAGGCCTACCGCGACGTCGACCGGCTGGTCAACTGCGCGCCCTCGGAGCGGATGGCCCGCATCGCGCTGTCGGCGCTGGGGCGCACCGCCGCGGGGCTGGTGCTGGCCCTGCCCAACACCCTCGCCGCGCTCTCGGAGCCGAGAAGGCGCAGGCGGCAGCAGAAGGCGAGCATCAAGGCCATCCGCGGCCACACCTTCAACTACGGCGCGGCCTACAACCCCCGCGAGCACGCCACCGACCACCTCTACCACCGCTACTTCCAGCAGCTCGACAAGGAGATGTACGTCAAGGCCGCCGAGCAGCGCATCATGGACGCCGTCGCCGACTTCCTGGAGGAGCACAACGTCGACGTGAGCGACCTGCGCGACCGCCAGACGACCATCCTGAACAACGGCATCTTCGTCACCGGCCAGGCCCAGGTCACCGGGGCCAGCATGGCGGCCGGCACGGGCGCGGTCGCGCGGGTGGAGAGCCGCATCAGGCAGGGTGTCGGCCAGGCCGCCGCGGCGGCGCAGCGCCGGACCCCGGCAGGGTGACACGCTCCCCGAACGGGGCCGAGCGCTCATCGCGTGTCGCGCAGCCCCAGGATGTAGGTCGCGGTGAGCGCGACGGCGCGGTCGTCGTCCTGCGTCAGGTCGGCGAGGGCGCGTGACGCGGTGGCGCCCGGGATGTCGGCGAGCGCCTGCGTCAGCCGCCGGCGCGCGGACGGCTCGGCGCCACGCCGGGCGAGGCGGTCCACGAGCCCGGCGGCGATCGGGTCCGCCGCGCCGGGGCGGCCCGCCAGCGTGCTCAGGGCGTCGGCCGCGTCGACGTCGTTCGTCCCCTCGACGACCATGTCGATGAGCGTGGGGATGGCCTCGTCCACGCCGCGTGCCCCGAGCGCCAGGGCCGCGTAGCGGCGGACCACGACGTCGGGGCTGGTCAGGGCGTCCTGGAGCAGGGCGGTCGCCGTGACGTCCGGGAGCTCGGCGATCGACTGGACCGCGCGCTTGCGCACCTCGGCCGCCGGTGCGTGCAGACCCTGCGCCAGCAGCGCGGCGGCGCCCTCGCCCGACTGCGCCAGAGCCCATCGCAGGGCTCCGGCGACGTTCGGGTCGCTCTCGCCCAGCGCCGCCTCGACCAGCGCCTCCACCGGGACCTCGGCGACCGCGGACAGCGCCGCGCTCTGGCGCCGGCCGGCGTTCTTCGACCCGAGCCCCTGCAGGAGGGAGACGACCTGGAGCACGTCGTCCCAGCCGGCGGGGTCGGCGGCGTCGATCCGGCGCAGGCGCGTGAGCAGCTCCGTCTCGGCCGCGATGCGCTCCCGGGTGCGCCGGATGAGGTCCTCGACGAGCCCGGACGGCGTGAAGCCCGGATCGTCGAGCGCCCGTCCGACGTCACGCAGCGACAGGCCCAGCGACCGCAGGCTCTCGATGTGGAAGATCCGCCGGATGTCCTCGCCGGAGTACTCGCGATAGCCGGCGTGGCTGCGGCCCGTCGGGCGCACCAGCCCGAGCGCGTCGTAGTGGCGCAGCATGCGGGCGCTCACCCCGGACCGTCGCGCGACGTCGCCGATCAGCACAGCCCATCATCCCTCCTGGCCGCCGGCGCCGAGGGCCACGACGCGCTTCGCCTCCTCGATCGCGAACTCGAATCCGGCCTCCGGGTCGCGCAGCAGCCGTTCCGTGGCCCCGGCGTGCGTGCGCACGCCGGGATCCGGGTCGGCCATCGCGGCCCGCAGCACCGGCTCGATCACCTCGCCGAGCGCGACCAGCGCCCGGCTGAGGCTCAGCTGGGTCTCCCGTCGGCCGCGCCCGAGCTGTGTCGACAATACTTCGGCCAGTCCGGGCTTCTCCTCTTCGGGTGCCAGCAGCACCGCGGTCCGCCAGGCGCTCCGCGCCACCTCGTCGTCGGCGTCGGTCAGCAGCTCGCGGGTGATCGCCGGCCACGCCCGCCGGTCGCCGATCTTGGACAGCGTGTGCAGCGCCTGGCTGCGGGCCTGCGCGCGTTCCGAACGCAGCTCGCCGAGCAGCCTCGGGACCGTCAGCTCCGCCGGGTGGCGGGTGAGCGCCCAGGTGAGCATGTCGCGCACGTGGAACTCCGGCTCGACCGCGCAGCGCTCGACGAGCGCGCCGACGAGGCGCGGGTCCGGCGTCGTGCCCACCGCCAGGGCCGCCCGCAGCCGTACGGACGGGTCGCCGGCCGCCAGCCCTCCGACGGCGCCGCTCGGGTCCGGGTCCTGTTCCTGCCTGGTCATCGGGACCACCTCCTCGGCGACCAGTGAAGACCTTGTCACAGTGTCAAGGTCAAGCGGCCCGGCCCGCGCGGTCAGTCGCGCGGCCCGGTGACCGCGTGCTGCCGCTCGGGCTCCACGGGCATCGGGCGTTCGTGGAAGCCGCCCTGCGCGGTCCGGACGATCACGCCGCTCTCCGGCCCGTGCTCCGCGTCGTGCCGGTCCTGGAGTCGCAGGCCGAGGCAGAGCCGGTGGGTCAGCCAGAAGGCGACGACCGGGCCGAGCAGGACGGCGTACCTGAAGAAGATCGTCACGGCCTCCACCGAGAGGTGGAACTGGTGGGCGAGCTGGTCGTTGGCCGCGGCGGCCCACAGCAGCCCGTAGAAGGCGACCCCGGCGGCGGCGACGGCGGTTCGCACGGGCGCCTCGCGCGGCCGGTCCAGCACGGCCGGCCCGCTCGCCTCGGCGGCCAGGCGGCTCCTGCTCTTGGGCCGGCCGAGCGCGTCGCGCCGGCCGGGACGCCGCAGGATGAGGCGCTCGCCCAGCGGGTAGCCGGCCAGGACGGTGAAGAACGCCCCGGGGACCACCAGCGTGGGCACCAGGACCGCGAGGCTGAGCGTGTACCCCCCGATCGTCAGCTCCCAGCCCGGCATGATCCGCAGAGCGCCGTCGAGGAAGCCCATGTACCAGTCGGGCACCGAGCCGGCCGAGATCTGGCCGGGCCCGGCCGGGCCGTACAACCAGATGGGGGCGATCTGGAAGGCCAGGCCTAGGATGACCAGGACGCCGATCGTCGTGCCGGCCATCAACGGCCGCACGCCCGCCCGGGCCGGGACCGGCGCGGCGAACCGCGAGTGCCCGTGCCGCCGCACCAGCCATTCACGGGCGGCCAGCAGCGCGACCATGGCCGCCGGAATCACCAGCACGTGCGTCCAGTACATGGTGGGGATGATGCTGTCGCCGGGGAACCCGGCGCCGAAGAGCAGCTGCGCGCCGTACGACCCCACGACGGGGATCGACAGCAGCACCGACTGGATCAGCCACAGGCTGCCGCCGGAGAGCATGTCGTCGGGCAGGATGTTGCCGGTCTCCCCCGCGGCCATCCCGAGCGGCAGCAGCGTCACCCAGATCAGCCACTGCGGCACGCGCGGCCGCCGGAACGCGCCGGTCACGAACATGCGCAGCAACTGCATCGCGACCGCCGCCACGAACACCAGCGCCGACCAGTGGTGCACCTGCCGGACGAAGAGCCCGCCGCGCACCTCCAGGCTCAGCCGCATGGTCGAGTCGAACGCCCTGCTGACCGGGACGCCGCTCAGCGGCGTGTACACGCCGTGGTAGAGCACCGGGGACATGTCCGGGTCGAAGAACACCATGAGGAACAGCCCGGTCACCACCAGGACGGCGAAGGACCAGATCGCCACCTCGGCGAACATGAACGACCAATGACCGAGCCCCGACGACTGACGTTTCCGCACCGATGAGCGCATCGGACCCTCCTCGTTTCGCCTTCGCCTTCAAGACGGGATCGGCGGCCGAGATGTGACGTCGAGGAGGGTGAGTTACGTCATACGAGGTCGTTCGAGGCGGGCGGCCCGCCGGAGTCGAGGCGTTCCGGCGGGCCGCGAACTCACCCCTTCACCGCTCCGCCGAGCAGCCCGGAGACGAACTGCTTCTGGAAGACGAAGAAGATGAGCATCAGCGGCAGCGTGGCCAGCAGGGCGCCCAGCATCAGGCCCGAGTAGTCGACGCGGGTCAGCCCGGTGAGGTGGCTGAGCGCGACCGGCAGCACGTACTTCTCCTCGCTGGTGAGCATGAGCAGGGGCCAGATGAAGGAGTTCCACTGGCTCATGAACGTGAAGATGACCAGCGCGCCGAGCTGCGGTCGGACCACGGGCAGCACGATCCGGTAGAAGATCCGCAGGTCTCCGGCGCCGTCCAGGCGTCCGCTCTCGATGAGCTGGTCGGGGAAGTCGAGGAATGCCTGGCGCATGAGGAAGATGCCGAAGGAGTTGGCCAGGAACGGGATGACGATCGACTCGTAGGAGTCGACCCAGCCGATGCTGGCCATCATCTGGAACAGCGGCACCAGCAGCACCTGGAACGGGATCATCATCGTCGCCAGGATCACCGCGAGCAGCAGGCCGCGCCCGCGGAAGCGGTACTTGGCCAGGCCGTACCCGCCCATGGCGCTGATCAGCACGGACAGCGCGGTGTAGACGAGGGCCGTGCCGAGGCTGTTGAGCACCACGCGGGAGAAGCCGATCGTCTCCTCCAGCGACCGCAGGTTGTCCAGCAGGTCGTCGCCGGGCAGGAACGGGGGCGGGCTGCGGAACAGCTCCGACGTGTCGTGCGTGGAGGCGACGAACATCCAGTAGAACGGCGCGATGCTGACCACCGCGCCGGCCGCCATGAGCAGCCAGAGCAGCAGGCGTTTCATGACTTCTCCTTCCCGAACCACTTGAACTGGGCGTAGGAGAGCACCCCGATGAGCAGCACCACCACCCAGGCCATCGCCGCGGCGTAACCGAAGTCGAACTGCTTGAAGCCGACCTGGTAGAGCAGCAGGATCGGCGAGGTGGTCGCGTCGTCGGGGCCGCCGTCGGTGAGCAGCTTGTTCTCGTCGAACAGCTGGAGCGTGCCGATCGTGGAGGTGATCGAGCAGAACAGGATCACCGGCTTGAGCTGCGGCACGATCACGCTGACGAACGACCGCAGCGGCCCGGCCCCGTCGATCGAGGCGGCCTCGTACTGCTCCTTGCCGATCGCCTGCAGGCCGGCCAGCAGGATGATCATGTTGTAGCCCGTCCACCGCCAGGTGATGGACGCGATCAGCGCCACCCGCGCCCAGGCCGGGTCGTCCAGCCAGGCGATCTCGGCGCCGAGCAGCTGGTTGACCATGCCGCCGTCGGTGCGCAGCAGCACCCGGAAGACCACCGCGTAGGCGACCAGCGTCGTCACGGCGGGCAGGAAGTACGCGATCCGCAGCGTGGCGCGGAACCGCAGCCACGACTGGTTGAGCACGTACGCCAGCGCCAGCGCCAGCCCGATCATGATCGGGACCTGCACGACCAGGATCAGCCCCACGTTGACCAGGGACTGCAGGAACCTGTCGTCGTGCAGGAGGCGCTGGTAGTTCTCCAGGCCGGCCCATTCGGTCAGGCCGTCCTCGGTCCGCTGGAGGCTCTGCCAGAGGCTGGCCCCGAGGGGGTAGGCGAAGAAGAGCGCCAGCAGCGCGGCGGCGGGCCCAGCGAAGATCCAGGGGACCAGGCGGCGCCGAACGGTCATCCGATCTCCCGCTTCGTGGCGGACGCGATCTGCTCGGCCGCCTCGTCCAGCACGGCCTTGGGGTCCTTGCCGCCCACCACCGCACGCTGCAGCAGCTTCTTCAGCAGCTCACTGGCCTCGGCGTCGTCGTCGGTGGACTCCACGGCCGGGATGGCGCGCACCTGGTCGGCGAAGATCTTGTTGACCGGCTGCCCGTCGAAGTACTCGACCGGCTCGGAGAAGTACGGGTCGGCCAGCGCGGGCAGGTAGGCCGGGAAGAGCGACTCCTGCTTCATCATCGACAGCTGGCTGTCCTTGTTCGCCGTGACGAACTCGACGAACGCCCACGCCGCCTGCTGGTTCTTCGTCTGGCCGGTGACCGCCAGCATGGACCCGCCGTTGGCCGAGGTGCGCACCCCGCCCGGCTCGAACGCGGGCAGCGGGATCACGCCGAACTTGCCCTTGAGCTCCGGCATCTCCGACACCAGCGTGCCCGTCCACCAGACGGCGGTGGGCGCGACGGCCGCCTTGCCCTCCTTGGTCGCGGTGACCCGGCCGTCCCACCCCTGCTCGTTCTGCAGCAGGCCCTTGTCGTTCATCGTCTTGATCAGGGTCAGCGCCTTGACGGCGGCCGGGGTGTTGACCGCGACCTTGCCGTCCACGAACCTGCCCTGCTTCTGCTGCTGCAACAGGGTGGTGAACAGCGGCTCGCTGTTGCCCAGGTCGGAGACCATGAGCTTCTTGCCGGTCTTGGCCTTCAGCGTCTCGCCGGCCTTGATCAGGTCGTCCCAGGTCTGGATGTCCTCGGCCTTGATGCCGGCCTGCTCGAAGTAGTCGCGCCGGTAGAACAGCCCGACGGGCGCGGAGTCCCACGGCAGCGCGAACAGCTTGCCGCCCTCGCCGGAGGCCGTCTGCCACTTGGCCGGGTCGAAGTCGGCCTTCAGCTTGCCGGCGACCGGCCCGAGGTCGGCCAGCCCGTTGGGGAAGTTCTTGGCGTAGCCGGGGACCCGCTCGTCCTCAAGGTGCACGACGTCGGGCAGGCCGGTGCCCGACTGCATGCCGACCGTGACCTTCTCGTAGATGTTGTCGTAGCCGACGTCCGTCACGTCGATCTTCACCTTGGGGTGCAGCTTGGTGAACTCGGGCGCCAGACGCTTCAGGGCGGTCGCACCCACGTCGAACGACCACACCTTGACCTCACCGGACAACTCCGCGGGGGTGGACGCGGCGATCGAGGGAGCGGGTCCCTTGGCCGTGCCGGTTCCGCCGGTGGCGCATCCGGCGGCGAGAAGTCCGGTGGCCAGCAGCCCGGCGGCGATTGTGTGGATCTTCACGGTGACCTCTGGATCTGTAACATGTCACACTCTGAATACTGAGTGCTGAGTAACGTACGCTGAATACGCCTGGTGCACCAGAGGTGAAATCGAACCGTTCCCGATGGATGTGAGCGGACGGGCGGAAAGGCCGTTGCGTCCTGCTCGTCCTGCCGGAATGATCGGCCGCCATGGGGAACGTGCTGCTGACCGGCGCCACCGGAGGAATCGGAAGGCCGCTGGCCGCCGCGCTCGGCGCGGCCGGGCATCGGGTGATCGCCGTCGGACGTGACGTCGGGCGGCTGGACGTCCGCGGGATCGAGGCCGACCTGGCTGACCCCGCGTCGCTGGCCCCCGCCATGGAAGCGCTGACGGCGGAGGTCACGGAGATACGTGCCGTGGTGCACTGCGCCGGCATCTCCCCCGTGGAGGCCGTCGCCGAGGCCGGCCCCGACACGTGGCGGCGCACGATGGCGGTGAACGTGGCCTCCGCCGCCGAGCTCGTCCGGCTCGCGCTGCCCGCGTTGCGGCGGTCCAAGGGCCATGTGATCTTCGTGAACGCCTCCCCCGGGCTGACCGGCGTCCCGCGCTGGTCGGCGTTCGTGGCCAGCAAGGCGGCGCTGCGCGAACTGGCCGACTCGCTGCGCGAGGAGGAGGCCGTCCACGGGGTCCGGGTCACCACGGTCTACCCCGCGGCCACGGCGACCGACCTGCTGGGCGAGGTCAGGGCCGCCTTCGGCCGCCCGTACGACCCGCAGGCGTGCATCCGGCCGGAATCGCTGGCCGCGATGGTCGTGTGGGCGCTGAACGCGCCGGCCGACTCCTACGCCTGCGAACTGTCGGTGCTGCCGGGCTGAACCCGCCCGCCGCGCCCGCCGCAGGCGCGCGGTGTCCACCAGGGCCTGGCAGGAGGATCCGCCGCGACGCGCACGTGGTTCAGGCGCGCACCTCAGCGCTGCGCGGTGGTGCCGAGCTCGACCTCGATGTGGGGCGACAGCGCCCGCAGGAAGTCCGGCGCGTCGAAGATGCGCCCCGCCGACGCCACCCCGGCGGTCCTGGTCCGACCGGTGAGGACGCGCTCGACGGCCTCCACCGCGAGCGGCGCGCTGACGGCGTAGATGTCCCGGCCGCGGGCCACCGCCCGGCGTTCCCCGGCGCCCGAACGCACGACCACGTCCACGACGAACGGCTGCGCCGACCGCCCGTGCTCGTCGGCCGCGACCGGGGCCGGGGTGTCGGGGTTCACCACGTCCGTGGCCGCCTCGACCGTCATGTAGTTGCGCACCTCGGGGATGTCCAGGTGGCTCGGGACGGTCACGATGTCGGCCATCGAGAACTCCGCGATGACGTCGCGCGTCCCGGTCGGCTCGGGGAAGGCCCACTTCCCGGCCGGCGCCCGGTCGTCGCGGTACTCCAGCCGGCCGCCGGCATGGCGGACGCGCCGGCCGCCGCGCCGCTCCCTGGAGACCTTGCCCGCGGCCCGGGTGCCGCTCGTGGGGTGCCAGCTGTCCAGCCCGTAGGCCACGTGCGCCTCGTCGGCGCCGGTCCAGTCGTCCATCGCCGCCGTGACCAGCAGGTCGCCGAGCCCGCCGAAGAAGGCCATCGCGGGCACGATCACCGCCCCCGCCTCCCGGGCGCGCTCCGCGAACAGCTCGAAGGTGTCCACGTTGGCCTCGATCTCGGCCGCGACGTCCACGTACGGGACGCCGGCGCGCAGGGCCGCCTCGATCACGGGGGCGGCCGTGGCGGCGAAGGGCCCGGCACAGTTGATCACCGCGGTCACTCCGTCCAGGACGCGGTCCAGCGCCGCCGGATCGTCCACCGACGCCTGCCTGACCGACAGCCCGGGGTACGCCTCGGCCAGCGCCTTGAGCGCCTCGCCGTCGCGGCCCGCCAGGACGGGCGCCAGCCCGCGCCGCAGCAACTCCGCCACCACGAAACGGCCCGTGTGCCCGTACGCGCCGTAGACCGCCACCTTGTTCTTCGTCAGCTCTGAATGCGTCATGCGGACATCCTGGCGGCCCACCGCCCCGCCGCACGAGCGTCCGGAACGACGTGATGCGTACAATTCCGGACGTGACCACAGTCGCGGTAGCCGTCGCCGACGGGATCCTGCACTTCGAGCTGGCCCTGGCCTACGAGCTGTTCAGCTCACCCCCGCCCGTCCCCGTCGAACGCTGGTACGAGCCGGTCATCTGCGGAGCCGGTCCCGTACGGGCCGACGGACGGTTCCTGCTCGAACCCGACGCCGGGCTGGACCGGCTCGTCGGGGCCGACACGGTGATCGTCCCCGGCTGGGCAGAGGTGGACGAGGAGCCGCCGGCCGACCTCGTCGCGGCCGTGCGCGCGGCGCACGAGGCGGGCGCGCGGGTCGCCTCGCTGTGCACGGGCGCGTTCGTCCTGGCCGCGGCCGGCCTGCTGGACGGACGGCGGGCCACCACCCACTGGGCCCACACCGAGACCCTGGCCGCCCGCCATCCCCGGATCGAGGTCGATCCCGACGTGCTCTACGTGGACGAGGGCAGCGTGCTCACGGCCGCGGGCAAGGCCGCCGCCCTGGACCTGTGCCTGCATCTGGTCCGCCGCGACCACGGCTCGGCGGTCGCCAACGCGATCGCGCGCCGCCTGGTCGTGGCGCCGCACCGGCCCGGCGGCCAGGCCCAGTTCGTCGCCACCCCCGTCCCCGAGCCGCACGGGCATCCCCTCAGCGACCTGCTCGCCTGGGCGGGCCGGCACCTGGACCAGCCCCTGACGGTGGAGGACCTGGCCCGCCGGGCGAACCTGAGCTCGCGCCACCTCGGCCGCCACTTCAGGTCGATGACCGGCACCACCCCGTTGCAGTGGCTGCTCACCCAGCGCATCCGCCGCGCCCAGGAGCTCCTGGAGACCACCGACGACGGCGTGGACGCCATCGCCGAGGCCACCGGCATGGGCACCGCGGCCACGCTGCGCCGGCACTTCAACCGCACGGTCGGCGTGCCTCCGGACGCCTACCGGCGCACCTTCCGCGCCCGCGGGGCGACGCCCGCTCAGCGGCCGGCGGGGTGGAAGTCGTAGGGCTTGGAGTCGTACACGTAGTAGACGCAGTCGGCGCCCGCGGCGCACTTGCCCCAGTGCTCGGCCTTCGACGGGTAGTACAGGTAGTCGCCCGCGCCGATCCGGTACGTCTTGTGGCCCTTGACGTTCCACAACATCACGCCGGAGACGCCGACGACGTGCTCGGGGCTGGTGTGCCAGTGCGGCGGGAAGGGCGTGCCGGCCTTGAGGGTGAACACGGCCTCCGAGGGGCCGGTCTTCGGGTCGCCCTTCAGCTGCACGAACGTGCAGCCCTTCAGCCCCTCGCAGGGTGATCCGGCCTCCTTGTGCGAGTGGTGGACGACCTTGCCGGGGCCCGAGTCGGCGTACGCGCTCGGGGCGCCGAGCACCATGAGCGCCAGCGAACCGGCTGTGATCATTTTCCTGAGCATCTCGATCTCCAAGTGGACTGCGGTCCGAATACGTCCGGCAACGTATCGGACTGCGGTCCGGTTAGTCAAGGGCGGCACGACCCGCTGCCGCATGCCAGACTCCTGGCCATGGCGGACTCGACCAGGCCGGACGGCGACGGCGGGCAGCTGCGCGTGGGCGTCCTCGGCCCTCTGTCGCTGGTGACCGCCGGTGGCCCGGCGCGGGTCGGCGGCGCGCGGCTGCGGGCGCTGCTGGCCAGGCTGGCCCTGGACGCCGGTCGGGCCGTCCGGCCCGAGACCCTGGCCGAGGCGTTGTGGGACGACGCGCCGCCGGAGGCCCCCATGCACGCGCTGCAGTCGCTGGTGTCCCGGCTCCGGCGCGTCCTCGGGCATCCCGGGCTGCTCACCTCCGGCCCCGCCGGGTACCGGCTGGCCGTCGAGCCGGACGCCGTCGACGCCGTGCGGTTCGAGCGGCTGGTCAGTCAGGGGCGGGCGGCCGCTCGGGACCGGCCCGCCGAGGCGGCCGCCGTCCTGCGGGAGGCCCTGGGCCTGTGGCGCGGACCGGCCCTGGCCGACGTGCGGGCGGCCCCGTTCGCCGCCGTCGAGGCCGACCGGCTCGAACGCGCCCGGCTGGCCGCCCTGGAAGACCGCATCGAGGCCGACCTGACACTGGGCGCCGGCCTGACGCTGGGTGCTGACCTGAGGTTGGACGGTGACCTGACGCTGGACGGCGACCCGTTGCGCGCTGGCCTGAGGCTGGGCGGTGGCCTCGGCCTGGTCGCCGAGCTGGAATCGCTGGCCGCCGCCCACCCGCTGCGCGAGCGCCTGCACGCCCAGCTCATCCGGGCGCTCGCCCGCGACGGGCGCGGGGCCGAGGCGCTGGCCGCCTACCAGCGCATCCGTGTCCGGCTCGCCGACGACTTCGGCGGCGACCCAGGACCGCACCTCCAGCAAGCCCACCTGGCGGTCCTGCGCGGCGACCTTCCCGGCCCCCGCCAGGCGGCCGGTCCCCCCGGAACATCCGGGCCGGGTGGGCCCTCTGTGCCCTCCGGGTCCCCTGGGCCGCCTGTGCCATCCGGGGCGCTTGGGCTGTCCGGGCCGTTGCCGTCGAGCCGGTCGCATGGCAATCTCGACGTCCCGCTCACCAGCTTCGTGGGCCGCGACGAGGACGTGCGGCGGGTGACCGGCCTGCTCGGCCGGGCACGGCTGGTCACCCTGGTCGGCCCCGGCGGGGCGGGCAAGACCCGGTTGGCCGGCGCGGTCGGCCGGCGGCTCACGCCGTCCGGCGGGGTGTGGTTCGTGCCGCTGGCCGCGGTCGGGCCCGACGACGTCCCCCGCGTGCTGCTCGACCTGCTCCGGACGCGCAAGGAGGGCGCGCCCGCGCGGGCCGAGCCGGACGACCTGGTCGAACTCCTCGCGGACGACGACCTGGTCCTGGTGCTGGACAACTGCGAGCACGTGATCGAGGCCGCCGCCACGCTGTGCGGGACGCTGCTCAGCCGCTGCCCGCGGCTGCGGGTGCTGGCCACCAGCCGCGAACCCCTGCGCATCGACGGCGAGACCCTGCACCCGGTGCCGCCGCTGGACCTGCCGGAACCGGGCTCGACGCCGGAGGCGGCACGGTCCGTCGCGGCGGTCCGGCTGTTCCGTGACCGCGCCGCCGCCGTACGGCCCGGCTTCGTCCTGGAGGGCGGTGCGCTGGCGGCGGCGGTCGAGATCTGCCGTCGCCTCGACGGCCTGCCGCTGGCGATCGAGCTGGCCGCCGCCCGGCTGCGCGTCCTGCCGGTCGAGGCCGTCGCGGCCCGGCTGGACGACCGGTTCCGGCTGCTCACCGCCGGCAGCCGGACGGCGCTGCCGCGCCACCGCACCCTGGCCGCCGCCGTCGCGTGGAGCTGGGACCTGCTCGACCCCGGCGAACGGTCCCTGCTGGAACGGTTGTCCGTCGTGCGCGGCAGCTTCACCGAGGCCGCCGCGGCCGCCATCGGTGGCTCGGAGACCGCGGCGGTCATCGGCGGGGCGGGCGACGTGCCGGAGTTGCTGGCGGCGCTGGTGGACAAGTCCCTGCTGCACCTGGTGGACTCCGCCGACCCGGCCGAGCCGCGCTACCGCCTGCTGGAGACCATCCGCGAGTACGGTCTGCAGCGCCTGGCCCAACGCGCCGAGGTCGCCGCCACGCGCGACCGGCACGCCCGGTTCTTCCTGCGGCTGGCCGAGGCCGCCGACCTCCACCTGCGCACGGCGGACCAGCTCCGCCCGCTGGCCCGCCTGTCGGCGGAACGGGACGACCTGTCGGCCGCGATCCGCTGGACGGTCGAGTCCGGGGACGCCGGACGGGCCGTCCGGTTCGGCGTCGCGCTGAGCTGGTACTGGTTCCTGCGGGACTTCCCGCCGGAGTCGCTCGACCTGCTCGGCCGGGTGCTCCAGGCCGACGGCCCGGCCGACCCGCGCTCCCGCGCGCTGGTCACGGCCGCCCACGCGATCGCCACCGTCGAGGCCGCCGGGCCGGAGGAGACCGACGCCGCCTTCGACCGGATCAGGACGGCCCTGGCCCAGCTCGTCCCGGGCACGCATCCCATCGCCGAGATGGCCCGCCTGGCGGTCGGCATAGCCGCGAAGGGCGACCACGCCGCACCGGCCGAGGGGACGGATCCGTGGAGCCGGTCGCTGGCGTTGCTGGTCAGCGGCGTGCTGGCCATGAACAACGGCCACCTCGCCGAGGCCGAGGACACGCTGGGCCGCGCGCTGGCCGGGTTCGAGCAGCTCGGCGAACGGTGGGGCCAGGGCATGACGCTGAGCGCCCTCGGCTCGGCGCTGGTCCGGTCCGGCGCGGCGGCCGCCGCGCCCGCCCTGGCCGAGCGCGCCACCCGGTGCTTCCGCGAGCTCGGCATGCCCGAGCACACCATGGAGAACGAAGTGGCCGCCGCGCTGCACCGGGCCGAGTCCGGCGACGTGGACGGCGGCCGGCGGGACCTGACCGGCCTGCTCGACCGGGCCGGACGCAGCGGGTCGGCCGAGTCGAGCACCCAGGCGCGCCTGGGGCTGGCCCGGCTGGAGCTGGCCGCCGGGCGGGCGGCGGCGGCCCGCGAACATGCCTTGGCCGGCCTGGCCTGCGCCCCTCCCGATCGATCCACCACGCCGCCGCTGACCGCGCTGCTGCTGGGCGTACTGGCTCGGGCGGACCTCGCGGAGGGGTTCCCCGACCGCGCGGCCCGCCGGCTCGACCACCCGGCGGTGCGCCTGACGCTGACCTGGCACACGCCGGTCGCGGCCGCGACCGCGGTGGTGGCCGCCGCGATCGAGCTCGGCCGGGACCGGCCGGAACGGGCCGGCCGACTGCTCGGGGCCGCCACCGTCCTGGGCGGCTGGACCGGCCCCGGCGGCCCCGACCTGCGGCGGCTCACCCACCGGGCCGAGACCGCCCTGGGCCCCGCCGCGTTCGCCGCCGCACACGCGGGCGGCGCGGCGATGTCACGAGCACAGGCCGAGAGCCTGGTGGCAGCAGCCGTCACGCCGCCGCCCAGCTAGCGCCGCCCAGCCGACGCCGCCCGGTCAACGTGCCGCCCGGTTACGCGCCGCTCAGCCGACGCCGCCCGGTCAACGCGCCGCTCAGCCGGCGCTGTCCGGTCAACGCGCCGCTCAGCCGGCGCCCGGCACCGGCTTGCCGAACATCGTGCAGGTCACCGCCGTCTGCAACGCCTGGACGGCCTTGGCGAGCTTCGGGTCGGCCTCGAACTCGGCCCAGTACTCCGACGCGACGAGCACGGTGGCCGTGCGGCTGCCGGTCCGGTCGGTGAGGCCGGTGGTCAGGTAGCCCGGCATGCCGCCGTCGTGCCCCCAGAACGTGCCGCACGGATGGGCGGCGGTCTGGATGCCCAGCCCGTAACCGGGCCCGTCCGGCTGCCGCGGGTCCATCGGGACGGTGGTGCGCAGCTGGGCGAGCTGGGCGGCGGGCAGCAGCCTGCCGGACATGAGCGCGGCGTGGAAGCGGGCCCAGTCGCGGGTGCTGGACACCATCGCCCCGGCCGGGCCGCCCCAGCCCGGGTCGTGGCCGGAGACGTCCACATGCCCGTCGTGGCGCGGCCCGGCGAGCCGCCGGAACGCGGCCGGCACCGCGGGCGGCTGGTGGGCGGCGTCCGGCTCGTAGCCGCGCGCGTACGTGCCGCGCCAGGCGGGCCCGGTCGCGTAGTAGGTATGAGCGAGGCCGAGCGGCCGGGCGATCCGGTCCCTGACCAGGCCGGCCAGGCTCGTCCCGGTGACCCGCTCCAGGACCGCGCCGACGGCGGCATAGCCGGTGTTGCTGTAGGACCACTTGGCGCCGGGCGCGAACAGCGGAGCGTGCTTCACCCCCAAGGCCAGCAGTTTCGCCGGGGTCCACCGCCGCCTGTCCTTGCCGAGCAGCGAGGGCCGGATCGCGGGGTCGTCGGTGTAGTCGTACAGGCCGCTGGTGTGGTTCAGCAGCATGCGCAGCGTGATCGCGCCGCCGCCGGGCACCTGGCCGGGCAGCCACTTGTCCACCGGGTCGGTCAGGGCGAGCCTGCCCTCGGCCACGAGTTGCAGCACCAGCACGGCGACCATGGTCTTGGTGTTGGACCCCATGCGGAACTCGTCGCCCGGCTTGAGCAGGTGGTCGCGTCTGGTCCAGGCGGCCTGCTCGGCGATCTCGACGGGCCGGCCGCGGCCGTCGTCGACCCGGACGAGCACGCCGGGCGCCCCGGCCGCCACCACCTCCCGCGCCAGGCGCTGCAGCAGGGCGGGCGTCCCGTCCAGGGCCGGCCGGGACGTGGCGGCGGCCGGGAGCGCCGCGACCACGGCCAGGCCCACAGCCGGCACGGCGGCCGTGAGCGCGCGCCGCCACCGCGGCCGGGCAGCCCGCCGGGACGGGACATCACAGGGGTACATGAACCGGTTCCTCCTCCATCGGGTGACACCAACGCCCCCACCCTCCGGCCCCCCGCTCACAAACCGCACACATCCCACTGTCAGCCGATGAGTTCGCCCCACCGGCGCAGTCTCCATGGCGACAGGAAGGAGTGGTCCGAGTGGATCTGTACAGCGTGGTGTGCGTACGCGACCGGGCGGCGGCGCAGCAGTGGTACGAGGCGTTCTTCGGCCGCCCGGCGGACGAGGTCGTCGGCGAGGAGCACCTGTGGCAGGTCGGCGAGAACGCGTGGGTCGTCATCGACGACCGGCACATGCGGGCCGCGCGCGTCGGCGGCACCATGATCACGTTCGGCGTGTCCGGGCTCGACGACATCCTGGCCAGGCTGGCCGGGCACGGCATCGAGCACGGGCCCGTGGAGACGTACGGCAACGGCGTGCGTCACGTGGACGTCCTCGACCCGGACGGCAACAGCCTCTCGCTCGCCGAGGCCCCGCCGCGGTGATCCGGTTAGGCTCGGGACGTGTTCGACTCGCCCGACTTCGACCTGGCGCCCTACGCCGGCCTCGACACCTCGGCGTACGTGCGGCACACGTACAACAGCTGGGACGACGCCGGCTGGCGGTCGCTGCTGGTGCAGGGCTTCCGGCACGCGCCCGAGGCCGAGCACTTCGCGCTGCCCGCCGTGTCCGACCTGCATCTCGTGCTCTGCGTGGCGGGGAACGCCGACCTGCGGATGCACGCGGGCGGCAGGCCGGCCCGGCGGCGCTGGGTCCCGGGCCACCTGGAGCTCATGGTCCCCGGCCGCGCCGGGTCGATCAGCTACCGGGCGGCGGCCGGGCTGCGCACCGTCCAGGTGCACGTGCCCGCGGCGGCCGTCCGGCGGGCCGCCGACGCGCTGGGCGGTCGCGAGCCCGACCTCGAGGCGACCGCCGCGGCCCTGGCGGCCGGTGATCCGGTCGTCGAGCAGCTCCTGCGCGCGCTGCCCGGCCGCGCGGCGGCCGGCGACCTGTACGCCGAGTCCGCCGCCGCCTTCCTCGTGACGCACCTGCTGACCCAGGGCGGGGACGAGCGCCTGCCCGGCCCGGAGCACGCGGCCGTCCGGGCGGCTGTCGCCGTCATGACCGAGCGCCTGGCCGAGCCGCTGACGCTGGCCGCCGTCGCGGCCGAGGTGCATCTGAGCGTGTACCACTTCGTCCGGGTGTTCCGGGAGGGCACCGGCCAGACGCCCCACCGGTACCTCACCCGGTTGCGCGTCGAGGAGGCGCGGCGGCTGTTGTCGTCCACCTCGCTCAGCGTCGAGCAGATCGCCGGGCGGTGCGGGTTCGCCGGTGCGGGCTCGTTGTCGTCGGCCTTCCTGCGGCAGACCGGCGTGCGGCCGTCGGCGTACCGCAAGAACTGACCGATCGACGGCAATCGTGCGCATGGCCCCCGGACGGGCCGGTGCCTACGTTGGGGCTCATGCCGTACTCCTTCGCCGTGACCGCCCGCTCGCAGGCCGCCCCCGAGGCCGTCTTCGCGGCCCTCACGCACGCCGCCACCTGGCCGTCGTGGTCGCCGATCGACTCCGCCGACGTCGAGGGCGGCGATCCGGCGGCCCGGCAGCAGGCGGGCGACACCAGGGTCTTCCGCACCGGGCGCAACGTCTCGCGCGAGCGCGTCGTCGAGCTCGTCCCCGACCGGCGGTTCGTCTACGACAACCTGGGCGGTCCGTTCCGCTCCTACCGCGGGACGGTCGAGCTCGCGCCGGCCGCCGACGGCGGCACCGACATCACCTGGTCCGCCGCCTTCGAGCCGAGGATGCCGCTCTCGGGTGGCTTCTGGCGGTGGTACCTGACCCGTTTCATGCAGGGCATGGCCGACGGCCTCGCCGCATACGCCGCCCGCGCGGCAAAGTGACCGCGGCCCGATGTTTGGCGCGGCTGAGCCGGGAAGAGTGGGTGGGCAACGTTCTCTAGATCATCAGGAGGAAACCCCTTGTCTCAGGACATGTGGAGCTACGGTTCCGACGTCTACGGCGACAAGACTCTCGACGTGGTCGGCTTCGACGTCGAGGCCACCGACGGTTCGATCGGCTCGGTGGACGAGGCGAGCCACACCGTCGGCGACAGCTACCTGGTGGTCGACACCGGTCCGTGGATCTTCGGCAAGAAGGTCGTGCTGCCGGCCGGCACCGTCACGCGGATCGACCCGCAGGAGCGCAAGGTCCACCTCGCGCGGACCAAGCAGGAGATCAAGGACTCGCCGAAGTTCGACGAGGACGCCGTGTACAACGACGACGTCCACCGCAACGAGGTGGGCGCGTACTACAGCCGCTTCAACGGCACCGTCTGACGTAACCCGGGTACCCGCCGGGGTGCCCGCCGGGCGCGACGCGCGCCGCAGCAGCTGCCAAGGCCCCACAGCTCTGCGACCGGCGGGCCCCCGAGGGCCGGACGTCTCAGGACGTCCGGCCGCTCTGCTGGGTCAGGATGCGAAGGGCGTCGGCGGAGGACGGGTCGGCCGGGGTGTAGATCTCGACCCGGTGGTCGGGGCTGTCGGGCTGGAGCCAGACCTGGTAGTCGACGTCGACCGCGCCGACCGTGGGATGCCGCAGGCGCATCGTGCCCACCGTGCAGTCGGCGACCTCGCCCACCGCCCACAACGCCGCAAATTCGGCGCTGTGCATCGTCAGCTCCCCGATCAGCTCCGCCAGGCGGGCGTCCGAGGGGAAGCGGCCGGCGGTGAGCCGGAGGTAGGCGACATGGATGCGGGCCAGCTCGTCCCAGTTGCGGTGCAGGTCGCGGAAGAGCGGATCCAGGAAGAACATCCTCGGGACGGACGGGCGGTCCGCCGGATCCCCCGGCGCCTCGAACGGCAGATGCTCCCCCATCAGCGCATGACCCGTACGGTTCCACGCGAGCACGTCCCCACGCCGGCCGAGCACGACCGCCGGCGTCGTGGCCTTCAGCGACTCCAGCAGCGCGAGCACCCGCGGATGAGGCTCCTCCACGGGCGGCCGGGACAACCGGGACCGGGCCGGTTGCCGGGCGAGATTGTGCAGGTGGACGGTCTCGATCCGGTCGAGCCGCAGCACCCGCGCCAGAGCGTCGAGCACCTGCTCCGAGGCGGTCTCCGCCTGCCCCTGCTCCAGACGCGTGTAGTACCCGGCGCTCACCCCCGCGAGCTGCGCCAGCTCCTCGCGCCGCAACCCCGGGACCCGGCGGGCCGTCCCGAACGTGCGCAGCCCGATCGCGGCGGGCGTGACCCGGTCACGACGGCTCTTCAGAAACGCTCCGAGACTTTCCACGCCACCGAGCCTAGGCCGACCGGCGGGCCGCGTGGGTACACCTGCTGGGTGCACCCACGCCAAGGGGATGGCTGCCGGGCGCGTCCTGCCCGAGTGTCGGCGCCATGTATCGACAGCACACGCGCACTTCCCCGGGCCTGCGGGCCTGGCTCGGTCTCCTGGTGATCCTCGGGCCCGTCCTGCTGGTCTCCATGGACGGCTCGATCCTGTTCCTGGCGATGCCCCGGATCAGCCAGGCCCTCACCCCCACCGCGGGCCAGGCCCTGTGGATCCTCGACGTCTACGGCTTCGCCGTCGGCTCCCTGCTGATCGCGTTCGGCAACCTCGGCGACCGGTACGGGCGGCTGCGGCTGCTCATGACCGGCGCCGCGGTCTTCGGCGCCGGCTCCACGGCGGCGGCGTTCGCGCCCAGCGCCGAGTTGCTGATCGCGGCCCGCGCGCTGATGGGCGTGGCGGGCGCGACCCTGCTGCCGTCGGCGCTGGCCGTGCTGAGCGAGCTGTTCGCCGACCCGCGGCGCCGGGCGCAGGCCATCGGCGTGTTCGCCGCGGCGTTCGCGGCCGGGTTCGCCGCCGGGCCGATCGTGGGCGGCGTGCTGCTGGAACGGTTCTGGTGGGGGTCGGTCTTCCTGGTCAACCTGCCCGTCCTCGCCCTGTTCCTGGTCTTCGCGCCGATCCTGCTGCGCGAGGTGCGGCCGACCCGCGCCGGGCGTGTGGACGTGCCCAGCGTCGTGACGTCCGCGGCCGGGCTGCTGTTCGCGATCTACGCGCTCAAGCACGCCGCCGCCGACGGGCTGTCGGCCGTCCCGGTCGTCGCGGGGGCGGCCGGGGCGGGGCTGCTGGCGTGGTTCGTCCGCAGGCAGCGCGGCCTGGCGCAGCCGCTGATCGAGTTCTCGCTGTTCCGCGACCGGGTGTTCACCGTGGCGATCGTCACCGGGCTGTTGCCGCTGGCGGCGTGGTCGGCGACGGCGTACCTGTCGGGCGTCTACCTCCAGTCCGTTCTCGGCCTGCCCGTGCTGCACGCGGCGCTGCTCGCGCTGCCCGGCGCGGTGGTGCTCACCGTCACCTGCGTCGTCACGCCGTTCGTGGTCGACCGCGTCGGCCGGCGGGCCGCGCTCGCCGTCTGCCACTTCTCCGTCGCGGCGGGGCTGCTGCTCCTGCTCCCGACGGCCGTCACGGGCGGTGCCGGCTGGTACGTCGCGTCCACGGTCGTCGCGGGCGTCGGGTACGGCATCTCGTTCAGCGTCGTCGCCGACACCGCGGTCGGGGCCGTACCGCCGGAACGGGCCGGAGCGGCGGGGGCGCTGGCCGAGACGAGCAACGAGATCGGCAACGCCCTCGGGATCGCGCTGCTCGGCTCGCTCGCCGCCCTGGTCTTCCGGCTCCGTGGGCCGGACCTGGCCCCCACCCTGGACGAGACCCTCCAGCTGCCCGCCCTCGTGCCGGCGGCGGCCGCGCAGGCCGAGGCGGCGTTCGTCGCCGGGCTGCACGTGGCCGCGGCGGTGGCCGGGGTCCTGCACGTGGTGCTCGGCGTCGTCGCCCTGCTGCGGGCGCGGGACGCCCTGCGGCCGGTCGGCCACTGAGGGGCGGGTCCGGGACGCCCCGCGGCCGGTCGGCCACTGAGGGGCGGGTCCTCAGCCGTCGGTCAGGAAGGCGAGGGCGTCGGGGGCGAATCTCCTGTCGGTGAAGGTGCCGCTGTGGCTGCGGCCGGGGTAGACGACGAGCTGGGCGTCCGGGATGCCCTCGACCGTCTGCCGGGCCAGGTCCAGGGGATAGACCAGGTCGTCGCCGCCCTGGATCAGCAGGGTGGCCGCCTTGATCTCGGACAGCCGGCCGCGCAGGTCGAAGCCATCCTCGGCGTTGAGCACGGTGACGGCGTCGGCGTGGTCGGCGCGCCCGCCGTCCGACAGCCATAGCAGGCCCCTGAGCAGGGCGCGGCCGAGGGCCGACGCGGTGACGATCTCGGCCAGCGCGGGGCTCGGCCGCCTGCCCTGGCGCACCCGTTCGATGTAGCCGCGCTGGGCCCGCCGGCCGACCGGGCCGAGGGTGCAGGCCGTGCCCGCCAGGACGAGCCGGTCGACCAGGCCGGGATGGTCGGCGGCCAGTTGCAGGGCGATGGATCCGCCGGTGGACAGGGCCAGGACGTTGACCGGTCCGTCGAACGTGGCCCTGATCGCCCGGGCGAAGATCGCGGCGAGGTCGCCCATCGTCGTGGTGGACGGCAGTCCGGGCGGGCGGTTGACGACGTACACGGTGAAGTCCCGGGTGAACGGCCGGACCAGCCGCATCGTGGACCAGCGCGTCATGCCCGTGGGGTTGGCCGCCTGCGGGGTGTGGATCAGGACGATCAGGAGCGGCCCTTCGCCGGCCGACAGGTACGGCAGGTCGTTCAGCATGGGGGATCCCTTCCGTGGCCGCGCCGGCCGGGCTGTATCTGTATGAACAGTTTGGATTTTTGTTCACAGAATACGCGAGAAGGGGCGGCCCGTCGCGGCGTCGACGGCTCTGCGGCACCCGAGCCGATGGGCTACAGTCGTCCGCCATGGCCGACTCCTCCTACCTCACGGCGACGGCGCGCGCCTACGACGCCGTCGCCGACCTGTACGCCGACCTCGCCCGCGACTCGCTCGACCGTCTGCCGCTGGACCGCGCGCTGGTCGCGGCGTTCGCCGAACTCGTCCGGGCCGCCGGGCCCCGGCCCGTGGTCGAGGCCGGGTGCGGCCCCGGGTACATGACGGCCCACCTGCGCGACCTCGGCCTGGACGCGTTCGGCGTCGACCTGTCCCCCGCGCTGCTCGACATCGCCCGCAGGGACTATCCCGGCCTGCGTTTCGAACTCGGCTCGATGGACGCCCTCGACGTGGCCGACGGCGAGCTGGGCGGTCTGATCTCCTGGTATTCCATGATCCACGTGCCGCCGGCGGAACTGCCGCCGTACCTCGCCGAGTTCCGCCGGGTGCTGGCCCCCGGCGGCCACTTCCTGGTCGGCTTCTTCGAGTCCGAGGGCGGGCCGGTCACGGAGTTCGACCACAAGGTCACGCCGGCCTACCGGTTGCCGATCGACGAACTGGCCGACCTGGCCCGCAAGGAGGGGTTCGTCGAGGTGGGCCGGATGCTCCGCGAGCCGCTGGAGGACGAACGCTTCCGCCGCGGCCACCTGCTGATGCGCGCCGCGTCCCCCGACGACGCACACTAGACGAACGGGCGCTCATTCTCGGTAGCCGGGTTTCCGGGCGCGTTCGGTCAGTTCGGTGTACTCCTTTTCGGTCGTGGCGAAGGCCAGGGTGCCGCGCTTGGGGTCGGTGAGCACGAAATACAGCCAGGAGCCCGCGGCCGGGTGGAGGGCGGCCCTGAGCGCGGCCGCGCCGGGGTTGGCGACGGGCCCAGGAGGCAGGCCCTGGTGACGGTAGGTGTTGTACGGCGAACGCACCCGCACGTCCTCGACCGTGACGGGCCCGCGACGCCTGCCGAGCGCGTAGCGGACCGAGCTGTCGACCTGCAGCGACATGCCGCGGGCCAGCCGGTTGCGCAGGACGCGGGCCACCTTCGGCATGTCGGCCTCGGTGGGCGACTCGGCCTGGACGAGACTGGCCACGATGACCACGTCCAGGGCGTCGGGCCGGGCGGCCAGGCCGAGTTCGTCCGCCGTCGCGCGGAAGCGGGCCACCATCTCGCCCAGGATCTCGGCCGGGGCGGCGGAGCCGGCGAACCGGTACGTGCCGGGGAAGGCGAAGCCCTCCAGCCCGCCCTTCGCGTACGGAGGCAGGCCGAGCGCCCGGCCGTCCCCGGCGGCCTTGGCGAACGACTCCGCGGGCCTGCCGGTCACGCGGGCGAGCTCGTCGAACAGGCCGGAGACCCGCTCGCCGTCGTTGACGACCTCCACCTGAGCCCGTCCCGGACCGGGCCGCGCGGCCGCGGACGGCTCCGGGCGGCCCGGCTCCGGCGCGAGCGCCCGGACGGCGACCGTGCCCCCGGCGGCCAGGACGACGACGGCGGCCGCCGCCGCCAGCGCGACGCCCCTCCGGCGGGCAGGACGATGCCGCAGGAACCGGGCGGGACGTTGCGGGAGGAACCGGGCGGGAGGCGGTGGCGTCTGCTCGTCCGCCATGTGGGCGAGGGTCTCACGCAGCAGGTTCTCGATGTTCAACGGAACTCCCTCACGGCGCTCAGCTCGGGGGCGGTCTTCTTCAGCCGCTCCAGCGATCGGTAGATCTGGCTGCGGACCGAGCCCACGCGCACGCCCAGCAGGTCCGCGATCTCGGTCTCCGACTTGTCCTCGAAGTAGCGCAGGACGAGCATGGTCCGCTGCCGGGGCGTCAGCCGGGACAGCGCCGCCCGCATCGTCAGGCGCAGGTCGGCCGCGTCGGCGTGCCCGTCGCCGGGCCGGTCGAGCCGCTCGTCCGTGCTCACCTCCACGACCCGCGACCGGCGGCGCCACCGGCTCACCTGCTCGTGGTACATGGTGCGGCGGACGTACCCCTCGACGGCCTCGGGGTCGCGCAGGCCGCGCGACCGCGCGGCCGTCTTCGCCAGGGCCGACTGGACGAGGTCCTCGGCGGCGTGCCGGTCGCCGGTCAGCAGGTACGCCGTGCGGAACAGCGCCCCCGACCGGTCGATGACGAACTGCCGCAGAACCGCCTCGAAGCCTGGATCCACCCGTCCTCCTCCTCATGTCACCCATCAAGGACGAGCAGGCGTCCCGGAACTATGCCGGACGCCGGAAAGGCCGAAAATTCGGCGACTTGAGTTCGCCCATAGGCGAACTCCTAGCGTCGGCCCCATGACGGAAACCAACGCCGACAGCCGCCTCCGGATCGCCGTGGTGATCGGAAGCGTGCGCAGGCCCAGAATGGCCGACCCGCTCGCCGCCTGGCTGGAGCGCGAGCTCAGCACCATCGACTGGCTCGACCTCGACATGATCGACCTGGCCGCGGTCTCGCTGCCGATGCACGAGCTGCAGCCCGGCGGAGGGGCCGCGTCCCCGATCGGCGACGCGCTCGCCGGCGCCGACGGGTTCGTGTTCCTCGTCCCGGAGTACAACCACAGTTTCCCCGCCGCCGTGAAGAACGCGATCGACTGGCACTTCACCGAGTGGGCGTACAAGCCGGTCGCGTTCGTCGGGTACGGCGCCTCCGGCGGCATCAGAGCCGTGGCGCAGCTGCGCATGGTCTTCCCCGAACTGCGGGCCGCCACGGTCCGCGAGTCGGTGCTGATCCCGATGGCGTGGGAGCACCTGGACGCCGACGGCCGTTTCGTCCCCCCGCCGGGCACGACGCAGGCGCTGCACACGACGATGGGCGAGCTGCGCACGTGGGCGCGGGCACTGCGGTCCGTCCGCGTCCCGGACCTGGCAGGTCGGCGGTGAGCAGGCTGACCGGGCCGGAGCTGCGCACCGCGGTCGTCCTGATGGCCGGCGGGCTGCTCGCGGTGCTGGACGCCACGATCGTCGTGGTGGCGCTGCCCGCGCTGATGGCGGCGTTCGGGGCGTCGCTGAGCTCCGTGCAATGGGTCATCACCGCGTACGCGCTCGGGATGGTGGCGACGATGCCGCTGGCCGCCGGGCTCGCCGCGCGCTGGGGCGCGCGGCGCGTGTACCTGGCGGCACTGGTCGGCTTCGCGGTCGCCTCCGCCGCCGCCGGCGCGGCCGGCGGCCTGGACGGGCTGATCGCCGCGCGGGCGGCGCAGGGCCTCAGCGGCGGCCTGCTGGCGCCGCTGGGGATGGCGATCGGGTTCGGCGCGGTCGCGCCCGAACGCCGCAGCCGGATGACGGCGGTCACCGGGGTGCCGATGCTGGTCGGGCCGATCCTGGGTCCGCTGCTCGGCGCGGCGCTCCTGGGCGCCGGGTCCTGGCGCGCGCTGTTCTACGTCACCGTGCCGCTGGCGCTGCTGACCGCCGCGGGCGCGCCGGCCTGGTTGCCGGCCGGCCCCGCGGGCGGCCGGCGGGTCCGGCCGGACCTGGTGGGGGCGATCCTGCTGGTGCCCGGCATCGTCGCGGTGGCGTACGGCATCAGCGCCCAGGACAGCCCGGCCTGGACGCGGATCGCCGCGGTAGCCGCCGGCGCGGTGCTGGTCGCGGCCTTCTGCGCCCGGGCGCTGAGCCGTCCGGAGCCGCTGCTGCGGATCCGGCTGCTCGGCGATCCGACGTTCGGCCGGGGCGCCGCGGTGCTCGCCCTGTACGCCGCCCCCTACTTCGGCTCGGCTCTGCTGATGCCCACCTACGTCCAGACGCTGCGTCTCGACAGCGCCTCGGTCACGGCGGCGCTGATGGTCCCCGGCGCGGTCGGCATGGGCCTCAGCCTGCAGGTCGCGGCCCGGCTGCTGGAACGGCTCGGCCCCCGGCGGGTCGTCGGCGCCGGGCTCGGGCTCGTGATCGCGTCCGGCGTGGTCCAGGTGATCATCCTCGCGCCGGACACCCCGTACCCGGTGCTCGGGCTGTTCGCGCTGCTCCAGGGAGCGGGCACCGGCGCGATCATGATGCCGACGATGTCCGGTTCCAGCCGGGATCTCCACGGCCCCGACCTGGCCTCGGGTTCCGCGCTGTTGTCGCTGGTGAGCACGGTCGCCAACGGCATGGGCACCGTGGCGGTCGGCGCGCTGTTCACGGCGCTGACCGCCGCGATGACCGGCGGCGCGTCGCTCGCGGCCCTGGCCGCCATGGACGCGGCGGACAGGGCGGCGCAGGCGGTCACCGTCACCGACGCCCTGCGGCTGACCCAGGCGGCGGCCCTCGTCGTGATGTCGCTGGCCCTCGTCGTACGATTGCGCTCTCCGGCCCGGCACTCGGCGACACCGGGCCGGCGGGAGTCGGCTGAGAGGACGGTGGGCGCGCCATGACCGTCACCGACCGTCCCGGATCCGAGACGATCCCGGCCTCGCTCACGGTCGGGCAGGTGGCCAGGGCCGCCGGGGTGACGCCCAACGCCGTCCGCTTCTACGAGCGCTACGGCGTGATCACCGGCCACCGCAACAGCGGCAACGCCCGCCGCTTCACCGTCGACGCGGTCTGCCGGATCAAGCTCGCCCTCGCCGCGCAGCGGGTCGGCATCACCCTCAAGGAGAGCGCCGACATCCTCTCCGGCATCCCGCCCCTGTCCCGCGACCTCGGCCAGTGGATCGCCGCGGGCGAGGAGCTGGTCCGGATCGGCCGGGCCCGCATCGACCAGCTGCAGACGACCGTGAACGAGCTGGCCACCCTGGACTTCCTCCAGTCCCCTTGATCGCCCTGCGGGCGTCGAGCGGCACGCCTGCCGCCGCCCGCGGCCTTCGGGTGACTCATCCCCGATCGACAGGAACACATCATGAGCAACCTCCATGGCAAGACCGCGCTCGTCACCGGCGCGAGCAGAGGGATCGGCCGGGCCATCGCCCAGCGCCTGGCCGCGGACGGCGCGCGCGTCGCGGTCCACTACGGCGGCAACGACCAGGCCGCCGCGCAGACCGTCGCCGCGGTCGAGGCGGCGGGCGGGCAGGCGTTCGCCCTGCGAGCCGAGCTGGGCACGCCCGGCGACGCCGACCGCCTGTGGGCCGCCTTCGACGCCCGCGCCGACGGGCTGGACATCCTGGTCAACAACGCCGGCATCCTGAACGACGAGCCCGGCATCGAGCACGTCACCAGACGGCAGTTCGAACGGCTCTTCGCGGTCAACGCCACCGCCCCGTTCTTCGTCACCCAGCTCGCACTCCCCCGCCTGCGTGACGGCGGCCGGATCGTCAACGTCTCCACGATGCTGACCCGCGGCTCGGCGATGCCGACGGCGATCAGCTACGCCATGTCCAAGAGCGCGCTCGACGTGCTCACCTCGACGCTGGCCAAGCAGCTCGGGCCGCGCGGGATCACCGTCAACACCGTGGCGCCCGGCGTCATCGACACCGACATGCACCAGGGCAGACTCGTCGGGGAGGCGCTGACCTGGTTGTCGTCGCTGTCCCCCATGGGCCGCGTGGGGACCCCCGCGGACGTGGCCGACGCGGTGGCCTTCCTGGCCGGCGACGACAGCCGCTGGGTGACCGGCCACTGGTTGGACGCCTCAGGCGGCACCCTGCTCTGACGGCGCGCCCCGGGCAGCCCCTACCCGAGCAGCCGCAGCACCCGCGAGGCCTGGACCGCCAGCGTGCCCGGCGGGTTGTGCGGCGCCGCCGGGCCACCGGGGCCGAGCTGGAGGAACCAGCCCAGTGCGATCAGGAGACGGAAGTCCCGCACGCGCCGGGCCTCCGCCGGGGTGAGGTCGACCAGGGCGCAGTCGCCGCGCGTCCAGGACGCCGTCGAGGCGGGAGATGTGCTCGCACAGCTCGCCCAGCTCGAAGGCGCGATCGTTGCGGCCGGAGTCCTCCCGGTCGATGAGCCGGACGCGGCGGTCGTGCTCGTCCCACAGGTAGTTCGCGCGGTTGCCGTCGGCCATCCCGAGAACGGGCGGACGGGGATCGGTGGCGAGGCCGTCGGGCGCGGCCCGCACGGGGACAGGGCCGAGGCCGGGGGCGTGTTCGGCGAGCGGGGTGAGCGCCTGCCATTCCCGGCGCGGCTCTCCCCGACCCCACGAGGCGTACCGCTTGATCACGACGTCGTCATGGAATTCGAGGTCGTGCGTGCATCGGCCGGCCGTCATCTGCCCGTCGCGCCCCTTCCGGTCCCGTGCGGCCGGCGGGCGGGTGGCCCTCCGACCAGGTCTCCCGCGAGGGGACGGAAGGGCTCCGAGCCTATCGGTCGCCGAGGGGGCACGCGTCGGCGGAGCGGAGCCCCGACAATGGGAACATTATGGACAATCACCTCACCGCAGCCACGAGGGGACGCGCGCGGGCGCGCGAACTGGGCGTCGTCGTCGGCGCACTGCCGACCGGGCCGTTGAACGCGATCACCGACGTCGAAGGCGTCCTGGTCGGCCACACCACCCTCGACGACGGCGCCGACCTGCACACCGGGGTCACCGCCGTCGTCCCCCGTCAGCTCACCGCCGAAGGGCGGGCGCTGCCCGCGGCCGTGTACGCCGGCAACGGATACGGCAAACTGGTCGGCTCCACCCAGATCGACGAGCTCGGCGTGCTGGAGTCGCCCGTCGTGCTGACCGCCACGCTGTCGGCGTTCCGGGCGGCGGACGCGCTGCTCACCTACCTGATGGACCGCAGCCCGGAGGGCATCTCCTTCAACCCGGTCGTGGGCGAGACCAACGACGGCTACCTGTCCGACATCCGGCGCCGCCCGATCACCGAGCGGCACGTGCTCGACGCGCTGGAGGGTGCGTCCGGCGGGCTGCCCGCCGAAGGGTGCGTGGGAGCGGGCACCGGGACGACGGCGCTGGGCTACAAGGCGGGCATCGGCACCTCGTCCCGGCGGCCGGTGGCCGAGGGGGCCGCGGTGACGGTCGGGGCGCTCGTCCAGGCGAACTTCGGCGGCGTGCTGACCGTGGGGGGCGTCCCGATGCCGGTCGAGGAGCTCGTCCCGGGGGCCACCGGCGAGGAGCCCGTCGGCAACTCCTGCATGATCGTGGTGGCCACCGACGCGCCGCTCGACGCGCGTCAGCTCGCCCGCCTGGCCCGCCGGGCGATCTTCGCCATGGGCCGCGTCGGGGCGTCGTACTCCAACGGGAGCGGCGACTACGCCATCGCCTTCAGCACCGCGTCGCCGGAGCTCCCGCGCCTGCCCGACGCCGGTCTGAACCCGCTGTTCGCCGCGGTCATGGACGCGGTGGAGGAGGCGCTGCTCAACTCGCTGTTCACCGCGACGACCACCACCGGCGTCCGCGGCCGGACCCGTCACGCCGTTCCGTACGACCGGCTGCCGCGGACCGGCGCGGGAGAGCCGGTCGGCTAGCGGTTCCGTCCCGTGAGGTCGGGCACGCGGCCGGCGGGCGGCAAGCCGGTCAGGACGCCTGGACCTCGTCGAAGACGGCGATGGCCGTGGCAGGATCCGGGCCGACGAGACGTTCCAGGCCGTCCGCCGTCATCTTCGCCCACCTGCCGGCCCGTTCCCACATCCGTTCCTCGAAGGCGCGGACGGCCTCGTCCGGATCGCCGGGGCCGGCGGCCAGGGCCTCGGCGAGCTCAGCGCCCTCCAGCATCGCCAGGTTCGCGCCCACCCCCAAGGGCGGCATGAGGTGGGCGGCGTCCCCCAGGAGCGTCACCCCGGGGACGTGGGCCCAGGTGTGGGAGACGGGCAGGACGTAAAGGGGGCGGTCGGCGAACGCGGTGCCGCGGCGCAGGAGGTCGAGCACGGGGTCGGCCCAGCCCTCGAACAGCGCCAGCAGGCGGGACCGCACGGCCTCGGCGCCGTCCGGGCCCGTGTCGGTGCCCGCGTGCCGGTCCAGCGGCGCGCGGAACTGGGCGTACACCTTGACGTGGCCGCCGCTGTTGCGCTGGGCGACGAGGGCGCGGTTCACGCCGTAGACGGCCAGGGAACCGTCGCCGATCAGCCGGGCGAGGTCCGGGTGGCGGGTGTCGACGTCGTCGAGGGAGGTCTCGACCGCGGTGACGCCGGTGTACTGCGGCGTCGCGGCGGAGAGCGCCGGGCGGACCCGGGACCAGGCCCCGTCCGCGCCGACCACGAGGTCGAACGTCTCCTGCCGCCCGTCGGCGAAGCGGAGCAGCACGCCGTCCCGCGTTCCGGGCGTCACCTCCGTCACGGCGTGCCCCCATCGGACGTCCAGGGGGCCGAGCAGCAGGTCGCGAAGCTGCCCGCGGTCGATCTCCGGATTGGCCCGGTCGTCCGGACGGGGCCGCCAGTCGCGCAGCACGGTCCCGTCGGGGGCCAGGATGCGCATGGCCTGCCCCTCGGGACGGGACAGCGCCTGGAACTCGGCCAGCAGCCCCGCCTTGTCCAGCGCGCGCTGGCCCATCCCCTCGTGCAGGTCGATCGTGCCGCCCGGAGGACGGGCGTCGGGCGCGGCATCGCGTTCGAAGACGGTGACGGGGTGGCCGTGACGGTGCAGGACGCGGGCGAAGGTGAGGCCCGCGGGGCCGCCTCCCACCACGGCGATACGTTGTCTCATGTCGATACACTGTATTGCCGCGAGACGCTGTATCGCAACAGTACGATGTATCCATGACTGTGTGGGACCGTCCGGAGCCGCCGACCCGCCCCGCGCCGCTCGACCGGCAGCGGATCGTCGCCGCGGCCGTCGCGCTGGCCGACGAGGGCGGGCTGGAGGCGGTGTCGTTGCGCAAGGTCGCCGCCCGGCTCGACGTCGGCCCGATGCGGCTGTACGGATACATCTCCACCAAGGAGGAGCTGTTCGACCTCATGGTGGACGAGGTCCACGCCGAGATCCTGCCCGACGGGCCGCCCGGCGACTGGCGGGAGGCGCTGCGCGGCCACGCGGTCCGCACCAGGCAGGCCGCCCTCCGTCACGAATGGCTGGCCGACCTGCTCGGCGGCCGTCCGAGCCTGGGCCCGAACGCCCTCGCCGTGACCGAACGCACGCTGGCCGCCCTCGACGGCCTCGCCGACCTCGACACCGTCATGCACGCCGTGCAGACCGTCGGCGCGTACCTGACCGGCGCGATCAGGCGCGAGATCGCGCAGCTGCGGGCCGAGCGCGCCACGGGCCTGTCCAAGCTCGACTGGCAGCGCGCCTACGGCCCGCACGTGAGCCGGATGCTGGCCACGGGCCGCTACCCCACGCTGGCCAAGTTCGTGCACGACGGCACGGAGGTGGCCGCCGAGGAGTCCTTCGCGACCGGCCTGGAGTGGGTCCTCGACGCCGTGGCCGCCAGACTCGACCGGCCGCCGGCGTGACGCCCCCCGCGCCGCCTTCCGGGCCGCCCGCCACACCGCCCCCTGTGCCGCCTTCCGGTTCCGCCGCGGCGGCGCCCGCGGCGGCGGGCCGGCGGATGTGGCCGCTGTACGCGGCCGGGTTCACCACCGCGTTCGGCGCGCACGGCATCGCCGCCAACCTCGGCGGGTTCTCCACGGACGCGGTCACCTCGCTGCTCGTCCTCGGTGGGCTGCTGGCCCTGTACGACGGCGCCGAGGTGCTGCTCAAGCCCCTGTTCGGCAGCCTCGCCGACCGCATAGGCGCCCGTCCGGTGCTGGTGGGCGGGCTGGTGGCGTTCGCGGTCGCCTCCGGCCTGTACGTCGTCGCCGACAGCCCCGGCTGGTTGTGGGCCGCCCGCCTGGGCCAGGGAGCGGCGGCCTCGGCGTTCTCACCGTCGGCCTCGGCGCTGGTGGCCAGGCTGAATCCCGCCGCCAAGCTCGGCCGGGCCTTCGGCGGTTACGGCTTCTGGAAGTCGATCGGCTACACCCTGGGCCCGCTGCTGGGCGGTGTGCTGGTGTGGGCCGGCGGCCTGCGGCTGCTGTTCGCGGTCCTGACCGTGCTGGGCGTGGCGGTCGCCGTGTGGGCCGCGCTGGCCGTGCCCGCGGTGCCGCCGCTGCCCAAGGTCCGCCAGACGGTGCTGGACCTGGCGCGGCGCCTGGCCGATCCGGCCTTCCTCGCGCCGACCGCCGCGCTGGCCGGGGCCACCGCCGCGCTGTCGGTCGGCGTGGGCTTCCTGCCCGTGTCCGGCCGGGCCTCCGAGCTGGGCACGGTCGCGACCGGCGCGGCGGTGTCCGTCCTGGCGGCGTGCGCGGCGGTGGTCCAGCCCAGGGCCGGGCGGGCCCTCGACGAAGAGCGTCTGTCGATCCGTACCGGCCTGCTGGGCGGGCTGCTGGTCACCGCGGCGGGGCTGGCCTGCGCCATGCTGCCCGGCCTGGCCGGCATCCTGTCGGCCGCCGTGCTGATCGGTGCCGGGACGGGGCTCATCACCCCGCTCGGTTTCGCCGCCCTCGCCGCCCGCACCCCGGCCGAACGCATGGGCCAGACCATGGGCGCCGCCGAACTGGGCCGGGAGCTGGGCGACGCCGGCGGCCCGCTGCTCGTGGCCGGCGTCGCCACCCTGGCCTCGCTCACCTACGGTTACGCCGCCCTCGCACTCCTGCTCGCGGCCGGCCCGCTCATCGCCCTCACCCTGCGCCGCCCCCGCACCCCCTGAAGAACCGCCACGCCGTCCGTCGCCCCCCGGATTCTGAAGCATCCCCGACCCGCTGAAGGGCCGCCGCGACAGCGAGGCAGCCTGGTGACAGCGGGGTGACAGGCGTCGTTCTGGGGGTGTTAGGCGTCGATCCCTATGACCGTTGGCATGTCGATCACCGACCTCCTCCGCCGGGAATGGGCCGCGTTCCGCCGTCCCGGCCGCCTGACCGCCCTTGCCGTCGCGGTCCTCGCCGTCATCGGGCTGGGCCTGTCGTCGGCGTCCGGGAGCCACTCCTCCTGCGACGGCCCCTGCCCCGCCAGCCCCGCCACCCCCGTGGCCGCCGACGGCTCCGCCGTCGGCGACACGTTCTGGTTCCTGCACCGCGGCCCGGGCCGCCAGGGCGCCATCACGGTCCGGATGACGTCCATGACCGGGGCGATCACCTACCCCCCGCCGAACCACGACAGCATCGTCGCCGGTCTGGTGCCCTGGGCGAAGGCCGGGATCATCGTCAAGGACGGCCCGCGCCAGGGCTCCCGCTACGCGGCCTGGCCATGACCGGCGCCCACGGCGTGCGCTTCCAGTACGACTACCGCCACGACGTGGCGGGCAGCCGCGACCGGCTCCCCCGCTGGCTGCGCCTGACCCGCTCCGGCGACACCATCACCTCGGCGTCTTCGACCACGTCACCGTCGAGGGCGGCGACGGCGACTGGGTCAGTGAACCCGTCGGTCAGATGAACCAGACCGACTGGGAGAAGTACCACAATCCCTCCGGAGCCGTGCGGAAGGGTGAGGTCGTCACGGTCAGCGGCACCGGCGACATCGGCCCCCTCGGCGAGGACAGCCCGCGCGTCGTCGAGAACCTCCTGGCCGGGCTGGTGATCGCGCTCGCCGTCGTGCTCGTGGTGGCGGCCCGCCTCGGCTCGCGCACCGCCCGGGAGGCGGTCCCGCGGCGGGTGGTCGCCGCGCGCGCCGCCGTCGCAGGGGTGGCCGCCTTCGTGACCGGGCTGGTCGCCGCGGGGGTGGTCCTGCCGGTGGGCATCGCGATCATGAAGGGGAACGGCGTGCCGGCGCAACCGTTGCCGCTGCTCACCGGCGCGCGGGTGATGTGCTGGGCGCGTACGCGGCGGTCGCGACGTGGTGGGCCCTGCGCCGCGGGGCCGCGCCGGTACCGTCCGCGCCACCCGGTTCTGGCATCATCGCCGGATGATCCCCATGACGACCGACCGGCTGCTGCTGCGCCTGCCGGACGACGACGACCTCGCCCCCTTCACCGCCATGAACGCCGATCCCGAGGTCATGCGGTACATCGGCGACGGTTCCGTCCTGCCGCCGGACCCGGACCGCACGGCGGCGTGGATCGCGCGCGCCCGGCGGGAATGGCAGGCAAGCGGGCACGGCCTGCTCTCCGTCGTCGTGCGCGAGACCGGGCTGACGGCCGGCTGGGTCACCCTGACGGTGCCCGCGTTCCTCCCCGAGATCCTGCCCGCCGTGGAGATCGGCTGGCGGCTCGGACGAGCGTACTGGGGCAACGGCTACGCCACCGAGGCGGCCGGACGGCTGCTGCGGTTCGGGTTCGCCGAGTGCGACCTCGACCGGATCGTCAGCATCCGTCACGTGGACAACCAGCGGTCCCGCCGGGTGATGGACAAGCTCGGCCTGCGGTTCGCGTTCGAGACGGTGGTCCCGGGCCACGGACGGCCGGTCGCGGTGCACGAGATCACCAGAGCCGCCCACGAGGAGCCGTCACCTCACCCGCGCCTGCCGTAGACGCCGGCTGGCGGTCCTGCGCCGCCATCCCCTGCTGCTCGACCTCACCGTGTCCCGGGCCCATCGGCCCGCGAACGACGCCCCCCCCCACGACGTCGTGCCGCCGCGGAGGAGATCGCCGGCGGCCGGACCTGAGCCGCTAGGCGAGGTCGCGGGGAGGCCCGGACGGCCAGGCGACGTCGTCCACCGCGAGGAACGGCGAGAGCGCGACCGCGGCCGGCGTCACCCCCGCGAAGGTCATGACGTCCCTGTGCAGGTGCGACTGGTCGGCGTAACCGCTCTCGGCCGCCACCAGGGCGGCCCGCTCACCGGCGGCCAGACGGTGGGCCGCCTGGTCGAAGCGGATGAGCCGGGCGACCCGCTTGGGCGTGAGGCCGACCTGGGCGCGGAACCGGGCCCACAGGCGCTTGCGGCTCCAGCCGGCCTCGGCGGCGAGCCGCTCGACGGGCACCCGCCCGCCGCTGGCCGCCATCCGCCGCCACGAGAAGGCGACCTCCGGATCGGCGGCCCGGCCCTCGTCGGCCCGCCTGGCCAGCGCGTCCCGCGCGATCGCGAACCGGTCCTCCCACGACCGGGCGGCCCGCAGCCGCTCCTGGACGCGTTCGGCCTCGCGCCCCCAGAGGTCGTCGAGCGCGACCACCGTGCCGCTCAGCTCGGCGGACGCGCCCAGGACGGCGTGCGCCGCCATCGGCGACAACCGGATCTGCAGGCACTCCATCCGGCGGGTCAGACCGCTCCCTCGCACCTGCCGGGGCGCGAGGCCGGCGACGACGCGTCCGAGCTGCCGGGAGCCGTGGTCGTCCTCGATGACGAACGGCTCGTCGCCGAGGTCGAAGAGCAGGGTGACCGCGGGGTGCGGGACCAGGGCGAGGTCGCGGAACTCGTTGGCCCGGTCGCTGAACCCCGCCATGACGACCCCGGGCAGGCCGCCGGGCCGCGACGGGACGGTGATCTCCCATCCGGGCACATGACCGCGAACCGGCACAACTGACCGCACCCCGCCATCGTACGAGCCCCGCGCCGCGGGTGATCTCGGCGGCCGGGTCCACGCCCGGCGAACACCACCCGGCCTGATTGCTAGGGTCACGCGCATGCGATCGACTTATCTCGCCTGGGACGATGCGGTTGACCTGTTCGAGCGGCGCGGCCTGCCGAAGGAGACGTACGGGAACCTGTACGAGGAGGAGTACATCCTCGTGCCCGGTCCCGCCACGGTGACCGGCGAACTGCCCCTCGACGAGCACGAGCGCACGCCGTGGCGCGAGGACGCCCCCGACGCCGCGACCGGCTACATCGTGGACGGCGACCTGGTCGTCGACGGGAACGTCACCGACGTGGACGACGGCTCCGCCGCGCTGATCGTCCTGGGCGACCTGCGGGCGCGGAACGTCTACCTGGCCGGTGACGCCAAGCTGGTCGTGCGCGGCCACGTGACGGCCGAGACGTTCGTCGGCGACATGACCGACAAGCTGGTGATGATCCATGGCGACCTGCGCACCACCGTCTCGATCTTCTGGAACGAGTTCTGCCCCGACCTGGTCGCCGGCACCCTGCACGGCAGGGCCCTCACGCCGGCCTACCTCGACCTGTCCGACGCCGACGTCGGCGCCCTGGCCGACCCGTCGCCCGACGTCCCGCTCAGCCGCCTCCTCGTGCCGGAACTGCTGATCGGCGGCGCCCCCGGCCCCGACGACCTGCCCGAGATCGGCGTCCGCGGCGACGTCCTGCGCGACCGCCTGCTGTCCGGCCTGCCCCTCACGATCGCAGGATGAGCCCCGGACGCCGATCGCGCATGACAGGCGTTTCCGCTGGGCGGATCTCCATGGCAGGTGACGTAACCCCGTGATCGGCGCAGTTCCGGCGCGCCGGAAGACCGTCGCCGTCGCGCTCCGGTTGCTGATATCTCAACTCTTGCCTACTGTGATCCCAGTTTGACCGGAGGGGGCGCGGGCCGTCGCGCCCGCCGGAAACACTGGACGGAGCAATGTCGTGACCACTGCACTCATCATCGGCGACCTCCAGCGGGGCATCACGGGCGGTTACCCGTTCGCCCAGCAGGTCGTGCCGCCGCTCACCGAACTGCTGCCGCGCGCCAGGGCGGCCGGCGTCCTGGTGGTGTTCGTGCACTTCGCGTTCCGGGCCAACGGGGCGGACGTGCCGCCCGGCAGCGCGCTGATGAAGTCGTTCTTCGAGGCCGGCGACGCCTTCCACGAGGGGTCGGCCGGAACCGAGCTCGCCCTGCCGGTCGCCGACGAGGACGTCGTCGTGCTGAAGCGCCGCGCCAGCGCGTTCGCCGGGACCGACCTCGACCTCGTGCTCCGCGCGCGGGGCGTCACCACTGTGGCGGTCGCCGGGGTCGCCACCAGCGCGATGGTGGCCGCGACCTGCTACGACGCGGCCGACCGCGGCTACCAGGTGACGGTGCTGAGCGACGGCTGCGGCGACGGCGATCCGGCGCTGCACGACTTCTTCGTGGACGCCGTCTTCCCGAGCCGGGGGTTCGAAGTGGTGTCGTGCGACAAGTGGCAAGTTTGATCGCGGACGGGCGGGAGGCGTCCCGGCCGCTTCACCCCGTGACCGGCGCGATGGCTCACCTGCCCGCGTTGCTGCTGGTCGGCCAGGAGGATGGGCCGCGGGATCGGCATCCCCCACGCCGGGAACGGTCTGGATGCACGGCGGGTCGCCCAGCTTGGCCCGCAGGAAGCTGATCAGGACCCGCACCCTGGTGAACGGGTCGGCGTTCTCGTCCCATGCCTCCTCCAGCAGCCGTTCGGAGCTCACGACCGCGCCGCCCGCCCTCACCAGCGCCTCCAGGACGGCGAACTCCTTGAGCGACAGGTGCCGCCCGTCCCGCGAGGCCTGCAGGCGGTGCCTGTCGAGCACGAGCCCTTGCCTCCGGCGATCTCGCCCGGCACACGTGGAAGCCGGCGTTCGGCCCTGTCACCCCGGCTCTGGTCTCGTTGCCGCCGATGAACGGGACCACCCACGAGATTTTGAGCGCCGTACCCTCGTCGCCGAGGCCGTAGACGACGAGGCCGGTCGTCCCTGTCGCGATGCCACCTTCGCTGCCTTTGGAGCCGAAGACGTCGGACTGGAACGGGCCGATGATCTCGGCGGTCGCCTTGACCTCCTTGGCGACGTCTTGCCTGGATACCACCGAGGCCTTCTCGGTGCCTCGGCTCGTCCCTCGTGCGCCCGCCTGGAGAGGTCCGGCGAAGCGGCGGTCTGGTACACGACGACCGGACGGTATTTCGGGATGTCGTATCCGGATAGATCCTCGGAAATGAGGGTGCCGGCCAGCGAGAGGTGTCGGCGAAAGCGCGGTGGCCGGGCGACGGCATCCGCCGCCCGGCCGGGCTTCTGCTCACCACGCTCAGCGCACGGCCGGGTCGATTGCAGGATCAAGCGAAGGGGTCAGGGGCAGGTGACCAGGACGACTGAGATGACGGTGCAGGTGGCCGAGGCGCTGTCATTGGCCGGGTTGGGGTCGGCGGGGGCGCTGGTGGTGCGGACTCCGGTGACGGTGACCTGGCCCAGCGACAGCAGCGACAGCGGGATCCGGAAGGTCTTGTCCACCGACGCTCCGCTGGCGATGGCGCCGTAGGTGCAGGTGACGGTGGTTCCAGCGCTGGTGCAGCCGGTCGACAGGTTGGTCGCCGACGCGCCGGTCGGCAGGGTCGCGGTCAGGGTGGCGGAGGCGAGCGGGCTGGGGCCGGTGTTGTCGGCTGTCAGGGTGTATTGCAGGTAGGGGACCAGGATGCCGAGATGGGGCTGGGTGCCCAGGTTCACGTCGATGTCGGCTGCGGCCACTGTGGTGTTCCCGGCGTCGCTGTTGTTGGCCGGGTCAGTGTCGGGTTCGGCGCCGGAGACGTTCGTGGTGGCGGTCAGGGTGCCGACCGCGGTGGGGGTGACGGTGATGGCGATCGTCGCGCTGGCGCCGGCGGCGAGGGTACCGAGCGGGCAGGTGACGGTCGGCGCGGCGATCGCGCACGAGCCTTGCGACGGTGTCGCCGATCCGATCGTGCGGGCCACACCGGACAAGGTGGTGACCGCGGAGACGCCGGTGGCCGAACGGGGCCCGTTGTTGGTGACGGTCACGGAGTAGGTGACGGGCGTGCCGGGGGTGACCGGGTCGGCCGAGTCGGTGACGGTGACGGCCAGGTCGGCCCCGGGCGGGGTGTAGGTGATGGTGATCAGGCCGTTGCCGGATCGCACGCCGGTCTGGAAGACGGTCCCGGCCGGGCCGTGGCCGCTGCCTCCGCCACCGCCCGCCGAGGCCCTGGCGTAGATGGGAGCGCCGGCGTATTCGCCTCCGCCGCCCCCACCGCCGCCGTACCAGCCGCCTCCGCCGCCGCCTCCGCCTGCGCCGGAGGGCCCACCGGGCACCTCCGCGCCGCCCGCGCCGCCCGTACCGGCTGTGCCGTCGGCTCCGGCGTCCGCTCCGTAGCTGCCGGCGCCGCCGCTCCCACCGGCCGAGGATGTCCCCCCGCCGCCGGGGTTGGACCCGAGGCTCGAGCTGCCGCCGGGGGCGCCGGCGGCACCGCCTCCGTCCCCTCCGGCGCCCGCGGCGACGCGGGTGTAGTTGCCACCGCCGCCACCGCCGCCGGCCACCAGCACTCGGTCGTCCAGGCCGTAGCCGGGGCCGGTGCGCACGTCTGAGGCGCCGCCGCCCGCGCCGCCGTCGAGGTACCCGAAGATGTTCCCGCCCTTGCCGCCGGGGCCTCCGCCGCCGTAGCCGCCGGTCCCTCCGACGATGATCTGGAGCTCCTGCCCGGGGGTGACGGCCAGGGTGGCCTTGACCTCCCCGCCCAGGCCGCCCGCGCCACCCGGGGTTTCGCCGGGCCCGGCCTGGCCCTGGGCGCCGAACGCGTCCACCTCGATCGAGGTCACGCCATCCGGCACGGTGAACGTCTGCGGGCCACCGGTGTAGGAGAACGTCACCGTCGTGGCGGCCTGGGCCGCCGGGGCCACCGCGGCCAGGCCGCCGGCGGCCAGGGCCAGGGCCAGGGTGCCCCGCAGGGCCAGCCTGGTCAGACGGCCCTGTGGGCTGCGCCCGCGCAGGGAGATGTTCGTGGTCGAGGGCATGAGGAAGGACTTCCCTTCGGCTTCGCCGCCTCGACCGCCCGATCCCTTTCGGACCGCGCTGCACAGCCGGGCGCCCAGACACGGCGGCGCGCACCTGCCCGGTGTCCCCGAACCCCGACTTTCATCACCGAACAGAACAGTTCAACGCCACGTCACGGTGAAACTCTCATCGATCATGTGGGCGCGACAGTCACCCGTCCGCGCACTAACCGCTGTCTTCGCAGGCGAAGCATTACTCACTTCACGCTTCTAGCGTTGCTGCCTTTTCTGCGCTAAAGCCGCCTATCAGGTCACACAAGGGCGAATTTGGAGGATCCAAGCGATCTCCGCAAACCCGGAAGCCGGGTGGGCAGCAACAACCGCCAAGAGCGGGCCGATCCCCCCACCGCACGTCGACGAACGTCGCGGTGTGCGCGCCCGGGTCGGCGCCAGGACCGGCTGGTCCGGCGGGTCATTTCCAGAACTTGGTCTCGGGAAAGGCGCCGGAGGGACCGTCCAGGAGAGGCCGGCCGCGGCCGCGCAGGTGCCGGTCCATGAAGGCGGCCACGTACGCCCGCGTGATCTCCAGATCTCTGGCCGATCGCTTGGTCAGCACCGTGTAGTCGGTGAACGAGGCGTGGTCGCCGCCCTGGATCGTGCACCTCGCCGGCGCCCATCAGAATGAACGGCCGGGACAACCCCTCGCCGGGAAGGGGCACGAAGAACGTGCCGTCCATGTCGACCCCGGCGCGTACGCGCGAGTCCTTGACCATGGTCCACGACGTGCTCGATCCGCCCAGGGAGAAGGCCCGGGCGTCGGCCTCCTGTTCCGGGCAGGCTGCGCAGGCGGCCAGACGGCCTCCGGGGAGCGTGGTCCCGTACGACTCGTGGACGTGGTCGACGCCGACGACGACGTAGCCCCGGCTGGCCAGTTCCTCGGCGAGGCCGGTCAGCGACGAGCGCGTCATCGTGAACCCGGGCGAGAACACCACCAGCGGCAGCGTCCCGTTCCGGCCGGCCGGGCGGGCGCCGGTCACCGAGTGGGTCATGATGCCGCTGACCGCCTTGCTCGGGACGTCCGTGACCTTCTGTCCCTTGAGCATGGCGGCGGCTTCCTCGTCCGTCATGTAGGGCGCGGGCCGGTCGGCGGCCTCTCCGGCGGGGTACCACAGCGAGACCAGATGCAGGCTGACCGTCCCCACGGCCCGGGTTCCGGTCGGGGCGGGCAGCGCGAAGGGCTGGACGGGCTTGGTGTGTGGCTCGGTCCGCGGCCCGGCGGGCCGTGGCCGCCCAGCGCAGGCAGGGACGCGGGCCGCGGGCGACGGGCAGCCGGAGGCCCTGCCGCTGGGACGGCGCCTCGAATACGCCCCTCGCATGAGTTGTCAACCAGAGGTCAACGTGCGATTCGCCCGGTCAGGCTGGACAGACGGGCGGTGACGGACGTCACCTGCGCTGTGCGTACTTCTACGCCGAGCGAAATCCTGGACGCCCCTACCGTCGAGGACATCGAACCGAACTCCTCGAACGGAGAATAGCCATGTCCCTCAGATCCCGCCGACCGATGATTGTGAAGCGTCTGGCGACCGCGGGCGCCGCAGCGACCATCGCCGCCTGTGCCGTCCTGGCCGGTTCGGCCGGGCCGGCACAGGCGGCCGGTGAAGACCTTCAGGTCACGCTGCGCTTATGCACGATCTTCAAGACCCAGACCATCACCTGCGCGCCGGACTTCGTCCTGGCGAAGGACCCGATTCCCGCGGACGTTCCCTTCCGCAGGAACTACTCCCTGATCCACCGCCCGAACAGCCTGATCCAGAGCAACTTCAGCGTTCAGGTCTTCAGGAACGACACCGGGGGCCCGGTGATCGCGCAGACGAAGTCCGTCCTGCTGATCGACCAGCAGACGGGCAAGACGCTCGCCAAGGCGGTCGGCCCCCAGGTCACGCTCCCGGCCAACACAGTGATCACGAAGAACCTCTCCGTGTCGGAATCCGTCAACCCCAGCCAGGCCAACAGCGGCTACACGATCACCTGGCACAAGTGATCCGTCCGGATCGGGAGACCGCGCGACGGCTGGCCTGGCCTGGCCTGGCCAGAGCCGTTGTTCTTACAGTCCCTGGTTACAGCAGGCCGCCGCCGCGGTGGACGACGTGGAGTTTGCCGTCGTACGCCGCGACGGCAGGGCGTTCGACGGAGGTGGCAGCGGGGCTGAAGGAGGTGTCGGTGCTCCAGCTGGTGCCGTTGAAGCTGGACCAGTAGAGCTTGGTGTTGCGGTTGGTGTAGCTGCCGCGGTGGACGACATACAGCTTGGCGCCGGTGCCGTCGTTGAAGACCGTCAGGGATGGTGAGACGGCACTGTTGTGGGTGCCCAAGGTGACGGGGCTGCTCCAGCTGCCGCCGCCCATGGTGTTGCGGCGTGCCCAGTAGAGTCTTTCGTCGGAGCCTGGGCCGCGGAAGACGCAGTACAGCTTGTTCTGGAACACGGCGAGTGCCGGACCGTCCGCGCTTCTCTGGTCCCAGGCGTTGCCGTGGTACCAGCCGTTGCCGTTGTAGTACACCGTGTGCAGATGGCCGTTGCCCTGGCCACGGTAGACGCAGTACAGGGTGTTCCCGAGAACCGCCAGCGCCGGCGCGGAGGGGCTGGCGTGGCCGCCGATCGGCGTGTCGGCGCTCCAGCCGGTGCCGTCGAAGGTCGACCAGTACAGCTGCTCGTTGTCGTTACTGCCACGGTGGACGCAGTACAGCTTGTTGTCGTAGGCGGCCAGTGCGGGCGCGGCATTGCTGAGGGGGCCGGGGAAGAGGGTGTCGGCGCTCCAGTTGGTGCCGTCGTAGTGGCACCACCACATTTGCTGGAAGTCGCCGCTGGTGTGCGCGCAGTACAGCTTGTTGTCGAAGACAGCCAGCGCGGCGCCCGTGCGAGCGGTAGCGGTGGGCAGCAGCGTGCCCTGGCTCCAGGTGCCGGCGTTGGAGGAAGTGGTCAGGCGCAGCCGTTCCTCGTCAGGCAGGGTGAGGCGGAGGTGGAGATCGAAACGGCCGATGCCGTTGAAGCCCCAGTGGTCGATGGCGCCCGGGCGGTTGGCCAGCGCGGCAAGCGCGGGCCGACTGAAGACGATGGTGCGATTCTGCACCAGGTCGTCGTCGTTGCGGAACCACTCGATCAGCGCTTGGACGAGCGCGGTGATGACAGTGAGGTAGTCCCCGATGTCCGATCCGCCGCCCTCCCAGTACCAGGCGGGATTGTCCTTGAACTGGTAGGCGATCTGCTGCAGCTTGTCGCCGATCTTCTTCAGGTCTTCGACGAGCTTGTTGTGCCAGGAGGAGGGGCTGTCGTCGGCTTCCCAGCACTGGATGTGGATGGGCAGGCTGTTGCCGACCCGGCCGTTGAACAGGGTGGTGCCCGCGTCGAACACGCGCACCGAACCGGTCTGGACGTCGCCGTACTCCCGCGTCTTGTTCCACTTGTTCCTGGCGGTCTCGTTGGCTGAGGCGTAGGCCCAGTAGATCTCGTCTTGAGGGCCGAACACGGTGTCTCCGGTACTGCGCCGGCATTCGAACCGTTGCAGGTCCAGCCTCAGGTCTATCGGCGGGGGCGAGACCGGGGTCGCGGTGTCAGAGCGGGAGGTGCCGACGACGGTGACGCCGTAGCCGTAGTCGGCCATGGCCTGGAGGAAGTCCTCGCTGTCGAGGGGCTCGTCCTCGGCGAGGGCGTCGATGTTCACGAAGTTCACGTTGGGCAGGGCGCGGAGTTCCTCGCCCAGGGCGGCGATGTCCTTGGCCAGGTCGTCTTGTGTGTAGCCCTCGGTGAGGGGACGATCGGCCACGGTGGCGGAGAGTGTCTGGCGGGTGCCGGCCGTGTTCTCCTCGGTGAAGGCGCGGCCGAACGCACGGACCTCCTCGTCGTCGTCCGCCAGCGGCCGGAGCAGGTCGACGAGTTCTTGTTCGAGCTCGGTCAGCTCCAGCCCGGCCTCCAGGCGCGCGGCGCCGCGCAGCATCACCCCGACCAGCAAGAAGACGGCCGGCGGCGGCGTTGCCCGGCGGGCGAGGCGTTCGGTGGCCGGGCGGCCCTGCAGGGTGGCCCGTACGCGTTCCAGCCGCTCCGCGCGCGTGGGATATGGCATGTGCTACCTCCATCACGGCCGGTCCCGCACAGACCGGCCCGGCATTGACGTTACGTACCGCAAAGGGTCGATTACACCCCTCGGGTAGGCGGAGACGGGAATTGTCCGCAACCGGCCAACGGGGTGCGGTCACCTCCGCGGGCCGATGTCCCGACAGTGGCCTGCCCTCCTCCCTCTCACGGCACGCTGCGCAGACGGCAAACCCTCCTCTCCCGCCCGGAGCGCGGCGACAGGCGTACCGCTGATCTCTGCGCTCAGCCTCCTCGAAGACCGATGGGACAGAATGGGTTCAGCCTGGCGTGGGCCACAGGACCCTGAACGTGTGCAGCGCCTGTCCCCTCGATCCCCGAAGGCCGTCCTGCGGGCACGCTCGATCGGGTCGCGGATGGCGTACGACTTTGTCCGAAGGAGATGTCATGCAGGTAGCGGTGGTCACGTTCGACGGGTTCAACGAGCTCGACAGCTTCATCGCCTCGGCGCTGATCAACCGATGCCGGGCCGACGGGCTGGAAGCGTTCATCACGACGCCTACACCGGTGGTCACGTCGATGAACGGCGTCCCGGTGACCGGGCAGCGTCCGATCGAGTTCGTGAGCGAAGCCGAGGTCGTGCTCATCGGGAGCGGGGTGAAGACCCGCGACGTGGTCGCCGACGACCGGCTGCTGTCCATGTTGCCGCTCGACCCCGCCCGGCAGTTGATCGGTTCGCAGTGTTCGGGAGCGCTGGTGCTGGCTCGTCTGGGCCTGCTGGAGCACATGCCGGCCTGCGCGGACAGAACCAGCCGGCCGTTCGTCGAAGCCTGCGGCGTCACCGTGCTGGACGCGCCCTTCCACGCGGAGGGGAACATCGCGACGGCGGGCGGGTGCCTGGCGTCCCAGTACCTGGCCACCTGGGTGATCACCCGCACCCTCGGCGAGGACGCCGCCCGCGCGGTCCTCGACTACGTCGCCCCGGTCGGCGAGAACGACGAAACGGTCGACCGCGGTCTCCGCGCCGTCCACGAGGGCAGCGGGCTCACCCTGCGTTGAGCCTGGCGAGCCTGCAGTATGACCGCGGGCGGCTCACGACACCAGGTAGGTCTGGCACGTCGTGCCCATGCCTCGACGGGCTCCCAAGCTTGCCCTGGGGCCGATGGAGGGTGAGGCGGCCGAGTGTGACCTGCTGTTCGTGAATCTGTTCCACGCCCGGATGGGCGAGAGCCGCTTCTCAAGTGGAACGGGTTCTATTGCGCTCCGCTGCTATGCGGTTCGCCTATGCCGAGTCCATGACCGACCCGTCGTACTGCGTCCCGCCGACCCAGGCCGCCGAGGTGGTGGGATGCGCGAGCGTCAGCGGGGCGGACTCGATCGTCCCCCGAAGGAGTCCGACGCGAGCTACCCGTACGCCCTGCGCGGCTACTGGGAGTTCCTGAAGGACAAGAGCTATATCGAGACGTTCGTCCTGGCCGCGGCCATGGGAGCGGCGACCTCGATTATCCGGTTCACGACGTTTGTGCTCAAGCTACCGATTCGCCCGCCGGTGCTGGTCGCCCACCAGGCGAGTTCGATCGCCTGCCCGACCAGCAACCGGCTGGACCTCGGCGTGTGGCTCAGCCCATGGCCCGAGGACTTCGCGGCGATGGGGGTGCCGTGGTCACAAGCTGGACGCGCCGCTGGCCAGGCAGGCCGCCCTGCGGGCCAAGCCGCAGGCCAGGAAGATCGAGAAGCTGGAGCGCTTCGCCGAGTCCGCGATCTCCAGGATCAACCCCTAGCGGCAAACGAGAACAGGTTGTAGACACGCGGCCGGGCAACGAGAGCGGCGTCCATCACGGACGAGTATCGAGGCGATCACGCGGCATTCTCGGAGCTAGCAAACCGACTGATCAGTCAGTAGGCTCGCCGACGAAATCCATGGCGGCTTCGAGCAAGGGATACCGCGATGCCTGGATCTGATCAACTCGCCGGCCGTACGGCGGTCATCACCGGTGGGGCCAGCGGCATCGGGGCCGCGCTCTCGGCCGAACTCGGCGCGCGCGGGATGTCGGTCGTCGTGGCCGACATAGACGGCGCCGACGCCCGGCGCCTCGCCCGCGAACTGGGTGAGAGCGGGATTCCCGCGCTCGGCATTCGCGTCGACGTCTCCGACCCCGAGTCGGTCGACGCCCTCGTGCAGGCCAGTTACGCCGAGTTCGGCTCCGTCGAGGTGCTCTGCAACAACGCGGGAGTGCTCGCCTTCGGCACGGTCGCCGAATCGTCGCTCGGTGACTGGCGCTGGCTCTCGTCGGTGAACATCGAGGGCATGCTCAACTGCCTGCGTGCCTTCCTGCCGAGGATGCGCGAGCGGACCGGGTGGCGCCACGTGATGAACACCGCGTCGACCCATGCCTTCCTGCCCGACCCGCAGGGCACGTCCCTCTACAGCGCCACAAAACACGCCATCGTCGGCCTCTCGCTCGGGCTGCGGGCTGAACTCGAGCCCGACGGCATCGGCGTCACGATTCTGTGTCCCGGCCAGGTGGCGACCCGCATCCTCGACTCCCAGCGCAACCGGCCCGACGTGTTCGGCCCCCCGGCGGCCGAGTTGTTCGGAACAGGCGGCGTCCCGATGGCCATCGAACCCGGTGAGGTCGCGCGCGACGCTGTCGAAGGCATGCTGCGCGGCGCCCCCTTCGTCTTCTCGCTTCCCGCGCACGACCACGACCGGTTCCGGTCCCAGGTCGAGGAGCTGTGGCGGCTCGCGGGTGATGCCCTGAACGACAGCGTCGAGCCGTAGGGACATCTCGATGGACGAGCGGCTCCCGCCCCAGTCCCCGCCGCAGACTCACGCGGCCGGCGTCTCTTCGACCGCGCCCGCGCCTCCTGAGTCGTCCGGACCCGGCGATCGGCACCGGGAGGACAGCGGTCTGCGGCGGCTGTTCGTCACCGTGCCGTTCGTCAGCGCCGCCGCACCACTGGGCTACGCCGTCTCGGCCTACTTCCTGGCGCTTCAGGTGCAGGCCATCGACACCACGGCCAAGGTCGAGAACCTGACCATCGTCAACGCCATGAGCGCGCTCGCCGCGATGATCATCCAGCCGCTCGTCGGCGTCCTGTCCGATCGCACCCGTACGCGCTTCGGTGCACGTGCGCCATGGATGCTGGCCGGAGCCCTCTTCGGCGCCGTCGGGCTGATCACCGCGGGACTGTCGACGACCGTGACTCAGTTGGTCGTGGTCATGATGGCCGTACAACTCGGCTTCAATGCCCTCCAGGGTCCGCTCGCGGCGATCCTGCCAGACCGCGTGCCCTCCCGGCTGCGCGGACGGTACTCGACGCTCACCGGGCTCGGCGCGATCGCCGCGGCGATCGCGGGCCCGGTCCTCGCCTCCGCCTTCGCCACCCGCATCCCCGTCGGCTACGCCGGCTTCGCGGGCGTCATCCTGCTGATCATCGTGGTGTTCGTCGTGGTCAATCCCGACACCGACAACCGCGGTGTGGCACGGCCGGCGTTCTCCATCCGGGCCTTCCTCAAGGCGTTCTGGGTCAATCCCCTGCGCCATCCCGATTTCTTCTGGGCGTTCCTGGGCCGCGTGCTCATCTTCGGCGGCTACTACATGGTGCAGACCTTCAACATCTACATCGCCCAGGAGTACATCGGCCTGAGCCTCACCGAGGCCGCGCGGCTGGTTCCCCTGATCGGACTGATGGGCCTGCCCGGGTTCATCATCGCCATCGCGGTGTCCGGGCTCCTGTCGGACCGTGTGGGCCGGCGCAAGCCGATCGTCCTGGTCGGCGGGCTCATCATCGCCGCATCGGCGCTGTTCCTGCTGATCTTGCCGACTGTGGCCGGTCTGATGATCTCGACGGTCGTCCTGACCATCGGCTTCGGTGTCTTCATCTCGGTGGACCAGGCCCTCGTCTCGGAGGTCCTGCCCAGTGAGGACGACCACGCCAAGGATCTGGGCGTGATCAACATCGCCGCGACCCTGCCGAACACGATCGCGCCCGTCGCCGCCGGCGGCATCGTCACGATCTTCGGAGGGTACGCGGCGTTGTATCCCGTGGTGGCGATCGTCGCGGGCGCGGGCGCTCTGGCGGTTCTTCCGATCAAGACAGTGCGCTGACGGGGCAAGGCGCCCTCCCGAGCGGCCGGCCACGCGGGTGAACGGTAGGCTGGCGCGGAAGAAATTGGGCCTTGCGCAACCATGTCCGCCTGCGTCGAGCGAGGCACCCGGACGACAGGAACGACGGATGGCGAAGACGCATGACGCCGAGCGAGCCGGTGCCGCCCGGCGCGCCAAGATCGTGAGCGCCGCCCTCACGCTGTTCGCGGTACAGGGCTACCGGGGGACCTCCCTCGCGGCCATCGCCAAGCAGGCCGGGATCACCCAGTCCGGCCTGCTGCATCACTTCCCGACCAAGGAAGCTCTGCTGGCCGAGGTGCTTGCCGAACGCGACCGGCAGACCTTCGACGCGGTCGAGGTCGGCCGCGAGTACGAGGGGCCGGCCATGGTCCGCGCCCTGGAGATCGTGGACGACATGGTCAGGCGGAGCCGGCAGAACCGCGAGCTCACCCGCATGGGGCATCTCGGCGCCTTCGGCTCGAACGACCTCCCGGAGATCGCGCTGGAATGGGCGCGGGAGCGTGTCCGCACGTTCCGTGCTCATCTGGCCGCCGTGGTCAAGGAAGGCGTCGCTACCGGGCACGTACGCGCCGATGCCGACCCCCCTGCGGTGGCGTCGCTCATCATCGGCACCATCACCGGCCTTGAGGAGCAGTGGCTGCTCGACGAGTCCTTCGACATGGTCGCGGCGATGGGTGCCTTCATCCGGATCCTGCGCCGCGACCTGATCATCGAGGGCTAGCGCCGCCCTGGCCGGAACCGTGGGCGAAGCCCGTGCGGGCCTCGCCCACTTGATCGGGTGTCAGACCTTGACGGCGTTCGTGGAGTCGGTATGCTGCCGGTCGGCCTCGGTCCCGCGCAGGCTCTCGCCTTCGATGTCGAGATTCGGCAGGACCCGGTCGAGGGGCCGGGGCAGCCACCAGGCCGCACGGCCGAGCAGCGACATCGCGGCCGGCACCAGGGTCAGGCGGACGATGAACGCGTCGACGAGCACGCCGACGGCCAGCGCGAATCCGATGGACTTGATGATCGGATCGTCCATGAACACGAAACCGCCGAACACGGCCGCCATGATCAGCGCGGCGGCGGTGACGACGCGGGCGTTGTGACCCAGGCCGTTGACGGTGGCCTGCCGCGGGCTGTCGCCGTGCACGAAGTCCTCGCGCATCCGGGAGACGAGGAAGACCTCGTAGTCCATGGCCAGGCCGAACAGGATCCCGATGAGCAGGATCGGCAGGAAGCTCACCAGCGGCCCGGGGACGTCGATGCCGAGCAGGTCGGCCAAGCGCCCCTGCTGGAAGATGGCCACGGTGATGCCGAACGTGGCGCCGACGGTGAGTAGGAAGCCCAGCGCCGCTTTGAGCGGCACCAGCACCGAGCGGAAGACCAGCATCAGCAACAGGATCGACAGCCCGGCGACGAGCAGCAGGTAGACGGGCATCGCCTCGGCGAGTTTCGCCGACACGTCGATGCCGATGGCGGTGGCGCCGGTCAGGGCGATGGTGGCGCCCTGGACGGCGGCCACGCGCTCCCGGATGGAGTGCACGGTCCGCTCTGTGGCCGCGTCGGTCGGCCCGGCCTTGGGGATGATGGTCATCAGTACGGTGGTGCCCTGCTGGTTGGGCTGCGGCGGGGAGACGTGGAGCACACCGTCCGTGGACTCGATCAGCCGCGCGGCCTGCTCGGCGGCCATGCTGGTGGCCTGGGTGTCGGCGCCGGAGACAACGGCGATCAGCCTCCCGTTGAAGCCGGGCCCGAATCCCTCGCTGATCAGGTCGTAGGCCTCGCGGGCCGCCGAACCGGAAGCCGCGGTGCCGGCGTCGGGCAGGGCCAGGCGCATGTCCTGGGCGGGCAGGGCCAGCGCGCCCAGTCCGGCGACGCCGACCAGCAGGATCGGGATCCGCAGCCGGGTGACGAGCCGGCCCCAGGCGTACCCGAAGCCCTCGGGCCCGGGGGCGGGCATCCGCCCGCCACGCTGCCCACGAGGCAGGACGCGGGCGTCGGCGAAGCCGAGCATCGCGGGGAGCAGGGTGAGGGCGACCAGCACCGCCAGGGTGATGGTGCCGGCCGCGGCCAGCCCCATGACGCTCAGGAAGGGAATGCCGACCACGGAGAGGCCGGCCAGGGCGATGACGACGGTGGCGCCGGCGAAGACCACAGCGGAACCCGCGGTGCCGATCGCACGCCCGGCGGCCTCCTCCGCAACCTCACCCTCGGTGAGGTACTGCCGGTAGCGGAAGGTGATGAACAGCGAGTAGTCGATGCCCACGGCCAGCCCCAGCATCAACGCCAGGATGGGCGCGGTGCCGGTCAGTTCCAGCACCCCGCTGAGGGCGAACAGCCCGGCCATCCCGGCCGCGACGCCGATCAGCGCGTTCAGCAGCGTCATGCCGGCGGCCACCAGAGAACCGAAGGTGATGAGGAGGACCACCGCGGCGACCAGGACACCGAGCGCCTCAGTGGAGCCGATCTCCCCTCCCGCCTTCATGATCTCGCCGCCGTGCTCCGCCCGGAGCCCGCGCGCGGAGGCGCCGACCTGCTGGTACGCGGTACGCTGCGCCGCGCTGACCTCGTCGGCCGGGGTGTCGAACTGGACCTGGACCAACGCGTAGCGGCCGTCCGGAGTGACCGAACCGGCCGTGAAGGGATCGATGGCGGCGATCACACCGGGGACTCCACCGGCCTCCCGCACGACCGCCGCGACCGCTGCTTTGTCCAGTTCTCGTCCTTCGGGCGCGGCGAGGACGATGGTTCCGGTCACCCCACCGGCCTGCGGGAACTGCACCCGCAGGGAGTCGAGCGCCCGCTGGGACTCCGTGCCGGGGATCGAGAAGTTGTCAGTGGTGGGACCCATGAAGGCGGCGGCCGCCCCGCTCAGCAAGGCGAGCAGAAGCAGCCAGACGGCCAGCACACGCCCTCGGCGGCGGAAGGAGAACCGGCCGAGCCGATACAGCACAGAAGCCATGAAGGGTGTCTTTCCTCGAAGTTCAACGGGGGGCGCGGCCGAGCGTGCGCAGGGCGCCGTCGATCAGCTCGGCACGCAGGTCCTCGTCCGGCACCGGCACGTCACTGGCGCAGGTCACCGATACCGCACCGACGACCATGTAGGCGGTGACCAGGGCCCGGGACTCGGTCGAGCCGTCCACCATCGCGGTCATCAGCCGCCCCACGACGGCCGGCACGGCCCCCAAAGCCGGATGGCCGGCCAGCACGGGAATGTCCTGGAACAGGACCTTGACCTCGCGCCGGAACCGCATGGCCAGATCGACGAAGCCGGTGACGGCCGCGACCGCCGCCTGGTCTCCCTCCAGTCCGGAAAGCCGGGCGTCCAGCTCTCCCAGCCCTTCACCGGCGGGGGTCAGCAACTCGGCGAGGATCGCCTCCTTGCTGACGAAGTAGTAGAGCAAGGACGCCTTCGAACAGCCGACTACCTGAGCGATGTCGTGCAGCGAGGTGCCCTTGTATCCACGCGTGGCGAACAGACTCAACGCCGAGTCCAGGATGTGGCCGCGCAGGGCGGAAGCGGGACGTGCCATGCCCTCAACCATAACTGTCCGATCGGTCAGCTCTGACCGATCGGACAGGATTCGACTGTGGCCTTCCTCACGACGCAACAGGGGCGGTTTATCCTGAGGGGCGGCCAGTCCGTCACGCTGCCCGCGACCGTCTCCGGCACCGCGACCTTCGCCAACTCCACCCAGACGCCCAAGATCTCGGTGCAGGGGGACAAGCTCCCCCGGCGGCACCGCCACCTTCACCCGCAGCGCGGACGACGGGGCAGACGCCACCACCTGCACCTGCGCCTACGTCTCCCCGTTCCTGCGCACCATCGACCGGGAGGTCGACGCCGTGGCGGGCACCAAATCGGCGCCCACTACCTCACTGGCACCGATCCGCGCGCCACCCGTCACCTCGACGGCAACCGGGGCATCATGTTCGACTACGACGGGGACGGCGAAGGCAACGACGACCCCTGGGGAGGGGACATCCAACGCCAGGGGGTGGCCGTTCTCTCCGAAGAACTGGTCAAGGATGACGGGCTGGGAACGGGGCATGACGAGCATCGGAACGAAAGTCCCGTTAGTGCTGACCGGAAACGATCACCGGGTTGGGTAAGGGGTTCAGGCTGCCGATGCGGGCCGACCGCCCCAGCGGATGCCCTTCTCACTGCGGATCCGGGCGCGTTCGCGGCGTTGAGCGGCCAGTACGGCGGGATGGCGGGCGTGAGCGTTGCGCCGGCGCGGATGGGCGTGCGGGGCCCGGGTTTGGACGGTGTGGTTCGGGTGATCGGAATTGGCCAGGGTGAACTGGCGTAGCGGGCCGAAGTGGGCCGAAGTGGGCCTCGATCGGGTTGGCCCAGGAGGCGTAGGGCGGCGTGCACAGCAGCCTGACCTTGTGCTTGGTGGCCCAGGTGCGGATGCGCCAGTTCTTGTGCGCCGACAGGTTGTCCAGGGTCACGTCGATCGGTGCGCCATCGGGACGGGCGGCCCGGATCGATTTCAGGGCGGCCCAGGTGTGGTCGATGCCCTTGCGCGCCCGGTTGACGCCCCACAGCAGGTCATCGCCAACTCGTCGAAGGCGAAGGTGCGCTGGAAGGTGATCCCGTGCCGGTGCAGGAGGGTAGGTAACGCCTCCCGGCCGAGGGTGATGGCCCGGTCGGGCAGGCGGCGCAGATGGTGCAGGAGCTTGCGGTTGGACCAGCGGGTGAACGGCTGGCCGAGCTTGCGCGAGCCGCACGCACGACACTACGTCAAGTTCCTGGTCGGCGAGGACACCACAACCCCCTACGACCTCACCGACATGAACCCCTCCTGAGCCAGGTCAGCCGGCAGCACCGTCTCCACCAAGGGCGTGCCGTGGATCGACAACACCGCCTACGGACTCGGAATCTTCTCCCAGAAGCTGTCCTGCGGCGTGACGGTCTGGGGCAACGGTGGCAGGATCCATGGCTCCTGGACGTACGCGATGGGCACCCGGGACGGCAGGCACATGGTCGTCACCAACATCAACGGCGACTGGGGCAACCCGATCAGCATCCTCACCAAGGAAATGGAAGCCGAGATGTGCCCGCCGAGATCCCGGTAATCACTCGATATCACCGGCTCATCCAGCCTCACAAGCACGAGGCCGGATGAGCTCGCGCACCGCATGCGACTCGGCGGACACCTTCCCGGCCATGCCGAACCTGGAGCGCGCCGGCAGCAGCCAGGTTGTGAGTCCCGGTGGTCAATGGCCTGGAAATTCCGGCGCGGTCTCGGCGCGGCGGGCGCCGTCCTGGTTGGGATGCTCCGGCGCGCCGGCGACGAACCGCTGGTCGCCCTCCAGCAGCATGCCGGGCGCAGCTCGTCGGTGGCGTACGCGCCGAATGGTCCGGCCAGACGTCCTCGGCCAACTCCAGACAGCGCCGAACGTGGTCGATCACCACCTCGGGAATCTCATCCGGGAACGGGAAACGCGCCACCTTCTGAAAACACTTCAACGCCAGCACCAGCGCGCGAACGGCCGTGTTCAGCACACCGCAACCAACCCAAGCGGAGGGTCACATCACCCGACAAACGAACCCTCCGAGCAGCACCTCAACACCCCACTATCCCTTTCTCCCGTACTTGGTCTGCCACCCAACCAGCTAGCACTGCATGGTGAGCCGGGCCTGGTCGAAGCGGTGGGTGGCCAGGTGTTCGGGGCGGATCAGCCAGTAGAGGGTGCCGGTGTCACCCCACGTCATCTTCGCGTCGCTGTCACTGTCGAACTGGGCGAGCAGGATCCAGCGTTCGGCTTCCCGGTCCAGGGCGGGGGTGCCCCAAGAGTGAGCGCCGCCGAGCGCCGCGTTCGCGACCTCGTACTCCACCGGGCCCTGCACCGGTGCGGCGTGGCCGCCGATCTGGTGGCCGATGCGGGTGCGCAGCCGCCGGAAGGCCTGGACGAACGGCCGGAGCGGGGCGGGGGTCTCACGAGGGCCGGGCCAGTGCCTGCCGTCGCCGAGCAGGGCTTCCCGGGCCTGAGGCAGCCACAGGTCGGGGGCGCTCTCCTCGACGCCTGCGGCCAGTTCCACGTACGGGTGCGGTTCCAGCTCCTGGGGTGTTTCCGCCCGCAGAACCGGCGTGCCTCCCGGGACGTACAGCACCTGGGCCCCGTCCCACGTCTCGGGGGCGTCGAGGGAGCCGGACGAGCCGCCGTCGTCCATGTCGTCGTGGCCGTCGAAGCAGAAGAACAGCAACGTCCCGTCCTGTGGGAAGGCCGCCGGCAGCCCGGCGTGAGGGAGCGCCGAGCACCGCACCGATGCGATGAAGGACAGCGGGCCGTGCCCCGGCCACTCGGGCCAGACGGCCCCGGCGGGCAGCTCCGGCTCCCCGCTGAGGGTGGCGACGGCCTGCTCGCCGTCCGCTGCCCGGCGCAGACGTACGCATGGACGCAGCAGTGCGGTCCACCGGTCGGCGAGGTCGGCGGGCAGATGCTCGGCGGCGAGACGGGAGTATCGATCATCAGTCATGAGAGTCATGATGAAGCGCGTCACTGACGTCCGTGCCATCCGCCGGGCCGGCCGATGACAGTCGCGCCACTGGCCGGCCGCGGACGCGGTGACGCGGGCCGAGGTCCCGTCCAAGGGAACCCCGCGGCTCGGCGGCTCAACCGCTGACGTCAGGCGCGACGCCTTCACCGAGCGGTTCGGCGCGCCGGCCTCCCGATTGCAAACATCTCTTCGCGAACAAGTCTTTGCGAAGGACTGTTTGCGGTCTACGCTGCCGGACATGACCGAACCCTCCGAGAGCGTGGTCGTCCTCGACGCCAAGGGCCTGCGGGCACTGGCCCACCCGGTACGGGTGCAACTCGTGGACCTGCTGCGCAAACACGGCCCGTCCACCGCCACCCGTCTGGCCGAACGCCTGGGGGTGAACTCGGGCACCGCCAGCTACCACCTGCGCAGGCTCGGCGCCGCCGGATTCGTCGCGGAGGACACCGAGCGCGGCAACGCCCGCGAACGCTGGTGGCGCTCGGTCCACCACGTCACCCGGCTCACCGATGACGAGCTGTCGGAGCGGGAGCCCGAGGCGGTGCTCGCCTACATGCAGTCGATCGCCGCCCTGTACGGCCTGCGCACCCAGCGGACGCTGAACGAGCTGCCTACCATGCCGGCGGAGTGGCGGCAGGTGCTCGACCTCAGCTCCATCGCGCTGCGGATCACGCCGGAGGAGGGGCTTCGGCTGCGCGAGGAACTGGCGGAGGTCGTCGACCGCTACCGGCGCGACACGCCCGGCCAGCCGGCGCCCGAAGGGGCCGCCCGGGTCTCGCTGATCACCCAGCTCCTGCCGGAGCTGCCCGAAACAACCGAGCTGCCCGAAACGACCGGGATGCCCGAGTCGGCCGAGCTGGCCGAAGCGCCAGAGCCCCCCGAGTCGCCCGAGTCGCCCGAGGGTGCGTGATGGGGGCGCGCGAGTCGTTACGCCCGATGGCCGGCCTGCTCGCGGCCATGACGGTGTCGCTGACCGCGACGCGGGTGTCGGCCATCGCCTTGCCCTGGTTCGTCCTGACGACGACCGGGAGCCCGGCGCGGACCGGGATGGTGGCGTTCGCCGAGATGGCCCCGTACGTGCTGGTCAAGGCGCTGGCCGGGCCGCTGGCCGACCGGGTCGGGCCGCGCCGGATCTCCTGGATCGGGGACGTGGTGAGCGCCGCGGCGGCCGGGGCGGTCCTCCTCCTGCACGCCCTGGACCTGCTGCCGCTGGGCGCGCTGATCGCCCTCGTCGCGGTGGTCGGCGCGGCCCGCGGTCCGGGCGATCTGGCCAAGGAGATCATGATTCCGGAGGCGGCCGAGCGCGGGCGGGTGCCACTGGAGCGCGCCACCGGGCTGATGGGCGTGACCGAGCGGCTGGCCCAGACGGTGGGGCCCGCGGCGGGCGGGGCGGCGGTGGCGCTGCTCGGACCGCTGGCCGGCCTGGGCATCAGCGTCACCTGCTTCGCGCTCGGCTCGGTGATCGTGACGTGGGCGCTGCCGCGCGGCATGGGACACCGCGCTCCGGCGGAGGAGGCTCTGGAGGCGAAGCAGGGCTACTGGCGGCGGTTCGGCCAGGGTTTCACGTTCCTGCGCGGCGAACCGCTGCTGCTGTCCGTGGTCGTCATGGTCGGCGTCACGAACCTGCTCGACGCGGCCTTCAGCCAGGTGCTGGTGTTCGTGTGGGCCGGCGAGTCCGGTCACGGCGCCGCCGTGGTGGGCCTGAACAGCAGCGTCATGGGGTTGACGGCGGTCGGCGGCAGCCTGGTCGCGGCCGCCGTGGCGCACCGGATGCGGCGCAGGCCCGTGTTCTTCGTGGCGTTCCTGCTCGCCGGGCCGACCCGGTTCCTCGTCCTGGCGGTGGATCCGCCGTTGTGGGCCATGGCGGCGGTGTTCGCGGTGGGCGGGTTCGCCGGCGGGTTCCTCAACCCGATCCTCGGGGCGATCTCCTACGAGCGGGTGCCCCGGAGCCTGCTGGGCCGGGTCAACGCGCTGAAGGACTCCCTCGCCTGGGCCGGCATCCCGCTCGGCGGGCTGGTGGGCGGGGCGCTGGTGGCGGTCGCGGGGCTGACGCCGGTGCTGCTCGCCGGCGGGGCGGTCTACGCCCTCACCACGAGCCTGACGGGGCTGCGGCCAGAGTGGCGGCAGATGGACCGGCTCCGCGGCCAGGGTCCGCCCGTCCCGCCCGCCTCGCCGGCGCTGCCCGTGCCGCCGGTCACACGCGGGCGGCGATCTTGAGAAGCACCACGCCGCCGATGATCGCGGCGAACGAGGCGAGCTCACTTTGCTTGCATGTGCATGTATGCTTTTGTCAATCCCGCGTCCGAGAGACGGGGTCCTCAGAGAAGGAGGAGGCTTCCATGGCTCCGACGGCACCCACTCCACACCCGGCCCCGGCGCCCTCGGCGGTGTCCAGCTCCTGGAACGACGTCCTGCTGCTGCACGCCCGCGTGGAGAACGCCCTGGCCACCGCCCTCCAGCGGCGGCACGGCATCGGCCTGTCGGAGTACCGGGCGCTGGGCCATCTCGCCACCTCGGACGCCGGCGAGCTGCGCATGCAGGAGCTGGCCGACAGGATCGGGCTCAACCAGAGCTCCGTGACCCGCCTGGTGACCCGGCTGAACACGGCGGAGCTCACGTACCGGGACCTGTGCCCGGACGACAAGCGCGGGGTCTACACCGTCATCACCGACGCGGGCCGGGCCCGCTACGCCGAGGCGAACGTCACCTACGAGGCGACGCTGAGGACCGCCCTGGAGGAAGCCGCCCAGGCCGACCCTCGGCTGGCCGCGGCGCTGCCGGCCCTGGGCCTGCTCGACCGGTGACCCCGCCATTCCCCTTGTTTCGAATATCGAGGAGTTGAACATGCGTGCTGTGCGGATCACCCGCTTCGGCGGCCCGGACGTCCTGACGGTCGCCGAGGCGCCGCCGCCCCGGGCCTCGGACGGCGAGGTGCTGGTGAGGGTCGTCGCCTCCGCCTTGAACCCGGTTGACGACAAGACCCGTGAAGGGGCCATCGGAGAGGGCGCCCCTCCCCTGCCGACGACCCTGGGATGGGAATTGGCGGGCATCGTCGTGGACAGCCGGGACGATGCGCTGCCCGTGGGTGAACGGGTCTTCGGCATGTCCCACCAGCTCGGCACTGGCCGGGGGACGTGGGCCGACCTCGTGGCCATGCCCGTCGGCTCGCTGGCCGTGGCGCCGTCGGCGGTCAGCCTGGTGGAGGCGGCGACGCTGCCGTTGCCGGGGCTCACCGCCCTGCAGACGCTCGACTGGCTGGACGTCCGGGCGGGCGAGCGGCTGCTGGTGGCGGGCGCGGCCGGCGCGGTGGGCGGGCTGGCCGTGCAGCTGGCGCGGGCGCGCGGCGCCCGGGTGGACGCGCTGGTCTCCAGGCCGGCGCAGGTCGAGGCGGCCACGGAGCTGGGGGCCGAACGGGTCACGACCGACCCCGCCGCCCTTCCGGTGGGGGCCTACGACGCCGTCTTCGACACCTTCGGGGCCTTCGCCGTCGAGGCCGTGGCCGACGGAGGCCGCTACGCCTCCGTCGCCACCCAGGCCGGGCCGGTGCCCGACCTGTCCCATCGATCGGTCCGCACCACCGTGAACCAGGTGCGCGAGGACGGCCCCGGCCTCGCCGAACTGGCCAAGGCCGTCGACGCGGGCCAGGTCAGGGCCCGGGTCGAGGCCCAGTACGGCCTGCAGGACGTCGGTGCGGCCCACGAGCACTTCCGGCGCGGCCGGCTGAGCGGCAAGATCGCCCTGGTGCTCTGAGCCCGGCGGCGCTCAGATCATCCGGCGCAGCGCGGTCTCCACGGCGTCGATCAGCGCATCTCCCTCGGTCTGCGGGTGCCGGGCCAGGCCGAGCTCGACGTCGGGCAGGGCGGGCAGGGCGTCCGGGTCGTGGCAGGCCATGTCGGGTTCGAGGTTGCCGGGCATGAGCGCGGCGACCCCGAGCCCGGCCCGCAGCGCCGCGAGCACCCCGGCCAGGCTGTTGCTCTCGAACACCGGCCGCCACCGCCGGCCGGTGCGGTCGAGCGTCTCCACCACCGACGTGCGCCACGCGCACGTCCCGGTGAACAGCACCACCGGCAGCGGATCGGCGGCCGGGTCGACGCCCTGGCCGACCGCCCACACCAGCGGGCGCCGCACGGTCCAGCGCGGCGGCGCCGGGAGGTCGGTCGCCTCGTCGAGCACGAGTTGCACGCGGCCCGCGTGGTAGGCCTCCCGGATCGTGACCCCGGAGAGGCTCAGCACCTCCAGCGTCGCGCCGGGGTGCAGCCGGGCCAGGTCGGCGAGGGCCTGCGGCAACTGCGCCGCGGCCAGGTCCTCCAGCAGGCCGACGCCGCAGCGGCCGGTGAGCGCGCGCCCGGTCGCGGTGAGCGCCTGCGCGGAGAGCGACAGGATGCGCTCGGCGTAGGGCAGCAGCTCCTCCCCCGCCCGCGTCAGCGACACGCCGGACGGCGACCGATGGAGCAGCGGGCGGCCGACCGCGCTCTCCAGCTTGCGCAACTGCTGGCTGAGCGCGGGCTGGGTGTGCCCGAGCGCGGTGGCGGCGCGGCTGATGCTGCCCGCCCGCACAGCCGTGACGAACGACCGCAGCAACGACGTGTCCAGGTCTCTGGCCATAAGCATCCATTATGCCGGGTCCAACGAGAAAACGTCTTCCTATGGCCTGCGGGATGACCTAGCGTCGCCCGGGTGACCGGATACCGACAGGTTCTCGCCGTGCGGGGGATGGCGGCGCTGCTGGGCGTCTCGCTGCTCGCCCGTGCCGCGATCACCGCCGACGTGACCGCGCTGACCATGTACGTCGTGCTGCGCCTGGACCTGGGCTACGTGGCGGCGGGCGGGGTCGCGGCCGCCCTGACCGCCGGGGTGGCGCTGGGCGGGCCGCTGCTGGGCCGCATGACGGACCGGCGGGGGCTGCGCGCCGTGCTCACGATCACCGTCGTGTCGCAGGCGGTGTTCTGGGCGAGCGTCCCCGTCCTGCCGTACGCGGTGCTGCTGGGCGCCTCCTTCGCGGCGGGGCTGCTGATGGTGCCGGTCCAGGCGGTGACCCGGCAGGCGATCGCCGCGATGACGACGCCGGGGCAGCGGCGGGCCGCGTTCGCGCTGGAGTCGGTGCAGGGCGAGCTGGCGTACATGGTGGGGCCGGCGGTGGTGATCCTCTGCGCGGCGGAGCTGTCTCCCCAGGCCGTGGCGTGGGGGCTCGGGGCGGTGATCGTGACCGGCGGGGTCGGGATCGCCCTGCTGGATCCGCCGCTGCGGGCCGAGGGCGAGGTGGAGACCGGCTCGCCCGCCCGTCCGGCGCGCCGGGAGTGGCTGGACCGCCGCATGGTCGCCATGCTGGCGATGGGGTTCGGCGCCACGGCCCTGCTCAGCGGCATCGACCTGGCCATCGTGGCCACGCTCAAGGAGGCGGGGCAGGTGTCCTGGGCCGCCGCGGTCGTGGCCGTGTTCGGCGTGACCTCCGTCGCCGGCGGCCTGGTCTACGGCACGCTGCGCCGTCCGATGCCGACGTGGCTGCTGCTCGGCCTGCTCGGGCTGCTGACGATCCCCGCCGGGCTGGCCCACGACTGGCGCTGGTTGTGCCTGGCCGTCGTCGGCGCCGGGCTGCTCACCGCGCCGACCCTGTCCACGGTGGCCGACGCGGTGAGCCGGCTGGCGCCGGCCGGCGTACGGGGCGAGGCCACGGGCCTGCAGGCGTCGGCGGCGAGCGCGGGCTTCGCGCTCGGCTCGCCCATCGCCGGGCTGGCGATCGACGCCGCACTGCCAGGTGGCGGCTTCGCGGCCGCCGGTCTGGCCGGCCTCGCCGCGGCCCTCGTCGGGCGTCTGCTGTCCCGCTCCCGGCGGGCGGACGACCGCCCGCCGGGCCGGCAGCCTGGACCTACATCAGAAGAAAGGAGAAGTCCTGTTTCGTCCTCCGATTCGGTGGGATGTCGATCTTGATGCGGCGGGCGACCTCGTCCCGGCCGACGCCCAGACCGAGGCTGATCAGCCGCTCGGGACGCAGTGGGACGGGATCGTCGAAGGCGACCGTGATCCGGACGGGCCACGGACTCTCCGGAACGGGCGGCGCGTCGAGCTCCCAGCACCCGTCCCAGTCGAGCGTGTACCGGTTCCGGCGGGCGGTCGCCGGGTCGAGCAGGGCCCGCGCCACGAGGGACGGCGAGTTGCCCGAGTACCCGGCCAGCAGGCCGGCGTCCAGCGAGCGGACCGGAACCCGGTCGTGGACGGTGAGCTTGCCGGTCCGGTCACAGGCCACGCAGTTGACCAGGAGCCAGACGTCGAGCAGCTTGCCGTTGGCGTTGACGCGGAACCGGCCGTCACCGACGGTGGCCCGCCCGGACGGACAGGCCACGCACCGCAGGACGAGCAGGGGCAGGCGGGTGCGCCGCACCACCCAGGGCAGCACGATATGAGGATGTGAAGACATGATCTCTCTGAAGACCTGACGAAGAGCACGGAAAACAGAGCCGACGGCGTCCGTCGGCGACCGATGCGCGGGAAGGTGTCAGGTCTAGAGAGCAGGCGGCGTCATGCGCGCGATGTCCTCACTCAGGGGTGGGTCAGGGGGCGGCGCTCAGCTCAGACGGGCGCGCAGCAGGCAGAACTCGTTGCCCTCGGGATCGGCCAGGACGTGCCACGGCTCCTCGCCGGTCTGGCCGACGTCGGCCAGACGCGCCCCGAGCTTGAGCAGGCGGTCGAGCTCGGCGGCCTGGTCGCGGTCGGTGGCGTTGACGTCGAAGTGCAGCCGCAGCGGGCCTGCCTTGGGCTCGGTGGTGGGGTCGAAGACCAGGGTCGGCTGCAACCCGCCGAACCCCTCCCGCGGGCCGATCTCCACCGAGCCGTCGTCCGGGGTGTCGAGCACGACGAAGTCGAGCACCTCGCACCAGAAGGCGGCCAGGCCGTGGGCGTCTCGGGCGGGCACGATCAGTTCGGAGATGCGGCAAGCCATGATCGGCACCCTACCGGCCGCCGGCCGCCGCCCTCCAGTGCTTAACGGCCCCCGGCGACGTGCGGCCCCGGCATCCGCGGCGATCACTTTGCAGTGGCTTGATCACCATCGTTCTCTCTCCGGGTACGTGAGCTGATACACCCTGTAAGGGAGGGGGCGGGCGATGACCGTGAGGATGGCATGGGTCTGCGCGCTGCTGGCCGTGGTCGCCGCGGTGGTCCCACCGGCGCTGAGCGCGAAGCGCGCCAAGGAGCCGTCCGCCGCCGCCCGCGCCGACCTGTCGTCCGTGCCGTTCGGGGTGTTCCTCGCCTCCGACTGGCGCGGGCCGCACCTGCTGGGCGCGTTCGAGTCGTGGCTGGGGGCGGAGGTCCGGGTGGGGCGGACGTACGTGCCGGGCGAGGCGTGGAACGCGCTCGGCGGGCCGGACTTCGTCCTGCAGCCGTGGATGCGGTGGCGGGCGGCCAAGCCGGGGCGCATGCTCGTGCTCAACGTGCCGATGGTCATGCCGAACGAGGGCGACCTGCCGGACGAGGCGGTGTCGGTGCTGCTGAACGCCGGCGCGGACGGCGCGTTCGACCCGTACTTCGACCGGCTGGCCCGGACGCTGGTGGCCGGGCGCGCGCCGGACACGGTGATCGTCCCTGGCTGGGAGATGAACGGCCTGACCTACTCCAGCCGCTGCTCGGCCGACCCGCCGGCGTGGCAGGCGTACTGGCGGCGGATCGTCGCCGTGATGCGGGCGGTGCCCGGACAGCGGTTCCGCTTCGACTTCAGCCCCAACCGAGGCCCGGACGCCATCGGCTGGACCGAGTGCTACCCCGGCGACGACGTGGTGGACATCATCGGCATGGACAGCTACGACCAGGCCCCCGGCCACCGGTTCGCCGACTACGTCGACCAGCCGTACGGGCTGGAGGCGCAGGCCGACTTCGCCGCCGCGCACCGCAAGCCGATCTCCTTCCCCGAGTGGGGGCTGTTCCGATACGGGGACCGGCCGGAGTTCGTGCGCGACATGCTCGACTGGATCGCCCGGCACGACGTGGCCTACCACTCGATCGTGGACTACTGCCCGCACGGCGTCTGGCAGTGCCCGGCCAACCCGCGCTCGTCGCGGGTGTTCCGGCAGCTCATGCGCGACCCCGGCTTCCGGCGCGGTCCGTCGGCGCCGCCGACCACCCCGCCCGCCACGTCACCCGCCCCGACGTCCCCGCCCGCGCCCGCGCCTGAGCCGAGCGGGAGCGGGTCGCCGGGGTCTCAGCCCCGCCCGGCCGTCACCGACGCGCCCGCGGCGGCACCGGCCGCGGCCTGACCCGGCCGGGCCAGGCGCAGCGTGTGCGCCGCCAGCCGGTCGAGGGTGACGCCGAGGTCGAACTCGGCCGCCCGCGACGGCGCCGCCCGTTCCGCCGCGCGCCGCACGGCCGGATCGGTCAGCAGGGCCACGATCGCCGCGGCCACCGCCCGCGGGTCCTGCGGCTCGACGAGCGCTCCGGTGGCCGGGGTGACCACCTCCGTGAGGCCGGGGACGGCGGCCGCCACCACGGACCGCCCGCTGGCCATGGCCTCCAGCACGGTCAGCGGCAGCCCTTCCCAGCGGGAGGGCAGCACGACCAGGTCGGCGGCGGCGTACCAGGGCCGCGGATCGGCGCTGGCACCCGGCATGAGGACGCCGGGCGGCGCGTCGCGGCGCAGGCGGGCGAAGTCGTCCCCGTCGCCGACGAGTGCCAGGCAGGCGTCCGGCACCCGGGCCGCGACCTGCCGCCAGGACTCCACCAGCAGGTCCTGGCCCTTCTGGCGGGTGATCCGGCCGACGCAGACGACCAGCGGCCCGTGCGGGGACAGGCCGAGGCCCCGGCGGGCGGCGACGCGCTCGTCCGGCGTGACGGGACGGAACCGGGCCAGGTCAACGCCGTTGCGGACGACGGCCAGCGGGCCACCCACGCCCGCGTCCCCGGCCTGCCGGTGCTCCCCCTGGCCGACGCAGAGCACGAGATGCGTCCACCGGGTGGCGGCCCGTTCCCAGGAGGCGGCCGCGGCGGCGAGCGTGCCCCGGCCGGCCAGCCAGGACCAGCCGTGCGGCTGGAACAGCGTCGGCACGCGGCCACGCAACACCACCCGGCCGACCAGCCCGGCCTTGGAGGAGTGCAGATGCACCACGTCGGGACGGAACCGGCGCACGATGCGGCCCAGGACGACGGCGGCGGCCAGATCGGCCGGATGCGGCGCCCGTACGGCGGGCCAGGGCAGATGCGGCAGCCCGAGGGCGGCCAGCCGCTCGCCGAGCGGTCCGCGCGGCGGCGCGGCGACGGCGACCGTCCAGCCCCGCCGGCGCTGGTCGGCGCAGGCGCTCTCGACGTAGGCCGCGACGCCGCCCTCGGTGGGCTGGGTGACGTGCAGCACGCGCGGGGTGAAGGTCGTCATCGCGGCCTGCGCAGGGTCCGGTCGAGCGCCGCCCAGCGGCCCCGGAGCGCCCGGCCGCCCACCCGGGCGCGGGCGGCGAGGGCGTAGAGCGTCGCGGCCGGCGTCCTGGCCAGCAGGAGCCGGTTGCTGACCGCCGGCCGGCCGCCCCACTTGGTCTTGTGGGACTCGGCCCCGCGCAGCAGCGACATCGTCGGCCGGCCCAGCCGGTGCGCGAGCCCGAGGTCGGTGCGCAGCAGCATGGTCACGACGTCGATCTGGCCGCGCAGGTCGGGGTGGGTGCCGTAGAGGTAGCCGCCGACGAAGTCCTTGCCCACGACCAGCAGGTCCACCGCGACGACCCGGCCGTCCAGGTGGTATTCGGTCAGCTTGGCCTGCCGGTCGGTCAGCAGCCGCCGGGCGGCCCGGGCCAGGTGGGCGTGGAAGCGCGGCCTGGTGTGCTCGACGTTGATGCCGCGGCCCTGCCACTGGAGGGCGTGCAGGTCGAGCAGGCGCGCGACGGCGTGCTCCGCCTCGTCGGCCGGCACGTCCCGGACCTGGATGGGGGCGTCGTCCACGCGTCTGAGCTCGCGGCGCAGCTTGGTGCCGTGCTTGCCGGGCAGCCCGGCGAGCAGCTCGTGGAGGGGGACGCCGGGCAGTTCGACGCAGGTCGAGGCGGGCAGCCGCCAGGAGCGGCCCGGCCAGGCCGCCGCGAGCCGTTCGGCGTCGGCCCCCGGGCGTACCTCCGGCAGGTCGAGCACGTCCCATCCGGGCAGCTCGGCCAGGGCCCGGCCGAGCGCCGCCGCCAGGTCGGGGTCGCCGTCCTCGATCAGCACGTCCGTGTAGTCGGACTGGTCGCCGCCGAGCGGTCGCAGGACGCGCAGCCCCGCGCGGCGGACGGTCATGACGGGGGCCGCGGCGACCAGCCGTCCCCGCCGGCGCAGCAGGACCACGTTCAGGCCCGGGTCCTCGCCGTAGGTCTCCCACCAGGACGACAGCCAGGCGTGCGACTGGAACGGCGTCGCCGCCGGGGAGCGGTCGTGCAGGCCGGCCCACTCCCCCGCCAGGGCGTGCAGGCGTGCCGCACCGGTCACGACCTCGGTGGCCAGGTCCGGGGCCTGGCGGATCGCGGTGGTCATGCCGACGCCGTCTCGGCCGGCCGGCGCGCGGGCGGGGCCTGCCGGTCGTCCCGCCGGTCGTCCTGCCGTGGCCCGGCGGGGGCCGCCAGCCAGATCAGGGCGGCCAGCAGCAGGCCGCCGGCCGTGCTGACGGCGGTGGCGAGCAGGGGCCGCGGCGAGCTGGGCGTGGCGGGCGGCACGGCGGGCGCGAAGCTGGACAGCCGGACGCCGGTGTCGGCGCTGTGCCGGTTGGCGTAGGCGGTGAGCGCGGCCGTGGCGCTGTTGGCCCGCCGGGCGGCCTCGTCAGGGGTGCCGGCGAGGGCGGCCAGCCGGATCAGCGGCGCGTCCGGCGAGGCCGACGCCTGCAGCGTGGTCCGCAGCAGCTCGCCGTCGGCCAGGTAGGCGTCGCCGGTCCCGGCGAGCAGGCCGGGGTGGACGGTCACCCTGGCGTAGGCCTGCGCGAATTCGGCTTCCTGGGTGGGCACGCCCTGCCGTACCGAGCTGACGACCGCGTAGGCGTCGGCGGTGTAGACGGGCTCCTGGGTCAGCGAGTACGCCAGCCCCGCCCCCATGCCGATCAGCGGGAGCGCGAGCAGGGACCAGGTGCGGAGCGCGCCGGCGGCGCGCTGGACCGGGTGAGTCATGACAGCCTTTCCTGGTGGCGCCTGGTGAGCAGGCGGTCGTAGAGGTCGTGCAGGCGCCGGGCTTGCCGGCGCACGTCGTAGCGGTCGAGCGCCGGGGGCGGCGGCAGGCGGGTGCGCGGTCCGTCGCGGAGCGCGGCCAGCTCGGCGGCCAGCCGGTGGGGCGGCACCCGGCGGGCGCAGGGCACCGTCCCGGGGGGCAGGTCGTCGATCGCCGGGCAGGCGCCGTACAGCACGGGCAGCCCGGCGGCGAGCGCCTCGACGACGGCCAGGCCGAAGGTCTCCTCCTGCGAGGGGGCGGCCAGCACGTCCATGGCCGACAGCAGGGCGGGCACGTGCACGCTCTCCCCGGCGAAGACGACGCGTCGCCCGACGCCGAGCCGCTCGGCCAGCGAGCGCAGCCGGGGTTGTTCCGGCCCGGCGCCGACGAGCAGCAGCACCGCGCCGTCCAGCCGCGGCAGCGCCTCGACCAGCAGGTGGAAGTTCTTGCCCGCCACCAGGCGGCCGACTCCGCCGACGACGAACGTCTCCGGCGGGATGCCCAGGCTCAGCCGGGCCTGGCCCGCCGCGCGCGGATCGTGGCGGAAGGCGGCCAGGTCCACGCCGTTGGGGATGGTGACGACGCGCGAGGGCGGCAGGCCCCAGCCGTGCAGCCGGTCGGCCACGGTGGGCGAGACGGCGACGACGGCGTGCGTCAGCCGGGCGCTCGCCCGGTACAGCGCACGGACGGGCGCCGTGACCGGCCGTCCCTCGATGTGCCGGGCCCCCGCCGAGTGCTCGGTGCTGACGACGACCGGCACGGCGGCCAGCCGGGCGGCCAGCGGCGCGTAGACGCAGGCGCGGTACAGGTGCGCGTGCACGACCTGGTAGCGGCCGGCGCGCATGAGGGCGGTGAGCCGGGGCAGCGCCCGCAGGTCCCGGTTGCCGCCCATGCCGACGGCGCGTACGGGCGTCCCGGCGGCGCGGATGGCGTCGGCCAGGGCGCCGGGCCGGGTCAGGACGGCGACCTCGCTGGCGCAGTCCATGTGCGGCAGGAGCGTGCGCAGTTGCTGCTCGGCCCCGCCGGCGGCCAGCCCGGTGATGACGTGCAGGACCTTCATCGGGGCCGCCCCCAGCGCAGCCGGTGGCAGGCGGTCTTGGCGAGCAGCCGGGCGGCGGTGTCGCGGTCGCCGACGTAGCGGCGGGGCAGGGCGTGCGTCCCGGCGAGCCGGCCGGGGCGGACGGCGCAGGCGTGCTCGTAGCCGGCCTGCCGGACGGCGGCGACCTCGCGGGCGGTCAGCTCGCCGTAGGGGTAGGCGAAGCCGGTGACGGGGGCGCCGAGCACGTCCTGGAGGAGGAGTTTGCTCGTGGTGAGCTCGTCGGCCAGCTCGCCGGGGCCGGCGGACGGCAGGTGGGGGTGGCTGCGGGTGTGGGAGCCGACTTCCATGCCGGCGGCGGCCACCCGGCGCAGCGTGCCGGCGTCCATCAGGGGGCGGGGGCTGACGCCGCGGTCCCAGGCGTTGTGGCCGCCGATCCGGCCGGCGACGACGTACACGGTCGCGGTGAAGCCGTATCCGGCCAGCACCGGGACGACGTCGGTGGCGAAGTCGGCGTAGCCGTCGTCGAAGGTGAGCCCGACGAGCCCGCGCCGGTCGCCGGGATGGTTCAGCAGTTCGCGCACCGACACGCCGCGCAGCCCGCGCCGGGCCAGCCAGCGTATGTGCGTGGCGAAGCGCTCGGGGGTGACGACGATGTCGAAGGGGTCCTCGCCGCGCTCGGCGACGGAGTGGTACATCCAGATGAGCGGCAGCGCGCCGGTGCGCGTGCTCATACGCGCTCTCCTTCCCTGACGGTCGTGACGGCCCTCCGCAGCGGCGACAGGCCGAGGCGTTGGAGACCGGCCAGCATGAGGGCGGCGGTCACGGTGATCCCGGCGGCGTTGGCCAGCGCGATGCCGCCCTGTGCCATGCCGGGAACGAGCGCCGCGGCCAGCGTCGCGGTGAGGGCCAGCCCGGCGGCCATCGACAGGGCCGGGTACCACAACCCGCGCCACCCTCCGGCGCAGAAGTAGGCCCGGCAGACCACGCCCACGACGGTGTGGCCCAGCAGGCCGATCGCGTAGAGCCGCAGGACGTGCTCGGTGGCGGTGGCGGCGGCGTCGTCGAAGGCGCCGCGGTGCAGCAGCACGCCCACGATCGCGGGCGCGAAGGCGACCAGCAGCGCGGCGGCGGTGACCGTGACGGCCGCCGCCGTCGCCAGGTCGCGGGCCAGCAGCCGCCAGGCCCGGCGGGTGTCGCCCGCGGCGATGCTGCGGGCCAGGTGCGGATAGGTGACGGTGGCCAGCATCAGCGAGACCACCATCGGCACCTGGGCGATCTTCTGGGCGTAGTTGAGATGGGAGATCGCGCCCGCGGGCAGGTCGGCGGCGAGCACGCGCTCGACCAGCACCTGGCCCTGCCGCAGCAGCGTGAAGGCGATGATGGGCAGCAGCGCGGCGACCGGCAGCACCAGGCGCCGGGGCAGCCGCCGGGGCAGGCCGACCCGCCGCAGGTACGCCGGCGCCTGCATGGCCACCATGAGGACGGCGCCGGCGGCGACGCCCCACGCGGCGGCCCGCACGCCGAGCGCGTCGTGCCAGGTCGCCAGGCAGCCGACGAGCGCCAGGTTGTAGGCCAGGCCGGTGGCCGCGGGCGGGCCGAAGACGTGGTGGGCGCGCAGGGCCGCGCTGGCGTACCCCGCCAGCGCGAACGGCAGGATGCAGCCGCAGCAGATCCGCCAGCACTGGACGGCCAGCCCGCCCTGGGGCAGACCGGGGGCCAGCGCCGCCACCAGCCAGGGCGCCCCGGCCGCGGCGCAGACGGCGACGGCGGCGAGCGCGGCGGCCAGGGCGGGCAACGTCCGCTCCACCAGCGCCGCCCGCTGCCGCGCCCCGGACGCCGTGCTGAACAGCGGCACCAGCCACAGGGCCATCGCCCCCTCGATGAGCAGCGGCGCCGCGGTCTCGGGCACGGTCCAGGCGACCAGGAAGGCGTCGGTGTCGGCGTTGGCGCCGAACAGCGCGGCCATCAGCAGGTCGCGGACGTAGCCGAGCGCCGAGCCGGCGCCGACGAGCATCGCGGTGAGGGCCGCGGCGCGCAGGTCGGCCGCGCCCCGGCTCAGCACGCGGGCCGCCGCGACGGGGACGCGGCGGCGCCGGTCCATCCCGTCGCCAGGCCCAGCATGACCGACATGACCAGGCTGGTCGCGCCGCCGATGTCGGCGTAGGCGAAGTCCACCGCCAGCCACGTCACGAAGCCCGCGGCGGCCAGCCCCGCCGGGCCGGAGCGGCCGGGCCGGGTCAGGGTGCGCACGAGGGCCCCGCCCACGAGCAGCGCGAAGGCCGCCAGGCCGAGGAGCCCCTGCTCGCTGAGCACCAGCAGGTACATGTTGTGCGGGGACAGCAGCGGCTGGCGGCGGTATCCGCCGGCCGGGTCCTCCACGTCGCTGCCGGAGGACAGGGCCAGCGGCGCGTAGGTGTCCCGCCAGGCGGCGAACCCCTTGGGGCCGACGCCGGTCACCGGGTGGTCCCGCCACATGCCGGCCGCCGCCTGCCAGAGCTGGTACCGGTCGGCCACCGACCGGTCGGGCTGGTCCACCGAGGAGGTGATGGAGGCGACGCGCTCGGCGATGACCCCGCCGCCGGGCCCGACCAGGAGCGTCAGGAGCACGGCGGCGGCCACGGCGGCCACGGCGGCCCGCGCGGCCAGCCGCGCGCCGCGCAGCACCAGCATCACCGCGACGGCGCAGGCCACCGCGAGCCAGGTGCCGCGGCTGAGCGACATGACCAGCGGCGGGCACAGCGCCGCCGCCGCGACCAGGGCGGCGGCGCGCCGGGCCGGTCCGCCGGTGAGCGCGACCGCCAGGGCGATGATCAGCCCGAAGCTGACCACGCTGGCCAGCGCCATGACCTCGCCGGCGCCGAACGTGCCGACCGCGCGGATCGGCAGGCCCGCGTAGGAGGCGCCGCTGCCCGTGAGCGCCTGCCAGCAGCCGAGCCCGGCCTGGACGATCGCCAAGGCCGCGACGGCTCCGCCCACCAGCAGCAGGTCGGACCGCTGCCGCACCGCCACCGTCACAGCGACGGGGACCAGGACGAACACCTGGAGGAACCGGGCCAGGCCGGGCAGCGCCAGCAGGAAGTCGGGCGCCGCGAGGGCGGCCGCCGTCGCCGCGAGCGCCGCGGGCGCGGCGAGCAGGGCCCACCGGCCCGGACGCGCGCCGCCGCGCGCCAGGCTCACCGCGACGGACGCCAGCAACCCCAGCGACATCAGGTCGGCGACCCGCGGCTGGACGACGTCGGCGGCCTGCGGTCCGGCGGGCACGCACACGGCGATCACGGTCAGCGCGGCCCACACACTGGGACGGCCCGGCAGGCGGCACAGGGACGACAGGAACGCCCTGATCACGATCGTCCCGGCCACAGCAGGCAACCGACCGTCCGGATCAAGATCTTGATGTCGCGGCGCAGGGACCAGGTGTCGATGTAGTGGTTGTCCAGCCGCGCCCGGTCCTCGATCGAGGTGTCGCCGCGCAGGCCGTGGGTCTGGGCCCAGCCGGTGAGGCCGACGGGCAACCGGTGGCGGCGCCCGTAGTGGTGGTCGCCGCGGGAGAACAGCTCTACGAAGTGCGGCCGCTCGGGCCTGGGGCCGACCAGGCTCATGTCGCCGCGCAGCACGTTCCACAGCTGCGGCAGCTCGTCCACGGAGCAGGAGCGCAGCAGCCGGGCCGCGCGGGTCAGGCGGGGGTCGTCGTCGATGCTCCAGCGGGTGTCGGACTCGCCGGCGCGCAGCGGGGCGAACGTGCGGAGCTTGATGATCTCGATGGGCGTCCCGGCCATCCCCACCCGGACCTGGCGGAACAGCACGCCGGGCCCTCCTTGCCCGCGCAGCAGCAGCATGCAGGCGGCCAGCACCGGAGCGCTGACGACCAGCCCGGCCGTCGCCAGCACGACATCCAGGGCGCGCTTGAGCGGCCAGGACGCGCGCCGCTGCGGCAACGGCCGCATGCGCAGCATCGGGAACCCCCGGACGTGCTCGCCGTCGGGGACGAAGTCGACCAGCACGCCGCCGGGTTGCGGCGCCAGGTACACCGGGTACCCCGCCTGCCGGGCCTGTTGCGCCAGCCGGTGGGTCTGCTCCTCGCCGCCCGGCGGCGGGGCCAGGACCACCACGCGGGCGCGGTGCCGCCGGGCCATGGTGAGCAGGGTCTCCGGATCGTCCACGATCGGCTCGTACGGGGCCTGGCCCAGCACGTCGCAGGCGCCGCCGACGGGCAGCAGGCCGTACTCGGTGTGCCGCACCAGGGTCAGCGCGAGGTTCCTGGCGTGCGCGCCGGACCCGACGACCAGCGTGGGCACGCGTGCGCCGCGGCGGCGGGCCTGGCGCAGCACCGCGCAGACCAGCCCCCGCCCCACCAGCGTCAGCCCGAGGTAGACGGCGACGATCCGGGCCGACTCGCCCGTCCAGACGGCCAGCGTCGTCTGATGGTCGAGGGCGGCGACGGTCAGCGCGCCGGTGATGGCGGTGGCGCATCCGCCGCGCCACATCCACCCGTCCATCACGGACGGCGACAGCCGGATCCGGTACGTGCCGCCCGCCAGGTTCAGCAGGACGAGCAGCCCCGCCGCCAGGCCGGCGAGCAGCGCGCCGTACCCGGCGTCGAGCACGGGCGCGGCCAGCGCGGCGGCGTCGACGCTCGCGTCGGCGAAGGAGCAGATGGTCCAGCATGTCACCGGACGCCGCCGGCCGGGGGCGTGGCGGGGGGCGCCTCGCTGCGACAGCAGCATGCCCTTGGACGGGGAGTGCGGGAAGGGTTCCTCTTCCCGAAGGGGTGTGACCATATCTGCTCCACTGCGAAAAACAACGGCGATCAATTCAGAGCGTGATATCCACGAACAGGGGGTGGATATGGCTGTCTTACTTATCGCGAAAATTCGCTCATCTTTGGCCTCCATTCCGATAATCGCCCCGATTCGCGGGCAGCGACCAACTTACTTGGAGCGTTCACGGGTACGGCCGTGTGGACGGGATGGCGTCCCACAAAGATTGCGAATTTTCGGGTGTCGCGAGCTCTGCTATTTGTCCCGGTTCGCCGTTCAGGTAGCGATGAAGATCTTTGCCGGGCCATGGCGGCGGTATGACGTCGCAGGACGTCGTGGTAGATCAGCGGGGGGCCGGCGCTCGCCGACCGGCGCCGGCGGCTGAGCCGCGAACTGCGGACATAGCCCGAATTGGCAATATTGCCGTGATCAGGGAATCGGGCAATAGGGACATTCCGTCCGTCGATTTCAGGACGTTTCTCGCGCCCGGTACGGCCGACGCCCACGGAACGGCTCGCGGACGCCCTGCGAGCCCTCGTGCCGGCGGCAGGCCGCGGAGCTGCCGGAGTGGATCGGGGGCGGAGGACGGGAGCGCCCGGCCCTCCGCGCCCCGGCGCGGGCAGCGACAGGGACCACGTAGGTCGGAATGACCATGCGTTGAGCTCGCCTTTAAGGCAACTGAAAGATCGTTTCCTAGCGTGGCCCGCATGAGATTCAGCCCGTTCCTGGCGGCCGTCGCCGCCGCCATGCTCCTCGCGCCCTCCCCTGCCACGGCCACGGCCAAGGCCGCGGCCCCTGCCGCCGAGGAGTCCGACCGCGAGATCGTCCTGGCTCAGCTCGACTACACGACCGGGCTGTCGGTGACCTTCACCGACAGCGTCCCGTCCGACGAGGTCGGGATGGTCCAGACCGGAATGATCGGTCGCGCCCCCCTCATCGTCAGTGACGACGACGACACCCTTCTGGAGACCTACCTGAAGGTCACCCCGCCCGACGTCGCGGTCCCCCAGCGTCTCGTCGAGGACCACGGCGCCGACCCGCCCGCCGAACTGCAGCGGCGCAGGATCACCAGCGAGCCGGTCACGGCGGGCGGCCTGACCGCCCCGGCGAGCGCGGTCCGCTCCGGCACGGCGAGCTGCACCTGGTCGATCTTCGGCTGGACGCTCTGGCACGACGACGGTGTGCCCGGCCTGCCGGCCAAGTCGTACAGCACGTTCGACTTCGGCGGCTTCAAGCAGAAGATCGCCGAGAGCTACGTCGCCAACTGCACCCCGCCCGGCTCGACGACCAACCTCTGGGCCCGGCACCGGGTCTACTACCGGAACGCCCTCGGCAACTTCGTGAAGCATTTCGAGGGCATCGTGCCGCCGGGGTACGCCCAGGCCGTGACGAAGAAGGGCAAGATCAAGCGGCACCGCGGGGTCTCCTACGACGACGGCTGGAACGCCGACCCGGCCTGCTTCACCTGCCTCTACTCCCGAGAGGGCCGTTTCCGCAGCTAGCAGCAGGCCCGGCGGCCGCTTCCCGCGCAGCGCGCGGGAAGCGGCCTTCCGCACGTCAGGCCCGGTCCAGCCGCTCGTGCACGGGCCGCGTCATCATGGACGGTCGCGGGCCGGCAGCCGGTCGCGGTTCATCCGGGCGGCTCGCGCTAATGTTCCGCGAACGGAACGCTTTCTGCGAAGAGGAGCCACATGACGTCCCAGGAAGACACGGCCGCTCCCGGCCGGCCCGTGCACGCGGGGTCCGCCGGTCCGCAGGCGCCCCTGGCCGGGCAGGTGGCGATCGTCACGGGCGGCTCGGCGGGGCTCGGCCGGGCCATCGCGCAGGGACTGGCGTCCGCCGGCTGCACGGTGGTGGCCGCCGGCCGGCGGTTGGCGGCGTGCCGGGAGGCGGCGGCCCAGATCACCGCCGCGACCGGCGTCACCGCCTCAGGCATGGCCTGCGACGTCACCGACGAGGACGCGGTCCAGGCTCTCGTGCGGGACGTCGTCGCCGCGCACGGCCGCCTGGACGTGCTCGTGACCAGCGCCGGGATCCAGGCCCGCGGCGAGCTGGAGACCCTCGACGCCGCCACGCTGCGCCGCTGCCTCGACGTCAACGTCGTCGGCACCTTCCTGGCCTGCCAGGCCGCCGTGCCGGTGATGCGCGAAGCCGGGTACGGCCGCATCGTCACCCTGGCCAGCGCTCTCGGGCTCGTCGGCGCCGCGGGCCGGGCGGGCTACGCGGCCAGCAAGGGCGCGGTCGTCCAGCTCACCCGCAGCCTCGCCGTCGAGCTGGCGGGCACCGGCGTCTGCGTCAACGCCCTGGCCCCCGGCCCCTTCCGCACCCCGCTGAACGAGGGCGTCGAGGACGACCCGCACGTGCGGGAGTTCCTCGACCACCAGGTCCCCATGAGGCGCTGGGCCGACCCGGGCGAACTCGTCGGCGCGGCGGTCCTGCTGGCCGGTCCGGCGGCCTCCTACCTCACCGGCGCCGTGCTGCCGGTCGACGGAGGCTGGACCGCCCACTGAAGGCGTCCGGCCGCTGTCTGATCCCACGAAGCCCGGGGTGCTCTTTGGTGTCCCGCACGATTCGGTCCCGCCGCACAGTGCCGTAGCGTCACCGTGACACTTGAGCATTCGGAGGGCCGGCACGTTGATCGCGATCAGGGAACTCCATGGGATCGCGGAGTTCGAGCAGGTCAGTGAGCTGTTCGACGGGATCTGGCACTTCGACCCGGACAGCCGGCCGATCACGGTCGAGCTGATGCGGGCGATGTCGCACGCGGGCAACTACGTGGCCGGCGCGTACGACGACGCGGGCCGCCTGCTGGGCGCCTCCGTCGGCTTCTTCGGGGCGGGCAACACGTTGCACTCCCACATCACCGGCGCGGCCGGCGGCCACGGCATCGGCTTCGAGCTGAAGCTGCACCAGCGCCGCTGGGCCCTGGAGCGCGGCATCGACCGCATCACCTGGACCTACGATCCGCTGGTGCGCAGGAACGCCCACTTCAACCTGGCCAAGCTGGGCGCCCGTCCCGAGGAGTACCTGCCGAGCTTCTACGGCGTCATGACCGACGCCATCAACCAGGGCAGCGACTCCGACCGCGTGCTGGCCTCCTGGTCGTTGTCCGCGCCGCACGTGGCGGCCCTCGTACGGGGCGAGCCCGGCCGGCGGCCCCTCCCGGCGGACGCCGCGATCGTGCTGGCCGACGAGGACGGACGGCCGGTGACGCGCGACAGCGACGCCGCCACCGTGCTCGTGGCGCTGCCGGAGGACATCGAGGCGCTGCGCGTCACGGACCCCGGAGCCGCCAAGGCGTGGCGGCTGGCCGTCCGCGAGGTCCTGGGCGGCCTGCTCGTGGAAGGCGGCGTGGTGACCGCCTTCCACGACAAGGCGTTCTACGTGGTGGAGCGGCCCAGCCTGGGCACGGCCTCCAGCAGCGACCGGGTGTAGTCGTGGGCGGGGGCGCCGACCACTTCCTCGGTCGGCCCCAGCTCCACGATGCGCCCCTGGTGCAGCACCGCGACCACGTCGGAGACGTAGCGCACCACGGCCAGGTTGTGCGAGATGAACAACATCGACAGGCCCAGCTCGTCGCGGAGCCTGCGCACAAGGTTCAGCACCGAGCCCTGGACGGACACGTCCAGGGCGCTGGTGATCTCGTCGGCGACCAGCAGGTCGGGCTCGGCGCCCAGCGCCCTGGCGATGGCCACGCGCTGACGCATGCCGCCTGACAGCTCGCGCGGGTAGCGCGTGGCCACCTCGGGCGGCAGGGAGACCAGCGACAGCAGCCTCTCGACCGAGCCCTTGCCGCAGCCCTCGGCGATGGACGCCCCGACCTTCATCCGGGGGTCGAGCGAGGCGTAGGGGTCCTGGAAGACCATCTGGACGCGGCTGGCGCCGGTGATGGTGCCGGTGTGCGGCACCAGGCCGCTCACCGCCCTGGCCACCGACGACTTGCCCGACCCCGACTCGCCGACCAGCCCGACGATGGACCCGCTCGGCACCTCCAGGGTGATGTCGTCGACGGCGGTGAACGAGCCGAACCGCACCGTCAGGTTCTCGATGATCATCAGACCTCCCAGCAGGCGACCTGGTGCGCCTTGCCGTACGACGTCAAAGGGGGACGCTCGCCGGCGCAGCGGGCCGTGGCGAGCTCGCAGCGGGCGGCGAAGGCGCAGCCGTCGCCCACGTCGGAGGGGGCGGGCTGACGGCCGGGGATGCTGGCCAGCGGCAGCGACCTGTCGGTGTCCATGTCGGGCAGCGAGTCGATGAGCGCCCGCGTGTAGGGGTGCGCGGCGCCGGTGGCCAGCAGTTCGACCGGGAGTTGCTCGACGACGCGGCCGGCGTACATGACGACGACCACGTCGCACAGCTCGCCGACGACGGCGATGTCGTGGGAGATGAACAACGCCGCCGCGCCGGTCTCGTCGGTGACCTCGCGCAGCAGCTTGAGTATCTGCCGCTGCACCGTCACGTCCAGCGCGGTGGTGGGCTCGTCGGCGATGAGCAGCCTGGGGGTGCCCATGAGGCCCATGGCGATGACGGCGCGCTGCCGCATGCCGCCGGACAGCTCGTGCGGGTGCCGGCGGGCCACCCGATCGGGCGCGGGCAGGTGCACGTGGCCGAGCCGGTCGACGGCGCGCCGGTGGGCCTCGGCCTTGCCGGCACCCTGGTGCACGATCGCGACCTCGGCCAGCTGGCCGCCGACCTTCAGCGCGGGGTTGAGCGAGGCCATCGGGTCCTGGAAGACCATGGCGAGCGCGGTTCCGAGCTCCTTGGGCGACATCTCGGAGATCTCCTGGCCGGCCAGCGCCAGCCTGCCCGCCGTCACCACGCCCGGGTACGGCACCAGCCCGCCGATCGCGGCGGCGGTGAGGCTCTTGCCGCTGCCCGACTCCCCGACCAGCCCGGCGATCTGCCCGGGCGCGACGGTCAGCGACACCCCGCGCACCGGCGTGACGCCGCCGGGGAAGGTCACCGTCAGGTCCTTGACCTCCAGCACCGCCTCGGGGTCCGGCTCGCCGGGGGCGGGCGGCGCGGCGGGCCTGGCCTCGCGCGTGTGCACGGCGGTGCGGGCGGCGGCCTTGGCCAGCGCGTCCCCCAGCAGGTTGAAGCCGATGCCGGCCAGCGCGACCGCCAGGGCGGGCCCCAGCGCCACCTCGGGCGTGACGTAGATGCGGCCGAACCCGTCGAACAGCAGCCGCCCCCAGTCGAAGGCGGGCGGCTGCACGCCGAGGCCCAGGAACGACATCCCGGCCAGGCCCAGCAGCGCGCCGCCGAGCGCCTGGGTGAGGTTGAGGATGAGCGGCTCGGCGATGTTGGGCAGCACGTGCCTGGTCAGGACGCGCATGCGCGGCACGCCGAGCATCCGGGCGGCCGCGACGTAGTCGGCGCCCGCGATGGTCGCGGCCAGCGTCTGGGTGAGCCGGGCGAAGCTCGGGGCGATGGCCACGCCGATGCCGAGCACCGCACCCTTGGCCCCGAGCCCGGCGACCACCGCGGTGAACATGGCCAGCAGCAGGCCGGGGAAGGCGACGAGCGCGTTGACGGCGCCGGTGACGAAGCGGGCGCCGCGCGGCGGCAGCACCGAGGGCAGCGCGCCGAGCACGGTGCCGATGGCCGCGCCGAAGAGCGTGGCCGCCAGCGCGAGCAGGAGGGAGAACCGGCCCGCGACCAGGACCCTGGCCAGCAGGTCGCGGCCGAGGTTGTCGGTGCCGAGCGGATGGGCGGCCGAAGAGCCCTGCAGGATGGCGCCCGCGTCGATCTTCTCCGCCGCCGCGCCCCAGATCGGCGGCCCGACGACGGCCAGGACCACCATGAGCGTGACCAGCACGGCTCCGGCGACGGCGGCCGGGGTGCGCAAACGCATCAGTTTTCCTTGATCTTGGAGGTGGGGTCGAGCGCGCCCAGGATCAGATCGACGGCGAGGTTCACGACCAGCACGATCGCGCCGTAGACGAGGATGACGGCCTGGGCGACGGGATAGTCCTTCTGCGTGATCGACTCGACGATCTTCAGGCCGAGCCCCGGCCAGGCGAAGACGTACTCCACCAGCACGCTGCCGGCGATCAGCGAGGTGAGCAGCAGCCCGCCCACGGTGAGCGTCGCGGTCAGCGTGTTGGGCAGCACGTGCCGCAGGTGCAGGCGGGCGGCGGGCAGCCGTTTCGACCGGGCCAGCCGCACGTAGTCGGTGCCGAGCTCGCGCAGGGTCTCCACGCGCGAGATGCGGGCGATCATCGCGACCGGGCCGATCGCCAGGGCGGCCACCGGCAGGACGTACGACATCGCCCCCTCCTTGCCGGCCGGCGGGAACAGGCCCAGCCCGATCGACAGGACCGCCACCAGCGCGATGGAGTAGAGGAACTCCGGGACGGCGACGGCGGTGCCGGTGACCGAGCTGAAGGTGATCTCGGTGCCCCGGTTCCGGCCGTTCTCCGTGCGGATGGCCGCCCACATGCCCAGCGGCACGGCCAGCAGCAGCGCCACCACGGTGGCCAGCAGCGCCAGGCCCAGCGTGTTGGGCAGCCGGGTGGCGATGACCTGGCCGACCGGTTCGCCCGTCAGGAACGAGGTGCCGAAGTCGCCGGTGAGGATGTGCCCGACGTAGGCGGCGAACTGCTCGGGCAGCGACTTGTCCAGCCCGAGCAGCTGCTCGCGGGCCTTGACCAGCTCGACCGGCGCGGCCGGGCCGAGCGAGGCCCGCACCGGGTCGCCGGGGATGAGGTGGATCATCGCGAACGACGCCACGAGCAGCACCGCCAGCGACACGACGAAGCGCACGAGGCGCCGTACGGTCACTCAGCCTCCCTGGGTGAGGCGGATCGTCGAGGGCAGGAACAGGCCGGCCATCGTCCGGAAGGTGGCGCCCTTGGTGGCGGTCAGCGTGTTCATCTCCACCACGGGCACCAGGTCGGCGTTGTCGAACAGGGCCGACTCCGACGCCAGCCACTTGGCGCAGCCCTCGGGGCCGGTCAGCTTGGCGGCCTCGGCAACCAGCCGCTCGTACTCGGCGTTCTTCAGGTGGGCGAAGTTGGCGCCCTTGGGGGCGGCGGGGCCGGACAGGAAGCCGACCAGCTGCGAGGGCAGCGTGACGCCGATGGGCAGCCACACGACGTCCCAGTCCTGGGTGGCGTTGAGCGACTCCGACAGCTTGGTGTCGATGACGCCGTTGAGCTTCACGTCCACCCCGATCTTCTTCCACACCGCCGCCATGTACTCGGCGGCGGCCACCATGCTGGGGCCCTTGGTGGTGGCGTACAACAGGCGCAGGGAGAGCTTCTTGCCGTCCTTCTCCCTGACGCCGTCGGCCCCGGCCTTCCAGCCGGCCGCGTCCAGTGCCGTGGTGGCGGCCGCCGTGTCGAAGGCGGGCACGTGGCCGGTGACGGTGTCGCCCTGGCACGGGCGGGGCGGCGGCACGAGTGCGGTGGCCGGCTTGCCGGTGCCGCCCGTGGCGATGCCGCCCAGCTCCTTCATGTCGAGGGCCTGGGTCAGCGCCTTGCGCACGGCGGGATCGTGGCCGGGCCTGTCCTCGCCCTGGTGGTAGAAGAACTGGCCGTTGCCCTGCGGCTCGATCATCTTGCCGAGCGCGGGGTTGGCCTCCAGGCGGGTCCGGTCGGGGCCGAAGAAGGTGGCCGAGTTGAGCGAGCCGGCGAGGAGCAGGTTGGCCGCGGTCTGCTCGTTCGGCACCACCTTGAGCACGAGCGTCTCGGGGAGGTCCTTGGCGGTGCCGCCCTCGGGGCCCCAGGCATACTCCCGGCGCACCTTGAAGGTGTAGTGGTCGCCGGGGACGGCCTCGGTGAGCTGGTACGGGCCGGTCCCGGAGGTGGCCCGCGCGATGAGCGAACGGTCCTTGACGGCCTTGCCGCAGACGATGAACAGCAGCCGTGAGCTCTCCAGGATGAAGCTGAACGGCTCGGGCGTCGACAGCGTCACGGTGCCGGCGGACTCGTCGGCCTCGGCCTTCATGCCGGCCGGTACGAGCACCCCGTAGATGGGCGACTTGACGGCGGGGTCGGCGATGTGGTTGATGTTCTCGGCGACGTCGGCCGGGGTGAGCTTGGAGCCGTCGGAGCAGGTGACGTTCTTGCGCAGGGTGAAGGTCACCCTGTCGGGCTTGACGTCCCACTTCTCGGCCAGGGCGGGCACGGTCTTGCCGTCCGCCGAGACGGACACCAGGGTGTCGTAGGCCACCGACAGGACCTCGTTGGTGACCGAGAGCACGCCCGTGGCGGGGTCGAGCACCCCGGGGTCCGCGCTGATGGCGGCGGTGAACGTGCCGCCCGTGACAGGCTTGCCCGTACTGCCCGCCGTACCTCCGCCGCTGCCGCACGCGGCCGCTAGCAGGGCCAACGCGGTGAGCACCGCTGTCTTCTTCATGGCGACTCCAGGAGAGCGTGGGGTGGTGACCCACCTTCGTCCCTCGCGGCCCGACCTTCTTCGTCGCCCTTCACAAAAAGCGCGGACGACCTCGTGCTAGCGTCCGAAGATCCGCATCTGCAGCATCACGGTGAGTCGCGCGTCGGGGTCGGACAGGTCGAGCCCGCTGATCTCGGTGAGCCGTTTGAGCCGGTAGCGGAAGGTGTTGGCGTGCACGTGGACCTGCGCGCAGGCGGCGTTGACGTCGCCGAACGCGTCGAGATACGCCCGCAGGGTGGCCACCAGCTCGCTGCCGTGCTCGGCGTCGTGCGCCAGCAGCCGCTCGTACGGGCCGGTGGGCACCTGCTCCTCGGCGGCGACCACGTCGGAGACCTGGAGCAGCAGCGACTCGAAGTGCACGGCCGTGTAACCGGCGACCTGGCCGGCCAGCCCGCGGGCGCGCAGCACGCGCAGCGCCCGGTCGGCGTCGGCGCGGGCCCGCGCGACCTGGGAGAGGTTGGCGGCCAGCCGGCCGACCCCGATGTTGGCCGCGTGCCGCGGCCCGACCCTGGCCAGGAAGGACTCGGCGACGCGCACGGCCCGCGTCTCCTCGTCGCCGCCCGAGCTCAGCGGCAGGACGGCGTAGGCGACCGAGCCGATCATCGCGGCGGCCGCCTTGGGATGGATGGCGCCGACGTGCAGCGCCAGGGCGTCGCAGAAACGTTGCCGGTCGCTCTCGCCGCGCGCCGGGTCGGCCGCGTCGCCGTCGGCGAGCTGGGCGGCGAGCACGCACAGGCGCTCGGTGGCGATGCCGAGGCGGCCCGCGGCGTCGGCCGCGTCGGAACCGCCGGCCAGGACCGTGGACAGCAGGTCGGCGCGCAGCCGCCGCTGGGTGTCGGCGCCGGCGCGCTCGCGCAGCAGCTGCAGCGCGACGATCTTGGCCGCGTCGGCCAGGGCGCGTTCGCGCTGCGGGGTGAGCGGCTCGCGCACGGCGACCCAGATGGAGCCGAGGATCTCGTCGCCGATCCGGACGGCCACGGCCGCCCGGTTGATGCTGTCGCCGTCGAGCTCGATGTAGATCGGGTCGCGGCTCTGGTAGAGCTTCTTGAAGAAGCCGCGCTCGTCGAGCATGCGCTGGAACCGCTCGGGCACCTGGCGGCCGAGCACGGTCTCGACCCGGCCGGGGTCGGCTTCGTCCTGTCTGCCGGAGAAGGCCAGGACGCGGGTCGACCGGTCCTCGATGGTGACGGGCGCGTCGAGCAACGCGCAGACGGCGTTGGCCAGCGCGAACAGATCGCCCTGCGGCCCCTTCTCCGGCATGGCCAGGTCGCCCTCGGCCAGCAGCGAGCGCAGCAGCGCGGCGACCTGCGACCAGGACGCGGCCCTGGTCAGCCCGAGCACGGCGACGCCGGTCTCCAGGACCTTGCTGCGCACCTGCTCGTCGACGTCGACCGGCAGCTTGACGACGATGCCGCTGGCCTCGCGGGCGGCGTCGAGCAGGCCGCAGATGGCGGTGGCGCCCTGCACGCCGACGGCCAGCAGCAGCCCGCCCGGCGGCACGTACAGCTCGTCGAGCGGGTCGTAGATGTGCACCCCGGTGACCTCGGTGTCGAGATCACCGGGCGAGGCGGCCACGTCGAGGACCGTGCTGCCGAGGTCGAACAGAATCCGCTCAAGGCTGGCACGCGGACGGCTGTTCATCCGCTCACGATAGTCGACGTAGACCGTCATCAGCCGCGCAGGTGCTCGACGGCGAGACGGGCGGCCTGGCCGATGGCGGCGTCCGCGGCCGGGATGCGGAAGGCCAGGTCGTCGCCGTGCAGGAACACCGCGACGGCGTACCGGCCGCCGTCGGGGTACTCCACGACGCCCGCCTCGTTGCGCACGCCCCACAGGGTGCCGGTCTTGGCCGACACCCGCACCTCGTCCGGGAAGCCCGAGGAGAGGCGGTGCGGCCAGATCTGCCTGCTCATGATGTCGCGCACCTCCGCGCACGCCTCGGCGGTGCCCGCCTCGTCGCGCCAGACGGAACCGAGCAGGGTGGTGATCTCGCGGGGCGTGCCCGCGGTGGTCCGTTCCGGATCGCGCACGGCCAGGGCCCTGATGCGCTCCTCGGGGATGCCGGCCACGTCGATGGTGCCCAGCTCCTCGACCACGGACTCGAACAGCGTCGCGCAGCCGCCGATCAGACGGGTGCGCCTGAGCCCGAGGCCCTCCAGCGTGGCGTTGACGCGGTCGAGGCCCACCCGGCGCAGCAGCACGTCGGTGGCCGCGTTGTCGCTCATCGACATCATGAAGTGGGCCAGGTCGCGCAGCGTCAGCGACACGTCGTCGGCGCAGCCCGAGGTGCCGATGCCGCCGTCCTTGTCCGCCGCGGTGACGGTGAGCCGTTCGGTGCGGTCCACCTCGCCCGCCGCGGCCTGCCTGGCGTACTCCAGCAGGATCGGCAGCTTGAACACCGAGGCCAGGACGACCGGGGCGTCCGGGTCGAGGCCGATCTCGGCCGCGCCGTCCACGTCGCGGGCGTGCACGAAGCCGCGCACGCCCGCCGCCGCGAAGACCCTCTGCGCGTCCCGCTCAAACACGCGGGACCGCCCGGCCGTTGTGCAGGTGCGTGGCGACCCCGTCCCGCAGGACGAACGTGACGGTGTCGTGCCTGCCCTCCTCGGGCTGCTCGGCGATGAAGGTGTCCTCGGCGAGGTGGACGTACCTGGCGGTGGTGCCCTGCTGGCCCATGCTGGCCATGAGCGCGCCGGGGATCAGGGTGACCTCGACGCCGCCGCCCGCCGCCGAGACCTCGTAGGCCAGCTGCGGCCCCTCGTACCGGCCGGTGTACGGCGCGGGGTCCACGGCGCGCGGCTGCTCCGGCGGGGCGGGCAGGTCGGGGGCCGCCAGCCCGCCCTCCCTGAGCAGCGGCAGCAGCAGGTCGTTCATGACGCCGATGAAGTTGCCGCCGTTGATGCTCATCGCGATCGCGTACGAGCCGTCGTCGGCCACCCGCCAGAACGTGCTCTGGCCCGGGGTCCCGCCGTCGTGGCCGTAGGCGCCCCAGGTGAACAGCTCGAAGCCGAGCCCCCAGTTGGCGGCCATCAGGCCGGGCACGCCCGGCACCGCGACCTGCGGGGTGCGCATCGCGGCGACGCTCTCCGCCGACAGCACCCGGGTGCCGTCCTCGGCCAGGCCGTCCGCGGCGAACATGCGGCCGAAGCGCACCAGCTCGCGCGGGGCCAGGCACAGGGTGGCCCCGGCGGGCGCGTTGGAGCGGGGCATCTGCCACTGGGCGTAGACGTCGTTGCCCGGCCCGATGTGCCCGGCCGCCGCGCGGAACAGCACGGCCTCCTCGGCCAGCAGCGCCGCGTGGGTGGCGCCGAGCGGCTTCAGCAGGTGCTCCCGCATGGCCTGCTCCCAGGTCGTGCCGCGCAGCCGGGCCACGATGGCGCCGAGCACGCAGTAGCCGGCGTTGCAGTACGAGAACAGCTCGCCCGGCTCGTGCACCTTGCCCGCGCCGTGCAGGTAGGCCACGAACTTCTCGAGGCTGTCGTCGCCGCGCCCGGTGTCCTCGAACAGGTCGCCGTCGAAGCCGCCGGTGTGCGTCAGGAGCTGTCTGACGGTGATGACGGCGTCGTAGGACAGGGCGAACTCGGGCAGGTAGTGCCCGACCTCCTCGTCCAGGTCGAGCAGGCCCTCCTCGGCGAGCTGCATGATCAGGGCGGCCGTCCACACCTTGGTGGTCGAGCCGACCTGGAAGACGCTGTCGGTGGTGGTCTCGACGCCGGTGTTGCGGTTGACCACGCCCGTGGCCGCCTCATGCAACTGGCCGCCGGTCCACACGGCGATGGCCGCGCCCGGCACGTCGTGAGCCGCGGCCGCTTCGTCGAGGCGTTTCTGCAGATCCATGGGGTCTCCTCAGGCGATCTTGGGGGTGGCGCGGACGCCGAGGTGGAAGTAGGGCGAGCCGTCGTCGAGCTGGTAGAACACGCCCGAGACCCAGTCGGGGTCGCCCTCGCGGCGGCCGACGAAGGTGACGTCGTCGACGGCGACGAGGTCGAGGTCGAACGGCTCCTGCAGGGCGGCGAGCGCGCCCGTCGACTCGACGCGCAACCTGAGCGCGCCGTCGTGCACGCTGGCGGTCATGCGCGCGCCGACCCGCTCGTAGACGCCGGCGTACCGCTCGACGTCCACCTGCACGGGGGTCTCCGGCGGGCCGAGCACCGGCGGCACGGCCAGGCCGTCGAGCTCGGCGAACAGCTCGGTGGCCACGGCGTGGGTGAGGGCGCCGCTGTGGCCGCCGTTGGTGGTCACGCACACGACGGTGCCGGTGTCGGGCACGACCCAGAGCATGGCGTGCTGGCCGATGGTGTTGCCGCCGTGCGAGATGACGCGGTGGCCGGACCACTCGTCGAGGATCCAGCCGATGCCCCACTGCCTGCCCAGGGTGTGCGGGTTGGGGATGTCGACCTGCGGCTCCCACATCGCCCGCGGGTCGTCCAGCAGGCTGCCCTCCAGGTGGGCGCGGCCGAAGGCGACCACGTCACGCGGACGGGCGCAGATGAGGCCGGCCGGACCGCACGAGCGCATGAGGCCCCACACCGGGGCCGCCTTGCCGTCCTCGACGTGGCCGTGCGCGGCGCGGAAGCGCAGCACGTCCTCCGGCAGCGTCCAGGTGTGGGTCAGGCCGAGCGGCTCGCAGATGTTCTCGCGCAGCACCTCGTCCCAGGTCTTGCCCTCCAGCACCTCCAGGATGCGCCCGGCGATGACGAAGCCGGAGTTGCAGTAGGACTGGGTGGCCCCGAGCGGGTGGTTCTGCGCCAGGTCGGCGCAGGCCTCGACGTACTTCTCGATGCAGTCGTCGCCGCGGCCGGTGTCGAGGAACAGGTCGCCGTCGATGCCGCTGGTGTGCGACAGCAGGTGCCGGACCGTGACGGTCTTGGTCACCTCGGCGTCGGCGACCCGGAAGCCGGGCAGCAGCTCGGCGACCGGGGTGTCCAGGGTCAGCCGGCCACGCTCGACCTGCTGCATGAGCAGGGTGGCGGTCCAGACCTTGGAGACCGAGCCGATCTGGAACAGGGAGTCGGGGGTCGCCTCCACGCCGGTGTCGACGTTGAGCACGCCCGCGGCGAACTCGTGCAGCTCCCCGTTGTGCAGGTAGGCGAGCGCCGCGCCCGGGACCTCGTACTTCTCGATCAGTTCGGCGAGACGCTGACCCATTGATCCAGCCACGCGAGGATCCTTTCGTTGTAGTCGAAGCGGTGTGAAGGCCGTCCGTTGAGGATGAAAAGGTGTGAACCACCGGGATACCGGACCAGACGGACCGGCACCCGGCGCTCGCGCAGCGCCTCGAACCACTGCTCGGCCTGGCCGATCGGGCAGCGGTCGTCCGACCCGCCGTGCAGGATCAGCGTCGGGGTGACGACGTCGCCGGCGTAGGTGATCGGCGACTGCTCGACGAACTCGTCCCTGACCTCGTGCTTGGCCAGGAAGTAGCCGAGGTCGGCGGTGCCGGCCATGCTGCGCAGGTCGACCACGACCCCGCCGGGGACGGCGGCGGCGAAGCGCCCGGTCCTGCCGGTGAGCCAGCAGGTCATGTAGCCGCCGTAGCTGTAGCCGGTGACCGCCAGCCGGGCGGGGTCGGCGACGCCCTCCTCGACCAGGACGTCGAGCGGGGTGAGGAAGTCGTCCTCGTCCGACAGGCCCCAGGCGCCGGCCGTGGCGGTGTAGAACGCCTCGCCGTACCCGTCGCTGGCCCGCGGGTTCACCAGCAGCACGGTCCAGCCCTGGGCGGCGAGCGCCTGGTGGTAGAGGTGCACGCCGTCGAAGACGGGCGCCCAGGCGTTGTGCGGGCCGCCGTGGATGTCCAGCAGCAGCGGGCCCGGCTCGGTCAGCGTCTCGTCGCGCAGCACGAACGCCTCGACCGCCGTGCCGTCGGGGGCGGTGAAGGTCCGGCTGCGCGCCTGGAACAGCTCGACGCCCTCGGGGGCGTGGTCAGTGAGGGCCTCGCCGTCGAGGTAGACGTCACCGGAGCTGCGCGGCGTGGAGGCGACGTAGGCCACCCGTCCGGCGGCGACGCTGACGCCGGCCACGTTCCGGTCTTCGTCCACGATGCGCTCGGCGACGCCGCCGGGCGTCAGCCGGTACAGGTGGGTGAATCCGCGGTCACGGACGCAGAACAGCAGGTCGTCGCCGTTCATCGCGGGCGTCGCCCCCGGGTAGCCGGGCGCGCCGATCATCACGTTGCGGTCGAGGCCGATCTCGATCTCGGCGAAGTCATCCCCTTCCAGGGCGAACAGGCGGGTGTGGCCCTCGGGCACGCCGCGGTAACCGGCCACGATCCAGCGACCGCCCAGCCACCAGACGCCCATGCAGATCACGCCGTCGCCGCCCGCGCGTTCGAGCGCGCCGTCCTGCTTGGGCTCGACCAGGTAGAGGCCGCCGCAGATGTCCAGGTCGCGGTCGGGGTCCAGGCCGGCGGTGAAGGCCAGCAGGCCGCCGTCCGGGGCCCAGGCGGGCGCGCCGGCGTGGAAGTCGCCCGAGGTCACCTGCACCGAGGCGCCGTCCTCGACGTCGACGACGAACAGGTGCGTGGTCAGGCCGCACAGCAGCCCGGCGCCGTCGGCCTTGTACTCCAGTGTGTCGATGACGATCGGCGCGTTCGGGTCCACCTCGCCGGACGGCCCGGCGTAGGCGATGCGGGTGCCGTCGGGCGACCAGACGGGCACGCCGGCGCCCAGCGGCGCCGAGGTGAGGACGCGCGGCTCGCCGCCGTCCATGGGCAGCAGATGGATCTGCGGCGGCCCGCCGGCCGGGCGCAGGAAGGCGAGGGTGCGGCCGTCGGGCGACCAGCGGGGGGCCGCGCCGGTCGCCAGCCTGCGCGGGGCGGCGCCCGGGGTGGCCAGCCAGATCTCGGTCACGTTGGCGTCGGACTCGCGGTCCGCGGTCGTCAGGGTGTAGGCGACGGCGGAGCCGTCCGGACGCAGCTGTGGATCACCGGGTACGGCCAGGCCGTACAGGTCGTCGAGGGAGAGGCGGCGCATGACCGAACGCTAGGCCAGGTCGCCGCCGTCCTCTTCATCGTGGACGACGAATAGCGTCTGAGACCTTGTGCCCGGGGCCAAAGCGCCCGGGCCGCCGGTTCGTGCGGGGCCTTCTACCGGGTCGCGGCGCTCTCCCGCTCGGCCCGCTGCCTGATCAGCTCCTCGACCGCGCTCGGCAGCGTCGTCTCGAAGTCGATCAGCTTCACCCACGTCGGGGTGACGATGATCCGGACCATGCCGTCGTAGAGCGAGCGGACCTCGGCCTCCCACTCGACCCGCTGCTCGGCCGTCATCTCGTACGAGCCGTTCATCTGGAGGAACTCCTCCGGGATGCCGTCCACGACGTCCAGTTCGGCGCGGCCGCGGATCAGCAGGATCTTGGGCGGGTGCACCTCGGTGTCGATCGTCAGGGCGACCATGGGGTTCGCGCGCAGGGCCGCCAGCTTGGGGGCGTTCTTCGTGGTGCACATGACGATCTCGGAACCGTTCCAGGTGAACGAGATCGGGACGTTGCGCGGCGTGCCGTCCTTGGCCACGTACGCCAGCCGGGTCAGGTCGCGGGCCAGCAGCTCCCGGCTGATCGGCCGGTTCAGGATCTCGGTGATCTCGTTCGTTCGCATGGTCGTCCCTTCGGGGTCGTCTTCGTCTTCCGCCCCTGGGACGGAGCCGCCGGAGGGTTCTCGACATCCGCCCGCGAATATTTTTCCGGCCACCGGTGACCTACCCCTGACGGCCTGGACGGAGCACCCGGCGCACCGCGTCACGCAACCACCGGTGGGCCCCGTCGGCGGTGTGGCGCGGGTGCCAGGCCATGCCGATGGTCAGCGGCGGCAGCGCCAGCGGGATCTCCAGCAGGCGCAGCCCGAGCGCGCGCGCCGCGTCGCCGAGCGGCGAAGAGGGCTCCCCCGGCGGCTCGGCCGGCACCAGGCAGACCGCGTCACCGGCCGCGGCCAGCGCCATCGCCGCCAGATGTCCGGGCAGGACGGCGCTGACCCGCCGGCTGAGCCCCTGCTCGGCCAGGGCCGCGTCCAGTGGGCCGGTGAAACGTCCCCGGCGGCTGACCGCCACGTGCTCGGCGGCGGCCAGCCCGGCGGGCGTCAGGGGCTGCCGGGCGAGCGGGTGCCCGTCCCGCACCCCGGCCGCCATCCGCAGCGTGACCAGCTCCTCGACCCGGGTCTCCGGGTCGACGTGGTCGATCGCCCCGATCTCCAGGTCGATCCGGCCCTCGCGCAGCGCGGGGCCCGCCTCCCACTCCTCGGCCAGCACCCGCAGCGAGACGCCCGGCGCCCCGCGCCGGGCCAGGTCGAGCAGGCCCGGCGCCAGCGCCGCGCCCACCAGGTCCGACGCCTGGACGGTGAAGGTGCGCCGCATCGCGGCCGGATCGATCCCGCCGCTCGGGGTGAGCAGCGCCGCCAGGCTGCGCACCACCGCGGCGGCCTCGTCCCGCAGCGCCTCGGCGCGGGGCGTGGGCACCATCGCCTGCCCCGCCCGCACCAGCAGCGGGTCCTGCAGCACCCGGCGCAGCCGGGCCAGGGTGCGGCTCATCGCCGCGGGTGACGTGCCCAGCCGGGCGGCGGCACGGGTAACGCTCTGCTCGGTCAGCAGGGCGTCGAGGGCGACGGCGAGGTTGGCGTCGAGGTTCGCGGCTGTGCTGGTCAACGGTGTCATTCCAATTCCGGCAAGGATTGCATGCTGAAGTTCCCATTGTGGCAATAAGGGCCGGATCTCCACGATGAAAGCGCTGTACCGATCCGACACGAACCGCGAGGTTTTTCATGATTGTCATCACCGCCCCCACCGGGAACATCGGCCGGCGGCTGCTGTCCCTGCTGGTCGAGGCCGCGCCCGCCGGTGGAGAGGAGCTGCGCGTCGTGGTCCGCGACCCCGCCCGGCTCCCCGAGAGCGTCCGCGGGCGGGTCGAGGTGGTCACCGGCTCGCACGGCGACGCCGCGACCGTCGAGCACGCCTTCGCCGGGGCCGACGCTGTCTTCTGGCTGGTGCCGCCGGACGCCTCGGTCACGCCCGAGGAAGGGTTCAGCGGCTTCACCCGACCGGCCGCGCGGGCGTTCGCCGCCTGCGGCGTCGGCCATGTCGTCGGCGTCTCGGCGCTCGGCCGCGCCACCCCGCAGGCCGCCCGGGCCGGGCTGGTCACCGCCTCCCTGGCCATGGACGACCTGATCGCCGCCTCCGGCGTCGCCTACCGCGCCCTGGCCTGCCCGTCCTTCTACGAGAACCTGCTGGAGGAGGCCGGCTCGATCCGCGCGGACGGCGTCTTCACCGACACCGCCGCCGCCGACCGCCCGGCCCCGATGGTGGCCGTCGCCGACATCGCCGCGACGGCGGCCGGGCTGCTGCTGGACCGCTCCTGGACCGGCGTCGGCAGTGTTCCGGTGCTCGGCCCGCAGGACCTGTCGCCCGACGACCTGGCCCGCATCATGACCGAGGAGCTGGGGCGTCCGGTCCGCTACCGGCGTCAGCCGCTCGGCGAACTGCGGTCCGCCCTGCTCGGCCACGGCCTCGACGAGGCGTTCGTCGAGGCCGTGGTCGCCATGAAGCGCGCCAAGGACGAGGGCCTGGACGCGGGCGTCCACCGCGCGCCGCAGGCGGCGCCGGCCACCGGGTTCGCTCAGTGGTGCGCGCACACGCTCAGGCCCGCCGTCCTCGGCACGCGGGAGGCAGCCGATGCCCGCTGACCCGGACCGAACCACCGGGCGGCCTCCCTCGCCACTTGACCCCGGTCAGGCGGGGCTGCCGAACCAGCGGGACAGGTGGCCGTCCAGGTCCCGCTGGTCGTCGCCGATCCAGGCGACGTGGCCGTCCGGACGCAGCAGGACGCACGGGACGTCGAGGGCCGCGGTGGGATCCGCGAGGTGGTCGACCCGGTCCGACCAGCCGCCGGGGGTCAGGCGTTCGGTGCGGTCCAGCAGCAGGCCGCGGCCGCGGCGCAGCAGGTCGTAGAGGCGGCCGTGTTTCACGTCGATGTCGCGCAGGCGGCGGCCGACCAGGTCGGGGCCCTCGCCGAAGTCGTAGCGGACGCCGATCGCGGTGATCTTCTCGATCAGGTGGCGGTTCACCTCGTCGAAGTCCATCAGCTCGGTGAGCAGCCTGCGCACGGCCCGCGGGCCCGGTCCGGCGGACAGCAGCTCCGTCTGGGCGCGGGTGTTGTCCAGCACGTCGGCCGCGACCGGCCGGCGTTCGGCCTGGTAGGTGTCCAGGAGCGGGTCGGGCGCCCAGCCGCGGAGCTGCGCGGCCAGCTTCCAGCCGAGGTTGACGGCGTCCTGAACGCCCAGGTTCAGGCCCTGTCCGCCGATGGGCGGGTGGATGTGCGCCGCGTCGCCGGCCAGCAGCACCCGCCCGACCCGGTACCGCTCGGCCAGGCGGGTGGCGTCCCCGAAGCGGGACAACCAGCGCGGGGAGTGCACGCCGAAGTCGGTTCCGGCGACGGCGCGCAGCTGTCGCCTGAAGTCGTCGAGGGTGGGCGGTTCCGCACGGTCGCCGGCCTCGGCCGCGGGCACGACGACGCTGTAGATCCCCTGGCCGAAGGGCCGGAGCCAGAACGGCTGGGGCTTCTCGCGCATCCCGGCCACCGTGGCGGCGATCTCCTCCTGCGGTACGCCCGCCTCCATCTCGCCCATCAGCGTCCCGTTCCGCGAGGGTTCGCCCGGGAAGCCGACGCCGAGCAGTTTGCGCACCGTGCTGCGCCCGCCGTCGCAGCCGACGAGGTAGCGGGCGCGCACCCGTTCCCCGTCGGCCAGTTCGACGGTCACGCCCTCGTCGTCCTGGTCGAGACCGGTCACCTCGTGACCGCGCCGGACGTGCGCGCCCAGGTCGAGCGCGTGCTCTTCGAGCAGCCGCTCGATGACCGGCTGCGGGATGCCCACCATGTAGGCGTGCGCGGAATCCAGGCCCTTGGGCGCGGGCTTGTCGATGGCGGCGAAGAAACCGGCGGCCGGACGCCGTCGTCCGTGCTGGAGCACACGCTCCAGCAGGCCGCGCATCGCCATCAGCTCGAGGCTGCGCACGTGCAGACCGACGATGCGGACGAACGACTTGGGCTCGGTCTCCTTCTCCAGGACGAGGACCCGTACGTCGTGCAGACGCAGTTCGGCGGCGAGCATCGCGCCGGTCGGCCCGCACCCGGCGATGACCACGTCGTAGTCGAGGGGCGCTGCGGTGGGCTGCGGAGAATGCATGGTTGTTGCCTTTCGGGAGTGCCTGCTGGCGCGGCGCTCCCGGCGACACCTGCCTCAGTCGCCGACCGTGACCCCTGAGGGGAGCACCCATGTCGTTGCTGTGTCCACGGGTACCACCTCCTCGATCTCTCGCACGGCCACCGGCAAACTAACAGCGACCCCCGCGGCCCGCCAACAGGTTTTCAGGCAGGCTCCGCGCGGCAGGCGGCCGGTTCTCAGGACGGCGCCCGGTAGCGGGTGGCGAGCGCGGTCGCGCGGGTGTGCAGGGAGTCGCGCAACCACTGCGGGGACAGGGCCTCGGCGTCCGTGCCGAGCTGCCACAACGCCCAGACGGCGTGCCTGTCGTCCTGGAACGTCACCTCCAGCCGCAGCAGGCCGTCGGCGTCGGCCTCCTCGGCGAGGACGGCCAGCGCGGTGCCCAGCAGCTCCTCCCGCCGCCTCGGGGCCATCCGCACCAGCACGGTGACCTGGTCGCCGCCGGTGCGGAACCGGGTGCTGCGCTCCTGCCAGGCCCGGTCCAGGTCGACCCGGTCGGGCCGCTGCGCGGGTTCGGGAAGCGCCCTGGCGGCCTGGACGCGCGACAGCCGGTAGGTGCGGTCGGCCCCGGACCTCGTGGCCAGCAGGTAGCCGCGGTCGCGGATGGTGACCAGGCCGATCGGGTCGACCGTCCGCCACTCGGGCGCCCCGCCGAAGGGCGCGTAGTGGATCTCCAGCTTGCGTCCGGCGAAGACCGCGCGCAGGACCTCGGCCGCCACGTCGTCGGGCACCTCCTCGGCCGCTAGCCGACGGGACAGCAGGTCGGTCTCCGGGTCGATGAGCAGCCGCTCGGCCGCGCCGGCCGCGGTGTCCCGGTAGCTGTCGGGCAGCGCGTCGACCACCTTGAGCATCGCCGAGGCGAGCGCCGAGCCGAGGCCGAACGCCTGCGCGCCGCGCCGCGACCCGGCGACCAGCAGGGCGAGCGCCTCGTCGGGGTTGAGGCCGGTGAGCTCGGTCCGGAAGCCGGGCAGCAACACGAAACCGCCGTGCCGGCCGCGTTCGGCATAGACCGGGACGCCCGCCGCGGACAGCGCCTCGATGTCGCGCAGCACCGTGCGGGTGGACACCTCCAGCTCGCGGGCGAGGGTGGTCGCCGACAGCCGTCCGTGCTGCCGCAGCAGCAGCACCAGGGAGACCAGCCGGTCGGCACGCATGCGAAAACCCTATCGAGATACACGACACAGGATGTCGTGATTCGTTGGGAGGCTGATCACCATGACGTCGAAGAACGTGACATCGAACGGAGCTGACATGACACTGGAACGAACGGCGATCAACCCGGTCACCTGGTCGGTCGAGATGGGGTTCAACCAGGGCGAGCTGGTCTCCGGGCAGACCCGCACCCTGTACTGCTCGGGGCAGACCGCGACGGGCGACGACGGCACGCCCCGGCATGACGGCGACCTGGCGGCGCAGCTGGCGTTGAGCCTCGACAACCTGGAGGCCGTCCTGGGGAAGGCCGGCATGTCGTTGACGGACCTCGTCCGGCTCAACGTCTACACCACGGACGTGGATCTGCTCTTCCAGCACTACGGCGTGCTGGCAGCGAGGCTGGGTGCCGCCGGGGCGGCGCCGGCCACCACGATGCTCGGCGTGACGAGGCTGGCGATCCCCACCTTGATGGTCGAGCTGGAGGGCACCGCGGTCGCCTGACGCGCCCGCGCCGCGCTCCTCCGCCTCCCAGGCCCGCCCGTACGAACTGACCAACAGAACCATTTCGGTCAGTTTGTTCGCTAGCATGCCCAGGGAAGCTCATGAAAGGAGTGCGCCATGACGAATGCGGGCAGGACGACCGGCCGGGCGCTGGTGGTCGGGCTGGGGATCGCCGGCATCGCCACCGCGTTGCGGCTGCGCCAGATCGGCTGGGAGCCGGTGGTGGTGGAACGGGCGCCTGCCCGCCGCTCCGGCGGCTACTTCATCATGCTGTTCGGCGCCGGCATCGCCTCGGCCGGGCGGTTGGGCGTGCTGGAGGCCATCGGCGACCGCAGCGGCCCCCATGTCACCAGCTACGAGGTGGACCGGGCGGGGCGCCGGCGTCCCGGGATGAACCCCTCCCTCCTCCCCGGCGGGCCCCGGCCGCTGCTGCGCGGCGACGTGGAGCGCGGCCTGTTCGCGGCGCTGCCGGACGACGTGGAGATCCGCTACTCCACCGTCCCCGACCGCATCGCCCAGGACGACGCGGCGGCGGAGGTGACGCTGCACGACACCGCGTCCGGCGCCACCGTGACCGAGCGCTTCGACCTGGTGATCGGCACGGACGGCCTGCGCTCGACGGTGCGCCGGCTCGTCTTCGGCCCCGACGAGGAGTACCTGCACCCGATGGGCTACATGGTCGGCGCCACCGTGCTCGACGGCCCGGTCGACGGCTTCGGCCTGCACGAGGGGCTGGTCCTGGCCGAGCCCGGCCGCTCGGTGTGGGCCTTCCCGTTCGCCGACCACGCCCCGAGCCTGCTGTTCTCCTACCGAACCGCCGACGTCGACGCCCAGTTCCGCCGCCCGCCGGTCGCCTCCATCCGCGCCGCCTTCGGCCCCGAACCCACCGGCCCCCTGCTGGAGGGGCTGCTGACCCGCTACGAGCGGGCGCCCGACGCGCTGTTCGACTCGGTGCAGCAGGTCAGGATGCCGCGCTGGCGCCGTGGCCGGGTCGTCCTGGTCGGCGACGCCGCCTGGTGCGTCACCCTGTACGCGGGCATGGGCGCCTCCAGCGGCCTGGCCGGCGGCGAGCTGCTGGGCACCATGCTGCAACGCCACCCCGGCGACCTGCCGGGGGCGTTGCGGGCCTGGGAGGCGCGGATGCGGCCGTTCGTCCACCTGCAGCAGGAGAGCGCGCTGCCCGGACGGCGCATCTTCACCCCGCACGACCGTAAGGAGCAGTTGCTGAGAGCTGGGATGATGCGCCTGATGCGGATGCCGGGCGTCGGCAGGGCCATGGGCAGGAGAATGCTCAACAACAAGGACATGCGGGCCAAGAACCTCGACGTCGCCGCCCTCTGACGCACAACCGAACATCCTGCCCCACGACCCGGAGGACAGCGCAGTGAGCCGCCTGATCGAACACCACTCGCACAAGGCCGCCCGCATTCTGGACAGCGCGCGCGAGCTGGTGGCCGACCACGGCGTGCGGAAGGTCACCGTCAGCGAGATCGCCGCGGCGGCAGGGGTCGGCAAGGGCACCGTCTACCTGTACTGGCCCACCAAGGAGGACCTCGTCCTCGGCCTGTTCGCCCGGGAGCTGCTGACCTTCCTGGAGGCGGTCATCGCCCGCATCACCGCCGACCCCGCCGCCGTGCTGCCGCGCCACCTGGCTCCGCTGCTGGTCCGCACCGGGCTGAGCTCCCCGCTGGCCCGCCGCCTCGCCACCAAGGACGCCGACCCGGTGCGGCTGCTCACCGAGCAGACGGGCGACCGTGACCTGTTCGACCGCACCCGGCCCAGCGCGATGTGCCAGGCGGTCATGCCGGTCCTGCGCCGGCACGGGCTGCTCCGCCAGGACCGCCCGCTGGCCGACCAGTCCTACGCCATGCACGCCCTGCTCACCGGCTTCGGCACCGCCATGTCCGTCCCGGACTCCGCGCCGCCCAGCGCCGGCGACCCCGCGGACGTCCTCGCCGACGCCGTGGCCCTGCTGCTCGAACCGGCGGTCGTCCCCACCGGCCAGGCCGTCACCGCGGCCGCCGACGACACTGCCGCCGCCTTCCGCGAGACGAGGAACGCCGTCCTGGACATCATCGACCGCACCCAGACCGCCGACAACGCCCCCGGCCGGCGGTAGCGGGCGCGGGGCGTCGCCGGGGTCGTTCAGCGGGCGGCGGGCCGGCAGGCGCCGTCGGCGATGCGGATGCCCTGCTCGGCCAGCCCAGGGCGGCCCGCTCGGCGTCGGTGAACACCGTCGACCCGCGTCCTGTGACAGCTGAACATGTGACGTGCGCCACACCGGCGCGGGCCGTCAGTCGGGAGTGGGCTGGGTGCGCCGGGCGTAGGCGCGGGCGGCGCGGGCGCGGTCGCCGCACCGCGTGGAGCACCAGTGGCGGCGGCCGTGCCGCAGCAGGTAGCGGTTGCAGGGCGGAGATCCGCAGCCGGTGAGGCGGTCGGCGTCGGGGCCGGTGAGCAGGTCGGCCGTGTTGGCGGCCAAGGTGGCGAGGGCGCGGTCGAGGATCTCGTTGGTGGGGCACGGCGTCGCGCGGTAGGGGCCGTTCTTCTCGTCCCAGTACAGCAGGGCGGCGGTGGGGGCCTTGCTCAGCGCGTCGTTGACGGCGGACAGAGCCGTGGGCAGGACGGGCAGCCCCGCGACCCGCGCGCTGAACAACGCCCTGACGTGCTCGCGCAGCGAGCGCAGCTGCGTCGCGCACATCTCCTGCACCCCGGCGTCGGCCGGCGCGAGGCCGCGTTCGGTGAGCCAGCGATTCGTCGCCGCGGGCGTGCCGAGCAGGTCGACGAACTGCCCGCCGGGCAGCGCGATGGCGCTGTTGACGAAGTCGAGGGCGAGGTAGTCCGCCGCCCCCGGCGCGGGCGGCGGCACGGACTCGGCGGTCGGCGTCTCGCTCATGTGTCTCATGGTACGGCTTGCGCTCGTCCGTGAGACACCGTTACCGTCATCACGGATAAACCGCTCCCCATCCGTGAGGAATTCGCATGGCCATTTTCGGCGCGCCCGTCGAGCAGATCCCCGTCCGCGTCCTGGGCGGTCCCACCGCCCTGTTCGAGTACGGCGGCCTGCGCTTCCTGACCGACCCGACCTTCGACGCCCCCGGCGACTACCACGTGCCGGGCGGCCGGCTGACCAAGACGGCTCCCCCGTCCGCCACGCCCGCCGACCTCGGCCGCATCGACGTGGTCCTGCTCTCCCACGACGAGCACCCCGACAACCTGGACCACGCGGGCCGCGCGCTGCTGGCCGACGTCCCGCTCACGCTCACCACGCCCGGGGGCGGGCGGCGGCTGGGCGGCACGGCCAGGGGCCTGGCCGACTGGGAGTCGATCGAGCTGGACCGCCGCGGCGGCGGCACGATCACCGTCACCGGCGTGCCCGCCGTGCACGGCCCCGGCCCGCGCGAGGAGGTCGAACCGATCACCGGTCAGGTCGTCGGGTTCGTCCTGACCGGGGAGGGCCTGCCCACGGTCTACGTCAGCGGCGACAACGCCTCGCTGGACGCGGTCCGGCAGATCGCCGGCCGGTTCGGCCCGGTGGACACCGCCGTGCTCTTCGCCGGTGGGCCCCGGTTCTCCGTCCTGTTCGACGGGCGGCTGATCGTGCTCGACAGCGCGCAGGCCGTGGAGGCGGCAGGGATCCTCGGCGCCCGCCGGGTGGTGCCCGTGCACTACGACAGCTGGGCCCACTTCACCGAGGGCCGCGACGACCTGGTGGCCGCCTTCACCGCCGGCGGCCTGCTCGACCGCCTGGACCTGGGCGACCGAGCCTGACCCCGCCTGCGGGCCTGGGCCACGCCGTCGATGCAACCCCTCTTCGAAAGAGCTCTCTCGTGACGACCAACGTGCCCGTCCGGGCAGACGACGTCCCGCGCGTCGAGGCGCAGCGCCGCTCCCTGATCGTCCTGGTCATCGCCCAGGTCCTCAGCGGCGTCGGGCTGGCGGCCGGCGTGACCGTCGGCGCCCTGCTCGCCCAGGACATGCTCGGCTCCACCGGCCTGGCCGGGCTGCCCAGCGCCGTGGGCACCGCCGGCTCCGCCCTGGCGGCCGTCGCCGTCGGGCGCCTCTCCCAGGCCCGCGGCCGCCGCCCCGGCCTCGCCCTGGGGTATCTCGCCGGCGCCGTCGGCAGCGGCGGCGTCATCGTCGCCGCCGTCGCCGGCCATCCCGGCCTGCTGTTCCTCTCCCTCTTCCTGTACGGCGCCGGCACCGCCACGAACCTCCAGGCCCGCTACGCCGGAGCCGACCTGGCCGCCTCCGCACGCCGGGCGGCCGCGGTGTCCACCGTGCTGGTCGCCACCACGTTGGGCGGCGTGGCAGGGCCCAACCTCGCCGCGCCCACCGGCAGCCTCGCGGCCGCCCTCGGCATCCCGTACCTGGCCGGGCCGTTCCTGCTCGCCGGTGTCGCCTACGCGCTGGCCGCCCTGGTCCTGGCCGTCTGGCTGCGTCCCGACCCGCTCCTGCTGGCCCGCGCACTCGAAGCCGACCTCACCGCCGCGCCGGTGGACGCCGCCGGCCGGCCGCGTCCGGACGCCGCGAGGCGCCGCCCCGGCGTGCCGGCCGGTGCGCTGGTCATGGTGCTCACCCAGGTCGTCATGGTCGCGATCATGACCATGACGCCGGTCCACATGCACGACAGCGGCTCCGGCGCCGCCGCGTCCGGCCTGGTCATCGCGATCCACATCGGCGCGATGTACCTGCCCTCGCCGCTGACCGGCCGGCTCGTGGACCGCCACGGCCCGCTCGCGGTCGCCGCCGCCTCCGGGCTGGTCCTGCTGGCCGCCGGAACGCTCGCCGCCGTCGCCCCCGACGACTCCGTCGCCGGGTACGCCGTGGCCCTCGCGCTGCTGGGGCTGGGCTGGAACCTCGGCCTCGTCGCCGGCACCGCGATCATCACCGACGCCGCCCCGCCGGCCACCCGGGCCAGAACGCAGGGCTGGGTCGACGTCTCCATCGCGATCGCCGGCGCCGCCGGCGGCATGGCCTCGGGCCTCGTCGTCGCCGTCGCCGGTTACCCGCTCCTCGCCGTCGGCGGCGGCGTTCTGGCGCTGGCCATCGTGCCGGTGGCCGTCAAGGCCGCGCGCGACCGGTGATCGTTCAGGGACGTTCACCGGCGGGAGCGCCCGCCCACCGCGTCAGGGCGTCGGCGAGGCCGGAGACGTCGGTGGCGGAACCGGCCCAGCAGACGTAGCCGTCGGGCCTTACCAGGACGGCGTCCGCCCCGAGCTCCGCCTGCGCGTGCACCCGGCCGATCCTGGCCGACCACGGCCCGGCGGCCCGCGCGAACGCCGCCTCGTCGGCGGTCGTCAAGAGCAGGCCGCGGCCGTCGCGCAGCAGCCGCGCCACCCGGCCGGGCCCGGACGACGTCACCAGGTCGAGGTCGGGGACGCGGCGTCCCAGCAGGTGATGGCGGCGGCCGGGCAGGTCGTAGCGGACGTCCAGCCCTGAGATCATGCCGGCGACGATCCGGTTGGCCTCGGGCACCCGTACGAGCTGCTCGACGATGTCGCGCAGGGCCAGGTTCTCCTCCTCGGGCACGATCAGCACCGCCTGCGCCCGGGTGTTGGCCAGCACGCGCGCGGCGACCGGATGCCGTTCGGAGTGGTAGCTGTCGAGCAGCTCCTCGTGTGCCCATCCGCCGATCTCGGCCGCCAGTTTCCAGCCCAGGTTGAACGCGTCCTGCAGCCCGAGGTTGAGCCCCTGCCCGCCCATGGGCGAGTGGATGTGCGCGGCGTCACCGGCGAGCAGGACCCGGCCGTGCCGGTACCGTTCGACCTGCCGCGAGGCGTCGGTGAACCGGGACGCCCACCGGACGCCCGTCAGGCGGACCCCCGGGCCGAACTCGTTGCGCAGCGCCCGCTGCACCTCCTCCTCGGTGATCGGGGTGTCGCGGGACAGCGCCTGCTGCTCGGCCCCGTAGAACAGGAACCGGTGCACGCCATCGCCGATGGGCGCGATGTAGCCCTTGCCGGTCTTGTCGGGCGTCATGACGGGCAGCGTCCAGGTCTCCGGCACGGCGCCGTCCGGGTCGGCGATCGTGATGTCGGCGACCACCGAGAGCAGCCTGCCGTCCAGGCCGGGAAAGCCGACGCCCAGCAGCTCGCGGACGGTGCTGCGGCCGCCGTCGCAGCCCACCAGGTAACGCGCGGTGACCCGCGACCCGCCGCCCGCGGGCCCGAGCAGGGTCGCCTCGACCCCGTCGGCGTCCTGCGACAGCGCGGTCACCTCGTGCCCGCGCAGGACCTGGACGCCCAGCTCGCCGAGCCGCTCCTCCAGCAACGCCTCGACGCGCCCTTGGGGGATGCCGATCGAGTACGGATGCCGGGTGTCCCAGGCGGTGTAGTCCAGTCGGAGCCCGGCGAAATGCCCGCCGGGCACCCGCTGGATCGCCCGGTCCATGAGGGGTTCGAGGAGACCGCGTGACTCCAGCGCCTCCGCGGAGCGGGGCTGGATGCCGAGCGCCTTGGACTGCCCGCTGCGCCGGGGAAGCCGTTCGACGACCACGGCCGCCACCCCTGCGAGGCCCAGCTCGGCGGCGAGCATGAGCCCGGTCGGCCCGGCTCCCACGACGATCACATCGACGTTCATCACGGATGCTCCGTTCGACAGGGATCGGCGATGAGGCCGCCGACCGCTGCGCCGACGCTAACGGCGAGGGTGCCGGTTCCCGCAACGATAGTCACCGCGCCGATGACCGAGATTCACACCTTCTGCGACGATCTATAATTTCGACTGATATCGAATTAAGGAGCCGTGTCATGGCCGCCCCCGACAGTGTCGAATGACCGGGACCCCGCAGCTGGCCGACGTCGTGGTCATCGGTGCCGGCCAGGCCGGACTGGGAGTCGGATACCACCTGCGCCGGGCCGGCGCCGACTTCGTCATCCTGGACGCCCAGGAGGCCCCCGGCGGCGCGTGGCGGCACGTCTGGCCGTCGCTGCGCCTGTTCACCCTCGCCCGGCACAGCTCGCTGCCCGGCCGCATGATGCCGACTCCTCCCGGCGACGGCTACCCGGACGCCCCCCACGTCGTCTCCTACTTCACCGACTACGAGCGGCGTTACCGGCTGCCGATCGTCCGGCCCGCCGCGGTGCGAGCCGTGCGGCGGGCCGACGACCGCCTCGCCGTGGAGAGCGCCGCCGGGCTCTGGCACGCCCGCATCGTCGTCAGCGCCACGGGTACCTGGTGGCGGCCGTACGTGCCGTACTATCCCGGCATCCGCGACTTCCGCGGCGAGCAGTTGCACACCGCCGGCTACCGCGGCCCCGAGCCCTTCCGCGGCCGCCGGGTGCTGGTCGTCGGCGGCGGCAACTCCGCCGCGCAGATCCTCGCCGACCTGTCGCGGGTCACCGAGGTCGCCTGGGCGACGTCGCGCCCGCCCCGGCTGATGCCCGACGAGCTGGACGGCCGCGCCGTGTTCGCCCTGACCGCCCGCCGCTACCGGGCCGTCCTGGCCGGGCGGGACCCCGGTGACATCCCCGACCTGGGCGACATCATCGCCGTCCCGCCCGTGCGCGAGGCCCGTGACCGGGGTGTGCTCAAGGCCGAGCCCATGTTCAGCCGGATCACCCCCGACGGGGTGACGTGGTCCGACGGCAGCGCGGCGGCCTTCGACGCCATCGTGTGGGGCACCGGTTTCCGTCCCGCTCTCCGCCACCTGGCCCCGCTGCAGCTGCGCGGCCCCGGCGGCGCGATCGCCACCGCGGGCACCCGCGTCCTGGCCGAGCCCCGCCTGCACCTGCACGGCTACGGCGACTGGACCGGCCCCGCCTCCGACACCCTCATCGGCGCCGGCCACAACGCCCGCCACCTGGCCGCCGAGATCGTCACCCAGCTGCGCTCCGGGCCGCCGCGCCGGCGTCCCGCGTAGTCTCGTCGGCCCAGCATGCCCGGCGCCGACTCCACCGCACGAAGCAGGCAGCCGATCTAGGCGCGGTTCAGGCCGGCTTCCAGGTGTGCCAGCGCTGTGTCGATCTCAGCCGGGCCGTCCAGGCCGGGATCGTGGGCCCACTGCATCCAGACCATGGCCACGATCCCGAAGACCGCGCCGACCGCGTCGCGTACGCGCGGGTCGTCAGGAGCGCAGCCGGACTTGTCCGCCACGAGCCGGCGGACCTCCGCGATCAGGCCGGGACTCCTGCGCACGTTGGCGGCCAGCAGTTCGGGCACCGTGACCGCGAACACCTCCCGGGCGCGCCCGGCGGCGATCTCCTCCGGCGACAGAGACGCGAAGGCGGCGCGGAAGGCACCCCGTAGCAGGGGGACGGGGGCGTTCGGCGGCTGAGCGGCCAACGCCTCGGTGAGAGGCGGGAAGCGGTCGAGGACGACCAGATGCTCCTTGGTCGGGAAGTAGCGGAAGAAGGTGGCCGGAGAGACTTCGGCGGCCTCGGCGATCATTTCGGTGGTGGTGGCGTGGTAGCCCCGCTCACGAAAGAGCCTGAACGCCTCGCGCAGGATCGTCTCCCGTGTCCTGGCCTTCTTGCGTTCGCGCAGCCCGCCCTCTCCCATGCGGGACACTCTATCGAAGCAATGACGAGAGATCACTATCAAATGATAGTGTACTCTCAAAAAGTTCGATCGGGGGAACACGCCCCAGGACCGCACGCATGGAGGCTCTTCACCATGGGCGACGACATCACCGGCCTGCACCACGTGGGCCACATCGTGCACGACATGACCCAGGCCATGAACACCTACCGCCGACTCGGTTTCACCGTTGCCGCACCCACCTACCCCATGCTGCCGCGGGTCGCCGGAGGAGCCGCCGAGCCGTTCGGCGTGGCCAACGCGCACGTGCAGTTCCCGCGCAACTTCATCGAGCTGGTGGCCGTGATCGACGACGCCGGCCACCTGCCCGGCGAGGCCCGGCCGATCCCGCTGCGGGTGCCCGACGACAGGCTGCCCGGACTTCTGGCCGCCGTCGGCGCCACCACCGCCAACATCGCATCGTTCCTGCAGCGGTTCCAGGGCCTGCACATCATGATCGCCGACACGCCGGACATCGACGTCATCGCCGCGGGACTGACCGCGGCCGGCGTGGACCATGCCGGCGTGCACGCCGTGCAGCGCCCCGTCGAGACCCGTACCGGCACCACGATGGAACCGGTCCGATACCTGGAGATCTCCGCGCCCGGCCTGCCCGCCGGGCGCGTGCCGGAAGGCAGGATCGGATTCGCCGAGAACGCGCCGGCCCGACCGCGCGGCATCCAGCCGCACGCCGTCCACCCCAACGGCGCCACCGGGCTGGTCGAATGTGTGCTGTGCGTCGCCGACGAGGCGCTCCCCGCGCTGATGCGGCGTTATGCCGCCTATTTCGGGCAGGCGTGCGACGGTCGGCCGCACGTCTTCGACCGGGCGGACGTCACCGTCGTCACCGCCTCGACGCTCGGCGACCTGCTGCCTGGTGAGCAGCCCGCGGCCCTGCCCGCGTTCGTCGCCTGCACGGTGTCGGTGCGGGACATCACCGCCACGCGACAGCACCTGCGCGACAACGACGTACCGGTACGCGTGACCGGTCGCCAGGAGATCTTCGTGCCCGCCGAGGCCGCGTCGGGCACCGCGATCATCTTCCGCCAGGAAGAGTGAGTCCCGCTGTCCGGACAGCTGCTAGGCTGCCGTTCGTTCGGTACTGGATCTGTGTGGAAGGGAGGTGAGGTTCGATGACCGCGGTGAAGACCGCTGCCCCGTGCAGCGCCCGGACCGACCTCACGTCCCGGGCCCCGGTCTGACCCACTTCCTCTCCCTGCCATGAATCAGGCGGGGTGACGTCCACGTCTCGTCGGGGCCCCTTCTCCGCAAGGGTCTCACGTTGTCACACACGTACACCGATCCATCCGGCCTGTCCCGGTACGGGTGGACCGGCACACTCGACCGAACCTTCACCGAACACTACGAAGCGGGCCTCGTCCCGGCCCGGATCTCCCGGGTCGACCGCGGCCTGTGCACGGCGGTCACCGCCGAGGGCCCGACGCGGGCCACGTTCGCCGCGCCGCACCCGCCCGACCCGCTCCTGACGCCGTGCACCGGCGACTGGGCCGCGCTGCGCCCCGGCGCCGAGCCGCATCTGGTGGCGCTGCTGCCGCGGCACAGCGCGATCGTGCGTTCGTCGGCGTCCAGGTCCTCCCATGGACAGGTGCTCGCCGCCAACGTCGACACGGTGCTCATCGCCCTGTCCCTGGCCACGCCCCTGGACGCGGCCAAGCTGGAACGGCTGCTCGCCCTGGCCTGGGAGAGCGGGGCGCAGCCGGTGATCGTCCTGACCAAGGCGGACCTGGCCCACGACGCCGGGGCCGTCCACGACGAGGTCGAGGCGCTGGCGCCCGGCGTGGACGTCCTCGTCACCAGCGTCGCCACCGGTCGCGACATCGACGTGCTGGCCACGCTGGTGCGCGGCACCACCGTGCTGCTCGGCCCCTCGGGCGCGGGCAAGTCCAGCCTCGGCAACGCGCTGCTCGGCGCGGACCTGCTGGCCACCGGCACGGTGCGGGCGCAGGACGGCAAGGGCCGCCACACCACCGTCCGCCGCGAGCTGCTGCCCCTGCCGGGCGGCGGGGTCCTCATCGACACGCCCGGCCTGCGCGGGATCAGCCTGCACGACGCCGCCGACGGCCTGGAGCAGGTCTTCGCCGAGATCGAAGAGCTCGCCGCGTTCTGCCGTTTCGCCGACTGCGCCCACGACACCGAGCCGGGATGCGCGGTCCAGGCCGCCATCCAGTCGGGTGAGCTGTCCGGACGCCGCCTGCGCAGCTACCGGAAGCTGCAACGGGAGAACGCCTGGGCGGCCTCGCGGACCGACGCCCGGCTGCGCGACGAGCGCGTCAACCACAAGAAGGCCATCACCGGTCACCTGCGCGCCACCTACAGGTTCCGGGACCGGCAGTCATGACCGGCCGCATCCGCCGCCCGTCCGTTCCGTCCGCCACCAACACCGGCCAGGTCCCGCATCCGCAGAAGGACAAGGAGACGAACCCGATCATGACCTCTTCCTGGATCACCCGTCCCGAGAACGCCGCCGACGCCGCCGCCGTCCGCGAGATCAACCTGTCGGCCTTCCCCGGCCCGCACGAGGCCGACCTCGTCGAGGCGCTGCGGGCCGACCCGCAGGCGTGGCTGCCCGGCCTGGCCTGGCTGGCCGAGGCTCCCGGCGGCGAGCTCGCCGGATACGCGCTGCTCACCCGCTGCCACGTCGGCGACTCCCCCGCCGTCGCCTTGGGCCCGTGCGCCGTCCGGCCCGGACGCCAGCGACAGGGGGCGGGTTCCGCCGCCATCCGCGCCGCCCTGCGCGCGGCCCGTGAGCAGGGCGAGAACCTGGTGGTCGTGCTCGGTCACGCCGAGTACTACCCGCGGTTCGGCTTCACCCCGGCCTCCGGGTTCGGCATCCGGCCGCCGTTCGAGGTCGAGGACAAGTACATGATGGCGCTCGCCCTCGACCCCGAGCGGCCGGTCCCGAACGGCGTCATCCGCTACGCGGCGGCGTTCGGCGTCTGATCCCCCGCTTCTCGCACGCGGCGTACGGCCCCCAGCACGGCTGGGGGCCGTACGGCCGAGCAGGCCGGAAATTCTCTTCGGCACGGATGTCGAGACCGGCGCCGCCGCTCCGACTCCGCTGTGACCGGCTTCCAGCAGGGGAGCCGCCGACGGCAAGGAGTCGACATGGGGACGCTGGAGAACAAGAACGCCCTGGTGACCGGCGGGTCGCGGGGAATCGGGCGGGCGATCGTGGTGCGGCTGGCCCGCGAGGGCGCGGCGGTGCTGTTCACCTACCACCGCGACCAGGCGGCGGCCGAGGCGGTGGTGGCCGAGGTGACGGCCTTCGGCGGGCGGGCGATCGCCGTACGGGCGGACCAGGGGCGCCTGGAAGACCTCAAGCACCTCTTCGGCGAGGTCGACCGGTGCCTGGGCGGTCTGGACGTGGTCGTCAACAACGCGGCGATCAACCCGATGGGAGACATCCGCGACGCCGTCGAGAGCGACTTCGACGAGGTGATGGCGGTCAACACCAAGGGCCCGTTCTTCGTCATGCAGGCCGCCGCGGAAAGGCTCGGTGACGGCGGACGGATCGTCAACATCACCTCCAGCGGCGCGGCGGCGGGCCTGGCCCTGTACTTCGCCAGCAAGGCGGCACTGGAGTCGATCACCGCGGTCGCGGCCCGCGAGTTCGGCCCCAGGGGCATCACGGTCAACAGCGTCTCCCCCGGCGCCACCGACACGGACATGATGCGTGCCGCCGCCGGTGAGCACCTGGAGCAGGCCATCGAGCACACCGTGGCCCTGACGCCGCTGCAACGGCTGGGACGTCCGGAGGACATCGCCAACGTCGTCGCCTTCCTGGCCGGGCCCGACGCCCAATGGATCACCGGCCAGAACCTGCGCGTCTCCGGCGGTCTGGTGATCTGACCGGCGGCGGCGAGCCGTCCCGCCGGGGCGTCGCGTCAGGCAGTGGGTTCCAGGGACTCGTCGAACGGTTCCAGAGGGCGGGCGCCGAGCACGCACCCGGCCGGCACGTACGGCAGGCACGCCTGCACACCGGCGACCTCCTCCTCACCGATCGACCAGTCCATGGCGGCCGGGCCCGCGCCCAGCAGGACCGCCTCCATGAAGTCGTTCCAGCGTCCGTACGAGCTGAGCAGGACCAGGTCGTCCGGCACGTCCAGGTCCAGGACGACGTAACGGGCGTACTCCTCCTCGGTCTGCGGGCAGAGCAGGGACTCGGCCGTCACGGCCACCGTGGCGTCGCGGGTGTCCGGGCCGGGCCACGCCCACACCGGCGGACGGCCCCGGCAGTCGAGGCCCCGCCTGGCCATCTCCTCCACCATCGCCTCGTACACCGGCCGGTACGACGGGATCGACAGGCGGGCCCAGTCGCCGGCCAGTTCGCCGCCGGCCTCCAGCGTGGCCAGGACCGCCCGGTGCTGCACCGTCCACAAACGCATCCGACGATTGTGGCAGGACCGGCCGCCGCGACCGGGTGTATCGCGGGCGTATCGAAAAACGCATACCTCACGGCAACAGCCGTCCCCCTTGACTGGGGGTCATGGAAAGGGAGAAGGCTTCGGCCGATGACGGGAGATGGGACCGGCGTTCGTTGTTCCGGGGGGCCGCCGTGCTGGCCGGCGCCGCCGCGACGGCGCCGCTGCTGGACGGGGCGGCCACGGCGCTGGCCGACGGCGGCGACGCCGACGCGCTGTTCAAGGCCGGGAAGTTCGAGCAGGCCGGCCGCGCGTACGAGGAGATCCTGAAGAAGGACCCCGGGAACCTGCACGCGGCCCGCCGGCGCGGCCATGTCGGGCTGCTGTCCAACCGGTTCCCCGAAGCCGAGAAATACCTCAAGACGGCCGTCCGCCTGGCGCCCGGCGACAAGGAGGCCAACGAGCTCCTGGGCGACTGCTACATCCGGCAGGACAAGTTCGCCCTCTCCGTTCCGTGCTGGAAGGCGGCCGGCGCGGATGACTACGCCAAATGGTTCGCGGCGATCAGCGGGGAGGCGTACCAGATCAAGGGTGACGTCGGCCGGGTGCGGTTCCTGCAGATGGACCCGCGGCCGCTGGTGGAGGCCTCGGTCAACGGCGGACCGGCGAAGCGCTTCACGTTCTACACCGGCGCCCCGAACCTGAGCCTGACCGCGTCGGCGGCCAAGGAGGCGGGGCTGAAGGCCGTCGTCAGCCAGAAGACCGACTTCGAGGGCACGCCCATCTGGGTGCACTACGGGGTGCTGGACTCCTTCAGGCTGGGCGGCATCGAACTGCGCAACGTCCCCGTCGGCTGGTCGTCGACGGAGTCGGGCGCCGACGTCGGCAGCGACGGCGACGGCCTGATCGGCACGTGGGTCTTCTACCACCTGCTGACCACGTTCGACTACGCGGGCCGGCACCTCATCCTGCGCCGCCGCACCCCCGAGACGGCCAGGGAGGCACGCGCCGCCGCCGCGCGGGCGGGCGCCGAGCCGCTGCCGATGTGGCTGTCCCGTGACCACGACGTGCACAGCGTGGGCAGCATCGCGGGGTCCGGCCCGCGGGTGGTGGGCGTGAACCTCGGCGGGGTCGGCGAGATCGCCGCGGGCATGCCGGGAGAGGTGGCCAGACGTCTGGGGGTCCGGGTCGACCTCGACCGCCCGATCGAGACGTTCGCCCACAGCCACCCGACCGTCACCCACCCCTGCTATCCGGAGGAGCTCCGGCTCGGCGACGCCGTCGCCCAGCGGGTCTACTGCGAGGCGGACCCGAACATGCCGGTCAACGTGCCCTGGCCCTACGGGTCGGGCTTCGACGGGATCGGCCACTTCGCCCACTGCTTCTTCAAGCCCTACAACCTCACCCTCGACTTCACCGACATGAAGCTCTACATCGCCCGCGGCGAGGCCGCCTGATCACCCCGGCAGCAGCCGGTCGCGGCGGCGGGTCAGCGAGGCGGTCTCGGCGGTGTTGCCGGCCAGGTCGATGGCCCTGTCGTAGGCGGCGCGCGCCTCCTGACCGCGGCCCAGCCGGCGCAGCAGGTCGGCGCGGGTGGCGTGGTAGGCGTGGTACCCGGCCAGCCTGTCCCCGAGACGGTCGACGGCCGCCAGCGCCACCTCGGGCCCGTCGAGCTCGGCGACCGCGACGGCCCGGTTGAGCGCGACGATCGGCGAGGGGTCCAGGCGGACGAGCTGGTCGTACAGGGCGAGGACCTGCGACCAGTCGGTGTCGCGCATGTCGCGGGCGGAGGTGTGCACGGCGTTGATCGCCGCGAGGATCTGGTAGCGGCCCGGCGCCACCCCGGCGGCGGCCGCGGCCAGGCGCTCGCGCACCAGCCGGTGGCCCTCGGCGATCAGCGCCGCGTCCCAGGCCCCGCGGTCCTGCTCGTCGAGCGCGACCAGCTCGCCGCCGGCCGAGACCCGGGCGGGGCGGCGGGCCTCGATGAGCAGCATCAGCGCCAGCAGCCCGGTCACCTCGCCGTCGTCCGGCAGGAGGGCGCGGATCAGGCGGGTGAGCCGGATCGCCTCGGCGGTCAGCTCGTGCCGTACGGGATCGGTGCCGGAGCCGGTGGCCAGGTAGCCCTCGTTGAAGACCAGGAACAGCACGGCGAGCACGCCGGAGACGCGCGCCGGGAGATCCTCGGCGGACGGCACCCGGTAGGGGATGCGCGCCGCCTTGATCTTGGCCTTCGCGCGGGTGATCCGCTGCCCCACGGCGCTCTCCTGGGCCAGGAAGGCGCGGGCGATCTCGGGCATGGTCAGGCCGGCGACCAGGCGCAGCGTAAGCGCCACGCGGGTCTCCATCGCCAGCGCCGGATGACAGCAGGTGAAGATCAGCCGGAGCCGGTCGTCGTCGATGGCGCCGGCAGGCTCGGGCGGGGCGTCGTGGGACATCTGAGCCTTCCTGTGCTTGTCGTCGCGCTTGCTCTCGCGCCGGATCCGATCGATGGCCTTGCGGTTGGCGGTGGTGGTCAGCCAGGCGCCCGGGTTGGGCGGCACGCCGTCGGCCGGCCACCGCTCGACGGCGGTCGCGAACGCCTCGGCGGCCCCCTCCTCGGCGATGTCGAGGTCACCGAAGCGCCTGGTCAGGGCGGCGACCACCCGGGCCCACTCCTCGTGGTGGGCGCGAGCGACCGCCTCGCGGACGTCGGTCACAGGAACGGTCGCACCTCGACCTTGCGGTTGCAGTGCTTCGACCCGTCCGCGGCGAGCCGGAGCGCCACGTCGAGGTCGGGGGCCTCGATGATCCAGAAGCCGGCGAGGTACTCCTTGGACTCCAGAAAGGGCCCGTCGGTGACCATCGCCTCCGCGCCCCGGTTGTCGATGACGGTGGCCGTGGCGGGCGCGGCGAGGCCGCCGGCGAAGACCCAGTGGCCCTGGGTCCGGAGGCGCTCGTTGAACACGTCGATCGCCGCGCGCTCCTCCGGGGTGGCCGAATTGGTCCTGTCGTCGATCACCGAGATCAGGTATTGCATGTGCAGATCGTCTCCAATGGGGTCAAGGCGGCGGATCTCTTGTACGTACTTTTACCTGGAACGCCGAGGGGCGGACGCCCGATCATCTGGTGTGCTCCTCAGCAACCGTGCCGTCTTCGCCAGCTCCGACCTCGACGAGGTCCGCGGCGAGGTCGCCAAGGTGTTCTGCCCGCACCGGCTGGACCTGGCCGGGGACGCGGACCTGCTGTCGGCCCGGTTCAACTCCGTGCAGCTCGGCGCGGTCCGCGTCAGCTACCTCGACTACGGGGCCGACGTGCACATCGAGCCGGGCGACCTCGACACGTTCTTCCTGGTCATGATCCCGCTCGCCGGACGCAGCCTGATCCGCGCCGGCGACGAGGAGGTCGTCTCCTCCCCGTCCCTGGCCTCGCTGCCCTCGCCGACCCGGCACCTCGACATGCGCTGGGCCGCCGGCTGCCCGCAGTTGCTGGTCAAGTTCGAGCGCACGGCGATCGAACGCGCGCTGGAGCAGATGCTCGGCGAGCCGCTCGACGGCCCGGTCGTCTTCGACCTCGGCATGGACCTGACGACCGGCTGGACCCGCTCCTGGCGCGACATGGCCGACCTGCTGGTCAGGGAGGCCGAGCGGGACGACGGGCTGGCCGGCCACCCGCTGGCCGTCGCCCATCTGGAGAACGCCCTGATCACCCTGCTGCTGACCATGCAGCCCTCCAACTACCTGGACCGGCTGACCGCGCCCAGGCCGCCCGCGCTGCCGAAGGTGGTGCGCCGGGCGATGGAGTTCATCGAAGGGCACGCCCACCTGCCGCTGAGCACCACGGACATCGCCGGCGCCGTCGCGGTCAGCAGCCGCTCCCTCCAGGAGGGTTTCCGCGCGCATCTCGGGCTGTCCCCGATGGCACACCTCAGGCAGGTGCGGCTGACGCGCGTGCACGACGAGCTCAGGACGGCCGACCCGGCCAGGGCCACGGTGACCACGGTGGCCGCCCGATGGGGATTCCTGCACCAGGGACGATTCGCCGCCCAGTACCGCGAGAGGTACGGGCAGCCGCCGTCGGAGACGTTGCGCAGAGGTCCCGCGTCAGGCGGATGAGATCCGCGCTCAGCGGATGGCACGGGCGCACGCGCCGCCCGTACCGTTCTTGTCAGGCGCCGATCTGATCCTCCACACCACACCAGAAGGACACCACCATGCGCGACATCCTCATCGTCGGCGCCGGCCAGGCCGGTCTCCACCTGGCCATCGGCCTGCTCCAGCACGGCTACGACGTGACCGTGGTCTCCAACCGCACCCCCGAGTCCATCCGCGACGGCCGGGTGATGTCCGGCCAGGCCATGTTCGGCACCGCGCAGGCCCACGAGCGCGAGCTCGGCCTCGACTGGTGGGCCGACGTCTGCCCGCCCATCGAGGGCATCGCGCTCACGGTCCCGAGCCCGGAGGGCGGCAAGGCCCTCGACTGGGCGGCGCGGCTGGACGTCCCCGCCCGCTCGGTCGACCAGCGGCTGAAGATGCCGGCCTGGCTGGGCGAGTTCGAGCGGCTCGGCGGCAAGCTCGTCCTGCACGACGCCACCCCCGACGACCTGGAGAGCTACGCGGCCCGGTACGACCTGGTCCTGGTCGCCGCGGGCAAGGGCCAGATCGCCTCGCTCTTCGAACGCGACCCCGCCCGCTCCCCCTACGCCACCCCGCAGCGCGCGCTGGCCGTCACCTACGTCAACGGCCTCGCCCCGCGTCCCGGTCACTCGGCGGTCTGCTTCAACCTGCTGCCCGGCGTGGGCGAGTACTTCGTCTTCCCCGCGCTCACGCACACCGGCCCCTGCGAGATCATGGTGTTCGAGGGCGTCCCGGACGGCCCCATGGACTGCTGGGGCGACGTCCGCGGCCCCGCCGAGCACCTGGCCCGCAGCCGCCGGATCCTGGAGACCTTCTTCCCGTGGGAGGCCGAGCGCTGCGCCGGCATCGAGCTCACCGACGCCAACGCGGTGCTGACCGGCCGCTTCGCCCCCACCGTCCGGCGTCCGGTGGCCGTGCTGCCCTCCGGCGCTCCGGTGCTCGGCGTCGCCGACGTCGTGGTGCTCAACGACCCGATCACCGGGCAGGGCAGCAACAACGCCGCCAAGTGCGCCGCCACCTACCTGCGGGCCATCGTGGAACGCGGCGACCGGCCGTTCGACGCCGACTGGATGCGGCAGACCTTCGACCTGTTCTGGGCGCAGGCCCAGCACGTCACGAACTGGACCAACGCCCTGCTCGCGCCGGCCGAGCCGCACCATCTGGCGCTGCTGGGCGCCGCCGGTCAGCGCCCGGAGATCGCCTCCCGCTTCGTCAACGGCTTCGACGACCCGGCCGACTACGCCGAGTGGTTCATGGACGCCGGCCGTGCCGAGACCTATCTGGGCAGGGTGACGGCATGAGATCGCTCCGTGACGCCTTCGGGCAGTTCGCGACCGGGGTGGCGGTGATCACGACGGTGACCGCCGACGGGGAGCGGGCCGGCGTGACCGTCAACTCCCTCACCTCGGTCTCGCTCGATCCGGCGCTGCTGCTGTGGTGCCTGTCGAACCGGGCGCCCAGCGCGCCGCTCTTCCTGCGGGCCGGGCGGTTCGCCGTCAACGTCCTGGCCGCCGACCAGGGCCACCTGTCCAGCCGCTTCGCCACCCCCGCGGCCGACAAGTTCGCCGGGGTGGAGCTGCTCGGCACGCCGCTGCCGATCCTCGCCGGGACGCTGGCCAGCTTCGTCTGCCGCACCGAGCGCGTCCACGACGGCGGCGACCACCACATCCTCGTCGGAGCGGTGGAACGCTTCCAGCGGGCCGGGGGCGAGCCGCTGGTCTTCCACTCCGGCCGGTACCGGGAGTTCTGGCCCGAGATGAGCACCGGCGAGGGCCGGGTGGCCAGCCACGCGTGACGGCCGCCGGGGGGCGTCAGTCCTGCGCGGGCGCCGCGGCCACGGCCGGCCGGCCGGACCGGTCCTCCCCCCGGCGGACCGGCACGCCCGGCAGGCCGCCCGCTAGGGGCGCGAGCCGTGCCAGGAGTTCCACAACCCCTGATAGACCCCGCCGGCCGCGACCAGCTCGTCGTGCGCGCCGACCTCCACGACGCGGCCGCCCTCCATCACCACCACCCGATCCGCGTCCCGCGCCGTGTGCAGCCGGTGCGCGATCGCGATCACCGTGCGCCCGTCCAGCACCGCCGCCAGCGACCGTTCGGCGCGCCGGGCCGTACGCGGGTCGAGCATGGCGGTGGCCTCGTCGAGGATGACGGTGTGCGGGTCGGCCAGGATGACCCGGGCCAGGGCGAGCTGCTGCACCCGGTCTGGGCCGAGTTCGCCGCCGGAGGAATGCGGGCCGAGCTCGTCGTCCAGCGAGGCCACCCAGTCGGCGCCGACCGCCGCGAGGGCCTTCTCCATCCGGTTGTCGTCGGCCGTGGGGTCGGCCAGCCGGAGGTTGTCGCGGACGGTGCCGAGGAACAGGTGCTGCTCCTGGGTGACCAGCACGACGTGCTTGCGCAGCTGGGCGGGAGACAGGTCGGCGACCGGGACCGAGCCGACGGTGACCGTGCCGAGGCGGGGCCGGTCGATGCCGGCCAGCAGCTTGCCGAGCGTGGACTTGCCGGCTCCCGAGGGGCCGACGACGGCCAGGCGCTCGCCGGGCCGCACGGTCAGGTCCACGCCGGTGACGACGTCGCCGGTCGATTCGTAGGCGAAGTGCACGCCGGCCGCCACGATGTGGTCGTCCCGGGGTTCGGGGGCGGCCACGCCGGTCTGCGCCGCCGGGAGTCGGAGCCCTTCGATCCGGGCGAAGGCGGCGCCGCTGCTCTGCAGCTGTTCCATCCACATGAGGACGGTCTCGATGGGCTGCTGGAGCTGGCGCAGGTAGAGCACGCACGAGACGACGGCGCCGAGGGTGACCTGGCCGCCGTCCAGCAGCATGCCGCCGAGCAGCAGGACCAGCACCGGCGGGAGGAGGGCGGAGACCTCCACCGACGGCCAGAGGACGCCGCGCAGGAAGAGGGTGCGCAGCTGGGCCACCCGGCCGCGCTCGATCACCCGCTCGGCGGCGCGGGTGCGCCGGTCCTGCAGGCCGAGGGCTTCGATCGTGCGGGCGCCGGCGGCGCCCGCGGCCAGGTGTTCGGCCAGTTCCGAGCGGGCGGCCCCCTCCTCCAGGTAGGCGTCGCGGGCGCGGCGCAGGTACCAGCGGGAGGCGGCCGCGACGCCGGCGAGCGTGACCAGGCCGCAGGCTCCCAGCAGCGGGTCGACCAGGAAGACGGCCGCGACGAGGAAGAGCGCCTGCAGGGAGGAGATCAGCACGGCCGGGGCGGCGTTGCGCAGGGTGTACCCGACCACGCTGACGTCCGTGGTGCCGCGGGCGGTCAGGTCTCCGGTGCGGACGTGCTCGACGGTGGCGGCGGGCAGGGCGAGCACGCGGTCGAGGAACTCCTGGCGGATGTGCTCCTGGACGCGTTCGCTGAAGCGGGCGCCGGTCCGCTCGGCGTATCGGGACAGGACGAGCTGCAGCAGCGCCCCGCCCACGGCGACCGCGGCGAGCAGGTCGATCGCCCCGCCGGCGGAGATGGTGTCGATGATGCGGCCCAGCAGCCACGGGCTGACCAGGGCAGCGGCCGCCGCCAGGCCGTTGAGGAGCAGGGTGGCGGTGAACCCGGGGACGTCACGGCGGATCAGGCGCAGGGCCGCCTGCCGTACGCGCCTGCGGTCGGCGACGGGGAGGTCGCGGGTCACGACACCACCGTCCGGTACGCGTCGCTGGAGTCCAGCAGGTCGCGGTGGGTGCCGGTGGCGGCCACCCGGCCGTCCTCGATCAGGAGGACTTCGTCGGCCTGGGCGAGCAGCAGCGGCGACGTGGTGGCGACGACCGTCGTGCGGCCGGCGCGCGCCGTACGAAGGCGCTGGGCGAGCAGGGATTCGGTGTGCGCGTCCAGCGCGGAGGTGGGGTCCACCGCGAGCAGCAGCTCGGGATCGGCCACCAGCGCCCTGGCCAGGCGCACCCGCTGGCGCTGGCCGCCCGACAGGTTGCGGCCGCCCGGCTCGATCACGGAGTCCAGGCCGTGGCGCAGCCCGGCGACCACGTCCTGGGCGGCGGCGACGGCGACCGCGCGACGGATGGTCTCGTCGTCGGCCTCGCCCCGGCCCTGCAGGACCTCGCGCAGCGTACCGGTGAACAGCGCGGCGTCGTGGTCGGCGATCAACGACGTGCCGTCGAACCCGCCGAGGCTCTCCAGCAGCGCCACGCTCTCCTCCGGACGGGCGCTGACCAGCCCCACGAAGCTGCCCGGCGTGATCTCCGGTTCGGTGGAGCGGGGCCGGCCGCCGGGCCGCAGCGCGAGGAAGCGGGTGACCCGCCGGGCGGAGACCAGGCCGTGGCTGATCTGGAAGCTGCCCTCGATGAAGAAGGACACCGGGACCACCAGCATGGCGATGTATCCGTACACGCCGACCAGCTCGCCCACCGTGATCGCGCCTTCCGCGGCCAGCCTGGCGCCCAGCCAGGTCACCGCGGCCAGGAACAGAGCCGGCAGCCCGACGCCCAGCGCGCCGATCCAGCTCGTCAGCGACGCCACCCGGTACCCCTGCTCGCGCAGGCGCGCCGAGTCGGCGAGGTGACGCTCGGCGTAGGCGCCCTTGCCGCCGAACGCGTTGAGCACCCGCAGCCCCTCGATCAGGTCCACCAGCCGGGCGGTCAGCCTGCCCTGGCTCTCGCGGTAGCCGTTCTGCACCTTCATCAACCGCCCGAGCAGCGGCCCGAGCACGATCCCCAGCACCGGCACGCCGAGCAGCACCACCACGGCCAGCACCACGGAGACCTGCAGCAGCAGCGCCGCCACCACCCCGTAGCTGATCACCGCGCCCACCCCGGGGCCGGTCACCGTCAGCGCGGCGGCGATCGTGATGACGTCGCCGATGCCGATCGTCACGACCTCGCCTGCCGAGGTGCGCCTGTTCAGGTCCGCGCCGAGCGTGTTGATCTGCTCCACCAGGGCGCGCACCGTGCGGAAGTTGGCGTCCATCCGGATCTTGGTCATCGTACGGTGCCGCATCATCGCCAGCCAGGCGTTGACCAGGCCGGCGCCGAGCAGCGCCAGCACCCAGCCGGGCGCCAGGTCGTCGTCGATCGCCCTCGACAGCAGGTACGGCGGGAGCGTGAGGCCCACCGTCCACAGGGTGCCAAGGGTCGCGCCTGAAGCGACCCGGCCCTTCTGCGCCCACGCCAACCAGCACAAATACCGAGCAGCCGCCTTCATGGCGATCACGGTAGACCATGGCCGTACCGGCCGGCCGGCGGGGTTCCTCCGTGGCGGCGCGGTCGCTTCGGGGCCGAGGACGCCTCGGTTCAGCCCCGTGTGACGTCGAAGGGCGGCAGGTCGGCCAGGTCCAGCACGGCTGCGGGCGGGAAGTCCGGCCACGAGTTCGGCGGGTCCTGGTTCAGGTTGCGCAGATGCCTGTCGATGAAGCGCTGGGTGTTGCGCAGCACCCCGACCGTGGTGGCGGCGTCGATGACGCCGTCCCGCAGCGCGTCGGCGAGCTCGTCGAGGTCCAGGACCTCGTAGCGGTGGCCGGCCGGGGGCACGACGATGTCCACGTAGAGGTCGCGGACCCTCAGCCGTTTCGGGCTCGCCTCCTCCACCTCGACCAGGTCGATGTACCACCCGCCTTCGAGTGCGTCCACGAAGGTGACCGGCCTCCGGATCTGCACCCCTTCGTCGGCGATCACGAAGCAGCGATCGGTCGTGGGACGGCCGGGAACCCGCCAAGGGGGAAGGATCTCGACGTCGTAGGCCACGATGTTGTCGCCGGTTCGGACGCCGGAGCACCATTGCCCGGTGCGGTGGTGGACACGTACCTGTTCAAGAGTCACGAATCGCAGTATGACCGCGCCGGGATGGCCGGGCGGTGAACGACGGGTGCAGCGCCCCCTTCACCACCAGCCAGCGTTTCCACCCGGTCAGGCGTTCCCAGTCGCGTCTCCAGGTGCCGTCGTTCGAGGGGGCGCCCCTCAGCATGAACGGCCGCGCCAGTCCGCCGTCGGGGATCGGGAGGAACAGGCTGCCGTCCATGTTGATCCCCGCGCGTACCCGGGCGTCCTGCAGCATGGTCTCCGGGACGGCGGCGCCGCCGATGGACTGGCCCGCCATCGCGATCCGGCCCGGATCGATCAGGGCGCCGCCCTTCCACGCGGGCCGCGACCCGGTCAGCCGGTCGAGCACGAAGCGCGTGTCGATCGCCCGGCTTCTGATCACCCTCTGGCCGAAGTCGTCGTCGACGTTCGCGCAGGCGGCGCAGGTGGCGATCCGCCCGTCAGGGAAGGTGGTGGCGAAGTTCTCGTAGGTGTGGTCGATGCCGGCCACCACGTACCCCCTGCTCGCCAGGTCCTCGGCCAGACCCGTGAGGGAACTGCGCGGCCAGGTGAAGCCGGGCGACAGCACCACGAGCGGCAGGCCGCGCCGGCGTCCCGAGGGCTCGGCGTCTTCGAGGGCGTTCGTACGGGTGCGGCTCAGCCCGTCCGGCGGAATGTTCTCCAGTTCCTTGATCCCCGATCTCTTCAGGAGCAGCTCCGACTCCTTGGGGGTGACGTACGGCGCCCGCCGTGCGGCCTGCGCCGCCGTCGGGTACCACAGGGAGACCATGAGCTCCCTCGTCCTGGCCGCGGGGACCCACGGGTCGGGACGGGAGGCGTCGGTCAGGTGCAGGGACGTCGTGCCGACCCGGTGCGGGCCGGTCGGCTTCGGGAGATACGGCTTGCGGGGCCCAGCGGGTGCCGCACCCATTCCGGATGGGCGTCGCCGACCTCGATGCTGTTCTCGTCGAGGGCGTTGGCGACGTGGAAGCGTCCCGTGCCGAAGGCGAACTCCACCGCGAGGGTGCCGGCCGCCACGTCGGGACGTGAAGGCCGCCACTCGAGCAGGGCAACCTCGCGCAGTTCCCGGCCGACGAACGACTCCAGCCGTTCGTCGGCGCTGGACCACGCCGGAGTGAGCTCGTCCTCCTCCCAGCCGGTGACCGGGGCCGTCGTGTCGATGGCGTTCCAGCCGATCGACAGCTCATCGAACTTCCAGTGGCAGAGCTCCACCTGGACGCCGTCGAAGTCCAGGACGACGGGGCAGTCGGCATACCAGTCCCCGTCCTCGACGAAACGTACGAGCGCGAAGCCACTCAGCCGCCGACCGGCAAGCGCGGCCAGGCGCGGCCCGTGGTGCTCGCGGACGGCTTCGAGTCCGACGAGAAAGGTCGGCTCGAAGCCGGAGATGCCCATCACGACAGGCGATTGTCCCGGTTCACCGCGAGACCGGCCACTCGATATCCACCGCGGAGCCGTTACGACGTGACGCCGAGGGCAGGCCGGGGAAGGCGTCGCCCGTTGTCGCCGTTCGGCCGCCGCCACCAGCTCGCAGCCGTCACCGTTGATCGACGTGTTCTTGGGGGGCGGCCGCGGCGCGGGCGGCGTCGAGGCGTTCGAACGGGCCGGGGCCGTCGTGCGGCTTCGGCGGGGCGCCGAGGTGGCGGACGCGCAGCTCGTCCATCAGCTCCTCGATGAACGCCGGGCCCTCGTCCCGCATGGCCTGCTGCCGGCTGCGGAGGTCGTCGCTGCCCGGACGCCAGTCGAGGCCCCAGTCGCCGAGGGCGTAAATGACCGGAAGGGTCCGGATGCCGGCTTCGGTGAGCAGCGCCCGCCTGGTCAGCAGCAGGCGAGGGTCCGTCGGCCGCGTGCGGCGGACGTCTCCTCGTCCTGGGCGATGCGGCCGCGCATCATGACCTCCATGACCTTCATGAAGCGCTGTGTCCTGGCCCGGCCGATGACGAACGGGTTGGCCGCGCCGGTCGTTCCGGCGCGCAGCTGCTCGATGCGGGTCAGGCCGTCGTCCACGCCGCCGTGGTTGGTCAGCTCGACCTCCACCCCCGCCCGCCGCATCGTGGCGGCGAAGGCGAGCACGGAGGCCAGGGTGGTGCGCTTGCCGGCGGTCGCGGCGGGCGGGTTGGTGCCGCCCCAGAACATCGCGGTGTGCCGCCGTCCCCTCCAGTGCACGGGGAAGATCGACGATACGGTGCCGGGCGTGTGCCCGGGCGTGTGGTGGAAGGCGATGGTGGTGCCGCCGACGGTGAGGTTCTGGCCGTCGGCGATCTCCAGGTCGCGTTCGGGCGCGTTCGCGGGACGTTCGGCGGCGATGAGGTCCCAGTCGTTCCGGCTCATCATGACGCGGGCGCCGTAGCGGTCGGCGAGGAACTGGGCGCCGCCGAAGTGATCGGCGTGGCCGTGGGCGACCACCACGTACTTGATCTGTGCGGGGTCCGCGCCCACGGCGCGCAGCCCCGGCACGATGATCTTCTCGGCGTCGTCCGGGGATCCCATCGCGTCGACGAGGACGATGCCCCCGGACGTGAACAGCGCCGTGGCCTGCACGAAGGTGGTGCCCACCACCGCCACGTCGTCGAAGACGCGCAACGGGCGGAGGGGCTTCGGCTCCGGCATCGTGAGGTCGGGCGCGAGCGCTTTGACCAGGGCCCGCAGCACCGGGTCGTCCCCCGCCAGCGCGGCCGCGCGGTCGTAGTAGCGGCGAGCACGCCTGGGGGCGGTGGCGGCCGCGGCTTCGACCGGGCGGCCGGCCAGCGGCAGGAGGGCCGCGGCGGCCAGCAACGCACGGCGGGATGGGACGGACTGCCCGAGGGACATGGTCGAACACCTGCTCTTTCACGGGCACAGATCCTGATCAGATCGGCCCGGAGTGACGTCGATGCCGGTCCAGCAGATCAGAACAGATCTTGTGGCGTCCAATACTGGTATGGGACGCCGGGCGATAGCCGAGTGGATATCACTGCTGTTCCGGCAGGAGGACGATCACCGTCGCCGCGGCAAACTCCGGCGCACCCCCGTTCGCCGACCGCGGGCTCGGCCGCAGCCTCCGGAAGGACCTCAACAGACTGTTTCAGCCAGACGTCGGCGCCGGCGGGATGTTGTGGTTGAAGCGGAACACGTTGCCGGGGTCGTGGGCCGTCTTGACGGCGACCAGCCGCTCGTACGCCTGCGGTGTGAACGCCTGCCGCACGTCCTCCGGATCGGTGTGGGCGACGCCCGCCATGAAGTTGAGCGTGCGCGTCCCGCTGTTCCATGGGGCGAGGGTCTGGACGACCCGGTCGTGCCCGGCATATACGGCCTCGTCCTCGCCGATGCCGAGGACACCGGCGGAGTACAGCTGGAACTGGGCGGCGGTGCGCGCGACCGCGTTCGGCAGGCGCGGCGGCCGGGCGAGGGCGCCGCCGAGATGGCGGATCTCGATGCCGACCGCGCTGTTCGACCCGGGGCCCACCAGCGCCAGGATCGCCTCGACGGCGTCATGGTCGAGGTGGGTGAGCTGGAAGTTGTCGATGTGGTACGAGCCGGGCGTCGGCGGATCGTTGTGGATGGTGCCGACCTCGGTGTACGGGAGGTCGGTGACCGTGTCGAGCAGCGGCGTGGCGATCTCGCGCAGCGGCTTGACCAGCCGGGCGCCGTCCTGCGGCGAGCCGAGGTAGCTCAGGCGCAGGTGCAGGACGAAACGCCCGCGCAACTCCCCTGGGACCTCGGGCGCATCGGGCCAGGGCATCATCAGGAAGGAGGAGCTGAGCTCGTCGGGCACCTCGGTGACCCATGTGCGGTAGAAGTGCAGCACGTCACGGATCGACTCGGCCGCGAAGAACAGGCCGCCGCCGTAGATCCGCGACACCTCCACCAGTTCCACCTCAAGTGAGGTGACCACCCCGAAGTTGCCCTTGCCGCCGCGCAGCGCCCAGAACAGGTCGGTGTTCTCCTCCTGCGAGGCGGTGCGCGGTTCGCCGTCGGCGGTGACGACCTCGATGGAGCGTACGTGGTCGGCGGCGTAACCGTAGCGGCGGGACAGCACGCCGATGCCGCCGCCCAGCGTGTAGGAGACGGCGCCGACGAACGGCGCCGAGCCGTTCAGCGGGGCCAGGCCGTGGCGGGCGGCGGACTGGATGACCTCCCGCCACAGCACGCCCGCCTCCAGCCGCACGGTGCGGCGCTCGGGGTCGACCCGGTGCCCGTCCATGCGCCGCGTGGAGATGAGCAAGGCCCCGTCGGCGGGTGGCCCCACACCGTGGCCGGTGGCCTGTACGGCGACGCCCAGCCCATGGTCGCGGGCGAAGCGCACCGCGGCCACCACGTCGTCGGCGCCGGCCGCGCCGACGATGACGGCCGGGTGATGTACGACGGAGCGGTCGAAGCCCTCCGCCTCCTCGGTGTACCCCGGGGCGCCGGGGAGGAAGACCGGGCCCTTGACGCTGCCGGCGAGTCCCATCACCGCCCCGGCGGTCAGAGCGGGGCCACCCGTCGGCGGGATTTGCTCGATCACTGGCATGTCCTCACGTGTCGTCATTCAGGTGGCTCGGTCCAGGTCAGCCCGTGGTGAAGTCGAAGGTCGGGTTCCGCCGGACCCCCACCCGCTCCAGCGCCTCGGCCAGCAGGTGGACCTGGTCCAGGGAACTGCTGACCGGGTAGAGCACCAGGTCGTCGACGCCCGCGTCCGACAGAGCGATCAGCTCCTTGAGCAGGCGCTCGTCGGAGTCGAGCGAGTCGGCGCGGACCGACTCGTAGTAGGGCGACTCCTTGGAGCCGTAGTAGTGGGCCACGTACTCGTCGGTGAGCCGGACGGCCTCGGGACCGCAGCAGAAGTAGCGGCCGGTGAGGATGTGCGGCCTGCCGGGCCGCCCAGCCGTGGCCCATGCCTCGGTGACGCCTTGGACGCCGTTCACCAGCAGGTCCAGGCTCAGCGTCGGCGCCACCCAGCCGTCGCCGAAGCGGGCGGCGCGGGCATGGCCCGCGGGGATCAGGCCACCGATGAGCAGCTTGGGACGGCCCTCGCCGGGCAGCGGGGGCGGGCCGGAGATGCTGGTGACCTCACCGTCCCAGACGCGGCGCATCTCGGTCAGGGTGTCGTCGAAGATCTTGCCGTGGCCCTTGCCGGGAGCGCCGCTGAGGGTGAAGTCGTCCGGCCAGCCCCCGATGCCCAGGCCCGCCGTGAGCCGGCCCTGCGAGATCAGGTCGACGGTGGCGAGCTGCTTGGCGAACAGGATCGGGTTGCCCCGCCATCCGACGTTCAGCACGCTGGTGAACAGCTGGACGCGCTCGGTCACCGCCGCGGCGACGCCGAGGGAGACCAGCGGGTCCAGGATGTCGTAGACCAGGCGGTCGATGGATCCCAGGGAGTGGAAGCCGAGGCGCTCACTGTCCTCCGCCCACTGCTTGACCTCCCGCGCAGGACGTCCGGGAACGGCGATCGGCAGACCGATTCCAATATTCACGAGCACTCCGTCTCAACCAGATCTCACTGGGGCACAACGATCCGGACGGCCCATTTCCGGCCGTCCTCATGCGCCCGCCGAGGCGCACAGCCGTGACGATATTCAGCGAGCTCGGCATCGGGCTTGTACGGATCGGACATGCTCCGAACCGGCCGGCCCGGCCGCCTCCGCACCAGGCTCTAGGCGGACGTCGTGAGGCGCTGCGCCTGTGCGCGGCCCACCGAGGCGGCCCGCTCCAGGTAGTCGGCGATCAGGGCGAGCGCGTCGTCGTCGTAATGGTCGAGCATCTCGACGAACGCCCTGCCGGGAACGTCCCAAGCTGCACCGATCCGGGCACGGGCCTCCGGGGTCAGGGCGACCAGGGCGCGCCTGCGGTCGGCCGGGTCGGCGTGCCGCACGACGAGACCCGCCTTGTCCAGGCGGTCGACCAGGCGGGTGGCCGAGCCGGGGGTGAGTCCGGCCAGGCGGGCGATCTCGCCGGTGCTGATCGGCCCCTGCTCCAGGTCGAGCAGGGCCACGCATTGCAGGTCGGTGGGGTGGAGGCCGAGCCGGTCGGCCATGGCCTGGTTGAACAGCGTGTAGGCCGCGTAGTGGCGCTGACTCTCGTCGCTGATGCGCTTGAGCATCTCGGCTCGATTTGACACGTGCGGCTCCGTACTCCTCATAATGTTCGTCACGCAATCATTGCATGACACAAATTCTGTGTCGCGCTTTCATTCTATCGACAGGCGTCGCGCTCACGTCGCGAAGAGTCTGCGAAGGGATCTGCACCGACATGACCACTCTTGTCACCGGCGCTCGCGGCGCCGTCGCGACCGCTCTCATCGGCCTCCTGCGCGAGCAGGGCTTGTCTGTACGACCGGCGTCCAAGGCCCCCGCCGACCCGTCCGTCGTCAGGTGCGACCTGGGCGATCCGTCCACCTTTGACCGTGCGCTCGCAGGCGTGACCTCGGTGTTCCTGTACGCCGAGCCGTCGCACGCGCAGGAGTTCGCCGCGGCGGCCGAGGCGGCCGGGGTCGAGCATGTCGTGCTGCTGTCCTCCGCCGCCGTGCTCATGCCCGATCCCGACAGCAACCCCTTGGCCGCCACGCATCTCGTCCCGGAACGCGCCCTGGCCGCCTCGCCCGTGCCGAGCACCGTCCTGCGGCCCGGCACCTTCTGCGGCAACGCGATGGCGTGGTCATGGGCCGTCAAGTCGGGGACGCCGATCAACCTGCCCTACCCGCACGCGCACGTCGACGCCATCCACGAGGCGGACATCGCGGCGGTCGCGGCCGCCGTTCTGGCCGACCCCGCGCTCGGCGGCAGAGCGTACACACTGACCGGGCCCCAGTCGCTCACGTTCACCGACCAGATCGAGATCCTCTCCCGCGTCACCGGGCGGGACATCGCGATCAGGCCCGTCACCAGGCAGGAGTGGACGGCCGAAATGGCGCAGTACATGAACGCGGCCTTCGCGGACGCCCTGCTGGACTACTGGCAGAGCTGCGACGGCCGTCCGATCGAGCTCACGCCGGTGGTGGAGGAGCTGACCGGCACGCCCGCGCGGACGTTCGCCTCCTGGGCCGAGGAGAACCGGGCGGCGTTCCTCGGCCGGCACGCTTGATCGCCGCGGCGCGGCCGCTTGCGACTCCGGTCGCAGACAGGTCGCGGCGGTCATACCGGGGTCGCATGCGGCTCTCGGCCTCGGGCCCGATGTCCGGCCGAGGTCATTGCGACACCGTGATCACATGAACGTGACCGTGTTCGGCCTGTCCCTCGTGGAGCTCCTGGCCCTGGCAGCCGCCGTCGTGCTGGTGCTGGCCCGATGGCTGCCGTCCGGAGCGCGCCGGCCGTCGATGCTGGCCGGTGCGGCGGCCCTCGTGGTGTCCGCGAGCGTGCTGGCCGTGCTCGGGATCCGCTGGCAACTCCTCCCCGTCCTCGCAGGCGGGGGCATCGCGCTGGCCTTCGCCGCGCCGTCACTGCTGGGGTGGCGTGCCGGGCGGCGGGCTCGATGGTGGCTGGCGCTGCCGGGGTCGGCGGCATGCCTGGCGCTGGTCGTCGCGGGCGCGACGGCGGCGTGGGCGCTGCCCCTGCCGGTGTTCCCCGAGCCGTCGGGCGCCTACGCCGTCGGCACCACCGTCGTCCAGTGGAGCGACGCTGATCGGGCGGAAGCCGCCACGTCCAGGACCGATGACAAGCGGGTGGTGGTCGTCCAGCTCTGGTATCCCGCGCAGGACGTCCCCCCGGACGCCGAGCGGGCGCGGTACCTCGGCCGCACGGCACGCGAAGCACAGGTCGTCGCCCGTGGCCAGGCCGAGTACCTGGGCCTTCCCGCCTTCGTGCTGGACGAGCCGGCACGCGCCCGCACGCGTTCGGTGCCCGACGCGCCGGTGGCCGGCGGGGGCCGGTTCCCCTTGGTGCTGTTCTCGCCCGGCCTCGGAGGTGTGCGCACCCAGAACACCGCCTGGGCCGAGGAACTGGCCGGCCGCGGGTACGTCGTGGCCGCACTCGACCACCCGTACGACTCGGCCGTCGTCACCCTCGCCGACGGCCGAGCGGTCCGCACCCACGTCGCGGCCACCGGCGACCAGGCGGAGGACAACAGACGCGCGGCCGGATGGACGGCGGTCAGAGCCGCCGACCTCAGCTTCGTCCTCACCCAGCTCGGCCGCCTGGACCGTGGAGAGATCCCGGGCCTCCTGAGCGGACGCCTCGACGTCCGCCGCGCCGCGGCGACCGGTCACTCCCTCGGGGGCGCCGCCGCCCTGCAGGCCGCCCGCCAGGACCCCCGCTTCGCGGCCGTCATCGACCTGGACGGCTTCCCCCGCGACCCCGCCGCGCGCCCCTTCCACCAGCCCGTGCTCGCGCTCACCCACGACGTCGAACCGGGCGAGACGCCGGACTACATCCCGCGCCTCACGCGGGTGCTCCAGCTCAGCACGGCGACCGGCTACCGGCTCACCGTCCCCGGCACGGCGCACCTCACCTTCACCGACGCGCCGCTCTTCATGCCGCCCCTGCCCGCGCTCATCGGCTCTCTCGGCCGGACCGCGGGGCCGCGCATCACCGCGGCCGCCACCGTCGCCTTCCTGGACGCCACACTCCGCGGCACCTCCGGCGACCTCGCCGCGACCCTGTCCAGGTACGGCCACCTGACCGTCCTGTGACACCCGTTCTTGGTCGTCGCGTTCAGCGGCGCGACAGGAACGGCAGCAGTCGGCTGATCTCGTCGTCCACTGCCTGCTGTTCGTCCCGGGAGAGGCTGCCGAACGGCGCCAGTCGTACGTCGCCTGCGGTGAAGGACCAGGTGCCGCGGACGTAACCGTCGACGAGCACGGTCGGCAGGACCCTGGCCTGTCCGGGGGTGACGTGCCCGCGGTCGGCGTCGGCGATGATGCGGCTGCGGTCGGCGTGGCCCAGGAGGACGTTGTCGTAGGCGGGCAGCAGCCGCACCGGCGCGGGGGTGTCGGGGTCAGGGAGCGGGACGTCGGGCAGGTCGAACAGGCGCCGGCCGTCGGGGCCGGTGTAGTGGCGCAGGTCCGAGCCCATGTCCGAGACGATCTGGTCCAGCCGGGTCAGCCCGCACCACGCCTGGACGTCCGCCACGGTGGCGGGCCCGAAGGCGGCCAGGTAGCGGCGGACCAGGTCGCGGAGCGCGGCGGGCTGCGGAGCCTCGACCGGGGCGGCGCTGACGGTGATCGATGAGCGGGTCCCCCACCCGCCCCAGGATGCGGTGGCCGGATCGTGGACGAGCGGGGTGCGCAGCTCGACCTCACCTGCCAGGACCCGGCCGTCGCGGCCCGGATGGAGGGACGCGAGGCGCCCGGCGAGCTCCTTCCTGGGCAGCGGCCCGGTCCGCAGCAGGGCGCGTCCCTCGGCCACCAGCGTGTCGGGGTCGAGCCCGGCGTTGTTGCGCCGGAAGTGCGCCGAGTCGGCGGTGCGGTTCAGGACGGGCTGCAGCACCGGCCGCAGCCGACGGAAGTCGTCGGCTGCGGCGAGGTGCATCGTGCTGCGCAGGAAACCGGACCGGAGTCAGGTCGGTCCGCTCCAGCAGGAGCTGCCGCTGGAGCAGGGCCCGGTTGAGCGCCCGGCGGGACAGGACGGTCATACCAGCCGCACCGAGACGTTGCCGCGGTACTCGCCGCGCAGCAGGGCCAGGAACGCGCCGGGCACGCCGTCGATGCCGGTCTCGACGACGGTCCGCGGGTAGACGAACCGGCCCTGGTCGAGCGCTGTGCGGAAGTGGCGGTGCCAGGCGGCGATCTGGTCGGGGGTGTGGTGGCAGGAGAACGGCAGCAGCTCGACGTCCCTGGCCAGGGCGGCGTCGCGGTCGGGCGCGGGGAAACGGTCGGCGGCGGCGCCGAGCTGGGTGGACAACGATCCGCACAGGGCGAACCTGGCGCCCGGCGCGGCGACTTCGAGCGCGGCGTCGTACAACGCGCCGCCGACGGTGTCGAAGAAGACGGTGATGCCCTCCGGGGCCAGTTCCTTGAGCGCGGCGACCGGGTCGTGGTGGTAGTCGAAGGCGGCGTCGAAGCCGAGTTCGTCCACGAGGTAGTCGGCCTTGGCCTGGCTGCCCGCGCTGCCGATCACCTTCCTGGCGCCCAGGTTGCGGGCGATCTGCCCGGCCAGCGAGCCGACACCGCCGGCCGCGCCGGAGACGAAGACGACGTCGCCCTCGCCGACCTTGGCCACGTCCGCGACGCCGTGGTAGGCGGTCGGGCCCTGGGCCAGGTGGTAGGTCGGGTCGGGATAGGCGTCCGGGTCGAGCTTGACGTAGGAGGCCGCCGGTCCCGCCGAGTGCGTGCTCCAGCCGCTCATCGACTGGACCAGGTCGCCCTCCCGCAGGTCAGGGCTCGCCGAGCGCAGCACGGTGCCGATCGCCATGACGCCCACCCGCCGGCCGGGCTGCCAGGCCGGGATCGGAAGGTGGCAGTCGGCGCGCATGAGTTCGAGAAAGGTGGCGGCCAGCCCCAGATAGTCGGTACGGACCACGACCTCCCCCTCGATCTCGGCGGGAGCGACGGTGAAGTGCTCGGGGCCCGGTACGGCGGCGATCTGGGCGGTCAACTGAACCTCTTGAGTGATCACGGAGACCACTCTAGGAAGGCTTCCGGCCAGTTTCTGACCGGAAGTATGCGGATAATGGCGATATGGCCAACACCAGTTCCCGCACCCTCACCCTGCTGTCGTTGCTGCAGACGCACCGCCACTGGCCGGGCGCGGATCTGGCCGAGCGGCTCGGCGTGTCGGAACGCACACTTCGCCGCGATGTCGATCGCCTGCGCGAGCTGGGCTATCCCGTGCACGCCTCCCGGGGCACCGACGGCGGCTACCAGCTGGCGCCCGGGGCCGTCCTGCCGCCGTTGCTGCTCGACGACGAAGAAGGGGTCGCGCTGGCGGTCGGCATGGGAGACGCGGCGCAGAGCGGCATCGCAGGGCTGGAGGAGGCGGCGGTGCGCGCGCTGACCAAGGTGGTGCAGGTCCTGCCGCCCCGCCTGCGGGCTCGGGTGAACGCGCTGCGCGCGATGACCGTCTCGGCGGCCTCGGCCGGGCCGGTGATCCCGGCGGAGGTGCTGACGATGATCGCGCAGTCGTGTCGGGACCAGGAAAGGCTGCGCTTCGACTACGTCGCACGCGCCGGCGCGCGCACCGAACGCGTAGTGGAGCCCCATCGCCTCGTCGCGCTCGGGGGCCGCTGGTATCTGGTGGCCTACGACCTGACCAGGCACGACTGGCGCAGCTTCCGCCTCGACCGGCTGGCCCAGCCACGCAACACCGGCGCCTCCTTCCTGCCACGGCCGCTGCCCGGCGGGGACGCCGCCGCGTTCGTCCGCACCGCGGCCCAGGTTCCCGCCGCCAGGACCGTCGTCGCGCTGGTTCACGCACCGGCGGAACAGGTACGCCGGACGGCCGGCCAATGGGGCGCGATCGAACCGGTCGCCCCCGATCGATGCCGGCTCACGATGACCTCCACCAGCCTGGACTGGCCCACGCAGGCCCTGGGCAACATCGGCGCGGAGTTCGAGGTGCTGGAATCACCGGAGTTCGTCGATCATCTCAGAGACTGGGGCGCCCGGTTTCTCCACGCCGTCGACAGATCGTCCCCCGGGTCGCGGTGACAGCCGCACATTCGGGTCGCCGGGTGGCGCGTGACGACGGTCAGAATGCCGTGCGGGTCCCGCTGCGGGGATCTTCCGGCACCAGGTGATCGTCATAGAGTCCGGCGCGTGCCAGGCGTCGCCAGGGCCGGGCCAGGCGGACCGACACGTCGGTGTCGGCGTCCGTCGCGTCCAGGTCGAGATCTGCCACGGCCAGGGCCGGTCGGCCGTCTGCCGGACAGCGCGCGAGCCAGCGGCCGCCCGGCGCGACGACCCCTGACGGGACGGTCGCGCTGAACTGCGCCGGGACGGAGTACCCGAGCCAGTAGCCGTACAGCCTTCCGTACGCCTGCGCGACGACCGCTCGCGCCGCGTCGTCGACCATCACCGACAGCAGCACGCAGTCCACGTCCAGGCGCTCGTACTCGGCGAACACCTCGGGGAACTCGGCCTCGATGCACAGTGCGCACCCGAACCGGATGCCGTCGATCTCGAAGACGACCGGGGACGAACCGGGCGCGTACAGGAACGACACCTCGGTGTTCGACAAGAACCGCTTGTCGTAGCGCGTGACCAGCCGGCCCTGGTCGGAGAGCACGTACAGGCTGTTGTGCGGCCGGTTCGGCGGGGTCAGCGGGTGGATCGAGCCGAAGGCCACCCAGAGCCCGAGTCGTCCTGCCAGGTCGGCGATCGACTCGGCCTCCTCGTGCAGCACCGCATCAGGTCGCGCACCTGCGCGCCACTCGCCCGCAGCGCGCCGGGATCGGTGGGGTCCTCGGCCACCGTGCTCTGCGCGACCGCCAGCCGTAAAGTCCTCGCCATCCCGGGGACGCGCAGGGCCTGGGCGCCTCGAAACAGTCCTCGGCGATCCCGAGAACACACAGGACCCTGGTTGACGTCGTCCATCACGGGAAACTCCTGCCGTTGACCAGGTCGTGCACGGTCGCCGCGCCGGTGGCCGTCACCACGATTCTCGCCTCGACCGGCACGGTGAATGCACTTGCATGAACCGCCACCCTTCCCTATAGTTGGTTTGAGCCAACCAACTAATGGCGGGAGGAGGCCGGGGTGTCAGGAACGACGGAGAACGGCGACGTCCGGCTGCGCGAGGCCACCGATCGGGTGGCGGCGGCGCTGGCCACCGTGGGCAACTGGATGTTCGCCCCGACGACGCGGCGACGGATCATGGCCGCCTCCGGGCTGGAGTTGTCGCTGGGCGACTACACCCTGCTCGCGCAGATCTCCCTGCACGCCCCCGTGCGGTTGTCGGTGCTGGCCGAACTGATGGAGGTGGACAAGTCCACGCTCTCGCCCCCCGCCAAACGCCTGGAGTCGCGCGGGTTCATCGAGCGGCAGCCCGACCCGGACGACGCCCGGGCCAGGCTGGTGAGCGTCACGCGCGAGGGCAAGCTCGCCATCCGCGAACTCTGGAAGGCCCGGACGACCGCCGTCGCCGCGCTCATGGAGGGCTGGGAACCGTCCGACATCGAGCATCTGGCCGACGGTCTCGCCGCCTTCGCCGAGGCGATCAAAAAGGGCGCATGACCCCGCGTCGCGGATAGAACGAAAACACAGCACCAGGCTCGCTGCCGCGCTGCGGAAATTCGCGCCATCAGCCGGCAAGCTCCTTCTCCCTCCTGGGTCCAGCACGGACGCCATGACGCCCCAAGAGCCGTTACCGGCCTGGGCGAAACACCGATTCGCTCTCGAAAGGAGCCAGTGATCGTGCCCACTGCCTCGAAGGTCTTCGTGGCCGGCGCCACCGGACTGCTCGGCCGTCAGATCGTCAGCTCCCTTCTCGACCAGGGCGCCGCCGTCCGCGCCCTGGTCCGGCCCGGCGCCGACGCGAGCAAGCGGGCCGCGCTCGCAGCGCTGCGGTCGCGCGGCGTGGAGGTGACGGAAGGCGACGTCACCGACCCGGCCGAGGTGCTGGCCGAGGCCGTCGGCGACGCCGTCACCGTCGTCTCGGTCGTGCAAGGCGGCCCCGACGTGATCGTGGACGGCCAGGCCAACCTGGCGCGCGCCGCCGCGAAGGCCGGCGCCCGCCGGTTCGTCCCCTCCGACTTCGCCATCGACCTGACCAAGCTCGACGACGGCGACAACGTCATGACCGACTGGCGTCGCCGTGCCGCCGCCGCGTACGCCGACGCCGGCCTTGAGGTGATCTCCGTGCTCAACGGCGCGTTCTACGAGGTGATGGTCGGTTTCATGGGCCTGGTCGACTGGCAGCGGGGCACTTTGTCGCACTGGGGCGACCCCGATCAGCCGCTAGACCTGACCTCGGTGTCCGACACCGCCGCCTACACCGCCGCCGTCGCCCTGGACCGGCAGGCCATCGGCACGCTGCGTTTCGCCGGTGACGTGCTGTCCATGCGGCAGTTCCACGAGGCCGTCCAGCGCGGCTCGGGCCGCACTCTGGAGCTGCGGCACCTCGGCACCGCCGACGAGCTGCGCGCGGAGATCGAACGCCAAGCCGCCCGAACCCGGAACCCGTTCGACTACGTCGCTCTCCAGTACCAGTGGTGCATGGTGACGGGGAAGGGGAAGTTCGCCGCCCTCGACAACGACCGGTACCCGCAGATCACACCGACTCCGGTGACGGACTTCGTGCGCGCGACCGCGCCTACGGCCTGAGCGCATCCACGATGCGGCCTTTTTGGGGGATTCGCCTTGCCCAAGCTCTCTTCCTGGCACGTGACGTGCGTCGAGCGCCAGGAGGCGAACGGTCCACGGAGGACGCAATGGGACGCACACCTGCACGGTCTACGCCGTGTGCATCCCCGTGACCCCGACCGCCTGACGCCCACAGGCCCCGGTCACGCGACCAGGCGCAACCAGGCCGCCGCGAGCGCGGCGTGACCGGCCGGAGTCGGGTGCACGCCGTCCACGGCCCAGCACTCAGGCCCGGTCCACGGCCCAGCACTCAGGCCCGGTCCACGGCCCAGTACTAAGGCCCGGTCGTCGCGGCCGGCTCGGCGAACATGCCGTCCGCGGCGAGCAGGTGCGCGCCGTGCTCGCGGGCGAGCCGGCGCACGGCCTGGATCACTCCCCCGCGATGCGCAGCGGGTAGCCGGACCCGAGGCCCTCGTCGCTGTCCCGCCGCCCGCAGTCACCGCTCATCGGACGGCCGAACCAGCGGCTCGCGGCCCGCTCGAACGCTGCACGATCAGGGTCGCCCGCCCAGGCGACCACGCCGTCCGGCCGGACGAGCACCGCGGCCGCTCCGAGGTCGTCTCTCGCCGCCCCGGCCGCGTACCGGATCCGGCTCTCCCAGCCCGTCGCCGGATCGCGCAGACGCCGGTCGACGCCGAAGTCGAGTGCCACGCCTCGTCCGTCCCGCATCAGGTCGCCGAGGCGAGTGCCGTCCTCAAGACGGACGTCAGGGGCGTTGCGGCCGGTCAGCGGGTGGTCGCCGCCGAGGTCGTAGCGGATCGACGATCCCGATGCCCGCTCGAACACGTACGTCGTTCCGTCACGGGTCCCGATCAGGTCGCGAACGACACCTTGGATCGCCTGGCCGTGCGCGTCCGGTCGCATGACCGCCGTCTGGGCGCGCGTCCAGTCGAGCGCCCGGGCGCCGATCGGACGGCGCTCGGCGGTGTAGGTGTCGAGAAGCCCGTCCGGCGCGTGCCCGTGCACGGTCGCCGCGAGCTTCCAGCCCAGGTTCATGGCGTCGCCGATGCCGAGGTTGAGCCCCTGCGCCCCGAGGGGAGAGTGGATGTGCGCGGCGTCGCCCGCGAGCAGGACGCGCCCCCGCCGGTAGGTCGTCGCTTGCTTCGCCCGATCGGTGAAGCTTGAGGCGAGATGTACGTCGGTCAGCGTCACGTCGGTGCCGGAGACCCGGCGCAGGACCGCCTGGAGATGGTCGCGCGTCGGCCGCTGTGAGCGGTCGAACGCTCCGCCGTCGAACTCCAGCATGCCGACGTACCCCTCGGCGGGCGTCCGGAGGTACATGCCTGTCGGCGTCAGGTTGAACCCGGGGCGCAGCTTCCCGGGATCGGCGACGGTGGCGAGCACGACGTAGCCGGTGAACTGCGGCTCGGTGCCGACGAACGCGAAGCCCGCGAGCCCGCGCACCGTGCTGCGTCCGCCGTCGCAGCCGACGACCCAGCGCGCCGCGTACTCGTGCCCGCCGGCGCGCACGGCCACGCCGTCCTCGTCCTGCGCGATGGCGGAGACCGCGACGCCGCGCCTGACCTCCACGCCGAGCGTGGAGGCCCGCTCGGACAACACCGTCTCGACCGCTTCGAGGCTGGTCATCACGCCCTCCGCCGCCGGGCCGGGAACCCGGAACGGCAGGGCGGCGACATCCACCTTGGCCGGATCCAGCATCATCCCGGCGAAGTGCCCGGCACCACGGGGACGCGCCGGCCCTTCCGCGCCGGGACGATCACCGACGCCCGACGCCTTCAGCAGCGGCTGCACCATCCCCCGCCGGTGAAACGCCTCGACCGACGCGGCGGACAGACCCCGCATCCCGAGCGGATCCGCCTTCCACGGGGAACCGGCCTCCGCCTCCCGCTCAAGCACCAGGACGGAGCAGCCCGCGAGGCCGAGCTCGCAGGCGAGGAAAAGACCGACCGGGCCCGCGCCCACGATCACTACGTCATGCATCAGAACTCCTTTCCGAGCCTGAAGACTGACGCGGGCCGCTCACACGGGGCGCACACGGCGCTCACACGGCGGGGGCGCCCCCGTCCTGCCGTGATTTGGGCACTTGAGGCGGTGCACGCGAAGATTGGCGGATGGACGGGTATGCGCCGCTTCGCGTCACGCTGCTCGGCGCCTTCCAGGCGTGCCGCGGCGAGGCCGCCCTGCCCGTTCCGGGCGCCCGGCTGCAGGGCCTGCTCGCCCGGCTGGCGCTCGCCGGCGGGCGGGTGGTCGAGCAGGGCGTCCTGCTCGACGCGATCTGGGCCGAGGGCCTGCCCGCCGGCCCCGCCCACGCCCTGCAGGCCCTGGTCTCGCGGCTGCGCCGGGCCCTCGGCTCGGCCGGCGCCGTCACGCAGGTCACCGGCGGCTACCGGCTCGACATCGACGCGGCCGACGTGGACGCGCTGCGGTTCGAGCAGCTCGCCGCCGCCGGCCGCGACCGCGTGCGCGCCGGCGCCACGAACGCCGCGGCGGCCCTGCTCGCCGAGGCCGTGGCGCTGTGGGGCGACCGTCCCGGCGCCGAGCCCCCGGCGGTCGCCGCGGTGGCGCCCGCCGCCGCGGCCCAGCTGGCCCACGCCTCGATCGAAGCCGTCGCCGACCTCGCCGACGCCGAGCTGACGCTGGGCCGCGCCGACGCGGCCGCCGACCGCCTGACCGCCCTGCTCGCCGAGCACCCCGTCCACGAACGGGCCGCCGCGCTGCTCATGGACGCGCTCACCGCCCAGGGTCGCCAGGCCGAGGCCCTCGTCCGGTACGAGCGGGTCCGCGAAACCCTGGCCGGCGTGCTCGGCGCCGATCCGGGCGCCGCGCTGCGCGAGCGCCACCTGCGGCTGCTGCGCGCCGAGCGGCCCGCCTCGGTGGCCGGGGCCGCACGGGGCCGGCCGAGCAACCTGCCCGCGCCGCTGACCGGCTTCATCGGGCGCGACGACGACCTCGCCCGGATCGACGCGCTGCTCGCCGCCGGGCGCCTGGTGACCGTGCTCGGTCCCGGTGGCGCCGGCAAGACGCGGCTAGCCGTCGAGGCCGCCCGCCGGCACCTCGACGAGTACGGCGACGACGTCCGGATGGTCGATCTCGCCTCGGTCACCGATGCGCGCCCAGCTGCGGCAGTACGACGGCGACCTCGACGGCGCGCTGGCCGACCTGCGCGACGCCCGGTCGCTGGCCGCCGAGTTCGGCTCGCTCAACCTCGGCGACCAGGTCTTCAGCGACCTGCGCCGGATCGACCTGCACCTGCGGCGCGGCGACACCGTCCTGGCGATCGCGATGATCGAGTCGGCCCGCGAGCGGGTGCGGCGGGCGGCCTCGACGGAGCTGCGGGCCCTGTTCGACGCGTGGGAGGCCGGCTTCCGGGTGCGGCTCGGCGACCTGGACCGGGCGCGCGCACTGCTGGACGACGCCGAACGGGACCTCGACGGCGACGCCACGTTCGCCGGTGACCTCGACGGCGACGCCACGTTCGCCGGTGACCACGTGCGCACGCTGGTCGGCAGCGCGCGGGCCTGGCTCTGCCTGGAGACCGGCGACCCGGCCGGCGCGGAGAAGGCGCTGGAGAAGGCGTACGCGGCGGCTTCGCGGACCGGGGACCTGCCGATCCTGTCGCTGGTGGCGGTGAACGCCGCCGCGCTCGCCGAGGCGCACGGACGGCATCACGACTCGGCCGTCCTGCTCGGCGCCGCGTCCCGGCTGCGCGGCGCTCATGACCGCACCGATCGGCAGGTCGGCGAACTCAGCCGCCGAGGGCGGGCCGCGCTGGGCGAGGCCGCCTTCGCCGCGGCGTACGGGCAAGGCCGGCGCCTGGACGGCAAGACGGCCGCGCGCGCAGCCGACCCGGCCCGGCTGCGCGGACCGGACGTGGCGTAGGCGTCACCGGTCGAGTTGCACCACCCCGGCATTCGTCCTGCCGCCCGGGTACGGCCCGGACGGCCCCGTCCAGGAACGCGACCTGGTCGCCGCGGCGGCCCGGGCCGGGGTCTCCCATCTGGTCAAGCTGTCCACCAGCGGCGTCACCTTCGACGCCACCGATCCCATCAGCACCGGCCATCGGTTCGGCGAACAGGTCGTCATGGACTCCGGCCTGCCGTGGACGATGTTGCGCCCCGGCACCTTCATGGCCTACCTGCACGGCTACGCGCCGACCATCGCCGCCGAGCACACCATGTACGTCACCGAAGGCGACCCCGTCTCCGCGATGATCCATCCACGGGACATCGCCGCCGTCGCCGCGCACGTCCTGACCACGCCCGGCCACGACGGCCGGGCCTACACCCTCACCGGCGGCCAGGCCCTCTCACCGCGTGACCAGGCCGACGTCATCGGGCAGATCCTGGACCGGCCGATCAAGCTCGTCGAACGCAGTGCAGCCGAGACCCGGGCGGAGTTCGACCGCCTCGGCTGGTCGGGGCCCCGTCTGGAGGCGCTGCTGGAGCTCAAGCGCCAATCGGCGGCCCGGGACCGGAAGGTCTTCGACACCGTCGAAAGGCTCACCGGCCGGGCTCCGCTGACCCTCCACGACTGGGTTCGCGAGAACGTCCACGTCTTCCGGTGACGGAACCGTCCCGGCGCAGGCCGTGGCGTGTCTCACACGCCCTTCAGCACCCGATCGAGCGCCGCCCGTCCCGCAGGCCCCCAGTGCGGCTTGCCGCCGGGCAGGCCGCGATCTCCGTTCTGCCCCATGAGCAGCAGGAAGAGACTCTTCAAGGCGGCCAGCCCGCGGGCGCGCCGGATCGCCGCCTCGTCCGCGTGTCCGTACGCGTCGAAGAAGCGTGCGGCCGCGCCCGCGGGGAGCAGCACCCATGCGGCGGCCAGGTCCCACGCCGGATCGCCGGCGAACAAGGAACCGAAGTCGACAATGCCCGCGAGCGTTCCGTCCGAGACGACGACGTTCGCGGGATGCAGGTCGCCGTGCACCCAAACCGGCGGGCCCGCCCACTCGGGGGCGGCGACCGCATCGGCCCACACGTCACGGACGGCGCCGACATCGCCGACGGCGCCGGGGTCGACGGCCTGCAAGAAGTGTTCGAAGCCGCTCGTGCACCTCTTGGGGTGAGCGCCGAGGTCCGCACTGGCGGGGGCCTCGGCGGGCGCCTCCACATGAAGCGCCCGCAGGAAGCCCGCCAGCGTGTCGGCCGCGTGGGCGGCCCTGCTGATCGAGCCGTGGTCCAGCGGCTCACCGGCGACCCACGTCATCACGGTCCAGTGCTTGGGGAAGCGCCCGGACGGTTCGCCGAACCGCACAGGGGTCGGCACCGGCAGCGGCAGACGCGGGGCCAGCACGGGTAGCCACCGCCGCTCCTTGAGCTGGAGCTCCGGGGTGGGGTCCATGCGCTGCATGCGCACGGCCAACTCGTCCCCGAGGCGCCACATCTGGTTGCCCCAACCCCCCGCCACCTCCCGGACGGCCATCCCGGCGAGGTCTGGATGTTGCTCCCGCAGCAAGTCACGGACCAGGTCAGCGGTGATCTCGATCTCGGTGTCGGTCATGCGAAGCCACAGTACCGAGACGGCAGGCGTCGGACGTCAATCGAAGCTGACGTGTACGCGGGCCTTCGCGCCGTACGCGGCGTCGCAAGCGTGCGCCAGCGCCTCTTGAACCACCTGGCATGCCGTAACGACCCTCTGACCACCCGAGACACCCCTGGCCGCCAGGCATGTTGCCAGACTGTAGGGCTCGCGGGGCGTGTCCGTGCCGAGCCGCTCGAACACGATGGCTGTGCGGCCGGCCGTCAGTCGATGCGCTGGCAGATCGTCACCGGCAGACGCGCCGACCAGGTGCGGGTGGCCTCGTCGTAGGCCTGAGCGTAGCCGTTCTTGCTGCCGGAGCAGGGGGCGGCGATGGTCGTCTCCACGTAGACGGCGCCGCCGGGGGTGACGGGGTGGGTGCGGGCGATCACCCACCTGGAGAACTTCGTGACGCCGTTGTTGAACTTGACGGTCACGAAGACGCGGTGGTCGACGGTGAAATTGCCGCCGGCGACCTTGAGGTGGTTGTTGAAGGTGTAGGTGAACAGGAAGGAACGCGCCTGCGCGAGATCCCGGGCGTGGCTGGTGTTGTCGAGGTCGGAAGGCGAGGCCGGCGACGCGTTCGCGGCGCTGCTCATGGCCGGGACGGTCAGGGCGATGGTCGCGGCGGTGGCGGTGAGGCCGAACAGGGCGCGCAAGCTGCGGTTCATCGGAACCTCCTGTTGTATGGGGACTTGAGCACCATTGAGCGGCTGACCGCCTGCAACGCGCTTTCAAGCCCCCGGACATCCGCCGACCGGCGCGGGCTGACCCCGCTGTTCTGGCAGCACGTCCAGCCTCACGGCGAGGTGCGGCTGGACGTGGCCCAAGCGCCTGCCGCTGAGCGGCGTCGCGAACCGCAGCAGCTCAGGTGCCGAGGCGGATGGCGATGCCGTCGAGAAGGCAGCCGAGATATCGGTGCAGGGCTTGTCGTCCGGCTGGGACGAAAGGCCCTCGATCGACCACCTTCCGCAGTTCGGGCTCCGTGACCCAGGCATGCCAAGCGATCTCGGACGGGTCCGGAGCCAACGGCTCGGCGACCAGGGCCTCGTGCACCCCGAACCAGACAGGGCTGATCCCGGCCCGGCACAGGAACCGGAACAGAAAACGGACCGGAACGCCGACGCTCAGTTCCTCGACCAGTTCCCGGGCCGCCGCGTCCTCATACGATTCGCCCACGCCCACGGCGCCCCCGACCAGCACGTCATAGTGGCCGGGAAAGCGAACATGCTCCTCGGCCCGGCGCAGCACAAGGATCCGCCCCGTCGGATCGCGGCAGATCGTCGTCGCGATCCGATGCATCCACCGCCGGCGCACCGCCTCTGCGCGCTCCACGACCTCCAGCACGCGGTCCTGTTCATCCACCCGCTCGACCAGCTCACCCACGCGGCACACGGTCGCAGACGCCACTGACAATCCTTACCGGGGTGGAGCGGCCCCCCTGCCGCCGGAGAAGGTCGACGGCCGGGACGAGCCGTCAGCGGACGCTCGCTGACTGCTTGGCCTCCTGACTGTTCGCCCGGACGCCGCTCGGCGTCCGGGCCGCGGCCAGCCACAGGCCGGTGAAGACGGCGCAGGCCAGCGTCACGGCACCCGCCACGAGGAAGGCGCTGTTGAGGCCGGACTCGAACGAGGCTCCGCCAACCTCCCGCGTGTGCACGATCGCCCCGAGCACCGCCACGCCGAGCACCGCGCCGATCTGCCGGGTGGTGCTGGCGACGCCCGAGGCGAGGCCGCCCTCCTGCGGGCTGACCGCCTGGATGGCAGCCCCGGTCAGCGGTGACATGGTGAGAGCGAACCCGATGCCGACGACCGCCAGCCGCCACCACACGTTCCCGTAGCCGGTATCGGCGTGGACGAACCCCAGCGCCAGCAGCCCCAGCCCGGCCAGCGCCAGGCCGATGCCGGCGAAGACGCGGAAGCCGTACCTGGCCGCGAGCCGGCCCGCGTACGGGCTGACGATCACCATGGCCAGCGAGACGGGCAGGGTCTGCAGCCCGGCGACCAGGATCGAAGTGCCCTGGACGTACACGAAGAACTGGGAGAAGAAGAACGACGACCCCATCAGCGCGAACCCGACCACGACCATCGCCGTGTTCGACACCGTGAACAGCCGCTGACGGAACAGCCGCAGCGGCAGCATCGGCGTCGCCACCCGACCCTCGACCACGACGAACGCGGCCAGGAGCGCCAGCCCGGCGGCGAAGCTGCCCAGGATCATCGGCGAGGTCCAGCCTCGGGAGCCGCCCTCGATCAGGCCGTAGGTCACAGCGCCCACGCCCGCGGCGGACAGGACCGTGCCGGGGACGTCGATCGGCGGCGCGCTCGGGTTGCGGGACTCCCCCAGCGCGCGCAGCCCGGCCAGCAGCAGGACCGCCCCGATGGGCACGTTGACCAGGAAGATGGCGGGCCAGCCGAAGGACTCCACCAGGATCCCGCCCGCCAGCGGTCCGGCGGCCAGGCCGAGGCCGCTGAATCCGGCCCACAATCCGATCGCCCTGACGCGCTCCTTCGGGGCGGGATACGCGGCGGTGAGCAGCGCCAGTGAGGCGGGGCTCAGCGCCGCGGCCCCGACGCCCTGCAGCACCCGTCCGGCGATCAGCCAGCCGATCGAGGGCGCGAGCGCGCACACCACCGAGGCGGCCGTGAACACCACCACCCCGGCCAGGAACACCCGCCGGCGGCCGAACCGGTCGGCGAAGACGCCGCCCGACAGCAACAGCATGGCCACCAGCAGCACGTAGGCATCGACGATCCACTGCAGACCGGTCAGCTCGATGTGCAGCCGCTGCTGCATGTCAGGGAGGGCGGCGCCGACGATCGTGTTGTCGAGCAGCACCATGAACTGACCTGCGCAGGTCAGGGTGAGCAACGCTCTCATGTGCATCTCTCCTAAAAGCAGTTAGTGACTGCGTTAACGTAAACCCTCTCAGGCTCTAACGCAAGTCCCAACTGCGTTAAGGTGGGACGCATGGATGAGCAGGGGCGGGCCAAGCGGCCCGGCGGGCGCAGCGCCCGGGTCCGCGCGGCAGTGCATCAAGCCGTGACCGAGCTGGTCAGGGAGCGCGGCTACGGACATTTCACGATCGGCGACATCGCGGCCCGCGCGGGCGTGGCCGACACCAGCCTCTACCGCCGGTGGGGCAACCTCCAGGCCCTGCTCAGCGATGTGCTGCTGACCCGGCTCAACGCGCAGTCGCCGATGCCCGACACCGGCAGCCTGGCCGGCGACCTGCGCACCCACGCCGCCAACGTGGCCCGCGAGGTCACCGGTCCCGACGGCCTGGCGCTGGTGCGGCTGACCCTCGCGCTGTCCGGCGAGGGCCAGCAGGGCCTGCAGGCGCGCGACGAGCTTCTGGCCGACCGCACCAGCCAGCTGCAGGCCGTGCTCGATCGCGCCCGCGCCCGCGGCGAGAACCCGCCCGACGTGCTGGAGGTGCTGGACCATCTCCTGGCGCCGATCTACATGCGCGTCCTGTTCAACGCGGGGCCGCTCACCCCTGACTACCTCGACGGGCTGGTCGACCGGTTGCTCGCCTGATCCGGTCCGTCGCGCTGTGGAACCGGCGAGCGAAGGAGCCATGTGTGAACCCCGGGCCGGCCCCCGACAACCCACCCGCACGAGCACTGCCGGCGACCGAGCCCCTGCCCGGGTGACGCCGCCGCCGGAATGCATGAAGACTCTTCATGCATTCCGCATCATCCACAAATCCCGCCCGCTACCTGCGCAACCGCCCGGCTCCTAGCGTTGACGGCATGAGAGCAATGGTTGCGGAACGCCTCGGCGAACCCGATGTCCTGACCCCCGCCGACCTTCCCGACCCGACGCCGGGCCCCGGCCAGATCCTCCTTGACATCGAGGCCGCCGGTCTCAACTTCGCCGACGCCGAACGCCTGCGCGGCACCTACCTGCCGCCGCAACTGCCGTTCATCCCGGGCGGCGAGGTCGTCGGCCGGGCCGCGGACGGTCGCCGCATGCTTGCCTTCGCCAGTGGCGCGTTCGCCACCAAGGCGCTGGTGCAGGATCCGGTCGAGATTCCCGAGGACTTTTCCGCGGGCGCCGCGCTCGCCCTCCTGGTCCAGGGATTGACCGCCTGGCACCTGCTGCGTACGGCCGCGCGGGTCCGCCCCGGCGAAACCGTCGTCGTCAACGCCGCAGCCGGAGGCGTCGGCCACCTGGCGATCCAGCTGGCCAAGGAGTTCGGCGCCGGACGGGTCGTCGGCACCGCCTCCACCCCCGGCAAGCGCGCCCTGGTCCGCCGGCTCGGCGCCGACGCCGCGATCCCCGGCGACGCCGACGGCTACGCCGAGCGCGTCCGCGAAGCCAACGACGGCGCCCTGGCCGACGTGATCCTCGACGCCGTCGGCGGCCCCGTCTTCGAGGCAGCCCCCTGTGCGCTGGCCCCCTTCGGCCGCCTGATCGCCTACGGCACCTCCGGCGGGATCGACGCCGCCCCCATCGACCCCGGCATCCTGAGCGAGCGCAACATCACCGTCGGCGGCTACTGGCTGGGCGCCCACCTGCGCCTCCCCGGCAGCCGTGCCGCCGAGCCCCTGCACGACCTGCTCGCCCTGGCCGCCTCGGGACGCGTCCACCCCACGGTGGGCGCCGAATACCCGCTCGACCAGGCAGCCGCCGCCCTCACCGCCCTGACCACCCGCCGCACCACCGGCAAGGTCATCCTCCGCATGACGTGAAGCCCTTCCGCGGCGGCGTCCCTTCAGGGCATGCCTGGACGCTCAGTTGCGGACGGCTCGTTGCAGGACGGCCTGGATGTGCTCAGGGTCGGCGGGCACGTTGTCGAGGAGGATCGCGGTGCACAGGCCGTCGGACGCCGCGACGAGGGCGGCGACGGCGGCGGGGTCGTCGGTCAGCGTGGTGGCGAGTTCGGCGATGTTCTGCCGCCAGCGTCGTGCCACGGGGCGCAGGGCGGGGCGGCGGGCGGCCAGGGTCGCCAGCTCGCGTTCGGCCAGGGCGCGTTCACGTCCGGAGCCGGCGGACTCGGCGATGAGGTGGGCCAGGCCGCTGAGCTTGTCGCCGGGGGTGTCGATGATGTCGCGGATGCGGGCGGTGTAGGCGTCGGCGACACTCGTGAGGGCGGCGACGAGCAGGTCGTCGAGGGTGGCGAAGTAGTAGGTGCTCAGGGACGTCGTGGTGCCGGCCTGCTTGGCGACCGTGCGATGGGTGACGCCGGCCGCGCCGTCGCGGGTCACCACGGCGAGGGTGGCCTCGATGATCTCCGCGCGTCGTTTCTCGCCACGTGCGCGGCGTCCGTCGACGTGCTCGCCGTCGTCGGCGGTGTCGTCCTTGCTGCTCCTCGGCACGAGCCCCAGGATAGTCGGACCATCGTTCAAACGTCGGTGTCGCGAGGCCGCTCCGCCCCGAGCGGGGGCACGTGGCGCAGCATCGCCAGGCACAGCGCCGTGGCGGCGGCGATGGCGACCCCCGCGACCAGGGAGGCGACGTTGAGCCCGGTGGTGAAGGCGTGCCGGGCCGCCTCGACGGTCCCGGGCGGAAGCCTGCCGGTGATCGCCACGGTCGCGTTCAGGCTGTCGGTGAGCGGGCCGGAGCTCTCCGGCGTCAGACCTTCGGGCACCGTCACCTGGGTGCGGTAGACGGCGGTGGTGAGGCTGCCGAGCACGGCGACGCCGATAGCGATGCCGAGTTCCTGGACCGTCTCGGAGAGCGACGCCGCCGACCCGGACCGCGCGGCCGGCACCGCGCCCACCACCATGTCGGTGCCCAGGGCGGCGAGGGCGCCCAGCCCGAGGTAGACGAACGTGAAGCCGGCCGCCACGGGGACCGCGTCGTCGAGCCCCGCGGTGGCGAGCAGCGCGTAGCCGGCGAGGGACGCCCCCAGGGTGGCGCCCATGACCGAGCCGGGACGGAAGCGCCGGGCGACCAGCGGAGCACCGATGGCGGCGGCGAACATGGCCAGCGCCGGCGGTCCCATCCAGAGCCCCGCGTCGAAGGGGGTGATCCCTTCGACGAGCTGGAGGTACTGCGTGACCAGGTACATCGACCCCCCGACCCCGGCCAGGCCGATGAGCAGCACGCCCAGGGCCACGACGAAGGCCCGGTTGCCGAACAGCGTCACGTCCAGCAGCGGGTCGGGCAGGCGGCGTTGGCGGCGTACGAACACGATCGCGGCCAGAACGCCCGCTCCGGCGCAGGCGAGGGCCGGGCCGCCGGGCCCCTCGGAGGCGATGTGCTTGACGGCGTAGATGACCGGCAGGATCGCCGCCAGGGACAGGCCCACGCTGACCAGGTCGAGCCGGCCGCCGGACGGGGCCGCGTACTCGGGAAGCAGGGCGCGCGCCCCGGCCAGGACGACGAACGCGACGGGCACCGCCGCCAGGAACGGCGCTCCCCACCAGAAGGAGTCCACCAGGGCGCCGCCCACGATCGGCCCGGCGGCCATGCCGAGCGCGAACATCGTGGCCCAGACCCCGATCGCGACCGCGCGCTGACGCGCGTCGGGGAACATGTTCGAGATCAGCGACAGCGTGGAGGGCATGAGCGTCGCCCCGGCCACCCCCAGCAGGGCTCGTGCGAGGATCAGCAGCTCGGCCGTGGGGGCGAACGCGGCGAGCACCGAGACCGCCGCGAAGGCGATCATCCCGGCCCGCAGCAACCGGCGCCGTCCGATCCGGTCGCCCAGCGTGCCCATGGTGACGAGGAACCCGGCGACGAGGAACCCGTAGGCATCCATGATCCACAGCAGTTGGGTGGCTGACGGTGACAGGTCGGCCGCCATGCTCGGCGCCACCAGGTACAGGACGGTCACGTCCAGCCCCAGCAGCACCGTCGGCGTGGCCAGCAGGCCCAGGCCCGCCCACTGGCGCGCCCCCGCCCGTTTGAACTGTCGCTGCGTCATCGGGTCCCCCTCGCTCTCCATCATGTTGAACGCTAGTACAACTTGTACGTACGTTCAACATGATGGCCGGATCACGACGGGATCAGGCCGAGCTGTCTCAGCTGTGCCAGGACGTCGACGATCCCCCACGTCTCGACGATCCGGCCGTCCGCGAAACGGACGATCATGATCTCTCTGTAGGTGACGGATCTGCCGGTGGGCGGGACGCCCATGTACTCGCCCCGGTGAGTCCCGGTGACCGTGTTGCGGAGGACGACCTTGTCGCCCTCAGCGATCACGTCCTCGACCTCGATGTGCAGGTCGGGGAACGCGTGCAGGAGCATCGCGCCCACCTGCTTGAGGGCTTCCGCCCCCGTTGCGGCGATCGGCAACGGAGTGCGGATCAGCACGTCCGGGTGCACGACCTCGTCGACCGCCTTGCCGAAGGCCTCGACGTCGCCGCTGCTCTGGGCGTCGTGCAGACGGGCGAACGCCGCCTTGTTGCGTGCCATCTGATCCATTGACATGTCGCTCCTGTTCGGGTCAGCGGGAAACGGTTCGCGGGAGGCGCCTGGCCGCGGTCGCCCGTCCGGCGTCGCGGGCCGCGGTCAGGGCCTGGGCGTGGAGGCCGGCGGCGAGGTCGCGCAGGTGTTCCATGCCTGGGCTGGTGGCGGCGAGGGTGAGCTCGCGTTCGACGATGGTCAGATCGGCCTGCCACAGGTCGGCGAGGACGCGCCTGAGGTACGGGGTGGAGTGGTCCCAGCCCTCGCGCGGCGTGCCGGGGGCGTAACCGCCGCCGCGCACGGTGGCCAGGACGGTCGGCTTGCCCTTGAGCACCGGGCTGCCCAGGGGCGCCCCGGCGATGACCAGATCGACCCAGGTCTTGAAGTGCTGGGAGACGCCGAAGTTGTACAGCGGCACGGCGAGGACGACCGTCTCGGCGGCCGCCAGTTCCGCGACGAGCGAGGCGGCGAACGCCAGCGCCTCGCGCTGGGCGGGCGAGCGGTCGGGGTCGGGCGTCAACGCGCCGAGGTGGGCCTGGGCCCAGGCGTCGGCCGGCAGTGGATCGGTGCCCAGGTGCCGGCGCACCACCGGCTCGTCCGGGTGGGCGGCGGTCCATTCGGCTTCCACGATGTCGGCGAGTTCGGCGCCGGCCGAGGTGCCGGGACGGATGCTGGCGTCAAGCCGGAACAGACTCAAAGTGGCTCCCCTGAGGTGGGGCCGCGACGACGCGGCGTGGTCGAACGAGGGCCGGACGTGCTGACCTGTATGCGGCGGCGGGGCTTGGTGCGCCCTCCCGCGGCGGCCAGGACGTCCGCGTGCAGTTCGACAACACAGCCCCCGGAAACGTCAGGTGACGGCATCGGCCTCACATTCCGGCACGCTGTCTTGTCGAGCAGGAAGAAGGCAGACACGACCGAGGGAGCCGTCACGATGACCAGCCAGAACAGGCCGGATGCCGTTGGTTCAGGAGGAGGGTGGCTCGATCCGGGCCTGGACGTGGTCATCAGTGAGCGGCGTCACCTGATCAACCTCGCCTACCGGCTGCTGGGCTCGCTGGCCGAGGCCGAGGACGCCGTGCAGGAGACCTACACCCGCTGGTACGCCATGTCCCGGCGGCAGCAGGAGGCCATCGAGTCGCCCGGCGCCTGGCTGACGACGGTCGCCAGCCGCATCTGCCTGAACCTGCTCGGCTCGGCACGGGTCCGGCGGGAGACCTATGTGGGCGAATGGCTCCCCGAGCCGCTGCCCGAACCCGCGGACGGCGGTACGGTCTCCGATCCGGCCGACCGGGTCACCCTGGACGAATCGGTCAACCTGGCCTTCCTGGTCGTCCTCGAATCGATGACCCCGGCCGAACGCGTCTCGTTCGTCCTGCACGACGTCTTCCGCTACTCCTTCGCCGAAGTCGCCGAGATCGTCGGCCGCACCCCCGCGGCATGCCGCCAGCTGGCCTCCTCCGCCCGCCGCCGCATCCGCGCCGCCCAGCCCGCCATGGCCCCGGCGACCCGGCAGGCCGGCATCGTCCGGGACTTCAAGCGGGCGTGGGAGGCCAAGGACATCAACGCCCTGATCGGCCTGCTCGACCCCGACGCCGTGGCGATCGGCGACGGCGGCGGCCTCGCCATCACCTTCCTGGACCCCATCGAAGGCGGCGAACAGATCGCGCACGCCTGGATCGAGATCGCCCACCGGCGGCCCGGCAACATGACGTACCTGGAACGCACCGTCAACGGGCGGCCCGGGGTGGTGGCCGAGCAGGACGGCGTCATCGTGACGGTGTTCGCGTTCGAGGTCGCAGGCGACAGGATCAAGCGCATCTGGGTCGTGCGCAACCCCGAGAAACTCCGTCACTGGACGACGGGCTGAGACGGGCCTGCCTGGCGCCTACGGCGGATGACGTGGGCGATGGAGGGCGAGATCGCAGGCGGAGCGGTCGCCGTGCGCGCCGATGACGGTGTCGCCCGATCTCCGCCACCCGGTCGCTGCGCAGGGTCCTGCCTGCCTGCCGGCCGCCTCGTACCTTCCCGAGGGACGCCGCAGCGTGGCCGCCACCGTATGAGGCTCGGCTGGCAGGCCCGCCCGGCGACCTCACGTACCGCTTGTCAGGCGCTTCGCTGGTCCGGAGGCGGGAGCGCCGGTTCTGGCCAGCCACGCCGTGACGGCCAGCAGGGCCACCGTGGTCGCAGCCACCGCTGGAAGGTTCGCCGGATCCCCCACCCAACGCAGCCAGTTGAGGGTGACGGTCATGAGCGGCAACACGATGAACACCGCCCGCCGCCCGACAGGCGAGCGAACCGCCATGACCGCCGCCACCGCGAGCACGAGAAGGAGGAGGTAGTCCCCCGCCGGCGAGGGGGGAAGCCGACTGCTCGTCGCCGCGCCGACGAGCGAGACGGCGGCCCATCCGGCCAGCCGCCGGGCTCCCAACGGAGCAGGACCGGATGAGGGAGCGAACGTCAGCATCACAGCGACCAGGCAGGCGGGCAGGACGAACCGCACCACGCTGCCGAATCCCGCCCCCACGAGGAGCACGCCGTCCCACGCCACGTAGACGGGAGAAAGGCCGAGATCGGGCGGACTGGCGACGAGCCCGGCGTACAGTACGGCCCAGCCCCATGCCACGGCGGCCGCGACCCTTCGCGAGTTCCGCCATGCCAGGAAAACGATCAACCCGTACGGCAGGGTGATCATCAGTGGCCTCAAGGTCAGCATCGGACCCGCCACTCCGGACCGAAGCGACATCTCCATGAGAGCGCCGGCTTGACCGACTTCGAGGACGAGCAGCCAGATCGGCGCCAGAAGCGCCGCAACGTTGAAGGCGGCACGCCAGTGCCCGCGGGAGACGGGCCCCACGGCACGCCACAACCGGATGGCGAAGGCTCCTCGCAGCAGGTCGAAGGTCTCGCGGACGGTCGGTCGGTCTCGGCCGGGTGCGGCTGTCGTGAGGAGGACCGCGACCATTTCCTCCTCGTGCAGCGCGCGGTGCTCCTTCGGGTACCACGCCAGTAACCGCCGGTAACGGTCCTCCAGATTCACGATGCACTCCCGAGGAACTCGCGGCCAGGCGTCGCGACCTTGATGTTGTACGCCGAGCGGAGTCTGGCGCGCAGGCGAGAGGAGGCGGTGTCGGCGTTGCGACGCAGGTGCTCCGCTTCGGCTGCCAGCCGGGCCTCGCCCGCGGAGGTGAGACGGTAGTAACGCCGCGCGCGGCCGTCGACGACCTCCTCGCGGTCGGTCTCGACCAGCCCTTCCCCCTGGAGACGGTCGAGCGCGGCGTACAGCGTGCCGGCTTGCAGCCGTACCCGTTCACCTGAGATCTGCACGACGTCCGTGATGATGCCGTAGCCGTGCTGGGGCCCGGCTGCGAGCGCCGTGAGGATCAGGAACGTCGGCTCCTGCATGGGTCTTCGACTCATGTGATCTATATATAAAGATAAGTTGAGCGACTGGCAAATCAGGCCTGGGAGCCGGGTCCCGGCCTCCTCGGACGAACTGTCGTCCGTTCGGCCGATGCGGCAGGCCGAAAGGCCGATGACGGAGGCTGGCGAGCGGGAGACGATCCAGGTCATGAAATGGACCCCCCTCGTCACGGGCTTGGCGCTGATCGCGACAGCGGTCCCGGCGGCCCCGGCCGCTGCGACCCCATCAGCGAACGTGACCAGTACAGACGCGATCGACTGGCGAGCCTGCGGGAAGGAACCCGGAGCCGAGTGCGGCGCCCTCGCCGTGCCGGTGGACTGGGCGACGCCGGACGGGCCGCGGGTCTCGCTGAACATGACGCGACGCAAGGCCACCGGGCAACGGATCGGGACGCTGTTCTACAACCCGGGCGGACCAGGGACGGGTGCGGCCGACCTGGTGCGGGACTGGGCGCCGTACTTCTTCTCCGACGAGCTGCGCGAGCGGTTCGACATCGTCGGGATCGATCCGCGCGGGGTCGGCGGCAGCGAGCAGATCCCATGCGGGAAGGCCGTGCACGATCCGGCTGTCACGCAGTTCCCCGAGACGCGGCGGGAGTATGACCGGCTCGTCGCGCACAACCGGGCCGTGGGCGAGAGTTGCGGGCCGTTGATCCGGCACATGGACACCGGGAGCGTGGCACGGGACTTCGACGCGGTGCGGGCCGCGCTGGGCGAGGAGCAGATCAGCTACCTGGGACGCTCCTACGGGAGCCTGCTCGGCACCGAGTACGCGCGGCGGTTCCCCGGCCGGGTACGGGCGATGGCGCTGGACGGGATCGTCGATCACGGGATGAGCTCGCGCCGGATGGTGCGCGATGCCGCGGCGGCGGTGGAGGACGGGTTCGACAGGTTCGCCGGGTGGTGCGAGCGGACCCAGGAATGTGAGCTGCACGGCCGGTCCGTACCGCAGGTGTGGGACGCGCTGGCGCGAAAGGCGGAGGAGCGGCCGATCCCGGTCACCGGCGGCCGTCCGCTGACGGCGGACGAACTGCGCTACGTCGCGTACGCGATGCTCACGATGGCCCCCGACTTCAACGGCGGTCTGGCTCGGGGCATCGTCCAGGCGGAGCAGGGCGATGCGGTGCTCTTCGGGCAGATGCGGGCCGAGGCGCTGGACAACCCTGCGACGACCTCGGCCTACCGCGCGGTCCTCTGCCAGGACATCGACCCTGACATCAACGGATTCCCGCAGCTCAGGGCACGGGCTCGGGACGTCACGCGGAGAGCCCCGCACATGCGCGGGACGTCGGAGTTCTGGGACATGACGACCGGATGCCTGGGATGGCCCGTCCCGCCGTCCAATCCGCAGCGGCCGGTGCACATCACCCAGGCGCCGCCCGTTCTGCTGGTCGGGAACACGCATGATCCCGCGACGCCGCTCGCCTGGGCCAAGAGCCTGGCCAGGGGCATCAAGGGGGCGCAGGTGCTGACCTATGACGGCGACGGGCACACCTCATACCTGCGTAACGCCTGCGCGACCGGGAGCATCGACCGGTACCTGATCTCCGGGACGCTTCCCGCGCCCGGCACGGTCTGCCGCTGAACCCGGTGCGGCCCGGGCGCCCAACCGCTCGACGACCTGGACCGGCGTTCCCGCCGATGGCGTCTGTCCTTCCGCTGCTCCCTGAGCGCCGGGGCGATGGTGGCGCTGTGGACCGCCGTGCGCCACCCGCACCTCGTCGAACGGGTCGTCCTGATCAGCGGCTGCTTCCACCCGGACGGGATGATCCTGCGGCCGAGCACCGACGCGCCGCCTCCGCCGCCACTGGTCTCCGCCTACGCCGAGGTGTCGCCGGACGGGGCCGGCCACTTCCCCGTCGCACCTGCTGCTGCACGAGAGGCCCGAGCTGTGCGTCCGGCTGATCGGCGACTTCCTGACCCCCATCGTCGCATCACGATGACGAGAACCCCGGCCATGGCCCGTCAGGCCCCGACCCTGCCAAAGATCATTGTTCGGCCAGGTCGAGGAAGGCCCGTACGGCGGGTCCGCAGTCGCTCGGCGACAGGACGGCCAGGGCGAGCGTCCGGGTGAGGCGCGGTTCGAGCGGCCTGGTCGTGACCGGTCCGAACTGGGCCGGCAGGCCGAGCGTGGGCACGATGCTGACCCCCAGGCCCGCGGCCACCATTTCGAGGATGGCCGATTGGCCGCCGGCCTCATAGGCGACGTCGAGCTGGACGCCGGCCCGGCGTGCCGCGTCGGTGATGAGCGGACGGCAGCCCGCCGTGGTGAGGATGAACGGCTGCCCGGCCAGGTCGGTGATGTGGACGGTCTCCTGCCCCGCCAGGCGATGGCCGACCGGCACCACGGCGACCATCTCGTGCGTGCTGAGCGGGATCGTGTGCAGGCCGGGGGCAGGGAGCGTGACCACGCCGACCTCGGCCGCGCCCGCCTGCAGCCAGCCGCGGACGTCGTCGTCGGCCCCCTCGAACAGGCGTACCTGGACCTGAGGGTGGCGATCGGTGAAGGTCCGCAACCGGTGGGCGATGAGGGTGCCGGTGGCGCTGGGCAGGCTGGCCAGCCGGAGCGGCCCGGTGACCTCACCCGCGGCGGCCGCCACCTCCGCGCGGATCAGGTCGAAGTGGCGAAGAGCCTCACGGGCGCGAAGATGGGCGCGCCGCCCGGCCTCGGTGAGGGCGATGCCGTCGGTGTGACGGACGAACAGGGGTGCGCCGAGCTCGCGTTCGAGAGCGGCGACAGCGCGGCTGACCGCGGGCTGGGACATGCCGAGCAGGTCCGCCGCCGCGGTGAACCCGCCTTGCTCGGCCACCGCGATCAGCGCTCGGAGCTGCGTCAACGTCATGGGGCCATACCCTAAGTGGTATTTGACCGGCGGCGATCCATTCCCTGATGGTTATGGCCATGTCCACACGCATGACGATCGACGTCGACGGCCGTACGGCCAGCTATCTGACGGCGGGCGAGCACGGCCCGCAGGTCCTGTTGCTCCACGGCACGTATTGGAGCCGCGTCTGGCTACCGGTGCTCGACGACCTGGCCGCGGCCGGGTTGCGGCCGGTCGCCGTCGACCTCCCCGGCCTGGGCCGCTCGGGAGGGGAGCTGACGCTGGAGACGGCCACCGTGCCCGCGCTGGCCGCCTGGGTGACGCGGTTCGCGGCGGCGCTCGATATGGACGCGCCCGCGGGCGTGGCCGGGCACGACATCGGCGGCGCGGTCGCCCAGCAGCTGCTGACCGGCGGCGAGCCGGCGGTTCCCCGGCTGGCGCTGGTCAACTCGGTGAGCTACGACTCCTGGCCGGTGCCCGGCGTGGCGCGCTACCGCGACCCCGCCGTGGTCGCCGCCACCACCGTGGAGGACCTGCTCGCCGCCCGGCGCGTGGCCGTCACCACCGCCTTGGCCCGGCCTGTCACCGAAGGAGAGCTGGACGACTACCTCGACCCGTGGCGCGAACCACGCGTGGGGCGGTCCTGGATGGCGCTGGCCGGCGCCGCCGACAGCCGCTACACCCTCGACCTGATGCCTGCCCTGCTCGCCTGCGACGCGCCGAAGCTGCTGGTGTGGGGCGAGGACGACACCTTCCAGCAGGTCGGCTACGCGCAGCGGTTCGCCGACGAGGTGCCGAACACCACGCTGGTGCGGGTCCCCGAGGCCGGCCACATCCCCATGGAGAACGACCCCGCACTGGTCGCCCGCACGCTGGCCACGTTCTTCCTGGCTTGACGGGCCTCTCCCGTGACGCCTTCCGGGGCAGTCAGGCGCCGGACCAGAGGGCGGTGAGCAGCGCGTTCAGCCGCTCCGGCGCCTCGACGTGCGGGTAGTGGGCGCTGCCCGGCACCTGCTCGTGCCGGGCGCCGATCCGCTCGGCCGTGACCCGTGCGCAGGCCATGAGAGGGACGCCGCCGCGCTCCCGGTACGGCCCGGGCGCGCCCTCCCAGGTGCCCGAGACGACCAGCTTGGGAAAGGACGCCGCCCGTAGCGCCGGCAGCGGGAGGCCCGCCTCCCAGCAGACGCGTTCGCGCAGTGCCGTGGCGGCCGCGCGCAACCGCCGCTCGCCCGTGCCGGGCTCGGGCATGCCGGTCGAGCCGGCGGCGGCGCGCAGCCACTCCTCGGGCGTCAGGTCGGGAAGGTCGGCGTAGGCGGCGCGGTTGGCGCGCAGCGCCTCGGCCACGGCGGGGTGGTCGGCGGCCGCCTGGTAGCTGCCCGGCTCGACCAAGGTGAGCGAGCGCACCGCCTCCGGCCGCCGCGCCGCCGCGATCATGGCTCCGACGGCGCCGTAGGAGTGGCCGACCAGGTGCGCGCCCGCGCCGAGGAGTTCGGCGATGTCGTCGGCGTCGGCCAGGTAGTCGCCGGGGAACCTGTCCCCGGCGTCCGGGCTGCCGCCGTAGCCGCGGCGGTCCATCAGCAGCAACCGGAACCGGCCGGCCAGCGGGCGTTGCGCCGCGAATCCGTACACCGGGTCGTCGCCCCAGCTCGTGGAGCCGTGTACGAAGATCACCGGCGGCCCGGACTCGGGGCCGAGCGCGGTCACGTGCACGTCGCCCGGCAGCGGGCCGTTCGGGCGGAACATCAGGGCCGGCATCCGACTCCTCCTTGAACAGTGTTTAATAGTCTTAAACGTTGTATAATAGAATGGCAGACGACGTCAAGGCGGGTAGGGTGATCGCGTGTCGTCGTCAGAGTCCTCCGGCGGGTCCGTGTGGCTGCGTCCCGAGCGGCCGCCGCGCGACCGTCAGCTCACCCGCGAGCGGATCGTCGAGGTGGCGGTCGCCGTCCTCGACGCCGAGGGTCATCGCGGGTCGATGCGCCGCGTCGCCACCGAGCTGGGGGTGACCGCCGGGTCGCTGTACTGGTACGTCCACACCAAGGACGACCTGCTGGAGCTGGCCCTCGACCGGGTGCTGGGCGAGGTGCGCGCCGGCCCCGGCACGTCCGGCTGGCGGGACGGCCTGGCGGCGCTGGCCCGCAGCAACCGCGCCATGCTGCTGCGCCACCGGTGGGCCCTGTCCGAGCTGACCGTGCGGCCCAACCTCGGCCCGAACGCGCTCGCCCTGGCCGAGACCGGGCTGCGCCTGCTGGAGAGCGCCGGGTTCGCCGGCTCCGACCTCGACGCCGCCATGGCCGCCGTCAACGACCACGTGGTCGGCGCGGTCATCGCGGAGGTCGCCTGGCGCGACACGCTGGCCCGGATGAGCGGGACCGGGTCCGGCTGGGACGAGCAGGCGGCCGATTACCTGCGCCAGGTCGCCGAACGCCACCCGACGCTGGCCGGCCGGATGGCCGCCACGGGCGAGATCGACGTCGAACGCGAGAGCGAGCGCCGCTTCACGTTCGGCCTCGACTGCCTCCTGGACGGCCTCGCCACCCGCTGCGCGCCCTCCCCGTCATAGCGCCGGGGCCCGGTCCCGTCGCGGACCCGGCGTCACCAGTTGCGCACCTCGTGCGCCCACGCGATCAGCCCCGCCACGAACCCCTGCCGGTCCGACGGCGAGAGGTTGTCCAGAACGCGCAGCAGCGGCGCGGCGCGCAGGGCGACGAACCCCTCGACCATGGCCCGATGGCCAGGGGCCAGCGACACCAGGGTGCGGCGGCGGTCGGCCGGATCCTCCCGGCGTTCGACCAGGCCGGCCCGGCTGAGGTCGCCCACCAGCTCGCTCGCGGTAGGCAGCGACACGCCCATCCTGTCGGCCAGCTCGCTCACGCTGAGCGACGACTCGACGGTCAGCTGCGGGATGACCGCGCCGTGCCTCCCGGTGAGCCCGTGGCTGCGGAAGATCTCCCGCATCCGGTCCGGCATCTCGGCCTGGGCTCGCCGGAAGTACGCCTCCACCAGGGGGACGAAGCCGAGGGCTTCCCTGACCTCCTCGGGGCGTGGCAGTCGCGGGGGCGAAACGGGGTCCGTCACGGTCACAGGTTACAGTGCCCATATCCAAACAGTTCGGATATCCGAAGTGAGGTAGACGTGATTCTGGTGACAGGCGCCACGGGAAACGTCGGACGTCGGCTGGTGGATCTGCTGCTCGGGGCGGGCGAGCAGGTCCGGGCGATCAGCCGCAACCCCGAGCGGGCCGGGCTGCCCGACGGCGTGGAGGTGGTCAAGGCCGACATGTCGCAGGCAGAGGACCTGCGGGTCGCGTTGCGGGGAGCGGACCGCGCGTTCCTGCTCCCGGCCGCCGGCCAGGTGGACGGCTTCCTGCGCGAGGCCGCGAGGGCCGGCGTCGGGCACGTGGTGCTGCTGTCCGCGCTGGCGGTGACCATGAAGCAGGCCGGCGTGCTGGGCAGCGCCCACGCCGAGTACGAGCGGGCCGTGGCCGGGTCGGGGCTGCCGTGGACGTTCCTGCGTCCCGGCGCGTTCATGGCGAACGACCTGCGGTGGGCGCCCGGCGTCAAGAACGGCGGCGTGGTGCGCGCTCCGTTCGCCGAGGCCGCCACCGCGCCGATCGACGAACGCGACATCGCCGCGGTGGCCGCGCGGACGCTGCTCGACTACGGGCACGCGGGCAAGGCGTACGAGCTGAGCGGGCCCGCCTCGCTGACGACGGCCGAGCGGGTCCGGATCCTCGGCGAGGTCCTGGGCCGCGACCTGCGTCTGGAGGAACTGTCTCCCGAGCAGGCGCGCGAGCAGATGATCGCGCATACCCCCGCGCCGGTCGTGGACTCGATGCTCACGCTGTTCGCCTCGTTCGTCGGCAGAGCCGCGGACGTGTCACCGGCCGTGCGCGAACTGACCGGCGACGAGTCCCACACCTACGCCGACTGGGCGGCCCGCAACGCCGCGGCGTTCAGCTAAGAAGAGCAGTACGGCCCGCCCACGCGGGACGCCACCCTCACGACGCAGGATTCGGTCATGTCGATCTCCCTCCCAGGCGCGGCCGCTGAGGGCCTCGACGGGACGCGACCGCAGAGCGATCCGCGCGGGGACGGGCAGCGTCGGACTCCGAATGGTTCGCATCCGCAGTTGCTTCGTGATTGTCGCGCTCCTTGCGGAATTACCCCGTCAGTGAGCAAGCTCTTCGCGCAAGAAGGTCAGAGCTTGTTCGCAATGTGCGACGACGGTGCTGCGCTGGCCGGACTGAATCCAGGCGACCACCGCCACGCGGATCGTCCCGGTGACGGCGTGGGTGATGACACGCGCGCGGAGCTCGGCCTCGGGAGTCCGAGGCGCTCCCGCCAGCAGGGCTTCGACAACGTGCTCCTGGTCGCGCCACACCAACTGGTGGATGCGAGCTTGAAGCGCCGGTGTGGCGTCGAGCAGGTGATATGCGCTGCGTGCGCGTTCGGGGCGGCGGGCAGCCAGTGCAGTGATCATGGACCGCGCCACGAGGTCCGCGTCTGATTCGTGGGGGCGGCGCTCGGCGAGGGCCGCCCGCATCGCGGCCTCCACCTCAGGGTCGACCACGAGAACGTCTTCTTTGGCGGGAAAGTAGCGGTAGAAGGTCCGCGGCGACACGTCGGCCGCCGCCGCGATCTCCTCCACCGAGACGGCGTCGTACCCCTTCTCCTCGAACAGCTGCAGGGCCGCGTCGATGATCGCGTTCTGAGTACGCCGCTTGCGGCGCTCTCGCAGGTTGGACTCGGCATCACGGGCTGTCACGGTCGAGACCGTAGCACAGCGTGACAGATCTGCCAAATGGCAGAGTTGCCATAACGGCATATCTGCCATTAGCGTCTGCGTGCGGCGATCGTCCGCACAGGATCAAGCGTGAGGAGACGGCCATGAGCCTCGAAGAGGTCATGAATCACTAGTGGGAGGCGTACAACGGCCACGATGTGGATGCCGTTCTCGCGCTCATGTCGGACGACGTGATCATCCAGTTCCCCACCACCCCAGAGCCGATCCAGGGCAAGGAGAACATCCGGCCGGTGTGGTCGATGCTCTTCGGCAAGGTGACCCCGGACCTCCACGAGGAGGTGGTCAGGACCGTGGTCGAGGGCGAAACGGTCGCATGCGAGTTCGTCGAGACCGGCACCCTCACCGTCCCGCCGGGGTTGGCCGACGCCTCTGTCGCCGGTCCGACGCGTGGTCGGCCGTACAGGATGGACATCGCCGCGTTCTTCTCCTTCAACTGTGAAGGCCTGATCACGCGGGTGCGCTCATATTGGGACACCGGGGCGTTCGCCGAGCAGATCGGCATCGACGTCGCCGTCATTCGCTCCATGCAGTCTCGCGCTCGAACGCTTGCGTGAGAGGCGGAGGCCATTTCCGGTTATTGCGTCGGCCTCTTGATCTGTCCGTCCCGCCGCTTGGATTGCGACGTTCGAACTAGGCCGCCGACCATAGGCGTGTCGCGGTGCGGACGAGGTCGGCGACGGCCCGGGATCTGCTGTGTGGCGGCCAGGCGATGACGGTCGTGACGGCCGGCGCGTCCGGCACCGGCACGATGGCGTAGTCGTCGCGCAGCTGGTCTCGGAGCGACTCGGGGACGACGGCGCAGGCCAGCCCGAGCGCGATCAGTTGGAACAGTTGGGTATGGTCGCGCACCTGCGGGCCGGGGCCGTCCGGATGGCCGCCGTCCCGTCCGGGCCAGCGCGGCAGGGGCAGGTCCGTCTGGGCCTTGACCTCGGCTGACGACAGATACGCCCGGTTGGCAAGCGGATGCCCCTTGGGCAGGACCACGACCTGCTGTTCGGTGTGCAGATCCTCGGTGTCGAGTCCGGCCGTCGTGTCGTAAGGCCGGTGGAGCAGAGCGACGTCGGTGCGCCCGGTGCGCAGCAGACCCTCCGGCTCGCCCGGCCCGCACAGCATCACCTCGACCGGCACTGAGCCCGGTTCAGCGGCGTAGGCGTGCAGAAGCTTCGCCAGCAGTTCCTTGGACGCTCCGGCCTTGGTGGCCAGGACCACACCGGGCTGGTCAGCCGCGGCGCGGCGGGTGCGGCGCTCGGCGGCTTCGACCGCGTCGAGCGCGAGCCGGGCTTCCCGTAGCAGCACCGACCCGGCCTCGGTCAGGGCGACGGCGCGAGCGGTGCGGTGCAGCAGAACGACTCCGAGCCGCCGTTCCAGTTGCTGGATCGCCCGCGACAGTGGTGGTTGCGCCATCGAGAGCCGTTGTGCCGCCCGTCCGAAGTGCAACTCCTCGGCCACGGCGACGAAGTATCGCAACTCCCGCGTCTCCACCGGCTCATCGTATCCAGCGCTGACCACGGCCGATACCCGTGCGGTATCGCCGTCCACCTGACCGGTCTTGGACGCCCCACCCGAGTCCGCAACATGATCGACGGCATGAGCGAACGGACGATCGCGCTGGTGACCGGCGCGAACAAGGGAATCGGATACGAGATCGCCGCCGGCTTGGGGGTCCTTGGCTGGCGAATCGGCGTGGGCGCGAGGGACGGACATCGCCGCGACACCGCGGTCGAGAAGCTGCGCGCGGCCGGGATCGATGCGTTCGGCGTGCCCCTCGACGTCACCGACGACGAAAGTGTCGCCGCCGCGGCCGAGCTGATCGCCGTCCATGCCGGAGGGCTCGACGTCCTGGTCAACAATGCCGCGATCACCGGCGGAATGCCACAGACACCGACCACGGTCGAGCCCGCGACCGTGCGAGCCGTCGTGGAAACCAACGTGATCGGCGTCATCCGGGTCACCAACGCGATGCTGCCGATGCTGCGCGACTCGGCAGCACCGCGGATCGTCAACATGTCCAGCAGCGTGGGCTCACTCGCCCTGCAAACCACACCGGGCATCGACATGGGCCCGGTTCCCGCCGCGTATCTGGCCTCCAAGACCTTCCTCAACGCCCTCACCGTCCAATATGTCAAGGAACTGAGCGGCACCAACATCCTGATCAACTCCGGCTGCCCCGGCTACACCGCCACCGACCTCAACGGCTTCCAAGGCGTCCGCACGCCACAACAGGGCGCGGCCATCGCGATTCACCTCGCGACCCTGCCCGACGACGGACCGACCGGCGGATTCTTCGACGACGCCGGAAGCGTGCCCTGGTAACACCTTCCCGTTCTCGACGCCGGCCGCGCATCGCGCCACAGGAGAAGCAAGACAATGACCAAGGCAGTCAGATATGACGAGTTCGGTGGAATCGAGGTGTTGCGGGTCGACGAGGTCGACCGGCCGGTGCCCGGGAGCGGGCAGGTCCTCGTGCGGGTCAAGGCCGCAGGCATCAACCCCGGTGAGGCGGCCATACGCACCGGCGCGATGGCCGACGTCTTTCCTTCGACCCTTCCGTCCGGGCAGGGCAGCGACCTCGCCGGGATCGTCGCCGAGGTCGGCGCCGGAGTCGACCGATTCGCGGTCGGCGACGAGGTGATCGGGTTCTCCGAGCGGCGGGCAGCACAGGCCGAGCTGGTCCTGGTCGACGTCGACAACCTCACCCCCAAGCCGGACAGCGTCTCATGGGAGGTGGCGGGCGGCCTGTACGTCGCCGGAGTGACCGCGTGGAGAGCAGTGCATTCCGTACAACTCGACATCGGGGAGACCGTCGTCGTCTCCGCGGCAGCCGGAGGAGTCGGCTCGCTCGCCGTGCAGCTCGCGCGCCGCGCCGGAGCCACGGTCATCGGCCTGGCGAGCGAGCACAACCATGGGTGGCTGCGAACACACGGCGTGATCCCGGTCGCCTACGGTGACGGCGTCATCGACCGGATCAAGACCGCCGCACCGAGCAGCATCGACGCCTTCATCGACGCCTACGGCGGCGGGTACGTCGAAATGGCCCTTGCCCTCGGCGTCGCCGCCGAGCGCATCGACACCATCGCCGATTTCGCGGCGGCCGCGAGGTACGGGGTCAAGACCGAACCCGGAACCAACGGCAGGCCGGCCGCTGAGGTACTCGCCGAACTGGCCGCCCTGATCGCCGACGGGCACCTCGAAGTCCCGATCGCCAACGTCTACCCGCTGACGCAGGTCCGCCAGGCCTACACCGAACTCGAACGCCGACACACCCACGGCAAGATCGTGCTCAGCCCCTGACGTTCGGCAGTTCCGGAAGCAAGCCCCGCATCGCCGCTTCCGCCGCGTCGCCGTCCGGCGGAACCAGTTGCTCGACCTGGTCAGTGCCTGCCGCACCTCCTCGTGGCAGGCGACGGTAGTTCCCCGCCCGCCACGACACGGCCACGTCCAGGTCGGCCCGGCGCGATGACGACGGCAGAGACGTTTCGTGGGGCACCCGTAGTGGGGCTTATGTGGCCAGAGGGACAGTAATCTCTCTCTTCAATACAGAGCGGAGTTGAACGAATACTCAAAGAGACGCATCGATGCGAGTACGACCCGCGTCTGTTCAGCGGCTCGTCCCCAGCGAAGGGCGGAAGGCCCTCATCCGGAAGGTGTGCCAGACATGTCAGCACCCAACACCGCGTCTCCCCAGCAGGGAGCCTCGAAAGTATGGCTCCAGACGGGCCCGCTCGCCTTCGGCCACCCGCTCAGGGGTGCCGACCGTGTCCACGAGAAGGTCTCTGAGGTTCCGGAGCTGCAGATCCCCTTCCCCGGTGTGTGGGAGGTCTCCTATCACGCCCTCCACGCGGTGGCTGTGGTGTCGCCGCACCTGTATGTCCACACAGCGTTGTTCATCAATGGCGTGCCCCTGCCCGGCAGTGAGGCGCAGAGCGGCCTGGCCGGCGTCAATGCAACGCTGCGAGCCACCGCCGGGCAGACGCTCCTGCAGACCTTCGCCGCCGGAGACGTCGTGACACTTCACGCCTACCGCATCGGGACCGGCGAGGCCGTCATCGAGAGTGGTGGCGATGGGCGGACCGGAATCATGGCGCACTGGGTGAGCGCGGTCTGAGCGCCGACGCCCGCAGGCGAAAGGACTGGGGACCGTACTGCTCGGCGGCGAACGTCCCCGCCATGTCATCGCAGTGGGAAGCGTCGGACTTCCCTCCGAACGCCCGCCGCCGCGACACATCACTCAAAGTGTTCAAATATATACATTCAGTAGCCAAGATCAGGGTTCTGATCACATAGCGCGAAACCCGGAGCCGTACTCTCACCACAAGGAGCCCCCGCATGAGCATGATCCAAACCGGCGTCCTCGACCTGGACTCCACCCACCCCGTGGCCACCACCGGCGGCGACACCTCCACCTTCACCCACGTGACGTTCCCGACCCCGTTCCCCGCCGGGGCACGCGTGATCGTCATCCCCTTCGTCCAGACCTTCAACGGACCCGAGACCCCCGGCCTCAGAATCGCGGACGTGACGCCGCAGGGCTTCCGGATCCGCATCAACGAGATCCTCGCCGGCGCCACCAAGAGCGACGGACACCACACCCGCGAAACCATCGGCTGGCTGGCCACCACCGTCTGACTCCGACCAGCCCCAAAAGGTCAGCCCCTCCAGACCTGGAGGGGCTGACCTGAAGCCGGAAACACACCCGCCTGCCGGGGACTGCTGAGGGCTGTTGGCTCCTGGGGATCGCAGGCGCTGCCGGTGGCCGGCGTGGCCGCCTGCCGATCGCTTTCCAGATCCCCGCAACGTCGGCGCCTTGGAGACCGGCCTGTAGCGAGCCAGCGCTGACAGCTTGCCCGCCGGCAGTGGGGCCACGCCCGGCGAACCTCACTGTCAGTCGATGCCTTCGATGATGCGGAAGTCGCGCTGGACGCCGTCGGGGAATGCCACCAGCGCCTTCTGGTAAGCCTCGCTCTCGTATGCCGCGACGGCCTGTTCAAAGCTGTCGAACTCGATCAGAACGACACGTTGCGTGATCCCGGCCTCGTGGGCGACGACTCGACCGCCACGGGATGGGAGGAGGGCCAGGTTGCGCCCGCCCCCAGCCTGGACAGCCGGACCGGCCAGCTTGTCGTAGGCAGTCAGGGCCTCAGGATCGGAAATGGCGGGGTAGACACTGACCCAGTAGCCCTTAGCCATGGAAACCTCCTGTGTTCGGCCGGACACGTCCGACTTCGAATCGACCCTCAAATCGATCGATTCCGGCGACGAGTGCTGCGGCCGCTTGAATCGTCATATGCGCAGGTTAGGGCTCGATGTACGGCCGAGGGAAAGACCGATTCTGGATAGACTCAGAACGGATCGTTATCAATCGGCAGGGAGGGCACGTGGCGCCGGACACGGTGAGCCTGCGGTACTTCCTGGTGCTGGCGCAGGAGTTGAACTTCACCCGCGCGGCCGCACGGATCGGTATCGCCCAGCCCGCACTCAGCGCCCGGATGCGCCGACTGGAGGCGGAACTCGGCACGGCCCTGCTGGTCCGCAACACGCGTAGCGTCGTGTTGACCACGGCCGGTGCCGCCTTGGCGGAGTCCGCGCCGCCCGCGCTGGCGGCGCTGGACCGGGCCTTGGACACCGCCCGGAGCGCGGCGGCCGGCGAACTGGGCACGCTGCGCATCGGTTACAGCCTCAGCGCCGGGGCCGAGACGGTACCGGCCCTGGTGGACAGGCTGATTCGCGGCAACAGCGGACTCGCGGTCAGCGCGGTCCCGATGGCGACACCGGAGATCTCCCCCGCGGTCGCCGACGGCCGCATCGAGGCCGGGATCACCCGCGGCGAACAGCCGGGCCGTGGCGTGCGCCGGTTCCTGCTGCGGCGTATGCGCGTCGGGGTCCAGCTGGCGCAGCACCATCCGCTGGCCGAACACCCGGAGATCGAGATCGCCGTCGCGGCCGCGTATCCGCTGCGGCTCCCGGACCGTGCGGCCAACCCCGTGATCCACGATCAGCTGTCCGCACTGTTCCGAGACGCCCGACCACACCCCCGATTCCACACGCCCGCAGTCTCCTTCGACATGTCTCAACGCGACCTGCGCGACGGGGTCACCCTCGCCCCGGCCGGGGGAGCCGCGGTCACGACACAACCGGCCGGTCTCACCTGGCGACCGCTGCGCGGCGCGCCCAGCCTGACCATCCACCTGGTCCTCCCACGCGAGCAGTCGCCGCTTCACCGCCGCATTCGTGCCGTCGCAAGAACCCTGGCGCACGAGCTGCACTGGCTGTCGGACTGACGCGCAAGAGGCCAAGCGAGACGGACGCCTGCGGCAGCGAGGCCGAAGACCTTGCACCCGCCGGATTCCGCGCCCTCGCCGACGCCGAAGCGGACAATCACGGGTAGCCGGCGGGAACGCCCGCCGTCAACGGCGTCCATGACGTCGGTCAATGCTCAACGCCAACCACTGGTCCAACTGATGGATGAGGTCTGCTGGTCGGTCAGCCGCCGTCCGGCCTACGGGCGCGGGGTCAGCCCGGTGTCCGCGGGCGGGCTTCACGCCGTAGGGCTCTACACGGACACCTACTGTCGAAGGTCGGTCATCGCGGGACCGGCCGGGCCGGCGGGGGTTCGGGGCCATGTCCAGGCGGAGCGCACGATGAAGGCCAGGAGCAGCACTTCGATCCCGATGGAGAGGCCGTAGAAGGGGGCCCAGTCCCAGGACTCCCCTACCGCGTTGAACACCGAGTAAGGGATGTAGAGCGATGCGACGACGAGGTTCGTGGCGCGGTTCACCCGGGCGGGCAGCGTCATGGAGAGCATCACCATCAGGGCCGGGATCGCCACGGACGCGAGCATCATGGTCAACAACGTCGGGCTGACGTCGAACTCGAAGACGACGCCGGCGCGGAGGTTGTCGATGACGCCGGGCTTGTGCAGGTGGAAGTAGTCGACGTAGATGTAGAGGAACATGAAGCTGGTCCATGCGGCGGCGAGCTTGGCGTGCACGGGGACCGGCCGGTCGTCGAGCAGGTTCGGGGTTTTCGTTCGGGTGGTCATCGGTTCTTCTTTCGAGAGGAGCGGTCCCTCCGCCGGAGTGGCGGCAGGGATGTACCGAGGCCGCGCCCACCTGGACGAGCACATTGCCTCGACCGGGCAGCGGTAGCCCGGACCTCGGACGACTCGAGCGCTGAGGGCAGGCCGTAACGGTGCTGGTCGGCGGCCCGCATCGTCGTTGTCCCGGCCCGGACTCGCCCCGGCGCCAGGCGTGCTCCGGCACTCGACCGCTGTTCGATTCCCACAAGCCTCCTCACGTCCGAGCAACGACTCCGGCTGGTTCGTACACCGTACGTCGTACAGCGTACTACGGGTAGTACGCTGTACCATGACCGTGCGCTGGACGATTGTCAAGCCGTTCGAGCGAGCGAGAGGAGACCCGTGTCTGCGAAGGAACAACGCCCGGTGGCGTCAGACGCGGCGCTGAGCAGGCAACGGGTGGTGGTCGAGGCGGTCCGGCTCGCCGACCGCGAGGGGGTCGACGGGCTGAGCATGCGCCGGCTGGCCGGCGCGCTCGGCGCGGGCGCGATGTCGCTTTACTACTACGTGGCGAACAAGGAAGAGTTGCTGGACGCCATGATCGACGTCGTGTTCGAGGAGATCGAGCTCCCGCCCGAAGAGACCGACTGGCAGTCCGCGATGCGACGGCGGGCGGTATCCGCCCGGCAGGTTCTCGCACGTCACCCGTGGGCGATCAGCCTGATGGAGTCGCGGACATCGCCGGGGCCCGCGAACCTCCGCCACCGCGAAGCGGTCACCGCCTGCCTGCGGAGGGCCGGCTTCCCGGTCTTGATGGCGACGCACGCCAACTGGTTGCTCGACAGCTATGTCTACGGTTTCGCCCTGCAGGAGGCCAGCCTGCCGTTCGACACCGCCGATGAGTTCGCGGACATGACCGAGGACGTCTTCCTGCCCCAGCTTCCTCCTGACGAGTTCCCCTACCTCAACGAGTCCGCCGCGGTGCTCGCCGCCGCCGGCTACGACCCGGCGGAGGAGTTCACCTTCGGCCTCGACCTCGTCCTGGCCGCCCTGGAGCCTCTGAGAGTGCCTACATGAGCCTCCATCCGTGATGTCGTCATGTGATCGTGTGGATTTGTAGTGTTACCGGTCCTCGCGGCGTGGAAGGCCGCGCACCCCTCGGCCGGCGGGCCCAAGGGCGCGACGGCGGCACCGACAAGTGGCCGTAGACGTGCGCGCGGTCGTCGTGCTCGCGGCCTCAGCCCACGGGAACACGGTCGTCGCTCATGGCGCCGGCCTGGGGATCGCCTTGGACATCGTCGAACGCAACCCCGCCGACAGGTGTAGGCCGCGGGCGTTGTAGCGCGGACAGGGGCGCGACCAGCTGTTTGTAATGAGTTTGTAGCGACTGTGTAGGGGATCTCTGGCAGCGGCTCCCACTCTTGATCGCAGAGGGCGCGATCGGTGCGCCCCCTGAGGAACTGGGAGTTCGTCATGGTCAAGACCGCCCGTCGTTACGCGAAGTACGCCGTCAGCACCCTGTCCAGCGCCATCTTCGGGCTGCAGGTCTGACGAACAGCGAGTGATCCCCCGGGAGCTCTCTCCCGGGGGACACCACGACGGGAGGAAAGCGGCGTGTTCGGCACCGCGGTACGCCAGCTCGGCTACGCCTGGTCGATGATGTCGGGGCGCAGGTTCCGGCTGCGGGACGTCTACACGCTGGTCGACGACATGCGCGAGACGCTGGAGACGTTCGGCTCGCCCGGCGAGGGCGCCGACGACCTGATCGCGGGCAACGACCCCGAGCTCCAGGAGGACCTCACCCGGCGGCGGCTGCGGCGCACGGTGGCCCACGCGGCGGCGGAGAGCCCCTACTACCGGCGCTGGTTCGCGGAGCACGGCGTGGACCCGGCCTCGATCACCCCGCAAACCCTGTCCTCGATCGCCCCCACCTCCAAGGCGGACCTGCGCGGCAGGCCGGCGGCGTTCGTCTCCGACCTGGCCAAGCCATCCGTGCTCGCGCACACGACGGGCACGACGGGCACGCCCACGCTGGTGTGGTTCTCCGCCTACGAGATCGAGCTGCTGTCGTGCCTGTCGGCGCTCTCGCTCATGATGTCCGGGAACGTGCGCACGGACGACGTGTGGGCCAACGCGAGCAGCTCGCGGTCCGTCGCGCAGATCCTCACCGAACGGGCCGTCACCCGTACCGGGGCCGTGTTCGCCCACCTGGGCACCATCGACCCGGCCGCCACGCTCGACCGGCTGGCCACTCCGCTGCACGTACCGGGCAAGCGCGCGCAGATGTCCCACCTCAACGTGCCGGCCTCCCACCTCGCGGCGCTCGTGCAGGAGGCCGAGCGGGGCGGCTGGCGGGCCGCCGACTTCGCGCTGACCACCATCTGGTCCGGCGGCGAGGTCCTCACCGACGCGCTGCGCGAGCGGGCGGAGCACGCGTTCGGGGCCGAGGTCCGCGACGGGTACGGCATGACCGAGATCGCCCCGGTGTCCGGCCGCGTCTGCCCCGACGGTCATCTGCACCTGTCCGCCGACCAGGGCCTGGTCGAGATACTCGACCCCGAGACCCTGGCCCCCGCCGCCCCCGGAGAGGTCGGCACGATCGTCGTGACGCCGTACTCCGCGTTTCGCGACACCACGCTCCTGCTCAGGTACGTCACCGGCGACCTCGTCCAGGTTCTGGCCGAGGCCCCGACGTGCGCCCTCGCCGCCCTGCCCGCCACCTCGCGGGTGCTCGGCCGCAGGTCGCCCGGCGGGCTGACCACGCGTGACGTGCTGGACCTGCTGCAGGCCGAGCACGCGCTGCCGCTGCCCACCCGGTACGCCCTGGAGGACACCGTCCTGTACGTCGTCGCGGGCAAGGCCGAGCAGGGCCTGCTCGGCCGGCTGGAGGAGCGCGCCCACGGGCTGCCCCTGACCGGCATCGTTCTGGTCGAGACCGCCGAGGACCTGCCCGCGCCCTGCCGGCTGCGCACGGACCTGCTGGAGATCAGCTTCGAGCGAGGACTGTGATGACCTCGTACGTGCTCGCCCTGTACGCCCTCGTCGCTGCGGCCGTCGCGCTCACCGCCGCGTACCTGCGCCGTTACGTCATGCCCAGACCGCCGGTCGGCCGGATGGTGGGCGCGGACATCGCGGTCATGGTGGTGACGCTGGTCGTGATGCCGTTCGCGTATCTGCACCTGCCCACGGGCGTCGTCGTGTCGATCTTCGGGCTCGTGGTCCTGACGTTGACCCAGCTCACCCTCGCCCCCGTGCTGGGCGGCCGGTGGGGCATGATCGCCGCCCTGCTCCTGTGCGCCGCCGACGTCACCGCCTTCGCGCTGGGCTGGCCGGCCGCGCTCCTTGTGATCAACGACGCCCTGCTGATCCTGCTCGTCGTCGGCGTGGTGAACATGTGGGTGCAGGCGGCGATCACGCCCGCGCAGGTGGCCGCGCTGGCCGCCGCCCTCACCCTGTACGACACGCTGGCCACCGGGCTGACGTCGCTCACCGCCGACTTCGTCCAGCGGATGCAGGGGCTGCCGTTCGCGCCCGTGCTGGCCTCCTCCCATGGCGACGATCCCGCCCTCATCGGGCTCGGCGACTGCCTGATGTTGTCGATCTGGCCGGTGGTGGCGCTGCGGGCGTACGGGAAGGCGGCCGCGTGGTGTGCCGCCGCCCTGGAGGCCGTCCTGCTGGCTCTGTCCATCGCCTTCGTCCTGTCCCATGGCCGGTTGCTGCCGCTGTTGACCGTGCTCGGGCCGTTGATCGTCGTGCAGTGGCTGTACTGGCGGCGGTGGCGGGCCCGCCGGACGCCCGCCCCGGCCCGGCCGGAGGTGAACCGGGCGTTGGAGGTGAACCGGGCGTTGGAGGTGAACCGGGCGTTGGAGGTGGCCGACGCGCCCGCCGGGATGTGGGCCGCCCTGTCGCCCGAGGGCGTGCTGGTCGCCGAGGGCGCCACACCGGGGCTGGCGCGCAAGGAGGCCAGGCTGGCGGGAACGCAGGGCGTGCCGGTCGTGTGGCGGCTCGGCGAATAGCGTCGGTCAGGGCGCCAGGAACGCGGCCACCTCCCGCCCCTCCGCCGCGTCGCCGAACAGGACGAGGGAGCCGCGCCACGCCGCCGCGGCCTCCTCGTGCCGCCCCAGCAGGGCGTAGGCCCGGCCCAGCTCCCTGAGGACGCGGGCTCGCCACACCGGAGGCCCGTCGCCGCCGAGCCGTTCCAGCGCGGCCCGCAGGTCCGCCACCGCCCGGCGGGGCTCGCCCTGGCGCAGGCGCACGACGCCGAGCGTGTGCCCGGCCAGCGCCTCGCCCAGGGTGTCGCCGCTCACCACGAACAGCCGCAGGCTCGCCGCCAGTGTCTCGGCCGCCTCGTCGAAGCGGCCCAGCGCACCCAGTGCCTCCCCCAGCCGACGCAGCGCCTTGCTCGTCTCGGCGCGATCGCCGAGCGCCTGCGCCGCCAGCAGGCCCTCCCGGTAGCGGACGACGGCCTCCGCCGTCTCGCCCCGCTGGTGGAGGGCGGTGCCGAGGCCGCGCAGCAGGTTGCCGCGGATGGCGTAGTCGTCCTTGTCGGTCACCTCCAGCCGCGCTCTGGCGATCTCCACGGCCCGCCCGTGCTCACCGCGCTCGACGTGGATCCAGACAGGCCAGGTCCACGCGTACGCCAGCCCTGCGGCGTCGCCGTGAGCCGCCATCAGGTCGAGGCAGGCGTACGCGTCGGCCAGCGCCTCGTCCAGACGGCCCATGCCGTGCCGCGCGGCGGCCCTGACGATCAGCGCGTACGCCGCTCCATGCCTGTCGCCGGCTCGGCCGAACTCCGCCAGCAGCACGCCGCACATGGTCTCGGCCGATGGGAACCGGCCCCATTCGATCTCCACCGTGGCCAGCAGCAGCCGGGCCCGCAGCGCGGCGCGCTCATCGCCCAGCCCGATCACGATCCGCTGGACCCGCTCGGCGTCGGCCAGGAACCGATCCATGATCAAATAGCTGGTGAGGTGGTGCCCCAGCTCGGCCGCCACGTCGTTCAGGCCCAGCTCGGCGGCGGTGCTGAGGGCGAGCATCAGCGTACGCCGCTCGGCCGCCAGCCACATCTCGCTCACCCGTACGTCAGGCGCCGGTCCCTCCTCCGGCTCCCGCTCGTACGGCGGGGCGAGGAGGATCGGCAGGCGGCGCGTGGCGGCCCGGGTACGCCGCAGGCATTCCAGCACGTGCCAGGTGAGCGCCGCACGCCGCCCCTCGGGGGTCTCCTCCGCCTGCGCCCGTTCCCGCGCGTACACCCGCAGCAGGTCGTGCAGCCGGTAGCGGGGCTGTCCGGCCCCGTCCACCTCGGTCGAGGTGAGCATGCCCCGCGCGACCAGCGTCTCCAGCGCCGCATCGGCCTCCAGCGCGAGCTTGTCCGCATCCGCCGCCGGCGGGGCCGGCCCCGGCTTGTCCGCGTCCGCGTCCGAGGCAGGCGGGCTGGCGGGCGCCGCGGCCGTTTCCGTGGCGGGTGGTCTGAGGAGGGCCGCGACCGACCACTCCGCCACGCTGTCCAGCCCGGCCAGGCCCAGCAGCCGGAACACGCGCCTGGCCGGGTCCGGCAGCGCCGCGTAGCTCGGCTCGAACGTCGCGCGCACGTCCAGCCCGCCGACGACCAGCTCGTCCAGGCCTCGTCCGGCCAACCGGGTGGCGAACTCGCTGACCGGCCAGACCGGCCGGGTCGCCAGGCGGGCTCCCGCGACCCGGATGGCCAGCGGCAACCGGCCGCAGGAACGCAGGATCTGCTCGGCCGCGCCGGGCGCCGAACCGATGCGGTCCGGGCCCGCCACGCGTTCCAGCAGGAGCCTGGCGTCCTTCTCGTCAGGGAGGTCGAGCGTGAGCCGTACGGCACCTTCCAGGGCGGGCAGCGGAGAACGGGAGGTCACCAGGACGGCGCCGCGTGCGGTGCCCGGCAGCAGGTGGCGGAGCTGATCCTCCTCGACGGCGTCGTCCAGCACGAGGAGCACCGCCCGGTCGGCCAGCCGCTGACGCAGCAGTCCCGCGCGTTCCTCGACCGGGACGGGGATGAGCGCGCCGTCGAGGCCGAGCGAGCGCAGCAGCACGTCCAGCAGCTCGCCGGGCTCCCGGGGGCCGCGCGCGTCCCGTCCGAGCCGGACGAAGAGCTGCCCGTCGGGATAATCGGCTCGCAACAGGTGCGCCAGTCGTACGGCGAGCGTGGTCTTGCCCACGCCGGGCAGACCGGACACGACCACGATGGGCGGACCGAGCCGATCCGCGCCCGCCCGCAGCAGCTCCAGCAGCTCGGCGATCTCTCCCGCACGCCCGACGAAGTCCGCGGTGTCGCCGGGTAACTGGCACAGCCCCCGGAACGCCATCGGCCGCGCGCTTGCTTCGACGTCCGCGAAAGGCGGCATGCCGTGCCGGTCGGCGTCCGCGGAAGACGGTCTGCCGTGCCGGTCGGCGTCCGCGGTCGGCGGCGGCGAATGACGGCCGCCCTCTCCTTTCGACTTCGGTGGCGGCGAGTGGCGCCCGGTCTCGCCGACCGGTGACGAGTGGTGATCGGTCTCGCCGGGGAGCAGCGGCGAACGGCGATCGGCGTCGCCGGAGAGCAGCGCGGCGTGCAGGCGGCGCAGTTCCGGGCCCGGCTCGATGCCCAGCTCGGCCACCAGCAGCTCACGCGCCTCGCGGAAGGCGTCGAGGGCCTCGTCCCGCCGCCCGCTGCGGTGCAGGGCGACCACGAGCTGCTCGCGCAACCGCTCACGCAGCGGGTGGGCGGCGACGAGGGTACGCAGTTCGGCGGCGAGGCCGTCGTGGCCGAGCGCGAGCCGTACGTCGATCCACTCCGATCTGGCCACCGCCAGCTGCTCCTCCAGCTCGGTGATCCGCGGCGCCACGGCCCCGCTGAGCGGTACGTCCTCGGCCGGGGTTCCGCGCCACAAGGCGACCGCGGCCGCGTACTGCCGCTCGGCCGCCACCAGGTCGCCGTTCGCCCGTTCCCTGCGCGCCCGGCGTACGCCCTCCTCGAACACCAGCAGGTCCAGACGCTCCGGCGGGACCTCGCAGGCGTACCCCGACCCCTCGGTCGCCAGCCACAGGCCGCTGCCCTCCAGGGAGCGGCGGAGCTGATGGACGTAGGTCTGGACGTTGGACAGTGCCGAGCGGGGCGGGTCGTCCCAGAGGGCGCCGATCAGGCGTTCGGTGGAAACGGTCGCGTTCGGGTGGAGCAGCAGGACCGCGATCACGGCCCGCTGCTTGCGGCTGAGACGGATCCGGCCGCCGGGACCATTGAGGCGAATGGTGCCCAGGATCGCGAAGTCCACCGGTCCTCCCTCGTGCCTGATCGGATGATCAGCTTTCCGGAAGGCAGTACATCTCTGGTGACACCCATTTGACAAACGCGGCAAGCCGGACGGTCAGCGATGGCCGGTGTCGGGCGCCAGTAGCCGTGAACGGCCCCCGGGCTGGCGGGTTGGTCAGCTCGGCGGCCGGGAAAGAGCCAGCGGGCGGCGGGGCTGGTGGCGGTGTTCAGATGGGGCCGTTCGTCGGCCGGTTGGAGCAAAAGGCTTGCGAAGGGCTCGGGGACTGGTGTGGGCGGATCTCCAAGTCGCACGTGGAGTTCGCCGTCGAGCGAGATGAGGTCGTCGAGCGTGCGGCGAACGACCCGTGTGATCGGCTGAGCGAAGAGGAGCATGAGCCAGACCGAGACCCGGATGGGGAGGGCCAGTCTCTCGTCGCTGAGCGCCCGGTGGGCTGCTCTTGACCGCGGTCTCGGTCTGGATGGTGCTCTCCTGGGTCGGAGTCGCCGGCAGCGTGGCGTACGAGAATGGCTGGTGGCAGGCGCTGGCGATGGTGTCCATCACCCCGACGGCGCTGTGGGGCCCGATATTGCTCACCCTGGCCCGCGCCTACCACCTGCGCCGCCGCCCCGCCACCACTCGAACTCCACAGCCCGTTCTGTCGTTCTCCGGCTAGAGCCGCAGCGTGCCGAGCTCCGCCATGCGCTCGACCGCGTAGGCCGGGTCGACCAGCGCCTCGGGCGTGTACAGGCCCGGCGTCACCGGGCGGCCGCGCAGGCCGAGCAGTCGTTCCACTCCCAGAGCGATACCGAGCGCGGTCAGCGGACGCTGGCCTTCAGGATGCACCAGCCATTGGCTCCTGCTGAGCGGCGTGCCCGCCGCCGCACTTCCCTCCAGCTCGATGCGGACCTCGGTCGTAGGCGCCGCGCCGCGCCGCCTACTGGCCGATTCCCCGACCGCGAAATCGAAGCGGACATTCGGCGCGCCCGTCGCGAGCGCGAGACTGGGCACGTCCAAGGTGGCGATCGTCTGGCCGGGCAGCACGACCCCGTCCGTGCTGGACACCTCCACCTGCGCATCGGCGCCGGCCACCCAGATGAAATCGCCGTCACGGCGCACCAGCCCCGCCGAGGTGACATCCATCAGCCGCTCCAGATCGGCGATGGCCGCAGGCCCGCCGCCATCGCGTTCGTCCAGCACCGCCGCCACCCGTACCGTGTCGACCCGCTCGAACTCCCGGGCCGACTCCATCGCGGCCAGTACGACGAGCCCGGCCAGGTAGTGGCTGGCCACCAGGATCGGTGCGGCCGCCGCCCGCTGGGCGCCCGCGACGACCTCCGGCGCGATGTCCACCAAACCGTTGGAGATGCTCAGGTACGGCACGCCGCGATCCTGCGCGAAGCGCAACCCGTTGAGGTGCGAATCACGCACGGCAGCGACCACCGCCGCATGGCCGTGCTCTCCCGAGAGCCCGAGATCGCCACGCCGCAGGTCGAAGGTGAGGGCCGTGGCGTTGCCCAGTTCGTCGGCGACCCGCCGGGCACGGTCGAGATCGCGAGCGGCGATGGTCAGCGGCAGCGCCGGATACCAGCGCCGCAGGAGCACGGCCGTGCCCCTGCCCGCCTGTCCCGACCCACCCATGATCAGCACTGACTTGCCCATGTGTGACTCCTCCTGATCAAGCTACATTTTGTAGCCTACCTTTTGTAGCTTAAGCTGGAGCCCGCATGCAAAGGGGAGGACCATGGCCAGCCCATCGACCCGCCTGTCCAAGGCGGCCAGACGCGAGCAACTGCTCGACGCCGCCACCTCGATCGTGCGCACCCGGGGCGCCGACGACCTCACCCTGCCCACCCTCGCCGAAGCCGCCCAGGTCAGCCGGCCAATCGTCTACGACCACTTCGCCACGCGCCACGGCCTGCTGCTCGCCCTCTACCTGCGCCTGGATGACCAGTACCGGACCAGGCTGGCCCAGGCCCTGCAGGACGCCGATCCCACCGCGCCCGAGGTCGCCCGCGTCATGAGCGAGGCCTACTTCACGTGCGCCACCGACATGCCGGAACTCACCGCCATCTCCGCCGCCCTCAAGGGAAGCCCGGCCCTGGAGGCAACCCAGCACGACCTGCTCGACCACTACACGAATCTGATGGCCACCGCCCTGCGACCCCACTCCCGCCTCACCGCCGAAGCCCTCCGGCTGCGCTGCGTCGGCACCCTCGGCGCCGCAGAGGCCCTTGCCGCCGAGATCAACCGCGGCCGAGCCACCACCGACGACGCCGTCACCGCCCTGACCGATCTCATCCTCAGCACTCTCGGCCCCTGACGGCACGTCGTACATCGGGCATGACGCAGCCGCACCGCTCGGGTCCCACGTCCGGCTCTACGCCAGGGGCTGGGCGCCGGTCGGGTCACACAGGGACAACCCCAGGTCTGGACGGCAGCTCCGTGACGAGGGCGCAGTCTGCCGCCACGACGGCGAGAGCATCGAGGTCAGGCGCGGCCTCGCCGGGCCGCCGGGCCCGGACCTCGCAATGCCTGATCCGTCCGGTCTCCGGCGCTGGTTGCCCTCGTGGGCATCGGTGGAGCTTGCCTACTGTGTCCGTGTGAGTGACGTGACGAGCGGGCGTACGGGACGGGTGGTCGTGCTGGTGCTGCCCGAGGTGAACCTGTTGGATCTCGGCGGCCCGGTCCAGGTCTTCTGTGCGGCAGCCCACTTGGGCGGCTGCTACCGGCTGGAGTACGTCGCCGAGACCGGTGGGGTGCGCTCGGCGCAGGGGCTGGAGCTCGCTGGGCTCCAGGCGCTCGCGGCGACACAGGCGGGACCGGGTGATCTGGTGCTGGTACCGGGGCCACGACTGACCGGATCCGACCGACTGGTGTCGAGCGCCGCAGTGCGATGGCTGCGGGAGGCTTATGACGCGGGGGCACGGGTGGCATCGGTGTGCAGCGGCGCCGCGGCCCTGGGGGAGGCGGGGCTGCTGGATGGCCGGGCGTGCACGACGCACTGGTCGCTGACCGGAGCGATGCGCGAGCGGTATCCGGCAGCCCGGGTCCGCGAGGCGGCCCTGTACGTTCACGACGGTCGCATCAGTACCAGCGCGGGCATCTCCTCCGGGATCGACCTTGCACTGTCCCTCGTCGAACGCGACCACGGCCCGGAACTGGCCGCTGCCGTCGCCCGTGAGCTGGTGCTCTATCTACGGCGGGACGGCGATGCTGCCCAGATCAGCCCATTCCTGCGCTATCGCGACCATCTGCAGCCCGCCGTGCACCGGGTGCAGGACCACCTGGCTCAGAACCTGGATGCCCCGCACTCCCTCGACGAGCTCGCCGCCGTTGCCCATCTGTCGCCGCGTGGTCTGACGCGGGCCTTCACCACGGCCACCGGGATCACTCCGCTGGCCTACCAGCGCCGGCTGCGCCTGGAACGGGCCCGTGCCCTGCTGACGGACACCGACCTGACGGTGGAGACGATCGCTGCCCGTTGCGGCTTCCGTGACGCACGGCAGTTGCGCCGCCTGGTCACCGCGAGCTTCGGCATTTCGCCGTCCCGACTCCGCGCGCAGTTGCGCCCCGCCGGCTGAAACGCCCGCCGGGAACGGCTCCTGACGCCTTCCCTCGGCCACTTCCTTTCTTGTTCTCCCCGTGGGGGCGGTTGCGTGTGCCGCACCGCCATCGATCGACCGCTATGGAGGTACGTCGTGTCAAGATTGAATGGGGGGCGTCGGGTGGTCCGCCGTGCGGGTTGGGTGCTCATGGGCACGGCGCTGTCGGTGGCGTCGTTCGCCGGGATCGCCTTCGCGGGGGTCAGCATGTCGATGGCGGACAGTTTCGCCCCCGCACCGACCGCATCGGACGCGCGTGCGTGGCCGACCGCGCGGGCCGTGCCGACCGGCCGGATCACGGTGGCCGTGGTGGTCAGCAACGAGGGGTCCGTGGCCACCGACGTGATGGCGCCGTACCGGGTGTTCGCCGAGTCGGAGAAGTTCTTCGTCTACACCGTGGCAGCCCAGCGCCGCGTCTCCCCGCTGTCCGGCGGAGCCCATCTCCTGCCCGACCACACGTTGGCCGAGGTGGGACGGGGAGCGATCCCTGAGCCCGATGTGGTCGTCGTGCCCGCGGTGACCGAACCGGCCGACGCCAAGGAGGCGCGGCTGCGGGAGTGGATCGTGGAGCGGCACCGCAAGGGCGCGCGTGTTCTGGGAGTATGCGCGGGCTCGGAGCTGCTGGCGGCCTCCGGCCTGCTGGACGGCCGGGACGCGACCTCCTTCTGGTCCAACATCGGCTCCCTGAAGCGCGATTACCCCCGGGTGCACTGGAAGCGCGGCCAGCGGTATGTGCAGGACGGCCGGGTCACCACCACCGCCGGCGTCACCTCCGGTACGGTCGGAGCCCTACGGGTCGTGGAGGAACTGGCAGGCAACGGCGAAGCCGCCCGAATCGGGAAGGGGCTGTCGTATCCGGGCTGGACTCTGGACGGGCCGACCACGATCCCGGCCAACCACCTCACACTCGGCGACCTGCCGTACCCGCTGAACGCCGCGTTCCCCTGGCGGCGCTCCACGGTGGGGATCGGCCTGGTCGACGGCGTCGATGAGATCGACGCCGCAGCCGCCTTCGAAGCGTACGGCGGGGTGTCCTTCAGCGCACGTACGGTGGTCCTCGGCAGCCGTGGCACAGTCACCACTCGTCACGGCCTCGTCCTGATCGCCCAGCCGACAGGTTCCAGCTCCCACGGAGTGGACCGCTTCGTGGTGCCGGGCGTCGCGGATGTGTCGGCCGTCGACACGTCGCTGCGCACCTGGGCGCACCGCAACAACCTGGCCGTCGAACTGCCCGGCGGGGGACGGCATGCCGGTGAGTTCGGCTTTGATCCGGTCCTGCGTGACCTCGCCCGCCACAGCGACCGCTCCACGGCCCGGGTCACGGCGAAGTTCTCGGAGTACCCCTCCGCCCACCTGACGCTCACCGGGGCGGCCTGGCCCTGGCGGTCGACCCTGCTGGCCGTCGCGGCGGCCGCGGTCAGCGTCGGTGCGGGGTTCCTGCCGACGGCGATTCGGCAGGCTGTGCGGCGCCTGCGGGCGGCATGACAGCGCGTCGCACCCCGCCGGGTGCTCTCCCAGCCCACAGCCCCTTACCGGCCCGAACCCGACACCATTGATCACAACTCCGGCAGGCCCTGGCTAGGTGGCCACGCCATGCGGTGTGTCTCTGGAGTCCTCCGACCGCCATCGAATCAGGCCGTGACGACCGGACCCGTGGCATGGGGCCAGGCCAAGGTGTCGCACAACTCCTCGACTCGTCATCGGACCTGCGCATCCACGTAGCTTGAGATGCCGACCGCGGGCTCGATCAGCTCTCCCGCCGTTGTGCCATGCCGAGGTTCTCCCCGCTGGTCTTCGCCTCGGCGCGGCTGAGGGCAGAGAGTAGGCCGCGAAGTGCTGGAGGATTCCCGGCTTGGTCGTCGAAGGTGGGAGCCGGGTGAGGGGCTTTCAGGTGATCAGGTTGATCCAGATGCCGATCGGGATGGAGAGGAGCCCCCCGGCGACGAGGCCGACAATGAGGAGCATCCACTCGCGGCGCCGCTGCCTTCGCTGCTGATCTTGAGGCTCGCCACGACCGTCGCACACCGGCGAACGCTGACAGGGCGGCTGATCACCGAGGAGGCGCGGCCGGGTCGAGCGTCCGGAGGGTGCCCGTGCCGCGGCCGTCGAACACCGTGTCGTACTGCGGAGCGTAGTCGACGAGTCCCGGGCTCCGCACCGTGAACGGCGTCGCCGCGTTCGAGGCCGTCAGGTACGTGTGCCCGCCCGGGAACAGGCGCAGTGGCTGGGCCACGCGGGTCTCCCTCCAGCCCGCCCCCGAGACGCCGAACTGCGGGTAGGTCACCGCCGTGGCGTCGACCGTGACGGGCAGGCCGGTTGCGGTCAGCGTCGTCGTGCCCGTCCCGGTGAGCTGCGCCGACCACTCGGCGTCCACGGTGACCCGGCCGTCGGCGCCGACGCGGAACTGCGGGCTCGGCGCGGACACTCCGGGCGCGAGGTAGGCGTGCGGGCCGGGGAGCAGACTCAGGACGCGGGGCTGGCGGGCGTCGTGGTAACCCGTCGCGGTGACACCGAAACTGGCATAGGACAGACCGGTGCCGTCGACGGTGACGGGCCGGCCGTGCGCGGTCAGCGTGCGGGTGCCGGCGCCCGAGATCACTCTGTCGTAGGCGGTGTCGTAGTCGATCAGGCCGCCGCCGCTGATGCGGAACGGCACGCTGGTCACCCCGGCGGCCAGGTAGCTGTGCGGGCCGGGGAACAGGCACAACGTCCGCACCTGCCGGGTGTCCCACCAGCCCGTCCCGGAGACGCCGAGGTCGGCGTAGGACAGGCCGGTGCCGTCGAAGTCCACCGCGAAACCGCGTGCCGTCAGCGTCGAGGTGCCCTGACCGGCCAGCAGTCGCGGATCGTCGTAGTCGACCGTGCCTTCGGCCGTCACCCGGAACCTCGCGCCGTCGCCTCCGACCGGGACCAGGTAGGTGTACTCCCCGGGCAGCAGCGACAGCTTCGTCACGGCACGGCCGTCGTGCCAGCCGTGGCCGGGGACGCCGAAGTCGGTGTAGGACAACCGGGTCGGATCGATCGTGATGGGATGAGCGACCGTCGGCGCCACCACGCGGGTGGTCAGCGTGGCCTCGTCGTCGACGCCGACGGGATCGGCCCCCTTGAGGTCGTCCACCAGGACCCGGGCGGTGAGCGGGGCGGTCGTGCCGGGGTTCACGCGTACCGTCAGGTTCACGGTCCGGGAGGCGCCCGCGCGTACCAGTCCGACGCGGCACGTCACCGTGCGGCCAGCGACCGAGCAGGACGGGTCGGCGCGCACGAAGGTGACCTCGGCGGGCAGCGTGCCGGTGAGGATTGCCGACATAGCCGGGTTGCGGCCGTGGTTGGTGAGGGTGGCCGTGTAGAGCAGGTGAGTGCCCGAGATGACCGGATCGTGGTCGGCGGCGAGGGTCACTCCGAGGTCGGTGATGGCGTCCGCCTGCCGGGCCCGGTCCATCTCCTCGGTGGTCGGCGAGAGCTCCGGCTCGGTCGCCGCTTCCCCGGTCCGCCCGATGAAGTGCGCGAACGGCAGTGAGATGCGGGCCCAGTCGTCGTGACCGCGCAGTTCGTCGGTCCTGGAGATGTTCCCCGCGCAGTCGCGGGGCTCGCCGGTGACGAGGTCGGCGGTGTTGACGTTGACGTGGGGCATCGGCACGGTGTCGGACGGGTCCCACTCGGCGGGCGCGTCCAGGTCGTTCGGGATCTTGTGGCCGGTGGAGTCGACGAACATGAACCGGTTGGCGTCGTCCGTCGGGTCCTGGACGGCCGTCTCGCTCAGGGCGTCCTCGTGCAGGATCGGCAGCGGGGCCTGGCCGCGTCGCAGGCCGTCGAAGGCGAGACGCGGCGGCGAGTAGTCGATGATGGTGCCGCCGCTGACGCGCCGGATTCCGGCGCTGTTGTCGTAGTTCATCACGCTGACGTAGTTGGGTTTGCAGTTGACGTCGTCGGCGCCGCCGTGGCGGAGGTTCAGGTTGTGGCCCAGTTCGTGCATGAGCACCGCGGGGTGCGGGCTCAGCATGAGCATGTAGTGGCCGCCCGTCTCGGCTTGTCCCCCGTTCAGGCAGCCCGGTGGGGGCGCCGCCAGGATCCCGTAGTGGAAGAGCCTGCCGCGGCTGGAGTCGAAGTTCGCGCCCGCGGCGGCAATGTAGTTGCTGCCCAGGTTGCAGGCGGCGACCGTGGGTAACACCTGGCCGCCGCGCTGGTCGTCCGGGTGCAGCCGGTCGCCGATCAGGCAGTCGTCGTCATCGGCGTCGGCGCGCCCGTCGCGGTCGTCGTCACGGCCGTTGCCGCAGGTGGGTGGGCTCGGCGGGTCCTCCACGTACGTGTCCTCGCTCACGCAGTCGAGGTCGGAGCCGTCGACGAAGCCGTCCGTCCCGTTGTCGAGACCGTCCGCGCAGGTGAAGGCCAGTACGCCTTCGCTCGCCGAAGGGTCGATGCGGTTGCCCGCGTCCACGTGCAGGGTGATGCCGGGACGCCCGTCGGGGTTGGGTGGGGCGGACTTGCCCCGGGGTGTCCCGTCCGTCGGGATCGCGTTGGCGTCGTGTCCCGCGTCGGCGGGCGCGAGCGCGAAGGCCTTCTTGACCGCGGCGATCCCGGCGTGGGAGGGCGCCTGGCCCTGCTCCCAGTCGAGTTCGAGGTAGATGTCCTTGTGCCGGGGGTCGGCGCCCATCTCGGGCAGGTTGACGTCGACGTCGTGGTCGCCGTCGCTGTCGCGGCCGTGGATCTCCCAGTCGTCCTTCAGGCCGTCCCCGTCGGTGTCGGCGTCGGAGGTGCTGCGGGCCTGGTTGGTGTTCCAGACGCGGTTGGCGTGCAGGTCGAAGCGGTTGAGGTTCTGGTCGCGTCCCGGCGGGGAGGCGAAGTACGTCCTGCCGGAGTCCCGGTCGAGGACGACCAGTCCGGCCAGATCCCAGTTGTCGGCGTCGATCTCGTAGTTGTTGTCCCGGGAGATGTGCTCGAACTCGAAGCCCTGCACCAGGTCGCGCCGGGGCACGCAGGGCGTGAGGGTGCCGTTCCACTCGAACGTGGCGCGGCCGAGATCGCCGGTTCCGCCCAGGTGGAACGGATGGGCGTCGGGCTCTCCGTCGCCGTTGGAGTCGTCGAAGACGACGCGGCGCCCGGCCAGGCGGATGATCTCGGTGGAGTCGTCGCGGATCCCGTCCTCGAAACCGGTGGTGACGGCGAACGTCAGCCGGCAGATGTCGGCCGTGGCCTTCTCCTCGACGGGGTTCGCCAGGTTCGAGTTCCAGACCTGGAACTGGTTCTTGTAGAAGCGGTGCAGCCGCCTTCCCGCGTGACCGGCACGGAAGAACACGTGCCCAGTGAGGGCGTCGGCGACTTCGAACGTGCGCAGGTCCCAGTTGTCGGCCCACTCGGACTCGGTGATGTGCCGGATCGTGAAGCCGTCCCCTAGGGCCGATCTCGGCACACAGGTGGGAAGTTTGGCGTCCCAGACGAATTGGTCGTAGCCGCTGTCACCCGTGCCGCCCTGGTGGTACGGGTTGCTGTCCGGCTCTCCGTCGCCGTTGGAGTCGGCGAAGACGAAGTCCTGCCCGGCCAGGCTGATGACCTCTCTGGAGTCGCTGCGCAGGCCGTCTTTGCCGGTGCCGACGGTGAACCAGACCGCGCAGATCTGGGACGGATCGCCGGCGTGCGCCGCGGGCGGCGACACGACCAGAAAGGGAAGGCATAAAGCGACAACGGCCATGATCCGGGCACGAATGCTCATCGAGCGGCTCCTGGGTCGCTTGGGCGTCAACCCTGCTTTCGCGAAAGGCCGCGAACTGTTTCGCCTCTCGCTTAAATGCCGGACCGAATCACTGTTTCATGGCCGTCATGAGTTACATGTGTGCCGGAACGGCACGGCCGGCACCATCCGCGCCCACGCCGTCGGGATGAGCTCGCCCACCAGGCCGCAGGCCAGGCCACGGGGGTCGCGTACGGCGTCACGCAGGGCGCTGACGTCCCGGACGGTGGCGGTGTTCCGGTCGTTCACGGTGACGAGCGTGCCGGCGTCCGGGCCAAAGGCGAGCCGGGAGAAGTCGTTGTCGTACGCGGTCACGGAGGTCAGGCGCTGCGCCGCAGTGACGTCGCTGACGTCCCAGACCATCAGCGTCCTGTCGTGGCTGCCCGCGGCGAGCATGCGCCCGTCGGGGCTGAAGTCGATCGAGAGGATCTCGCCCGTCTGATCGGTGATCCTCGTGACGAGCGCGGGACGGGCCAGGTCGGTCGTATCCCACAGCAGGATGGTGCCGTTCCTCTCCCCGGCGGCGACGAGCCGCCTGCCGGGGCTGAAGGCCACGGCCACCTGGCGCGGAGGGCCGATGGTGGAAGGCGGCACGGCGGGATCGGGAGGGATGGGGGACGTCCGTACCGGGCGGGCGGGGTCGCCGACGTCCCACAGGGCGCTCACGTCGTACATGCCGCCGACCGCCAGGGACCTGCCGTCCGGGCCGAAGGCCATCGTCGCGATCCCCTGCCCAGCGGGGTCCGTGACGACGCCGAGGCGGGCGGGCGCGCGGCGGTCGGCGACCGTCCACAGCTCGAACCCGGACCCGACGCCCACGTTCACGGCCAGCGTGCGCCCGTCGGGGCCGAACACCAGTCGCCCGGTACGGCCGGGGATCGTGCTCAGCAGGCGCGGGCGGGAGACGTCGGCGACGTCCCACAGCGACACCGCCCCCTTCCGCGAGGCCGTCGCGACCGTGCTCCCGTCTGGGCTGACGGCGACCGCGGTGTCCGCAGGACCGGCGGGCAGGCGGCCGACGACCCTGGGCCGGGCGGGGTCGGTCAGGTCGTACAGGAGGCTCGGCTCGCCCGCCACGGCCATCAGGCGGCCATGTCCGGCGGTGGCGGCCGTGCCGGTGGCGATGGTGGCCACGGCGCGCGGCTCGGCGGGAGCGTGCACGTTCCACAGGGTCGTCACCCCGGTGTCCTCGCCGGCCGCGATCTGGGTGCCGGCCGGGTTGAACGCGACGGCGCCGGGCGATCCGGTGGTGGCGAACGTCGTCCGCCTGACCGGGGTGGCCGGGGTTACGTCCCACAGGACGGCGGCGTGGTCCTGGCCCGCGCTGGCCACGGTCGTGCCATCCGGGGAGTAGGCCAGGGAGTAGACGGATGCGTGGTGGCCGGTCCAGCGCGCGGTCACCCGGGGGTGGCGGGGGTCGCGGAGGTCCCAGGCGATGAGGTTGCCGTTGTTCTCGGCGGCGACCAGGCGATCCCCCCTTGGGGCTCATGGCCAGCGCGTCGAGGTAGAGCGGCCTGGCGATGGTGGCCAGGCGTACCGGGCGGCGGGGGCGGGACACGTCCCACAGGATCACGCCGTCGCGGGCGCTGGCCAGGAGCCTGCCGTTCGCGCTGTACGCGAGATGGACGACGACGTCGTGGTGCCCTTCGGAGGCCGACAGGGTGACCGGCCTGGCCGGGTCCTCGACATCCATCAGCTTGACCGTCTTGTAGTCGCCCAGCGCGAGCGTGCCGCCGTCCGGGCTGAAGGTGAGGACCAGCGCGTCGGTGGGCACGCGGCTCAGCAGCCGGGGGTTCGCCGGGTCCCGAACGTCCCACAGGCACGCCGACGACTGGCGGGTGAGCTGGGCGAGGACGTGCCCGTCCCTGCCGAACGCCACGGACCTGGTCTCCGTGCCCGGGTCGCAGCCGGTCATCGTGGACAGGCGCCGGGCGGCCCGCGTGTCGGCGACGTCCCACAGGATCAGCGAACCGTCGGAGCCGCCGGTGGCCAGCGTCCGCCCGCCCGGCGCGTAGGCCAGGGCGGAGATGCGCGAGGCGGTGCCGGGCAGGCCGGCGGCGTAGTGCGTGGTGGTCAGCGCCGAGACCAGCGCGGACCTGGAGGCGGTGTCGGGCCGCAGGGCCAGCGCCGCCGCGCCCAGGCGCAGGACCTGGAGCGGGCTGGTCTCCCGTTGCGCCCTGGCCAGCAACTGGCTGCCGGCCGCCGCGACCTCCCGCCGCTCGTTCAGCCGGGCGTTCCTGTCGAGCAGGACGACGGTGACGGCCGCGAGGACGGCGGCGACGACGCCGATCGCCGCGACCAGCCGTCGTCTGCGCGCTGCCCGGTGGCTCACGGACGCTTGACGAACGCGCGCTCGTGCGGCGGCAGCTCCTCGCCCTTGAGCCGGGACCAGCGCACCGCATGGCGCAGTTCGGTGCCGCTCAGCAGTGCCAGGCGGCGCTCACGGCCCGGCTCGGCGGTACGCCACCGGTGCAGCGCGGTGCGCAGGCCCTCCTGCCACACCCGGAACGCGCGCGTCTCGTCCACCCAGTCACGCAGCTGGGGCCACTTGTCGATGAGCACCTGGTGGGCCAGCTCGGCCGTGCCCGGGCCCGCCGGATCGGCGCCGGTGGTGACGACCAGCCGCGCCTCGGCCAGGTGCTCGGCCGTCGCCCACTGCCGCTCGTCCAGGTCCTCGCGGTCCGCGACGCGGCGGACGTCCTGCGGCTTGCGCCCTCCGGCGGGGTCGTCCGGGCGTACGAGCTGGACCAGCAGGCCGCGGGGGTCGTACCCGAGGCTCTGGGAGCGGGCGACGACCTCGTCGGCGCGTTTTCGCAGGGCTCCGGTGACCCCGCCGACGTTCTGGTACTCGTCGATGACGAGCCGTCCGGCCCGCTGGCGCTGGTACAGGGTCGAGAGGGTCTCCTCGGCCAGCGGCAGCGCCGACGAGCTGTCCCGGACGTCGGTGATGAGCTGGTTGACCAGGGCCTCGTCGACGGCGCACCCGACCGTGCGCAACGGTTCGCGGATCATCAGCTCCAGCTGGCGCTCATTCGGCTGGTCCACCACCCGGCCGCGCGCGTCCCACGCCTCGTAGATCGCCGGGGTGTGGGCGGCGGCCAGGCCACGGAACGTCTCCCGTACGGTCACCACGACGCTCACGGCGGGCGGCCTGTCGCCGGTCAGCTCGCGGACGAACGCGTCGATCTCGGCGGCGGCCCGCGGGTCGGCGGCGAGCACCTCGTCGAGCTGGTCGAGCGCCAGCGCCAGGCGGGCCGCCCCGCAGCTCCGCGTCAGGACGGCCATGGCCTCGGCGGCAGGCGACCTGGCCACCTCGTCGCGCACCCGGTTGGGGGCCGGTTCGCCGCCGATCAGCAGGCCACGGGCGATCTCGGCCGCGAGGTCGACGCGGGGGTGGAGACGTACGGCGGAGGTCGCGTAGCCGAGCGCGGACAGCCTGGGCAGCACCCCGCCGCGCACGAGCGACGTCTTTCCCACGCCCGAGACGCCGGACACGACCGTCAGGGAGTGACGACGGACCACGCCGGCGAGATCGTCGGCGAGCTCGTCACGCCCGGCGAACACCGGCGCGTCCTGCTGCTCGAAGGGGCGCAGCCCGCGGAAGGGCGAGGGCGGCAGGGCCATCTCGCGCAGCGGCGGGTGGGCCTCGAACAGGCTTCGGACCGGAACGGCGTAGGCGCGTCCGGTGCCATGCCTGGCGACGACCATCCCGACGACGCCGCTGAGGTCCTCCACCCAGACGGGCCCGCCGCTGAAGCCGCGCTCGACCTCCTCGGTGATCATCTCCAGCCAGCCGTCGCCGACCACCCCGCGCAGCCGCCCCTGCGCCGAGGCGCCGTCGGGGAAGTCCGCGGGGTATCCGAACGTACGGCAGTCGCGGCCTTGCAGGTCGTCGAGGGGATGCAGGACAAGCCTGCCGAGGCCCGGCGGCGGCTCGTCGGCCAGCTCCAGGACAGAGATGTCGCCGTGCAGCCCGTCGGCGGGCTCGACGACGACGGCGCACGCCCACAGGCGGTCACCGCCTGACTGTGGGAAGTCGACCTCGACCTCCCACCCTGCGCGTGGCAGGCTGGGACGCCTCCTGCGGCTGCCACGCGTGTGCGCCAGCACGTGCGTGCAGGTCAGCAGGGTGCGGGGGCCCACGAGGAACGCCGACCCGACCGGCTCCGCGCCCATCCCCCAGACGCGGGCGACGGCCCCGCTGAAGTCAGGCGCGGGCATCGCCGCCCGTCCGGTCGCCCTCCCACTCCATCTCGATCAGGAAGTGGGCCTCGCCGCCCGTACGGGTCAGGATGACGTTGGCGTCGGCCGTCAGCTTCACGCCGAACTCCACGCGGATGCGTTCCGGCTTGCGGGGCAGCGCGGAGAGCTTGTCGAAGACGTGCCCGGCGATCTCCTGGACCCGCGACAGGCTGCGCTGAAGGCTCTCCCCCGCCGTGTCGAACTGGTCCTGCACCCGCCCGACCCGGGTGGTGCGGCGATCGATCTCGACCAGGATCGGCTCTGCACCGTCGACGGGCATCTGCACGATGTCAGGCATGGTCCTCCTCCGCTTAGGACGGGCGACGGGCAGACCGTATCAGGCGACACCGGCGGTTCGCGGCGTAACGGATTATCGGCAGGGCGACACGTCGGACGCGGTACCGGCGGGCCAGTGCCGGCGCAGGCCGCGGCGGATGTTCTCGCGGCCCTTGCGGCCGAAGCGGGCCAGGTACGTCTCGGGGGACGTGTCCAGCTCGATCAGATGGTGGACGCGCAGCGGCGCCACCTGATGCCCGCCGAGGCCGTGGCGGGCCACCTCGTCGGCGTACAGCCCGAGGAGGAGCAGGTCGCCGCGCTCGGGCCGCCGCGACCACCGCAGGGCGCGCATCCGCCGGCCGCCGCGCCTGTCGACGTCCGTCACCGATCCGGAGCCCTGACGCCACAGCTCCAGCGGAGCGAGGACGTGGGCGGGGCCATCGCGGACGCCGGCGTAGCTGAGCGACGGGCCCACCCCGGGCACGCGGCTGTCCCGTCCGACGCGCCCGCCGGGCAGGCGGACGGGGTGGTGGTCGGTGCCGAGCGCCTCGGCGGCGAGCCTGGCGTAGGGCCGCCGGGCGCGGGGCGCAGGGCCGACGGCCTGAAGTCGGTGTCGTCGCCCTCCAGGTCCAGCAAGTACGTCCGCAGCGCGTCCCCGCGGTCGCCCAGGATGGCGGCCAGGCCGACGACGGCGGTGGAGTCCATGCCGCCGGACATCATCACGCCCGCGCCGGGGTCGAGGGCCAGGTGCGCCACGGTCTGGTCGGGGAGTCGGTGCGCGGGCCGCTCTCCAGCCGCCAGTAGCAGCGTTCCGTGACGTGCCCGTCCCGCACGAGGACGGTGTGGCCGGGTTTGACCTCGCGCATGTTGGTCACCGGGGTCTCGGCGGGTGTGACCAGTCGTGGGCTGAGGGCCTGCAGGAGCCCCTCTTCGGACATCCACGGCCGGATCAGGGGATGGTCCAGGACGCGCCCGGCGTGGGTGGAGGCGCCTGCCGTATATCCTTCGCCTTACACGGTTCTTCCAGCACCTGTATGGCGCCCCTGATACGCAGAAGCGTCTCCCCGAAGAAGGGCGTCCTGCCGAACCACGTCGCGCAGCTGCGCCTCGCCGAGTTGGTATTCCTGAGTCAGGTTCGCGAGTCGCTCCCGCAATTGATCCATCATTTGGTCATCCTTTTCCTCTCGGCTTCTGCGCATCCATAGTTCCTGATTCCCCTGGTTGCCGGATACCCGTGCTCCTCCGGGTAGAGGAGCGATCCACGCTCTTCCTCCGGCTTCTCTATTTCCACCTCGACGGGATGAGCCATGGCCCAAGGATCCTGACGGACGCCGGTCGCCTGCCACGAAACTGTGACGTTCGGCTGGTCGGTACGTATGGTGAATTTGTTGTCCCGCACGCTCCCGTCCACGGCGGCCAATGCGAGCTGTCCGATCGGGGTCACCTGGAAACGGTGTTCGCGGTTCAGCGCTTCGAAGAAGTCCGGGAGGGTGACGGTAACCTCGCCATGGTCGTCGGTGACGGCGACTCCGGAGTACACATTCAGCATCTCCGGCGATTCGACAAATGAGTGCGAAAGGTATTTACCGGCCGGATCGATCGGATGGTCGATGAGGAAACCTCCGCCAGGTTTGCTGAGGGAGCCAAGGATTTTACACCCGCCCTCAAGTCTCGAAAACCCCACCACCCTGAGATCGTTGTCCACACAGATCTGGCTACCGAAGACGTAGACGTCCTCCCAAAAGTTGGCATCACCCTTGACAATGAATTCACAATCGAGAGATGCCTTTGGCACTCGCACGTCCAGGTCTCCGCCGCGTACGTTCAGACCAGCCATGGCGTCGAAGGTGTCATGTGCGGAAAAAGGTCCTTGGGCGTACATGGCGCCTAGCGCTTTCAGAGTGCCCTTGACCTCGAGTCGACCAGCGAGGGAAACCATGCCGGCACTGAATCCCGTTTCGCCGGTTGTGATGTTTACGCTCAGCAACCAACTCTGCATCGGCTTGCTATAGATGCCGACAAGGTCGTTCACCCTGCCGATAAAGGCACTACCAGCGTCACTGGCATCCCGGTAGCACCAGATGCCAGCCGAGGCACCCAGGTCGCCGCGTAGAATCAGTCCCGCATCGGCCTGGAGAAGGCTCTGCGCATGGAGAGTGCCTTGGACCTTCAGTCCCCCCAGCGCGTTCAGGAAGCCATCGACGTTCATGCCCCCGGTGGCCTCGACAGTGGCGTGGGTGGTTAGTTTGCCCGCGATGTCGGCGTCGCCACGGGCGAACAGCGTTGAATGGACCGACACGTTGCCTGTCGCGCCTTCGACGCTGAGCGATCGGCGGGGACTGCCATCTGAGGTCACAGTGAGGGTGGCATCACCTTTCTGGTCAGCCGCGAACTCAGCCATCACACGTTGCCCGACCTGAGGTGCGCCTTCGGCGGTTTCCGTGACGGCCCGCAGTTCCAGACGTCCGGTGGGCAGGCCCACGAGGCGACGCGTGCCGACGGACAAGGCGGTGATATCGCCGTCATCCAGCGTGAGCCGAGCCAGCACCACCTGCCGGCCGTCGTCGGCGTTCACCGGGATCAGGCGCAACCACGGAGCATGCACGAGGACAGGGGGATCCTCGGGGTCTTGTTGCTGCTGCAGCACTTCGAGCCAGGTGGCGGTCAAGAGGTAGTCGCCGGTCACTTCGGCCATCCCGAGCATCACTCCGTCGTCGGCGACGGGCACGGTCAGGATGTCGTCGATCTGATCCGGGTCCGCGGCCGGGTCGACGACGGCCGCGCCACCCGGACGCACGACGATCAAGCGCCCTTCCGCGTCGATCGCCGTGCCCGGGCTGACCCGCACCTCATCCGGGACTGCGGCCGCCTCTACGACCAGCCCTCCGGCCACGCCCCAGGTGAGGCAGGCAGTGTTGCGGGCCTGCTCCATGGGCAGCAGATACTGCTGCACGTCCGTGTAACTCTGGGCGCTGCCGGTGGCCGCGACGCGCGGGCTGTATAGGTCGTGGTCCCAGTACTCGCTTCGTTTCAACGTGTTGTTGTCCATGAATTCTCCCCGCGGCGTACAGATGAACAGGACACCGGCCCAACCGATGTCAGCGTGCGACGACTCCGCCGCTCATGGCCGGCGAGAGGGGACGGATCCGGCGTTGGTCGTGCGGCACGAGCGCGACCATGAGTGGACTGGGCAAAGTCACCGTCATGTGCTTCCTCGTCTGCGGATGGACATGGATCCCGCCGCCTTTGTGACCGAAGGCTTCGTGGTCGGACACCAGGATGGAACCCCCCGGTTCGACGGCGATCCCCCATGGCAAGCAGAAGAATCGACCGGTGGACACCACCGTCTTGCTCCCGGCCGTCGGACTCCACGGCCAGCCCGACCGGCCTGCAGGGCGGATCGAAGGTGGTCAGGACGGTCGGCCGTCCGATTTGTCGATTGATCCGAAGGAGATTGCGCGGTTTGTCGGGAGACATGCCCTGCTCCACCACGAGCATCATGCCGTCGGCCTTCAGCGCCAGCTCGGCGAAATCACAGTCGCTGTCGGTCAGCACGGTCTTCTTGCCGGTGTCCGGACGGTCTCTGATGAGCTGGCCCTTGCCTTGACCCCAGCAGCGCCGACGGAAGATAGGTGTGCGCGGACAGAGCCTGTGCGGGAGGCTCCAGACTCGCCCTCGGCGACCCGCACCCCCAGGAAGGGCGAAGATGCACAGACGTCTGCATGCCGATGTCGCCGCGGTTCAGCAGGTCCTTGTCCGTCGAGCCGTCCACCGTGCTCATCGATACGTCCAGGTAGACGACGTCCCCGCGGATCGGGCCCTGTTCGCGCTCGGGGGCCGTCAGGTCGAGAAGCTTCTGGGAGCTGTATTTGAGCTTGGTGAAGTTCCGCACCACGACGCCGCCCACGAGGCACACGTCCAATGCGGATTTGCCGGCGAGAATCCAGAAGTCGTTGTCCCACGCCGATGCCGGCTGCTCCGACTCCGGCGGGATCGAGCGTATCTCGAAGACCTTCGACCCGAATGAGATGCCGTCACCGACACAATTGGAGACTATCGAACGCAGCGTGGACGAGGCGAGGTCGTGTTGCAGACTCAGATCGCGATCACGGACAGGGACACCCTGCTCAACATGCGCCCCGATATAACGTTTACCGAGGCTCTGCTCCAGAACCTCGGACGGCGGCCGGGAAACGTCAGCCATTGCCCACCCCGGTGAATACTAGGTCACGTGAACAGTCGATCCCCGAGGTGAAGGCCATCTTCTCGCCGAACCGCCTCTTCGATATCTATCCGCTGGCGCAGCCCAGAACAGCGACCGCCGTTGCAGATTCAGCAAGGTCACACAAAGAGCTCGTAGATCGCGTTCCATCCCGCCCGGATCACGAGCCCTTCCGCGCGACGAGCCGGTCGGCCTCTCGCCACAGCTCGGTCCACTCGATGCCGATCCGCACGATGGTGGGCGGCGAGCCCCAGATCGAGCAGCTCACCGAAGGACAGCGTTCCGTCGGCCGGCGCGAGCGCTGCGGCGACCTCGCTCGATGAGGACGCTGCGCTCGTCCTGGACCGAGCCAGTGTTCTCGGCCACGAGAACACTGGCGTCCGGCGAGCATGACCGGTTTCCTGCGCACGTCCTCCAGGCGTTGCGCGGCGATCACGGCATTGCGTTCGGACGTGCTGGTTCTGCTTGCGTCGCCGTAGATGAACACCGGCTTCCGGCCGAGCTCGATCTGTCGGCGCACCGGGTCGGGGACCATGGCCCACCAGGCGTTGACGCCGTCGATGCCCTTGCTGCCCGACAGGAACTGCCCCTCCTGATCGAAGGTGTCCTCTTCACAGTGAGCAGCGCCGCATGTACCCCTCCACACCCCCGATGTCATCGTCGTCGTGCCCCAGGATCGGGTCGCGCCACATCCCGCAGCAGGTGCGAAGGATGCTTAGCACCCGCTGCACCGTGGACCGGTTCAACCCCTCATTCCCCTGCTCGAAGAGACCAGGCTCGGGAGGCTCAGCTCTCCAGCGCGGCCACCCGCGCCGTGAGGGCGGCGATCGCCTCGGTCAGACGCTGGACGTCCGCGGCATGTTGTTGCTTCAGATCAGCCATCTGTTGCTGGGCCGCACTGGTGAGAGCCTGTTCCACGGCGGAGATCCGGCCCAGGACGTCGATGTTCTGCACGTTCAGGGCTCCGTTGACTCGGACATCGCCCTGGAACATGCCGGCAGGGGATCCTTGAGCGTAAATGCCAGGACCCTGGTTGCTTATCGCGTCGACGCCGTGCCCGCTCGGGACGTTTGAAAAGCCGAGCACTCCGGCTTCTCCGCCGACTGCGAAAACCCCGAAGCCGTGCTCATTGAGGCTCTGGCCCCAGACACCGATGTGTCCTTGGCCGAACACCCCGGGGGCACTGGGATTCTCGTTGATGCCCTTGACCCCCGCGGCGCCACCTTTCCCCACCCCCAGGACTCCGTGTCCGCTTTCGCCGACACCGAGCACGCCGGAGCCCGTCACGCCGGAGCTATGCCCCATCACTCCCGCGCCATCGTCGGTCCGGCTTCTGCCACTCACCCCGTTGTGGCCTTGGCCGGACACGCCGTCGCCACCGTTCTCGTTGACCCCGGCGACGCCCGAGACCCCGGATTGCCCGGCCATCCCAAGGACACCGTAGAACTGTGCGCTGTCGCCGGTGACTCCGGCTTCGCCGGCTGCGGAGGCGCTTCCGTGAAGTGCTGTCATTTTTCCTCCTTCGAAGGGTCTACGTTTTCGACCTGAACTAAGGCTGCGGGACTTCCCGCGCCTCCTCCGCCTGGCACAGTTCCTCCAGCACCTGCATGGCGCCGCTGATGCGCAGGAGCGTCTCCCGAAGAAGCGCGTCCTGCCGAACCACATCGCGCAACTGCGCCTCGCCGAGCTGGTATTCCCGGGTTAGCTCCCCCAGCCGTTCCCGCAACTGGTCTATCACGTCGATTTCCTTTCTGAATTACCTGGCGGCGTCCACCGGATCTGTGATTCTCATGCTCGCCGCATATCCGTATTCCTCCGGATAGAGGAACAATCCCCGCTCTCCCTCCGGCTTCACCCTTTCCACAACGACAGGATGGGCCAGAGCCCACGGATCCTGCCGTACGCCGGTCACCTGCCACGACACCCTGACGTTCGGCTGATCGGTGCGTATCGTGAAGGCGTTGTTCCGCACCCCGTCGTCCACGGCGACCAAGGCGAGCCGGCCGATCGGGGTGACCTGGAAACGATGATCGCGATTGAGCGTCTCGAAGAAGTCAGGCAGGGGGACGGTGACCACGCCTTGGTCGTCGGTGACGGCGACGCCGGAGTACACGTTGAGCATGTCGGGTGACTCGACGAATGAATGCGACAGGTACTTGCCGCCCGGGTCGAGCGGATGGTCGATGGTGAAGGTGCCACCAGGCTTGTCCACGGGCCCCCGGACCGTGAGCCCGCCCTCGAGACTTGAGGCCCCCACCACCCGGAGCGTGTTCTGGACGTACAGCCTGGACCCATGAACCCGCACGTCATCAGAACCGAAATAGGCCAACGAACCGCGGACGTCAATGCCGTCGGCGATGTAGGCGCCTCCCTCGACTTGAATGTTGTTCTGGAAATAGGCCTTGAGGCCGCGGACGTCGAGATTCCCTGTGATGAACACCTCCCCGCCGCTGGCGAAGGCGGCTTCACCGGTGTTGAGGTCGATGACCAGCGGCCATTGGCCGGTGGGGCCGCTGTACAGGCCCCATGCGTTGTCGTCGTACATGCCGATGAAGGCACGGTCGATGTTGGGGCCGTCCTGGAAGAACCAGAGTCCGGCCGAGGCGTCCCCGGCCTGCCGTACCCGCATGCGCCGGAAGACGTCCAGACCATGCGCATTCAACCCGGCATTCGCATTCACAGCCGCCTGCGCGTTCAGCACACCAAGCGCGTTGAAAGTTTTATGAGCATTCAAGACGCCCTGAGCATCAAGTACGCCCTGAACATTCAGAGGACCCCTGGCATCCAGCTTGTTCCCCACGATGACCTGACTGCCGTCAAGACGGGTCTCACCGTTTGCCACATTGATGCGCAACGGCCACCCGTACATCACCTGACACCAGACACCTACCGTGTTGTCATCGGCCATGCCCACGAAAGCACGATCGGCGTTGGGGCCGTCCTGGAAGAACGAGACACCCGCATTGGCGATCCCGTCCTGCCGCACTTGTGTGAACCCGCGCGCCAGCAGACCGTATGCCTCCAATCCGCCACGGGCAGTCACATGCGCCTGCGCGTTCACCGCGCCGTACGTGTTCAGGGGACCACGGACGTTCAGCGCCCCTATGGCCTCGGTGGTGGCCTGGGCGGTCAGAGTGCCGGTGATTTCGGCGTTGCCCTGAGCGCGAAGCGTCGAGTGGACCACCAGGTCGCCCGTGGTGCCCTCGATGGCAAGCGGGTGACGGAGGTGGCCCCCCGAAGTCAGGGTGAGGACGACGGAGCCTTCCGGGTCAGCCGCGAACTCGGCCATCACACGTTGTCTGACCCGAGGTGCGCCTCCGGCGGTCTCCGTGACGGCACGTAGTTCCAGGCGGCCGGTGGGCAGGCCCGCGAGACGGCGCCTGCTCCCGGACAAGGTCACGACCCTGCCGTCGTCCAGCGTGAGCAGCGCCAGCACCACCTGCGTGCCGTCGTCGTCGAAGTCCTTCGCGTCGATCAGACGGATCCATGGCGCATGCACGAGGACGTGCGGGTTCTCGGGGCTTTCCTGCTGCAGCACTTCGAGCCAGGTGACGGTCAGGAGGCAGTCACCGGACACCTTGGCCGTTCCGAGCACCACTCCGTCGTCGGCGACGGGCACGGTCAGAATGTCGTCGATCTGATCCGGGTCCGCGGCCGGGTCGACGACGGCCGCGCCACCCGCCCGCAGGACGATCACGTGGCCTTCCCCGTCGATCGCCGTGCCCGGACTGATCCTCACCCCTCCCGGGCCTCCGGGCGCCTGTACGGCCAGCCCGACGGCCACGCCCCAGGTGAGACAGGCGGTGTTGCGGATCTGGTCCATGGGCAGCAGATATCGCTGCATGTCGGTGTAACTCTGGGCGTTACCGGTGGCGCCGAGGCGAGGCGTGTACAGGTCGTGATCCCAGTACTCGCTCCGCTTCAACGTGTTCTCGTCCATGAATTCCCATCGCGGCGTAGAGAGGAACGGGACACCGGCCGAACCGATGTCAGCGAGTGACGGTCGCGCCGCTCATGACCGGCGAGAGGGCACGGGCCCGGCGATCGCCGGGTGGCACCAGTGTGATCATGAGCGGACTGACCAGAAGCCCCCCGGCGCTCACCGTCGTCTGGTCTCCGGTCTGCGGATGGACGCGGATCACCCCGCCCTTGTGGCCGAACGCCTCGTGGTCGGAGACCAGAATCGAACCTGTGGATTCGACGGCGATCCCCCACGGAGCGCGGAAGAGCTGACCGGTGGACAGCACCGTCTTGTTCATGGTCGTGGGATTGAACCGGATCAAGCTGCCCGTTCCGTCGGCGGAGAGGGCGTCGGTGATCAGGATTTGGCCGTCGGGCTCCACGGCCAGCCCGACCGGCCTGCAGGGCGGATCGAAAGTGGTCAGGACCGTCGGGTGCCCGGTATGCCGATCGACCCTGAGGAGGTCGCGCGGCTTGTCAGGTGACATGCCCTGTTCCACGACGAGAATCGTGCCGTCAGCCTCCAGCGCCAGTCCGGCGAAATCACATCTGCTCTCGGTCAGTACAGTGCTCTCGCCGGTGTCCGGACGGACTCTGACGAGCTCGCCCTTGCCGTGGCCCCTGCGTCCGGTGTGGGTGAGGAGAATCTGGCCGTCGTCCTCGATGGCCAGCCCCACGTGGAATCTGCCCAGTGGGTCGCCGGAGGCCACGACCGAGGGCTGCCCCGTCAATAGATCCAGCCGGACGAGCTCGTTCTCGCGGACGACCAGAATCGTCCCCTCCGCCTCGATGGCCACGCCGGAGGGTCCGGCGATGTGCCGGCCGCCGAACAACCTCCCCTGCTGTCCCGTCGTCGGGTCCACCCTGATGACCCCGCCCGCGGACTCCCCGTCCACTCCGGCGGTGTCTCGGTCGGCGAGCAGGATCGTGCCGGGGGGCAGCCGGGTGACAGCCGTCAGCGCGAGCCGGTGATTGTGCCCGGTGGTCGTCTTCGCCTTCGTGTCGTTGCTCGTGACGTCGTAGACGGCGTGAACAGTGGCGGGTCCGGGCGCACCGGTGAAGGTGATGTCCAAGTTGGCGCAGGCGTTGGGTTTGAGGCTCGTCGGCACGCTGGTGAGGACGAGACCCGGGCCCGGCTGGAAACCCTCGCTGTCTCCGATCGTGAGAGTGCCGGTGCCACGATTGACGACCTGGACGCTCCGCGTGACCTCCTGCCCGACGTCGGCCGCGAAGTCGAGCGCGAGCGGCAGGTCGATCCACGGCTGCCGGCTGTCGTCCTTCTGGTCGGCGACCACCCAGACGAAGCCTCGTGGTGCCGTCTCGTTGTTGACCAGCTGGAGCTGCCATTTGGCAATATGGACGAGGATGGTGACGTGGACCAGGTAGACGTCATCGGCCTCCGCGGTCATCCTCGCGTTCGCCGCCTGTTCCGAATTTGACCCGTTGGGGATCACGACCGGCGTTGGGGAGATCGGCACGTCCACGACCGCCCCGGTGTCGGCCTTCAGTCGGACTGTCGGGTGCGGTGGCCCCGAAGGACCACAACCGTCGCCCACCTTGACGATCCTGATCCACATGTCCCTCTGCCCCTCCGCCGTACCAGCCGCAGACTGTTCGGTGAACTCCAGCAGCGAGGTTGCCGCCCCCGCCTCCAGATGTTCCGGGGCCGCTTGTCCCTTGGGATAGATTTCGAACATGTCATCCTCCTCAGTGGGACACGACGGTGAAGATGTCGTCACTCACTGCGGAGCCGACGCGGGTGATGACACGGATTCGTTGGGCTCCCACGGCTTGGGGTGGCACCGTAGCAACGATGAGCTCGTCGTCGACGCTGACTACCTCTGCGGCCAACATGCCGAAGAACACCGAGACGGGTGGCGCGTCGAAGTGCCTTCCCGACAGGTACACGCGGTCGCCCGCCCTGCCCGTGTCAGGAGTGAACTGGGCACCGGAGGCGGCGAACTCTGGAGCCGTTCCTGCGTTGAAGGGCTCCCTCGTGGTGGCGACACCACCGGCCGTGGCGACGTTGATGGGCACTTGTCCGAGCAGACCGTCGGGGACCTTCACCACCAGGCCCTCTGGTATGACTCGGACGATCTCCGCCATCGTGTTCGTTCCGAACCACACCGCTGATGTGGCGTCGAAGTTCGTGCCGTACAGGGTGATCTCGACATCCTTGCCGCCAGATCGCGGGGTGAACTCGATCGCACCGGCCGCAAACTTCGGGCGCTCGCCGCCTTCTTCGAAGGTGAAGACCGCGTCGCTGGTCACCGAACCGCCGGCCGTCTGGATGGTCACGTGCGTTGGTCGTTGTTGGAGTGGCTTCCCAATGTGAATCTTGATGGTTGTCGCATGGGTCGAGAGGACCGTCACAGGATCTGGGCCGAAGAAGACCTTGACCATGTCCTCCGCATAGACATTGAAGTTGCGTCCGTGCAACGTCACGTCTGCGTTGAGGGCGCCGAATACCGGCTTGATCTGGTTGGCCGAGTCGGGGTCGAAATACGGCCTCAGCAGGAGCCTTTCCATCAGGTCAAGCTGGCGTTGGACTTCGGTGAGAGGCAGGATGAGCTGGCGGAGATCCGTGATCATTTGGGATTCAATCGCGGGATTGCCCGACTTGCGCCGCAGCAGCGCCAACGGAAAGTGGATGTGCCCGGGCTCAGCCGGTGCGGGAGGCTCCGTCTTCCCCTCGGCGACCCGCACCACCCAGGAAGGGCGAAGCCGTACAGACGTCTGCATGCCGATGTCGCCGCAGTTCAGCAGGTCCTTGTCCGTCGAGCCGTCCACCGTGCTCATCGACACGTCCAGGTAGACGACGTCCTCGCGGACCGGGCCCTGTTGGCGATCCGGGGGCGTCAGGTCGGGAAGCTTCTGGGAGCTGTATTTGAGCTTGGTGAAGTTCCTCACCTCGACGCCGCCCACGAGGCACACGTCCGACACCGACTTGCCGGCGAGAATCCAGAAGTCGTTGTCCGACTCCGATGCCGGCTGCTCCGCCTCCGGCGTGATCGAGCGGATCTCGAAAACCTTCGATCCGACCGAGATGCCGTCCCCAACACAATTGGAGGCGATCGAACGCACCGTGGACGAGATGAGGTCGTGCTGCAGGTTCAGATCGCGGTCGAGGACGGGAACACCCTGCTCGATGTGCGCCCCGACGTAGCCTTTGCTGAGGCTCTGCCCCAGAACCTCAGACGGTGGCCGGGAAAAGTCAGCCATCGCTCACCCCGGTGAATGCTAGATCACGTGGACGGTCGATCCCCGAGGTGAAGGCCATCTTCTCGCCGAACCGCCTCTTCCATATCTATCCGCCGGCGGGCACCGGCATAGCGACCGCACGCTGCTGATTCAGCAAGATCACACAAAGAGCTCGCAAATCGCGCTCCGGGCCGCACCGATCATGCGCCCTCCTGTGCGGCCAACTCGTCGGCCTGCCGCCACAGGTCGTTCCACTCGATGCCGATCTGCACGACGGTGACCGCTGCGAGCCCCAGGTCGAGCAGTTCACCGAAGGGCAGCGGCCCGTCGGCCAGCGCGAGCGCCGCCGCCGCGGCCGCGCGTACCGCGAACCGTGCGATCACCACGGCCCAGAAATGCCGCCAAACCGCCTTGCCCGCGATCACCCTCACGGTTGCGGTGACGCCCGCCGCAGCGGCCCCCGCGAGAACCAGCCGCCGTCGTCTGGCCTCCTGTCTGAGGTTCTCGCGCTCCTTGTCTCGAGCGTCCTGGGTAACCGTTATGGGCAGCGGCTCCAGCCTGTAGAGGTGGTAGCCGAGCAGCCCGGGAAGGCACCAGTCGAACCAGATGGCGACGGGCCCTGCGAGCATGACGCGGCCGGGGAAGATGGACGCGTCAATACCACCGACGACGTCGACGCCTATCCCCTTACGCCAGGCGACTTGCTTGTCATCCATGGCGGTGGCCTGACCCAGGTAGTTGCTGAGCTGGAACTCGCCATCGACCAGGCACGCCTTGGAAGCCGGTTTGATCTCAGCGATGGACAGCACCCTGTTCCGGATCACGGCCAGGTCGGGGAAACCCATTCCGGCTCGGCCGCCGAGAGGCTGAGGCGGTATCACTGTTTTCGGCGCACCGCACAACCCTTCCGTGCGTCTGGGCCTGTCGGACGCGCCGGGGATGCCGATGCTGAGTGCTCCCTTCACGGTCAGGGCGAAGAGCTTCTGGATGGCTTGGTGCACGGCGATCCCGGTCATGGGATTGATGCTCGGCGGGTCCTGGGTGGGGCAGTGGTAGCGGCGTACCCGCGGCTGGTGGTCGCGGTCGTTCTGGACGACATGGGCCAGTTCATGTGCCAGCAGCCGCCGGCCCTTGGGGGTGTGCGGCTGGTAGGCGCCCTCGCGGAAGAAAATCTGCCGTCCGACCGTGACGGCCTGCGCGTGCATCGTCCTGGCGAAGCCGGCGGCGGCGCCGTCGGTGTGCAGCCTTACGCCGGCGAAGTCGTGGCCGAAGGCCCGGCCGAAGCCTGCCAGGTCGTTGGCGCGCTTCCCGTCTTGGCCGGCCATCACCCGCTCGGCCGCCAGGTCGGCCGCCACTTCGTCGGCGTCGTAGGGCTTGCTGACGGTCCACTTCTCGGGCGCGGCGAGCAGCCCGCCGTCGGCGTACCTACGCACGTCGAAGCCGCTGCTACAGCCGCACTTCTCATCGACGGGTTCCGGCCCGTCGGTGCACCGTCTGACTCTGGTGACGTAAGTGAACATGTCGCTACTCCGTCCAGATGAAGACCGGCCGGGTGGTCACCGGCACGAAGTCGGCAAGCACCCTGCCCAGCCGGGTGACGATCTCGGCGGCCTGGTCGGGATCGACGGCGCGGGGCGGTGTGAGGAACACCCCGATGGTGTCGTCGGCGATCCGGTCCTTGTCGGCTCGCCCGTTGTCGTAGAGGTAGGTCTGGAAGTCGGCGAAGCTGCCCTGCAGGGCGAGTTTGGCCTTCGCCGTGGTGTCGACGGTGGTCGTGCCCGCGTAGCGGTGGTCCAGGGTGCGGGTCGCGGCGTAGACGGCGCTGGAGCGTTCCAGGCTCTGGTTGGAGCGGTAGAGCAGGAGCGTGCCGTCGGCGCCGAGGTCCACCGGCAAGGGGGCGCGCCGCGTCGCCGGGCTCGACCCGACCTGTTCGGCCTCGCCCCAGTCGGTGGTCAGAGTGTTGTGGCTGATCGACCAGCCGCCGTAGCGGGTCGTGCTCCAGAACAGCTCGACGCCTCCCTCGATCGCCCGCGCGGCAGGCTGGCGATCATGGTAGTGGCCGCTCTTGGGCAGGTTGTACACCGGCGACCAGTCGCCGCTGCTCAGGGCGCGGCTACGGTATGCCACGCTCGACCAGGTCTGCTCGTCTGCGCCGGTGTCCCGGAACGTCCAGAACAACCACACGCGATCGTCCGTCATGAGCGCGAAGAGGTCGTCCAGGCCGTGTCCGGCGGGCAGGGAGCCCGGCTTGGTCAGTTCCCAGTCTGCGCCGTCGTGCCTGTTGAACCGAATCACGTCCTGCTCCAGCCAGAACAGCAACACGCCGTCAGCCGCGTCGCTCACCGCCGCCGGGCGCCAGCGGTCCGTCTGCTGGTCCATGAACGCCTGAGGTGGAGACCATGTGTCATCGGCGCGCGTGCTGAACGACAGGTACCGGCGGCGGTGGACCGGATCGTAACTTTCCCAGAACAACCACAGGGTCGCTCGCTGCCATGCGGCCGTCGGGTGCTGATCGATGCCATGCCGGTCCACCACCGGCGCGCTCGCCTCCCACTGGCCGTCGCGCAGACGCTTGGCCCACAGATCCCAGCCATGCCGCCGATGCGTGTGGTAGAAGATCAGCAGCGAGCCGTCGGGCTCGCGCACGGCCGCCGGGCGGCCGTCGTAGGCGAAGTTGACCGACGTCAGCGCGGGCTCATGCCACTGGCCCGCGCCATCCCGCCGCAGCGACCACACATTCAGCCGCTCCGGCTGGTTGGTGCGCGCCACGTTGTGGGTGAACTCCTTGGTACGCCCCGCCCAGCCGCTCACCCGGGCTACCGTGGCGTCGAGCGCCGCGATGGTGCCGATCGTCCGGTAGAGGTGGGCCGCCTGGCGGACCTCGTTGCGTTGGGTGGCCACCGGCGCGCTCCGGTCGGTCGGCCACCCGATCCACTGCGCCAGCAGCGGGAGCAGGACCCCATCCACCCTTCGCGGGTCCTTCAGCGACAACATGGAGGTGGTGAGGCTGTAGAGCCGGTCTAGCTCGCTGCCCGGCAGTTCGAGGAAGTGCCGCAGGTACCGGTGCTCGGCGTCGTAGCGGTGGTAGAGGGCGGGCAGCAGGTCGTACAGCTGCTGCGCGAAGTCGTAGCGGGACAGGGCCATCGCGGAGATCCGGTTGCCCGGGTCCGGCTCGTAAGCTCTGGGGTCTTCGCTGAAGGGGAACAACGTGTAGTAGTAGACGGTCTCCCCGTGCAGACCGCAGTCCGTAACGGCCGTCAGGCCGAGTCCCTCGGCCACGAGCTCCCCGTCGGAAGGGCTCGTCGGATGGGTGTCGCGGCGGCGCATCACCCGCACTCCCGCCAGGCGGTCGGGCTCCGGGGTGCGCCAGGCCAGATCGATGCGGTTGCCGCTGGAGTGCGGGGTGGCGGTGAGGTCGAGCAGCCGCATCGTCAGGGCCTTCCCCGCGCGACGGCCTTGATGTTGATCCCCTTGGCATAGGCGGGATCGGAGGGAATGACCGGGATCTCGTTGGGCCCCAGTTCGATCTTGCCGAAGGTCTCGATCGTGTCGGCGGCCTCACCGCTCTGCGCCCGCGGACCAGCGCGCGTGAACTCGGTGATGCTGACGTAGAGCACTCCGGCGGTGTTCTGGATCTCCTCGTAGAACCTGCTGAGGTAGAGGGGCTGGGCGAAGTCGACGTTCTCGAAGGCGAGCAGCTGGGCGGCAGTCTGACGTACCCGTTCGAGAACCTCCGCGCCGGCGTACGAGCTGTCGACGCCGATGTCGGCGCTCACGTAAATGGGGACGTAGTCGACGTCGACCACCTCGACGATCTGGTTGACCATGCGCTTGTCCTCCAGGTAACCGAGCAGCCCTTCTTCCAGCACGTCACTGACCTTGCCGCCGCCCTCGGGCGCCACGCACAGCGTGACCCGGTTCGAGCCGGCCGGCACGGCTCGAACCTTGGCCACGCCCTTGAACCGCAGCGCGAGCGCCTTGTAATCGCCGACGGTCACCGCGCGCCCCAGCGAGCGGAAGACGGCGGGTGCGTGACGGACGGCGTGCTCGATGCCCTCGCGTTCCGCCCCTCCTCCGGCGGGCTGCGGATTGGCGACCTTCGCTCCCAGAGCGTCCAGCTGCGGCGCCGCGACGATGGTGTCGATCTCACCGGCGCTCACGTTGCCCGCGAGGCCGCCTCCGATGCGATAGGTGGCTAGCACGACCGCTCCGGCGGGCGGGACCCTGCCGAGCAGGCCGTCACCGAACAGCACGGTGGTCCGGTCCTCGGCGTCGATCTCCACGACGTAGTCAGGCTGGTCGGCTTGGCTGAAGGCCAGGGTCTCGCGCGCGGTCCACTGCTCTGTTCTGCCTCCCAGCCTTGTCTGGATCAGCAGGTCTCCCGCCGCCTGCGGGCGCCTGATCAGCCTCGGATGGGCCAGCGGGAAGTGCTGGTTCGCCGTGCCGTCGGAGGTGCCGAGGTGCTCCTCGGAGATGAGCCGGCCCTCTTCGACCGGGACACCGACGAACACCTTGCGCAGGGCGCGCCGGTCAGGCCGGATGGCTCCGAAGTCGATGATCAGTGGGGCTTGACGCGTGTATTCGAAGCGAAGGCTGGGCCGGTCGCCGCGGCTGCGGGTGGCGAAGGCGTCGCCTCTGGAGAGCGTGACCGTGTCCTCGACCGTCCCCGGCACGCTGACGCTGAGCACGGCCGCCGCGGGAGCGGCGGTGCCCAGCTCGTACCCGATCAGGCGCAGGTGGTCGATGATGCTGCGCCGGGTACGCGCGGTGCTCAGGAAACTCTCGTTGGCCACCCGGTCCTGGTAGTAGCTGAGGATGTCGCCCATGTGGGCGAACAGCTCCAGCAGCACGTTGCCGAGATCGGCCTCGTTGGCGAAGTCCTTCCACTGGTGCAGGCGCTCCGGGATGAGGGCGCGCATGGACAACAGCAGGGACTCGTAGTCCCGTGCCAGATAGTCGACGGCGGGCCTGCCGCCTGCCTGCCTGATGGTGGCCATGTGCGCCTACCCGTCCCTCCAGATCAGCTGAAGTGGACCTGGACAGCTCGCCGGCTCAGATCTTTGCGGCGAACGTAGTCGATTTCCACGCGCAGCGTCTCCTCCTGCCTCTGCACGTCCACCGCCGACACCATGAGTTCGTCACCCAGCCACCGGATAAGGGCCTGACCGATGGTGAACTCCACAGCGGCCGACGTGATCGGGTCGTTGGGATCGAAGACGAGGTTGAACAGACCGCAGCCGAACTCTGGCTGATTTACCCGCTCCCCTGGTGCGGTGAACAGCACTTGTACGATCTTTGTCCGCAGGTCGGCATCATCATCGAATGTTGGCGCGAGGCTGCCCAGCGGTAGGCTCACGGGTTCCTCCCCTGCCGTCAGTCCGAACACGTGAGGCAGGACTGACCGCGGGCGCTCACCTTCGACCCCGCCGGTGCCCCGATCCCGCTGCACGTGTCGATCAGGTCGCCGTCGAGCAGGACCTTGACACCGCCGATGGTCAGCAGAGCGCTGCCGGCGGCAGCGTTGGGCACCCCGCCGCCCAGGGGAACATCGCTGATGGTGAGCGTGGCCAGGACGGACGGCGGCGCCGGCGGCACGAACGCGGTGCCCTGCGGGCCCGCGTGCCGGCCCACCGGGGTGGTCTGTCCCGGGTCCAGCGTGCTGCGACTGGTCACCAGGGCGACGGGGACGCCGTCGATGGTGACGAAGTCGCTGACCTGGTCGGTGATCGCACCGATGTAGTCGAATGTGCCGACACCGAGATACGGGTTGGCCGGGGGGCCCGTCACGTTGTGCTGGTCGGTGCCGCGCACCGGGTCGTTCTTGACGACGACTGGCCTGCCCATCGGCTCAATTCCGCGCCACGTCGAGGGCCGAACAGATGATCTTCACCGGCTGTCCCTTGGCGTTGATGGTGAGGGGGGTCTTCGCGACGAGATTCATCGCGTCGGAGGTCAGCTCGACGGCGTTGCCCTTCGCGTCGGTGATCGTTATGCCGTCGCCGTCCATCGTGATCGTGTGGCCCTTCGCACCCTCGCGCAGGATGACCGACTCCTTGCCGTCGGCGTCCTCAAACTCGAGAGTGTGGCCCTTGACCGTGGTGATGATCTTCCGGGTCGGGCGAGGTCCCACTGTGGCCGGTTCTGGGATGTCGCCTTTGTTCCAGTAGACGCCGACCCAGATCGGAAATTCGAGGTCGCCTTCCTCGAACTCCACCCACACGTGGGCTTCTCGCTCCGGTACGAACACGATGCCCTGGTCGGCCGCTCCCCCGTAGGGCAGGCAGGGAGTGGCCCAGCCGGTGACGATGTCCGGGCCGAGGACGCTGGGCACCTTGAGCTTGAGGCGGCCGAGTCCTGCCGGGTCCTCGTTGTCCACCACGATGGCCCGGTACTTGCCGTAGAAGCGGCGCTCGGCCTGTTCCACCAGGTCCGCCACGATGTTCTTCATCTCGGTTTCCGTCATCTTGTCCCCCCGATCAGGGCGGCCATCCCGCCGCCCGTTGTGAACTGTTCCTTGCCAGTTACTTTTAGGCCGTTGCGCCTGACCCTGAAGGTTTGCACGTAGCCGTCACCCGTGAAGCTGTGAGTGACGTGCGTGACGTAGTAGACGCCGCTGTGGGCCTCACCGATGCCCTTGATCGTCACAGTCCCCCGCGGGAGGAGCACGCTGCCGTAACAGTTGGCCATGACCTCGCCCTCTCCCGTGACGAACCATTCCGCCTCGTCCTGCAGGCTCTGGCACAGTGCCGTCATCTCCTGCAAGCCGGTGGTCACCACGTGCCCGACGTGGAGCACGCCGGGCCGGTCGGTGACACGTCTGGCGCCCAAGGCCGGCATATGGCCGGGCTGGGCCTTGGCCTCGAGGATGTCGCCGCTGAAACGGTCGACCTGGTTCATGCTCACCCCGGTGGGAGCGAGCGCCTGAGCCTGCAGTCTCAAGGTGCTGAGGTTGGTCTCCGGTCCGAAGTGCGCGGCGAGCACCGGCTGCGGAGGCGCATCGGTCGCCGGCGGCCCGAAATGGCCCACGTCGCCGTCCACATAGCAGTCGAATCCGTTGCGCAGCGCCAGTCGCCGGAGCAGCCGGATGTCGCTCTCCCGCTGGACGATGGTCGAGATCTCCTCCTCGTGCACCACGTCGGTGCGGGTGACCCGTGGAGTGAGCCCGTACTCGCCGAAGACCTCGGTGGCGATGTCGCTGTCGCGTTTGTTGGGCCAGGCGCGGAGCCGGTCGCCGCGGTCCATGAGCACGCTCGCGTCCATCCCCCACACCTCCAGGCGGCAGTCGTTCAGCTCGGCCCCGAAGGAAGGGCGAAGATGCGTGATGTAGCCCGAGATCAGCCGCCGCGCGTCGTCCTCGAGCCCGGCGGTGATGACGACCTTGCGCCACAACGCGAGGCGGTCGTCGTCCAGGTGGGGCCAGGTGCCATCTGGACGCGGCGGCAGCCCCAGCGTCAGGCGGAACATCGCCGCCAGCCGGTCGTCCAGCTCGACCTCCAGGCTGATCAGGTCCTGGTAGAGAGTCTCGATCTCCGCGCCGTCGAATTCGACGCGGAGGCTGTCGTGCTTCATCGGCACCCGCAGCCTGTTGCCGGGCGACGGCTCATGAGCCACCGCCTCTCGCTGCCGGCTCGGCCGCCGCCGGGATGAAGATGGACGCGCCAACCCTGGTCCGTTCGGCGGGGATCCCGACGGTGAATCCGACCGCACCGATCACCTCGGCGATCCCTTCCGCGTCGACGTCGAGCTGGTTGTGCTTGACGAGCAGGGCCGTGTTCCGCGGAGGTCCGAGCTCGTCGACCACGACGACGTCCACCACGCCCACGGTGTCCGCGAGCAGCTGCAACGTTCGTCCCCAGGGCGGGCCGGTACGCGGCTCGGAGACGGGGAAAAAGGTGGTGATCAGCGGTTCCCTGCCCAGCAGGGCGAGCGGGGAGAGGTAATCGGGATTGGCGTCGCAGATGCGCCAGTACTGCAGCGGCTGACCGTAGTAGGCGAAGGCGAGCTGGTCGAGCCTGTCACCCGCCTTGATCACGTGGGTGAGCACGGCGGGGGCCTCGGGCAGGGGCCGCAGGCCTGCCGCGACCGCTGCCTCTCCTCGCACGTCCGCCACCACCTCTTCGGGGACCGCACGGTAGCGCGACAGGTTGCTGAACACTGGCTCACCCCGGGATGACGACGTGCTGGAGGTCGGCGATGTTGGCCAGGTTGAGCACGGACATCGCCTCCGTCATGGCCTTCGTATACGTGTAGGGCACGTTCTTGCCCTCGATCACGGTCATGCTGATGGCCACCGTGGCTCTGATCGGGTTCAGGTCCGTGCTGAACTCGGTCTCGGTGATGTTCATGGAGTTGATGTTCACCGGCAGGATCCTTTTGCGGCCGAAGATGAACAGGAGCAGCGGCGGATTGGCCGAGCGGGTGAAGCTGAACCCCTGTGCCGCCTTGCCGAGCAGCAGCTCGGCGGCGCCTGCGAGCAGGCTCTCCTCCTTCGGCTGCACCATCAGCTCCAGCGTCGCAAGTTGCGGCGCGATACCGAACTGCTCTGCGATGGTGTCGCGCTCGTCGAGCCTGTCCGTGGCGTCCAGCCGCAGATCGATGCCGATCGTCTGTTCCTCCACCGTGACCACCTGCTCCTTCTGCAGGGCCAGGAGATCGGAGTTCTGCCGGTGGAAGGCTCGCTGGGTGGCCGCGGTCGTGCCCTTCGGCAGGGTGTAGTCGAGCGACCGGTTACGAGTGAGCTGCTCCGGGTTGAACTGGAACACCACGAACAGCGGCGGAAGGCTCAGCCCGAACTCCATGAGAGCGCCACGCAGAATCTTCGGCTTGCCTGGAAATCCGTCACTCACTGCTCGTCCCCCGGCCAGAGTTTTCCGATCTTCTCGAACTCGCTGCGGGCGCCCAGGAGGATGTGCCGCCGTTCGATGGCGCCGCCGTCGGTGGCGGCCAGAAAGGCCGCGTTGAGTACCACGTTCGTGATGTTTCCGCCGCTCAGCGGGAACTGCCGGGCCAGCGCGTCGAAGTCGACGTCGGAGGCCACGGGGGCATGCGGCGGAATCAACGTTCGCCAGATGCGCGATCTGGAGTCGATTTCGGGAAAGGGGAATTCCACGATGAACCGCAGGCGTCTGGTGAACGCCTCGTCGAGGTTCTGCCGCAGGTTGGTGGCGAGGATGACCACGCCGTCGTGGTCGTCCAGTTTCTGCAGCAGGTAGCTGGTCTCGATGTTGGCGTACCTGTCATGGGCGTCCGACACCTGCGTACGCTTGCCGAACAGGGCGTCCGCCTCGTCGAAGAAGAGGATCGCGTGGGCCGCCCAGGCTTCGTGGAACACGCGTGCCAGGTTCTTCTCGGTCTCGCCGACATACTTGCTGACCACTCCTGACAGGTCCACCTTGTACAGGTCCAGGTCGAGGTCGTGGGCGAGGACCTCGGCGGCCATCGTCTTGCCGGTGCCGGGTGGTCCGCTGAACAGCACGGTCAGCCCGCCGCCTCGGCGGAATCCCCACTCGCCGTGCACCCGGAAGTGGTGTCTGACCTGGTCGCCGATGGCACGCAGCTGGCTCGCCCGATCCTCCGGCAGCACCAGGTCCCGCCAGTCGCGGGCGGGGTCGATCCGTACAGCCAGACCGTCGAGCCTGCCTCCCAGGTGCTTCCGGCAGGCGGCCGCCACGTCGGCGAGGGCCAGCGGCCTCGCGGTCGGCTCCATGAGCCGCTGGTTGTCGGCCAGGGCGAGCGCGGCGCCGATCCGTCCCGGCGGCAGCCGGAATCTGGAGACCAGTTGCTCGGCCCACTCCTGTGCGTCCTCGGTGTGCCCCGTCAGGCGTTCCCGCCAGGCGGCCACGGCTCGTCGTGGGTCGGGCGCCGGCATGGCGATCGAGTGGAACAGCGCGCCGGGAAAGTCCCCGCCGTCCCATGGATGTTCGCCTGCCAGGAAGGTCAGCCGGCCGAAGTCGGCCACGGCCGCCTTCAGAGCTCCGAGGAGAGCGGGCGGCAGCGTGTCGGCGGCCGGGAGGTGGATGCCCGCCTGATGCAGCACCCCCTCGCGCAGGCAGGTCCGTAGCAGTGCGGCCGTGTCCAGCGCACCGGCGTCCGCGCTGAGCAGCGGGATCTCCAGATGGCGGCACACCTGGGCGGCCAGGTCGAGTTTGCCCGATCCCGCCGGGCTGTGCAGGTAGAAGACGATGGGGCGGCCCTCACCCGACCAGTGGTGCTCGATCAGACGCAGGACGCCGTCCGCGAGCTCGTGGCCGGCGTCCTGTCCGTCGTGCTGCCGCAGCCTGCCCACCAGGGCGGCGTCGAGCTCGTTCAGGCCCATGAGGAAGTGGCAGATCCTGGGGTCGACCTTCATGAACTGGGCCAGCCCCGAGGATCCCGACGGGCTGGCGGGGTCTGCCACCGGTTGCAGGATGCCGGTCCGCAGCAGCGGCGCATTCTCCGAGAAGCAGCTTCGGGCGGCCCACCTGCGGTGTTCGGACGGGCACAGCAGATGCAGGATCAGGTCCACGCTGGGCCGCCGGCGGGTGACGTCGTCCTGCAGGAAGGCGTACAGGCGGTCGTACTTGCGGCGCAGCTCGGGGGCCAGGCAGATCACCACGGCCCGCGTCTCCAGGGCCGACAGCCCGAACAGACTGCTCAGGGCGGGCAGCGCCAGCCACACTCCGTCAGCGAGGCTGCGTTCCACCCTGGCCACTATCCGCCCGTCCAGCGGCCCGTCCCCATCCGTTCCCTCTCCCTTCGGCTGGCCCAGCAGCGCATCGGCCTCCCGGCGGGCGGCGTCGTCCAGCCCCGGGCGCCCGGCCTCGAGCCGGACGCGGATGAGCTGGTCCAGGTGGTCGAGTTCGTCGGCCAGGTGCTCGAAGTTGTCGGCGTACGGGCGTGTCATGGTGCCGCCTCGTACAGGAACGTGCGGCGGAACATGCCGGAGATCTCGACGCGGACCTCATACAGGCCGGGAGCGAGACCTGGCGGCAGCGGGCTTGTAAAGGTGTCGCCGGTCAGCGGTCGTCCCGCGACCAAGGGGATCCCCCCGAGCCAGATGCTGACCTGCCACCCGGTCAGGTGGGTGCCCGCGAAGGACAACTCCGTGCCGCTCCCGGTCATCTCCGTGACCACAGGCGGCTTGAACGAGACCCTGGGTTCAGGGACCCCGATCCGGCGGACCCGCTTGGGCACCGGGTGCGGGTCACCCGGCGATTGATCGATCTGCAGGGTGGAGACCCGATATGGCACAGACAGGCGGAACGGCTGGGAGAAGGCGCTCCACAAGTTGGTCAGCTCCTCCAGGCCGGAGTCGTCGCTGACGATGTTCAGGCGCTCGCGGGCGGCATGCAGGCCGGATTCCAGATAACGGGCGGGAATCGCCGCGTGCTGGGAGAAGATGCGCATGGCTTCGCCGAGCAACTGCTGCGCGGTGACGTTGCCCAACTGATCGTCATTGGGAGCGTAGGCGGTCAGCATGTAGAACAGGCTCAGGGACAGTGGCGGCGGTACGATCCCGCCTTCGTGCGCGGTCCAGTCCTGGTTCTTGAGGAACGGGTTCTCGACGAGCTTGTACAGGAACAGGTTCAGGCGCCGGTCGGGGCCCTGCTCGTCCGGGGCGAGGATGGTGACCTTGGGGGCCGGACAGAGCCGGAACTCCTCAAGCAGCAGCTTGCGGAGGGAGGCACTGACCATGCCGATGGCCGTGGAGTCGCTCACCGGAGGATCCCCATGCGAAGTCGGCCCACGTACCTCCGCTCCCAGAACGCGATCGTGCCCCCTGTGGACGCAGGCTCAGCTGGCCGGTCGGGGACCGTACGAGGTGGGGCGACCGGTCCGGCGTCCGCGCGTTGCTGCGGCATGGGAGGGGGTGTGTAGGTCGGGACGGACATGGTGGTGGCCGGCATGGACGCCCGCTCGGTCAGGGAGACCGCCGGCGCGGCCCGCCCTGCGGTGGCAGGTACGGCCCTGTTCAGCGGGTCGGGCGGCGCCTCCCTCGTCGCTGTGACGGACGCCTTGGCGCCTTCCCGCGGGACCCTGCCGGTGACTGCGGTCCGTTCCTCGGATGCCGGCTTGGGGCTGACGTTGGTCTCGTCAGAGCGCGTCGGCAGGCGACGGCCGGGGATCACCAGGACGGTCCGCCCCGCTGCGGCAGACTCAGCCGATGCCGGGTCGAGGATGGTCGTACGTGGTGAGACGCCCTCCGGCACCACCCCGGCAGCCGCTCCGGCGACCAGCGCGGATGGCACCCCGACACCGGCTCCCGGACGCTCCGGCACTGCATCACCAGCTGACCCGCCCGGCATGCGATGGGAAACCCGCGAGTCCACGACATCGGGTAGCCTCACCAACTCCTCCGAACGGCTCGCCGCCCTCCCGCCGGCACGCCTCAGGACAGGCCCACCGGGAACGACCACGTGCGAAGGGGGAACCTCCGGCACCACCTCAGTGGCACCAGCCACCCGCTGGCCCGACGAAACAGCAGACGATCCCGGGCAATCGCCCGCCGCATCGGCGACCACCGCCGACGGCACCTCCCCACCCGCGCCCGGACGCTCCGGCACTGCATCACCAGCGGACCCGCCCGGCACGCGATGAGAAACCCGCCCGTCCACGACACCGCCCACCCCCACCGGCCCGGCCGGTGACACCGGCTCACCCGATCGGTCCTCTTCCCCCCGTCCCGCACGCATCAGAACAGGCCCACCGGCGGTGGCCGCGTGCGACGGGGGAACCTCCGCCACCACCCCACCGGGAGCGGTCACCCGCCGGCCCGACAGAAGAGCAGACGATCCCGCACGATCGCCCGCCGCATCGGCGACCACCGCCGACGGCACCTCCCCACCCGCGCCCGGACGCTCCGGCACTGCATCACCAGCGGACCCGCCCGGCATGCGATGAGAAACCCGCCCGTCCACGACACCGCCCACGCCCACCGGCCCGGCCGGTGACACCGGCTCACCCGATCGGTCCTCTTCCCCCCGTCCCGCACGCATCAGAACAGGCCCACCGGCGGTGGCCGCGTGCGACGGGGGAACCTCCGCCACCACCCCACCGGGAGCGGTCACCCGCCGGCCCGACAGAAGAGCAGACGATCCCGCACGATCGCCCGCCGCATCGGCGACCACCGCCGACGGCACCGCCATACCGGCTCCGAAACGGTCCGGCACGACATCCGCAGGCCCGGCCGGCTGGCCATGGGAAAACCGCCCGGCTGCTGACGCCGGCTCAGCCGATCGGCTCGCCTCCCTCCGCCCGTCCTGCATGAGGACGGACCCACCGGGCATGACCGCGTGCGGTGAGGTGAACTCCAGCACCGACCCGGCAGGGCCGGCCACCCGCTGCCCCGACAAGGGGGCAGACGATCCCGCACGATCGCCGGCGGCGTCCGCGGTCAGCTCCGGTGGAGTCCTCGCACGAGTTCCATAGGCCTCCAGCACGGCATGGCTCACCGGCCCAGCCAGCGTGACACCGAGAACCGGTTCGTTCTGGGCTTCTGGAGTCGAGGCGTCCGTAAGGCCGGGGGCCGAAACCGTCGCCGGAGCGTTCACAGGCCGCTCCGCCGGTGGGGAGGGATCGGGCGATCCGATTGTCCGGCCTTCCCGCGTAATGGGGGTGCTGGATGGCCGGAGTTCCGGAGCAGGAACGGCCGGGTGTGGTTCGGCGGAGAGCGCCGGGACGGACACGGGCGTGGGTCGTTCCGCAGAGCTGCCGACATGCTCATGGGCGAGTTTCGGCAGCGGCGCCTCGCCGGTGGTCGCGCGCTCAGAGGGGTGAGGCTCGATCGCCCTCATGTCAGATGGCACAGGACGGCGAAGGGCGGCTTGCACGGATGGCGTGGATCGTCCCGCGATGCCGAAGGACAAGGGGAGAGGGGACCTCTGTGGAGCCGCGGCCAGAGGGCGTCCTGGTAGCGGTCGCAGGTAGTTGAAGACGAGGCCGGGAGTGGCGGGTGCGAAGGTGACCCGTAGCCCGGCGTGCTCAGGCTGACCGAGCAGCAGGCGGACGGCGGCGCGATGCGGGAAACGGCGTGCCCCGCCGGCCAACGTGTCCCGGAGGTATTTCTCAGGTGCCACAGTTCAGCACCTCGATCGTCTCGGAGAGCACGTCGATGTAGGTGCGCCTCCGCTCACGCGTCATCTCCATGATCTCCCGCTCGCTCCAGTGGTAGTGGTAGGCGAGGTAGTGCACCTCGTGATAGAGCTGCTCGCCCTCGATGCGCAGGTCGCCGAGGAAGAAGCGCTGGATGTCGAACGGCGCGAGAAAGGTCCGCCGGCACTCTGCGCACTCGGCCTGCATGGTCTGCTCCACCCGGGGCGCCAGTTCGGCCATCCATGCCTCGATCGCGGCCCGGTCCGCCGCGGGGAGCGCCGAGACCCGCGCCCGGTCGGGGGGGCCATCCGTGCCCAGCCGCAGCAGGCAGCGTGTGAGGAGCAGGGTCGTCGCCTCCGCCTCGTCGTGCGCCAGCAGCTCCGCCAGTTCCTCCTGGTCCCCGCCGTTCGGCAGCCGGAACGTCACCTCCGTCTCGCCGAGCCACATGGTGAATGTCGCGGCTTGCTCCCGAGCTTCCTCCACCGGCACCTGGTCCAGGGAGAACGTGAGGGACACCCGCTGACCGCAGTCCGGCCACGGGCAGACGAGGTCCGCTCTGACCAGGTCGCCGAAGGTCCGCCGGCGCAGCTGGAGCAGCAGGTAGTGCCGGTCGGCCACCAGCAGTCCCCGGGCGATCGCCGGTGTCACCGGACCGAGGCCGCCCAGCCGCCGCACGCAACGGCTGAGCACCTCGGTCACCAGCCTGGCGCTCTGCCCCGGCCCGGAGAGCAGTTCCTCCTCATGCCCGGTCAGCGCCGTCAACTCGAAGTCGCGGTGCAACCGTCCGCCGGTGTCCCAGTAGCCTCCCGGAAGGAGGTCCACGTCAGGTCTCCTTGGGCTCGGCCACGGCGGTGTCTCGCACCCAGCCTTCGTTCTCCAGCTTGATGGTGGAGATCATTACGGCGCTGGTGCTCGCGTCCAGTTGCGGCAGTGCCTGGTATTCAGAGACCCAGCAGCGGAACACGTTGTAGGCGAGGACCTTCGCCCCCTGGTGGTTGTAGATCTCGATGGTGATGTCCTTGCGGAAGGTCGCCAGCGACATCGCTGGATCACCCTGAAAGTTGTTGACCTTGTTCGCCCAGTCCTCGAAGGCCGTGTCGTGCGTGACCCCTGATTCCAGGGTGATCGCGTCGTACTTGGATTTGCCCGGGATCTGCCGCGGGCCGCTGGCGTCGCCCGCCTCGTGCCACGTGGTGACCTCTGTCGTGCGTTTCAGGGCGCTGCATTTGTTGAGCGCGGCCACGTACTGGCCGTCCCACTTGATTTTGAATTTGTAACCAAGATAAGGATCGAACCGCGTGGAGTTGACGGTAAACCTAGCCATGTGCCCACCTTCTACCGGAGCCGGAGCTTATCCCGACGCCATTCCCGCCTTCTGACTGATCTTCACGATGACGAATTCCGCCGGCTTCAGCGGCGCGAAACCGACCAGCACGTTGACCACGCCCGCGTCGATGTCCGCCTGGGTGGTCGTCTCCCCGTCACACTTGACGAAGAAGCCCTCGGAGAGGGTGGCGCCCTGAAAGGCGCCCTGCCGGAAGAGAGTGGTCATGAAGGAGCCGATGCTGAGCCGGAGTTGCGACCACAACGGCTCGTCGTTGGGCTCGAACACTGCCCATTGGATCCCGTTGTAGATACTGACCCGCAGCATGATCGCGGTGCGCCGCACCGGCACGTAACGCCAGGAGGAGTCCGTGGTGACCGTACGTGCGCCGAAGGCGACCACGCCGGTGCCGGGGAATCGGCGGATGACGTTCACTCCGATGGGGTTCAGGGTGCCGTGCTTGACATCGTTGATCTCGACGCCCAAGCCGACGACCCCGTTGAGTCCGGCGTCGGTCCCGGCGGGGGCCCGCCAGACCCCTCGCGCGGCGTCGACGCGGGCATAGAGTCCCGCGATGTAACCGCTGGGCGGCAGCAGGATCGGCTCTCGTGATTTTCCGGTAGGGTCCAGCGCCTTGACCCACGGGAAATACAGCGCTCCATAGGAATTGGCGACGGTCAGGTTGTTGCGGAAGTCAGCGGCCTTTTCCGCGTCAAGTGTCTCCCGGTCGGTCTCGCCCAGGAAGAAGACGTCCTGCAGCGGCCGGTTGGCGCAGTAGCCCATTCCTCCACTGACCATCGTGGTACTGCCCTCACCCGGCACGGCGAGCAGGCTGAAATCCGTGACAGAGTCGAGCTGACCGAACGCGGTGATGAAACTCTGCTCGGTGGGCTTCGTACCGTCGGTGCCCGGCGTTGCCTCGAGAACCGTGTCGTCCTTCGCAGCGTCGCCCACCTGTGCCGCGGCCACTGTGACCGGTCGGCGTACCGAAATGCCGCTCTCGGACCTGCCCTTGTTACCTGGGCCGAGTTGGAGAGCGGTGGTAGCCGACGACTCCTTGGCGGGCTGAACACGTACCGACGAGGTCGCCGAGGTGGTACCCGACAGGAGGACGAGTTCTCCGTCCTCACCGACCTTGCACTCGAAATCGGCAAAGGCCTCGATCGGCGTACTGTTCTTTCGCCTGGTGCGGTGCAGGAAGCTCACGGCCTGCTGGATTTTCTCGGCCACCGTGGTCACGTCGGTGAGGTCGGCGACCTCCTCGGGAAGCTGCACCAGTTGGAAACCGTCATTGTCGATGTCGATCTCGAAGTTGAGGTTCGCCTTCAGCGGGAGCGTCGGTTTGCCGCCGCCGTAGTGCGTCCCCCGTTGCACGTCCAATTCCCCCGCCAGAACTTTGGCGCGGATGAGTGCCGAGTTCCTGTCCAGCACAGTGGTCACGTAGTTGGGGGCCTCGGGGTCGACGCTGAGGTTGTCGAACGTCTCCAACGGCGCCAGGTCGCTGACATCCTCGAGGATCAGGGCGGGGTCGACCTGGCGGCGGACGGTCAGCTTGAATTCGTTGCCCGGGTCCAGGGTGCCGTCCTGGATCTGCAGGAGCAGCGAGTTGCCCCAGATGCCCTTGCTCTTGCCCCAGAACCGCACACCCGACTTACCGGCGGCCTCCTGGACGGAGGACGTGCTCTTCTGCGCAGGTGACGTCTCCTGCTGGTCGGCGGACTGGTCCTGAGCTTCGGCGTCCTGGCGGGGTTGGGAAGCGACCCTGTTGCGCAAGGTGACGCTGGCTGCGACGGCGTCGTCGGGGACGACGCGCACGATGTAGCACTGGCGGCCACCGTTGTTGAAATACTGGAGCACGCTGTGTGCCAGAAATCCGCCGGTGATGAAGGTTCCGTAGCGGCGTTGGAACTCCATCCAGCTGGTGACGCGGGTAGCTTCGGCTGGGCCCATCTCGGCCAGTCCAACGAAGGCCGCGGTCGAGGTGCCGGCAACCTCGAGAGGCCGGACTCCGCTGGGTGTCTCTTGCAGATAAACACCTGGATAGGACGGGGTCGGCATCATCGCCTCCTGTCGTCGCCGCATGACACGGCTTGGAATCGTCTCAACGCCGAGAGACCTCGACTGCCGAGCTTGTCGATCAGGATGCTGTCGGTGACTGCGACGGTCAGTTACCGACCGGTGTCTGGCACCACAGCGCTCCAGTGATGACGGGCATCACACGCCAGCTTGGCTTGAGGGGGACCCCGTGTTGCCGCGAGGAAGAAGTTGCCTGGTCGCAGTGTCGAGCATCCTCATTCGGGCGTGCGACCGTCAACAAACGCACTGGAGAGGAAGTGCCCCGTTTCCGTCAACATCTGACCAGGTCGTGATGTATGTCGGTGCCTTCTGACTGCGGGCTTTGATCCCACTTGCGCGCAGTGGCCCACGGCTAGCGTGTGGCGCTCAGCGCGGGCCTGTCGGTACCGGAGCTGCCGACTTGGACGGAGGGGGAATGGTGTCGCGGTAATCGATCCCCGCGGCACGAAGGCCAGCAACCCTGTGGCGTACGTCGGTGGGGGTGACCGTCTCGCCCTTGCTGTGATAGATCCAGTCCACCTGCTCCCGGTAGGTTCGCGGGCTCGATCCGCCTTCCAGATCCGCGAACCACTGGTTGAACTGGATGCGCATGAGCTGCTCCGGATAGTAGATGCCACCGTGATCGGCGAAGAGGCGGCCATCTACGTAGTACGTCATGCGTCCATCGGAGACGTGAATGACCAAGTCGTGCCAACCGGCGAAGCTGGCCCGTTCTGTGGTGAGGGTTCTAACCGCATGCCAGGGTTCGGCCTGGTAGGTCTCCCAACTCGTGGCGTACAGTCTCGTGTCCGGCGCGCCCCATCCCCCGTTCGGCAAGTACTCGAAGTCCAGTTCGCTGTAGTCGAGGTCGTTGTCCTTTCGGAGCGGGGTGATGGTGAAGAAAGTCTGGACCACGTGCGCGCCGTCAAGGCCGCTTAAGGGGGTGTCGCCAAAGCGGACTCTGGAGGCGTACGTGCCCTCGCGAAAGCGTTGACGCGTGGTGAAAAGGGCAGCCTGCACGGTACCGGAGGCGGTCCCATCCGTGACAGAGTCGAGCGTCAGCAGCCCGTCGGGGAAGCTGACGGCCGACGGCGACCAGCTCACACCTGGCACGCCGGGTCCGCCCAGGCCGGAGCGGACGGTCCAGCCATGCATGGCGAGCAGCGGATCCAATGCGCCGGAGTAGGAGAAGTCGTCGAAGAATACCCCGGTCGAGTCTGCTGCCCCGGATCCTGATTCAGCGTTGGTATCGAGGTACCAGGTGGGGCTGACGGCGGCGGCTACGAGCAACCCGAATCGGAGCTTCTGACCGACACCCATCAACCCCCCGTTCTGTCACCGAACGCAGTCAGTACGCTCCCTAATGTTATCAATTGTCCCTGGAGCCGCCCAGGGCCTCCAACACGCACGCAGAAACCTCAGACCCGATCGACCATGACAAACACAGCAGCGCCTGCCATCACGGCGAAGCGCGCCTTGCCGGTGCAGAGTTCCGCGCGACTTTGCCCATGCCGTCAGACCATGCTCTCCCAGATGTGATGGGAGGAGTGAGACAAGCTACAGGGCTGCGACTGGTCCCCTTCACTCAGCAGGTCGCGCTGGGGCTGCTTGGGCCCAGCACGACCAGGCTCACTGAATGGTCCGGGCCGGGTTGACCAAGGCCATGTTTCTGATGTCATCCGGCCAGATCCGCAGCGTCAAGGACGGACGCCACTGCCATGTCCTCCCCGGGCGGGTGGACGACACGCAGCCAAGATCGCAGCAGGCGAAGGCTGATAAGCCGACATGGTGCCGTCGGCGCGGTGCGCACCGACGGCGGAGCAAGCCAGGCAGGATGGCCGCGCCGATGCTGTTGTAACCGCGTAGTCGTTGCCGGGCCGGGGCGGTGATGAGCACACGCGCCTCGATGGCGTGGGCGACGGCGCGCCGCCGCCGAACTCGGCTCGCGCCCGACGGCTGGCCCCGGCATCAGCTCCGGCGTTATGCGCTGCCCCATCTGGCCGCCGCGAACTCGAGGCCAAGCCAGCCTCGCCCCCTACGTCCGCCTCGGCGAGGAAACCTCCGCCGCATCACCGCCGGAGCACGACCTCGCCGCTCGACGGGGCAAGCGCTGAGGCCAGGCATCCCCCACCGGGCGGTGTGTTTCCGGCGTGCTCCGGACCGTCTGTGAGGGCCGTTTTGGCAGGTGTTTACTCATCGCGCAAACATTCAGGGTGTGCCATGTCTTGATTATGAGAATAACTCTATGTAGTTAATCAAATAATTAATAAGGAATCCTTAATGGCGCTCTTCTCCAACAGCGACCTCATCCGCAGCATCGACGCCCACATCTTCACCGGCGACGATGACGACACCAACGGCGGCGGCACCGACGCCGACGTCTACCTCGGCATCGCCGGACGCGAGTTCCGGCTCAGCTTCGACAACGACCACTGGCTGGAGCCCGGCGACGACGACCACTTCATATTCGGCATCGGCGGCAACACCAGCGACGCCAAGTACAACGACCCCACCGACCCCCAACTCAGCATCGGCGACGTCCTCGACAACATCCACAACGTCTACGTCCGCATGAACGTCCGCGTGAGCGAGTACGAAGACCCCTGGCACGTCGAACGCGTTCACGTCACCGTCAACGGCTTCCAGGGCCCGAGCGTGTCATTCATAGCCCTCGACGGCGACTCGTCCCAGTGGCTCGGCTACGACTACGGCCTCATCCTCTACCTCAAGAGAACTGACCATCACATCAACGACGGCACCAACTAGCGGACAGCAACAGGCCTCTCACCAGCGCGGCGCCGACGCCGCAGCGCGTTCCGACAGCCCAACAACAGCGGATTTCGGCGGTGGCCGTTCAATACCTCGTCACACCCGTCCGCTGGTTCCGGCTCGGGCGGAGATCGAGTAGGGCATACGGCGCGGCGATGCGGGCGGCGGAAGCGACAGTGGGCGGCTTGGGTATGGTGGCCGGCCGTGGCACTGCGTTGGTGATGGCCACGCCGACGGCGCGGCGGGCGAGGCCCCACTGCGCACAGCCGCAAAGATCGCGGCGGCCAGCTCTCCCATCGCGGCCCAGACCCTGTCCGGACCACCGGGTGGAGTCTCGCTACTCGCGTCCATCGAGCGTTCTTCCATGTCATGTACGTGAGGAGAGGGCGAGCAGGCCGGCGGCCAGGGCGCGCTCGCGGGCGAGGTCGGCGGCCGCAGCCCGCAGGGTTTCGGCGTGCCGGGCGTGTTCGTCCGGCGAGGCGCGCAGCCGATCGAGCTCGCGCCGGGCCTCCTCCAGCAGGGCGGCCGTCCTTTTGCTGCTCGGCATGGGCCTGCTCCCGCTCGCGCAGGGCGTCGTCGCGGGCTTGCTCGGCCGCGCCGCGGGCGCGCTCGTGCTTGGCTACCTGAGCCCAGGAGTCGCGAGCATCCTCCTTGGCCGCGTCGACCTTGCTGCTGCCTCCCGCTGAGCGTGGCGCTGCTCCCGCTCAGCAGCCTCCCGGTTCTCCCGGGCGGCATGGGCCCGGCGGTCGGCCAGCTCGGCACGGGTGCTGGCCTCGTTCTTCTCGCGGCGCGCCTGCGCGGGCGGCCTGGGCCTGCGCGAGCGTGTCGGCGACGGCTTGCTCCAGGTCGGCGCGCAGCCCGGCCGCCACAGCGGCGATCTGGTCGGCCAGCGGACCGAGCACCGCCTGGGCCTGCTCCAGGCGCACCTGCCCGCTGTGGCGGGCCGCGACGCGCTCGCGATGATAACGGGTGCGGTGATCGGGGCTGCAGTCCAGCGCGTCGGCGCGCTTGCCCGGCGGCACCGCCTCTTCCGGCAAGCCGACGTCGGCATCGCCCTCGATCGGCTCCAACACGCAGACCTCGTCGACGCCTCCTGACAGCGCCCACCCTCCACCCGCCGAGAGCCCCGGCCCCCCTCTAAGTCTCCGCGGCCTGCCTCGCCTCCGCTCGGGTATTGGAGCTGCGCCTTGGTGATCGTGCGTTGCCAGGGTCACGCCCTCAGCCAGGGGGCGGAGCGGTAACGGCCTGCAGGGCGGCGCTCAGGGCGCGCGCCTGCGCCGGCGACTGAGCGGCCTCACCGAGTGCGATGGCCTCGTCGCCGCGGTGCAGCGTTACCACGCCTTCCCCAAGTGTGACGGCGTCGAAGGCGCCCTCGGGCAGCCATACGCCGGGCCGGCCGTTGACATCGGTCAGTGACGGCACCACCATGCCCGTGGCCGCCTGGGCGGCGGCGAGCTGGTGGCGCAGCGTCTGCAGCTCGCGTTCGGCCATCTCCAGCCGGGTTCCGGCGATGGCCTGCTCCAGCCGCGCCTGGTCACGTTGAGCCTGCAGCCGTTCGCGTTCGTCCTCGAAGCGGCGCTGTTGGCTGTCCAGGTCCTCCCGTACGGCGCGGGTCTCGGCGCGGGCCTGTTCGGCGGCCATCGTGGCCTGATCGAACTGTTGCCGGGCGGTGGCCAGGTGTTCCCCGGTCTGTTCCAGCTGTTCGTTCAGGCGGTGCAGGTCGGCACGGGCCTGATGCAGTTGACCGTCGCGCTCGGTCAGGGCGGCGCTGCGTTGTTCGGCCAGGTCGGTGACGCGGGCGAGATCCGCCTCCAGGGCGCGCAGTTGCTCGGCTTGGCGCGAGGTCAGGCTCTGCTCGTCGTGCAGCTGGGTGGCGAGCTGACCGATCTGGATGCCCAGGCGCTCGGCGTTGGCGCGGGCTTCGCTGTGGATGCGGTCGCGATGCTCCTCGGCCACGCGCTGAGCGTCGATGGCTTCCTGCTGCGCGTGCAGGGCCGCATCGCGTTCCTGTTCGGCCGTCTGGCGGTCGGCCTGAGCGGCGCGCATCGAGGTGCGGGCCTGCTCGGCGTCGGCTTCGGCCTGCTGCACGCGCGTCTCGGCCTGGGCCAGCTGGGTGGCGATGGCCTCCCCCACCTGCCCCAGGCGCTGGTCCAGCCGACGCAGGTCCTCCAGCTCGGCGGCCAGCTGGGCGTCGCGCTGGTGCAGAGCGAGGCGGATCTGGTCGGCCTCAGACGCGAAGAGGCTGACCGCCGTGTGCGTGGCCAGCGCGGCAGGGGCACTGTCGGCGGCGCGGCTGGCCTCGTTGCCGCACAGCTTGCAGCAGTACTTGCTGGGGCGACCGCCCTTGCCGGGCTCCCGCTCAGGCTTGGCCCGCCCGCAGCCCGGCCGGGCACACTGTCGCAGCACATCGTCGGTGGCCAGCGCCAGACAGTCGCGAGTGTGGCCACGCCCGCCTCGCACGCGCTCATCGACACCCGGCTCCTGAGGCGCTGGCTCCTGGGGCGCTGGCTCCTGGGCCGGCGCCGCCGGATGGGAGTGGTCCTGGCCGCGGGTGGGCGGCTCGCCCGGATCTACGCTGATCTCCGTCACGCCATCAATTTAGCATCAGCATATGCTCTATCAATCCGGATTCAGCATTACGCCTCTGCGATTCAATTATGATCACTGAGAAGTGAAGTTCTCAAAGATCATCTCTGCTAGAGTGAGGCGCGTGACCGAACCCGAGATGGCCTCCAGGACGGCTTCCCGCCCGCTCCCCGCCGCCGCGTTCCCTCCCCCTGCCGCCGGGCTGGTGCCGGCCGCCCCCGCACGGGACCCGTACCTGCTCTATCTGGGGCGCCTGGGCAGTGCCGACTCCCGGCGCGTGATGCGGATCTGCCTGGACCACATAGCTCGTATGCTCACCGGCGACCATCTCGACAACCCCGCGGTGACCGGCCAAGGTCAGCCCTGGCACCACCTGCGCTACGAACACACCGCCTGGATCCGCGAGCAGATCGATGAGATGGACTGGTCACCCGCCTATCGGAACAAGCACTTGGCCGCCCTACGCGGCGTCCTCAAGGAAGCCTGGAAACTGGGCCTGCTCAGCACTGACGACCATCAGCGCGCCGTCGCCCTGGCCCCGTTCACCGGCCATCGGGAGCCGGCCGGTCAGCACCTGCCCGACACCGTCATCGGCGCCCTCATCGCCGCCTGCGACGCCGACCGCTCCTCCGCCGGCGCCATCACCAGCGCGGGGCTCCGTGACGCGGCCATCATCGCCGTCCTGGACGCCTGCGGCCTGCGCCGCGCCGAACTGGTCTCCCTCCAGTACGCCGACTACGATCGGGCCCGCCGCATGCTCACCGTCATCGGCAAGGGCGACAAACAGCGCCGCATCCCCGTCAACTCCTTCGCCGCCCGCCGCCTGGAGGCATGGCTCGCCTCCCGCGGCACCCACCGCGGCCCGCTGTTTCCTCGTCTCACCCGCGGTGGGACGGTACGCACCGCCCCCGACGGCCGCCCCTGGCAGATGAACCCCCAAGCGGTACGCGACATCCTCGCCAAACGCACCGAACAGGCCGCCACCACGCCGGTACGGCCACACGACCTGCGCCGCACCTTCATCTCCAACCTCCTGCCACAGGCCGACGCGATCATGACCGCCCGCCTGGCCGGCCACGCCAGCCCCAGCACCACCCTCCGCTACGACGTGCGCCCCGACGAAGAGGCCCGCGACGCCGTCGAACGCCTCCGCGTCCCCACCGTCACACCCCTGCTGTCCACCACACCCGCGGAACCGCGCCCTGACGCCACGACGTGAGGATCAGCAGCAGCCTTCTCATCCATGGACATGGAAGACACATCAACACGGACAGCTCCTCCCCCGGTCGCCTCTGCGGGAGCTCCAGTTCCTCCAGCACGGCGGCGTACGGCGATCCTGCCGAGCGCCCCCTACGAAACGGGCGACTGGCAGCACCAGCCGCACGAGCGAATGACTTTCGCCGTCCGGAGGCGCAACAGCACTGCGCACACCAGCGGATCTCGCACCCGTACTCTCACACCCGAGCAAGTCTCGGGATGGGCGACTACCCCGGAGATCCTGCTGGCCCGATCGGTGTGGGAGCGGGCCCGCGCCAAGGTGTGCCGCGACGTGGGCCTGTCGGCCGAGCCGGGCGCCGACACGCAGCGGTGGGCGCGCACCCTGGATTTCGCCTACAGCAGCTGGCCGCGGGCCTGTCGGGTGAAGAGGGTGTCCGCAACGAGTGGCTGCGCATCGAGAAGTCCCCCGAGGGCAAGGACCACCTGGTCCTGACCGGCCCGGAGGCGCTGGACGAACCCGCCACACTGACCGCGCTGCGCGCCGACGTCGAGGCCCGCATGCCCATCGTCGACCTGCCCGAAGTGCTGCTGGAAGTGCACTCGTGGACCGGCTGCCTGGACGCCTTCGCCCACGTGTCCGGCGAGATGCCGTCCAGACGAGAGGACATGATCAAGTCGATCGCCGCCGTCTTGGTCGCCCAGGCCATGAACGTCGGGATGCGGCCCATGGCCAGTGAGCATGAACCCGCGCTCGCCGTGGACCGGCTGTTTTGGGCCGAGCAGAACTACATCCGCGCCGCCACGCTGACGGCCGCCAACGCCACCCTGGTCGACTACCACGCTCAGCAGGAGATCGTGCAGACCTGGGGCGGCGGCGAGCCGACCTCAGCTGATGGGCCGCGCTTCGTCGTCCCGGTCAAGACCATCAACGCCGGACCGAACACCAAGTACTTCGGCAAGGGCAAGGGCGCGCGCGGCGTCACCTTCTACAACTCCACGTCTGATCAGTTCACCGGCTTTCACGGCATCGTCATCCCCGGTACCCCCAAGGACTGGTACTACATCCTGGAGGGTCTGCTGGAACAGGAGACCTCGCTGCGGCCCACCGAGATCGTCTCCGACACCGCCGGCGCTTCCGAGCTGGCCTTCGGCGTCTTCCGGCTGCTGGGCTGGCAGTTCTCCCCGCGCCTGGCCGATGTCGGCAGCGCCGCCTTGTACCGGGCCGATGCGGCCGCTTTCTACGGTCGTCTCAACGCCATGATCAAGACCCGGGTGAACGTCGGCCTCATCAACGATCACTGGGACGACCTGCTGCGCGTGGCCGGCTCCCTGCACACCGGTGCGGTCCGCCCGGCCCAGCTGTTTCGCTACCTGACCGGCGGCGGCACCCCCACCCCGATCGGCCGCGCTCTGATGGAGCTGGGCAAGCTGGATCGCTCGGTCTACCTGGCCTCCTACTTCAACGACGAACTGCTGCGCCGGCGGATCAACACCCAGCTGAACCGGCAAGAAGCCCGCCACACCCTGGCCCGCAAGATCCTCCACGGGCAGAAAGGCGAGCTGCGGCAGAGGTACAAGGAAGGGCAGGAAGATCAACTAGGAGCTTTGGGGTTGATGGCCAATGTCTGCATTTTGTGGAACACGGTCTACACGGCCCGGGCGCTGGAGCAGATCCGGGCTGAGGGCAAGAAGATCGCCACTGCCGACATCGCCCGCCTGTCCCCGCTCGGCTATGAGTGGCTCAACTTTCTGGGTCGCTACAACTTCTCCCTGCCCGAGGCTGTGCGCGAGGGCAACTTCCGGCCGCTGCGCACCCCCGGTCAGCGGTAATCGGGGGTGAACCTGCACCGGAACCGTTTGTACCGTAAGCGCTTTCCCCCGGGTCGGAACAGTCTCGGCGGGAGACCCCTGCCCGCATCACCTCCGAGCACGACGACACGGCTGCTGACACCAGGCGAGATACCTGCACCACGCGGCGTACTCCGGCCGTACCCTTCCATGCCGTCAGGGGCGGCGGCTATGGCGAGCCCCAAGAGGCTGGGGCCCGGTCGGGTGCCAGGGCGGGTTCGGGCGCACGGTCCTGCGGGTTCGTGGTAGGTCGAGGGCGGACCGGCCACCAGACGGCCCGACCGAGCAGTGCGGCGAGTGCGGGGACCAGCACCAGCGACACCACAAGCGCGGAAACCATGATGCCCAGCGTCATCGCGAAGGCGATCTGTTCGTTGCCCGAGGATGTGGCGAGGCTGGCGAAAGAAGCGGCTAGCACCACGCTGGCCGTCGTGATGGCCGGTGTCGTGTTCCGTACGGCACGGGCCACGGCGGCGCGGGCCGGACCTGGTCGCCGCATCTCCTCCCGGATCCGGTCGGTGATCAGAATGTTGTAGTCGGTGCCCAGGGCGACGACGAACAGGAACAACACGAGCGGGAGGGTGAAGCTGACGCCCGGCTTGCCGAGGATGTGCTGGAACAACAGGGTGGCGGCGCCGAGGGTGGCGGCGAAGCCGAGCCCGACGGAGAGCATCAGGATCACCGGCGCGAGCAGGCTGCGCAGGAGCAGCAGGAGGATCAGCGCGATCAGCGCGGCCGCGACCGGGAACACGATCGTGAGGTCGTGCTCGACGGCCGTCGAGATGTCGGCGATGATCGCCGGGGTCCCGCCCACGTGTGCCGTCGTCCCGGCGGGCGTGTGCTGGGCGACCGCGGCCCTGATCGGTCCGGAGGCCAGGTCGCGGGCCTGCCGGCTCTGCGGGTCCGCGGTCGGATAGAGGTCGATCCTGGCGGCGCGGTGGTCCTTGTTCAGGACGGTCTTCGCGACCTGGCCCACACCCTTGACCTGGGTAAGCGCTCGCAACAGACCGTCCAGCCGGTCTGCGGTGAGGGCGCCGCCGTTCTTGGAGGTAACGAAGACGCTCGTCGGGTCCGACACGCCGGCCGGCAGCGTACGGGAGATCTCGGCCGCGGTGGCCGCGGCGGGGGTCCGGGTGCCGGGGCTGCCCTGGCCGTAGTCCATGCGGATGCCGATCAGCCCGGTGGCCAGGGCGGCGAGCAGGGCGACAGAGGCGGTCAGCATCATCAGCGGGCGTCGCGTGACCAGCTCACCAAGGCGGGCGGCACGGCCCTCGCGCGTCCCGCGGTGCAAGGCCGTGCGGGAGGGCCAGAACATCTTGCGGCCGGTGGCCGCGAGCAGCGCCGGCAGCAGGGTGAGGCTGCCGAGCAGCATCACCAGGATCGCGACGGCGATCGCCGGGCCCATCGAACGGAACTGCCCGAAGGTCGCCAGTCCCAGCGTGGCGAAGGCGGCCACGATGGTCAGCGCCGCCGAGGTGATCGCGGTGCCCACCCGGCCGGAGACCTGCCCGGCCACCTCGCGCGCTGACTGCTCGGGCCTTGCCCGCAGTGCCTCGCGGAAGCGGAACAGCAGGAACAACAGGTAGTCGATGCCGATGCCGAACAGGACCACGTTGATCAGTCCGGGGGTGCTCGCGTCGAGCTTGAGCCCGGTGATCATCGCGGCGCCCGCGACGGCGCCCGCGGCCACGAAGCCGATCAGGGCGACCGCGAGCAGCGGCAGCAGGGCCGCCAGGACGCTACGGAACACCAGCACATTGAGGAGGATGATGAGCCCCATGATGAGCCCGCCCCCGACCGTCGTGGCGGTCTTGCGGGAATCGACGGTGTCGACTGCGTCGGCGAGAGGTCCGGTGAAACCGGTACGCATGCCCGCTTCTGAGAACTGCGTCCGGGCGGCGTCCCTGAAGGTCCGGTAGACACCCTGGACGCCCTTGTCCGCACGATTGCCGATCAGCTCGACGGAGAGCAGCTCGAAACTCCGGTCGGGCGCCGTCATCGCCGGGGCGACCGTGGGGGTCTGGGAGCGGTCGGGGACCAGGTAATGCTGCGGACCGTCGTCCTCCCTTGGCATGACCACCCGGCGCTTGGCCAGCTTCGCCGCCTCGGCCTCGATCCGCTCCTGGTCGGCGGCGCTGAGGGCCTTGCCGTCGGAGCGGGCGACCAGCACCGTCACCGTGGTCGCGTCGGGATTCACCCCGAACCGCTCCTGGGCGATGTTCAGGGCGGCGGCCGAGTCGTAGCTGCGGGGCAGGAAGTCCCCGGTCTGGTTCTGGGTGACCCGGTCGAACAGGGTCGGGGTCAGGGCGCTCAACGCGACGCCCAGCACCGCCCAGAGGGCGATGACCTTCCATGGGTGTCTGGTGGAGTATCCGGTCAGGGCGCGGATCACGACGTGCTCCGGCGGACTGTGGCGGCGCAGAGTGCGTTGTCGATCAGGCGGGCGGTGGCCTGGCCCTGCTCTCGCGTGCCGGGGTAGGTGGTCCGGGAGACGATCACGCTGGTTCGACCGTCCTGGGTGACGGCGTTGTCGGTGATGAAACCCGGGGTGCCGCCGGGGTGCGACCAGGCCGTGACTCCGCAGCTCAGTCGCTGCTTGGCCATACCCAGACCGAACTCCCTGCCGGGCACGCCGACGGGGACCGTGGTCATCATCTTCTTCAGCTGTTGCTGTGACAGCACCTGCCCGCCCAGCAGCGCACGCCAGAACCTGGCCAGGTCTTCTGTGGTGGTGACGGCCTCGCCCGCCGGGCCGGCCCAGCCAAGGCTGAGCAGGGTGGAGCGGAACGGGCGCGCGGTTCCGGCGTCCTCGGTGTAGGACTGCGCGTGCGGCTCGGGCAGGAGCGGGGAGTCGCCGGGCAGGGTCGTGTTCCGCAGCTTCAGCGGCTTGATGATCCGGCGTGTCACCTCCTCGCGCCAGGAGTTGCCGGCGGCCTTCTCGATGATCATCCCGGCCAAGGTGTAGTTGATGTTGGAATAGCTCCAGCGGGAGCCGGGCGCGAACAGCGGTCGATGGCCGACGCTGAGCGTCACCAGCCGCCGCGGACTCATGCGCAGGAATCGGTAGGTGCGGTAACCGCGCTCCGTGTGCATCTTCTTCTCGATGTCGCCCACGGAGTCGTGCAGGCCGCTGGTGTGCTGGAGCAGGTGCCTGACGGTGATCGCGCGTCCGTCGTTGCCGTTGCCACGCACCAGCCCGGGAAGCCACCGCTCGACGCTGTCGCCGACGGAGAGCCGCCCCTCCGCCTCAAGCTGCAGAATCACGGCGGCGACAAAGGTCTTGGTGTTGCTGCCCATCCGGAAATGCCCGGCGCTCGGGACCGGCACCTGACGGCCCAGCACCGCCGTACCGCTGGACGCGGCCAGATCGGCGCGGGGCGAGCGCACCCGAGCCTGCACGCCCAGCGTGCCGGCGTCGCGGATCGCGTCCAGGTCCGCTTGCAGGGCCGCCCGGTCGTAACCGGGGGAAGACGCGTGCGCCGGGCTCATCACCAGCACACCGGCCGACACGGCCACGGCCGCTGTCACCATGACCGCAGAAAATCGACGCCGGCCAACACTCATTCTTGCCTCCTGGCAGATGCACCTGGTGCCGGGGGTTCCCGGCCGGTATCCAGACCATCAGTCAGAAGAGCGGCAAACCTCCTGGCAGCGGATGATCCTGACCGGGGCCCTGGGGCCCTCCCCAAGGCCGCGAGCAGGACCGTGGTCCTGGTCCAGGTCCGCGTGGTGAGAGCATCGCGACCGCTGTGCAACCCTGGTCCGGGGGCCAAGAGGCCTGATACAGGGGGAAGTCAGACATGTCCAGGAGCCGGTACGTCGGGTCCGGCGATGCCCGGGAGCTGCCGTGGAGCCGTAACGACGCCCTCGTGACCGGCGGCGCCTGCGTGATGAACCTGCTCAGTTACGTGTTCTTCAACGCCTCCGACGGCCCGCACACCGTGAGCGTGACCGGGTTCCTCTTCGTCGCGGTGACGGCACTGCCGCTGCTGGCCCGGCGCCGCCACCCGGTGGCGGTGCTCGCCGCCGTCCTGGCACTCGACGCGACGGCCACCCTGACCGTGCCGCTGCCCCGGCACTTCGGCGCCGTTCTGGTGGTCGCCCTGTACTCGGCGGCCAGGGCCTGCCCCGGCCGCGTGACGGCGCTCGCGGCCGTCGTCACGGTGGCGGTGACGCTGCTGAGCCAGAGCGACGGCCGCATTCCGCCTTGGCAGGACGCGATCACCCCGCCGCTCACCACCCTGATCGTCGTCGGCGCCGCCATGGCGATGAACCGCTGGCAGCGGGAGGTGGACGCCAACCGCAGGCTCCTCGCCGACCGTGCGGTGGCCGACGAACGCCGCCGCATCGCACGGGAGTTGCACGACATCGTGGCTCACCACATCACCACCATGCAGCTGATGGCCGGCGGCGCGCGGGCCAACCTCGCGGAACCGGAGGTGGTCAAGGAAGCCCTGGTCACCCTGGAGTCCTCCGGGCGGCTCGCGTTGCGCGAGATGCGCCAGCTCCTGGACGTACTGCGGGACGGCGACGAACCCGCGGTCGCGCCGTCCCGGCCCCAGCCCGGCATCGACGACCTCGACCGTCTGGTGGCCGAATCCCGCTCCGCCGGAGTGCCGACCGAGTTCAGCGTCCAAGGGCAGCGGCGACCGTTGCCGCCGACCGTCGCTCTCACGGTGTTCAGGATCACTCAGGAGGCCCTCACCAACACCCGCAAGCACGCGGGGGCCGCCCACGCGTCCGTGGAGCTGACCTACCGTCAGGATCGAGTCGTCGTCGAAGTGCGCGACGACGGTGGGGACGGCTCGCCGCAGGAGGGGGCGCGCGCGGGCGGATACGGCCTGATCGGCATGCGCGAACGCGTCGCCCTGCACGGCGGCACCCTCACCGCGGGCCCCCAGGCCGACGGCGGGTTCGCCGTGGTCGCCGACCTGCCGCTGACCACGGACGAGGCCGTCCAGCACGAAGGGGCCCATCGATGACCGCGTCGCCGATCAGGGTGCTGATCGTGGACGATCAGTCGCTGGTACGGCGCGGCCTGTCGCTGATCCTTTCCCCCGACCCGTCCTTCGAGGTCGTGGGAGAGGCCGAGAATGGCGCGCAGGCCGTCACCCTTGCCCGCCAACTACGCCCCGACGTCGTGGTGATGGACATCAGGATGCCCGTCCTCGACGGGGTCGGCGCGACCAGGGAACTCGCCTCCACCGTGCCCGGCAGCCGGGTCCTGGCCCTCAGCACCTTCGACATGGACGAGTACCTCGTGGGCGCCCTGCGCGCCGGAGCCTACGGGTTCCTGCCCAAGGACAGCTCACCTGAGGACCTGAGCGCGGCGATCCGCACCGTCCACGCCGGCGACGCCGCCGTCGCGCCACGCCTGCTCACCCGGCTGATCTCCACCTACGTACGGGCGCCTCACGGCACCCGGCCGACACCCACGGGCCTGGACGAACTCACACCCCGCGAGGTCGAGGTATGGCGGCTGATGGCCACGGGCCTCGACAACACCGAGATCTCCCGCGCCCTCGGCCTCAGCCTCTCTACCGTCAAGAACTACATCACCAGCATCTTCGACAAGCTCTCCGTGCGCGACCGCGCCCAGGCGGTCATCGCGGCCTACGAATCAGGCCTGGTCACCGCCCGCCAGGTAACCGGGAACCCGCCCACCGGATAGCGCGGCCTGCCGGTGCGGATGCTCTCACACCACCGCGTCGCCACCGTCCACGACCAGGTCACCGCCCGTCACCCAGACCGACTCCGCCGAGGCCAGGACGACGGCGGCGCCCGCGAGGTCCTCCGGGGTCCCGCACTGGCGGGATTACCGTCGGATACCGCCCTGAGCTGGGGCTAGTGTCATCCGCCTGAAATTCGTCGGCAATATTGAGCGAGGGAATCGAGGATCTCCTCGGACTGTCTTGGTCCACGCGAGTCGATCTTCGCTCCGGCCCCGAAGCCTCGTTTTGGTTCGCAGGACCCGTTCTCACTCAAAGACGGGATCGGGCTACTTCTGAGAATCGTTTGTGACAGCATCCGAAGGCACGACGGTCCCTCAAGAGGCATCCCCGAGCGACGACGGCCGCGATGCCGACGCTGTCGAGCGCCACGCCTGCCCACGTTGCACGGCCGAACCCGGCTCGCCATGCCGCGCGCGCTCCGGCGCGGTCGCCGGCACCTACCACACCGGCCGCTACACCCAGGTGCCCCGGTTCGCCAAGCTCCTGCGCGTGCCCACCCCCGCCGACCGCCGGCCCGGCCAGCCGTGGCGCCCCGGCACCCCGAGTACGCGTCCGGCCCCAGTTCGAGGCCGCGCTCGCGCTGGCCCGCCAGATCAAGGCTCACGCCCCGCACTGCCGGGTCATCTTCACCGTGTATGAGATGAAGCGCCTGGGCCGCGACGCCGCCGAACTCACCGCCCTGGCCGACCACCTCACCGCCCACGGCCTGGTCCTGGAGATGCTCGCCGGGCCCCTGCCCGGGATGTACGACCCCAGCGGTCCCGGCCGCCTGCTGTTCGCGTTCTTCGCCGCGATAGCCGAGACCGAGCGGGAGAACATCCGCGAGTCGACTCTCGAAGGACTCGACGCGGCGGCCCGCAAGGGCAAACACGGCGGCCGCCCGCCCTTCATCACCGACGACATGCTGCACACCGTGCTCCGCCGCCGCGCGAACGGTGAGTCGGTCGAGCAGATCCAACCCGACCTGATCATCGCAACCGGCAAACGCAAGGGCCGGCCCCCCAGCGTCGCGAGCATCTACCGCGCGCTCGCCGAGCACGCCAAGCAGGAGACCTACCCCGAGGCCGTCGCCCAGGCGCACGCCGACTTCGCCGACCTCCACGGCGCCGCCGACCTCCCCCGCCCCCGCCGAGCCCGCATCCAACGCCCAGACGATCCGCTCACGCCTGAGCAAGCCGAGCTCCGACAGCGTCTGCAGGACCAGGTCCTGCAGACCACTCATCAGGACGACCCGGGCACAGGCTCCGCAACTACCGCGCAAACGCGGTGAGCAGCCGCTCGCGCTGTGCCTGCTCCAGGCCGCCGACCCCGCACTTCACCTCGACCCCGCAGATCGCCATCAACGCGGCGACCTGCGCCGGACCATAACCAGGCATCGCTCGCAGCACCTGAACGACCCTCGTCTTCTTGACGAGAGTCTCCTCCGCCCGAGCGAACACCTCGGCCACCGTGACGGTCCCGGCTCGGATCCCCGCCAAGAGCTCACTGCGAGCCTTGCGCGCCTCGGCGGCCTTGACCATGGCCACGGCCCGCTGCTCAGGAGTCAACGCCGGTACCGCCATGGATGGCCTCCTCGCACATCGGCGATCCCTTGCCACGCCCTGAAGTGCTTCCAGAAGATGGCGCGTTTCCCGTCCATGGACGAGATCCCCGAGGTGGTGATCGACCACGTTCGGCGCTGTCTGGAGTTGGCCGAGGACGTCTGGCCGGATCACGGCTCCTCTCGTAGTGCGAAGGCGCATCGCAAGCTGGTGCGCCAGCGTCAGGGCGTGAAGTACGACGCGGGCCGGGCGCGGGCGATCGCCGCGGTGGCGATCCGGAAGGCGGCGCAGGCCAAGAACAATCCGGCGACCTGATCAACGTGGCGATCGAGGAGTTGCTCCGGCTCCGGCTGGAGCTGCTCGGGTACACGACGCTGGAGGACCTGGCCACCAGCATCCGCGCTGAGGTGAACGCGACGTTCTTCGCCACGATCCTGCGGCGGATGGGCGAGGCCGGCCGGGCCCGGATGGAGGGTCTGCTCGTCGTCGGGCCGGACGGCAAATCGACGTTCAACCGGCTCAAGAAGCCCGCCCAGCGGGCCACCTGGTCACGATTTCGTGACCAGGTGAGATGGCTGGATCAGGTGGACGCGCTCGGCGACACCGACGCCTGGCTGGAGGGCATCGCGCCGTCGAAGATCGCCGACTTCGCGGGTGAGGCCGACGCGCAGGACGCCGACACCTTGTCGCGCTACGACCCGGTCAAGCAGGTGGCGTTGCTGGCGTGCCTGACGCACACCGCTCGGATGCGGGCCCGCGACGACCTGGCCGAGATGTTGTGCAAGCGGATGGCCTCCCATGTCAAACGGGCCAAGGCGGAGCTGGAGGAGATCCGCGCCCGGCAGCGCGCGACCAGCGAGCGGCTGATCGGCACCTACCGTCAGGTGCTGGAACGTCTCGACCCCGGCAGCGAGACCTCGGCCGCCGGACGCGAGGCGGTGGCGCGGGCCGTCGAGGCGGTGACCTCGTGCGCCGGTAACGCTGGGCAGGTCCAGGCGCTCGGCGAGATGCTGTCGGCGCTCGTGGTCCAGACCCACAGCGTGCAGGCAGCGCGGACGGCAGTGGAGCAGGCTGGTGGGTTCGCCGCCCAGTTGGCGGACATCGAGGAGGTCGCCGCCTTCCACGGCGACGCGCACGAGCTGCTGGTGTACCGGTTCTTCAAGAAGGACCGGCCGGGCGCTGTTCGAGCTGGCGGGCAAGCTGCGGCTGAAGGCCACCTCCAGCGACGATTCGGTGCTGGCTGCGCTGGCGCACGCCCGCGAGCACTCACCCAAGCAGCGCGACTTCATCTCGCTGCCGCCACCGGTGCAGGAGGATGAGCCGGAGTCGGGTATCGCGTTCGCCTCGGGTAACTGGCGGCGCGCAGTGACCGACCGCAGGCGGCCCGGCATGGTGGCGCGGCGGCACTTCGAGGCGATGGTGTTCTGCTACCTGGCCGAGGAACTGCGCACCGGGGACGTGGCCGTGCTCGGCTCGAACGAGTACGCCGACTGGGGCGCCCATCTGCTGCCCTGGGAGGAGTGCCAGCCGAAGCTGGCGGCGTTCTGCGAGAAGGTCGGGCTGCCCGACACCCCCGCCGGCTTCGTCGCCCGCCTCAAGGACGCCCACCTGAGCGCGGCCGCGCAGCTGGACGCCGGCTACCTCGACAACGCCGACCTGGTCATCGACGAAGGCGGGGTGCCCACCCTCAAGCGCCGCCGCGGCAAGGGCAGCGATGCCGAGGCCGAACGGCTGGCGGCCGAGATCGAGCGGCGCATGCCCGAACGCTCACTGCTGTCGATCGTCGCGCGCACCGCCCACTGGCTCACCTGGCATCGTCACTTCGGCCCGGCCTCCGGCTCCGACCCCAAGATCAAGGACAAGCTGGGGCGGTACTCGCTGGCGGTGTTCACCGGCGGCATCAACATCGGCCCCTACGAGGCGGCCAAGCACATCGCCGGCGTCACCGCCCGCGAGCTGTCCATGGTCCGCAACCGGCACATCACCCTGAAGAAGCTGAACGCCGCGATCGCCGATGTGGTCAACGCCTTCGCCGAACTGGACGTGGTCAAGGCCTGGGGGGACGGCAGGACGGTAGCCGCCGACGGCACCCAGGTGGACACCTACATCGATAATCTCCTGGCCGAGACCAGCATCCGGTACGGAGGATTCGGCGGCATCGCCTACCACTACATCTCCGACACCTACGTGGCGCTGTTCTCCCGGTTCATCCCGTGCGGGGTGTGGGAGGCGGTGCACCTGATCGAGGGGCTGCTGGCGAATGACTCCGACATCCAGCCCTCCACGGTGCACGCCGACACCCAGGGCCAGAACTTCCCGGTCTTCGCCCTGGCGACGTTGTTCGGGTTCGACCTGATGCCGCGCATCCGCAACTTCAAGGACCTGATCTTCTTCCGCGCCTCGGAGGAGATCGCCTACCCGCACATCGACCAGCTGTTCGGCGAGAGCGGCCGCAACGTCATCGACTGGAAGCTGATCGACAAGCACTGGATCGACCTGATGCAGGTGGCGATCTCCATCAGCGAGGGCCGCCTCAGCTCGGCCACGCTGATGCGGCGGCTGCGGTCCAACTCCCGCAAGAACCGCATCTACAAGGCGTTCCGCGAGGTCGGCCGCAGCGTACGCACCGTCGCCCTGCTGCGGTATCTGGCCGACCCGGTGCTACGGGCGCGGGTCACCGCGGCGACCAACAAGGTCGAGTCCTACAACGGCTTCTCCAAGTGGCTCGGCTTCGGCGGGGTGCTGGCCGACAACGACCCCGAAGAGCAGGAGAAACTGATCAAATTCAACACCCTGCTGGCCAACCTGGTCGTCTTCCACAACGCCCTGGACATCTCCGACATCGTCCGGCAGCTGGTCGCCGAAGGCCGGCAGATCACCGCCGACCAGCTCGGCCAGATCGCGCCTTACCTGCGCTCCCACATCAGCCGCTTCGGCGCCTACGCCACCGATGACCTGCACCGCCGACCCGACCCGTTCGACCCACTGCTGAAGGAGGTCGACTTCACAAACGTCGACCTGGCCGCCTGATCGCCCGGCCAGCTCACCGGTCCCACAGGTGCCGGCCGAGTCGGCCACACTCAAATGCCACTGGGCGGATTGCTGATCGTCCGCAGTGATGTCGCTGAATCCGAGGCTGCTCCCGTGAAGCGGCGGTTGGCGCTGGCGCGTGGGATTCCATCACGATAGGACCTTGAATGTCGAAAGACGTCGATCCCACCCCGTTGGCTGGAGTCGGTGGCCGCCGGGCGGCAGCCTGTCGCCCATGATTGCTCGTGACATCGACCGGATCGACCACTCCGTCCTCTACACCACCGACATGGACGCCACCGCGGCGGCCTACGAGGCGCTGGGCTTCACGCTCAGCCCGCTGTCCCTGCACATGGGCTCCGACCGCCCCGGCGGCGAGCGAAGGCCGATGGGTGCCGGCAACCGGTGCGCCCTGTTCGGCCGGACCTACCTGGAATTGCTCGGCCTGTACGGGGACGGCTCGGTCGACCCCTGGAACATCCGCCCGCTCATCGCCCAGTACGAGGGCCTGCACGGGTACTCCTTCGGCTGCACGGACATCGAAACCGCCGAAAAGCGCCTGCGAGCGGTCGGCTTGTCCTCCTCCGGTGTGCTGCCGCTGCAGCGGGATGTGGACACCCCTGACGGTGTGGAGAGCGCCCGCTTTCAGGCGGTCCACCTCGACCGGGCGCTCACACCCGAAGGGCTGATCCACGCCGCGTACCACCTGACCCCTGAACTGATCCACCAGCCGCGCTACCTGGAGCACGCTAACGGCGCCACCGGCCTGTACAGCGTGCTGCTCGTGGTGGACGAGGCCGACCTGGAGTCCACCGTCGCCCGCTACGCCCTCATCCTGGACACCGAACCGGTGACCGAGGGACCAGTGCACGTGCTGCCGCTGCCGCTGGGCCGGGTGGAGGTCGTCGCGGTGTCCGCCTTCCGCGCGATGATGCCCGGCGAGCCGGTGCCCGCATTGCCGTACATGGCCGGGCAAGCCGTGTCGGTACGTGACGTGCGGGCGGCCCGCGACCTGGTGGAGGGCAACGGGTTCACCACAAGGGACATGCCCGGCGGGTTCTTCGTCGGTGCCGCCCAGGCCCGCGGCGCCGCGCTTGCCTTCCTGGAGATGTGACCGGTGAGTGACCTGATCCACGCACCCGCCGGGACGCTGCGCGGCGTCCCCGCGGGCGGCGCGGTCACCGCTTTCCTCGGCATTCCCTATGCTCGCGCCGAGCGGTTCGCCGCGCCGCGGCCGACGCGGTGGAACGGCGTGCTGGATGCCGTCCAACCGGGCCTGGCGGCCCCGCAGCCGCGCACGTCCCGGCTCGAAGGCGCCCTCGGCCCCGGCAGCGATCTTCGCCAGGGTGAGGACTGCCTGTCACTCAATGCGTGGGCACCGGGCGGCAGAGGGTTGCCGGTCCTGGTGTGGCTGCACGGTGGCGGCTTCCTGACCGGTTCCGGCGCCCAAGCCTGGTACGACGGCGCGCTGCTGGCCGAACGCGGCCGGATGGTGGTCGTCACCGTCACCTACCGGCTGGGAGTCCTGGGCTACCTGTACCTGACGCCGCAGTTCGCCCCGGCCAACCTCGGGCTGCTCGACCAGATCGCCGCCCTGCGCTGGGTGAGGGAGAACATTTCGGCGTTCGGCGGTGACCCGGCTCGCATCACGCTGGCCGGCCAGTCCGCCGGAGCGCTGTCCGCGCTGGCCCTGCCCGGTCATTCCGCGGGCCGTGACCTGTTCCGGCAAGTCATCCTGCAAAGCACACCGGCCGGCGTACGGCCGTACAGCATCGGCGAGGCCGCCAAGATCGGGCAGATTTTCCTGGACGTCCTCAATCTGCGCCCGGGTGACGCCGAACGGCTGCGCACCCTACCGCTCGCCGACCTGCTCGCCGGCCAGGAGCAGATCGCCCGCCGCATCGCGCAGCCCACGGGGGTGACGCCGCCCTTCCAACTGATCGCCGCCGACGGCGTGCCGGCCGACCTGCTCGCCGGTCCCCAGGAGGGGGTGCCCATGCTGATCGGCACCACCCAGGACGAGGCTCGGGCCTTCTTCCCTCAAGCTGAGGCCGAGCTCACCGCGCGGCTGTTCCGCGACGGCAGCCTGCGCCTGGCCGGGCGAGCCCGCTCGGCCCACCTCTACCAGTTCGACTGGTCACCGCCAGGCAGCCCGTTCGGTGCCTGCCACTGCATCGAACTGCCGTTCGTCTTCGGCAATCTGCCCGCCTGGCATGCCTCCCCGATGCTGGCCGGCGCCGAACCTGCGCAGCTTGAGCAGCTCGTGGCGCACGTGCAAGACGCCTGGACGGCTTTCGTCCACGACGGCTCGCCCGGCTGGCCCGCCTTCCCTCACGTCGAGCACATCACGCTGACCTGACCACGGTGATCGCCCCTGTCCTGGACAAGCTCGATCGCGCCATCGTCCACGCCCTGCACGTGGACGGCCGCGCCCCCTTCAGCCGTATCGCGTCGGTGCTGAAGGTGTCCGACCAGACAGTGGCACGCCGCTACCACCGGCTCCGCTCCGCAGGGCTGCTGAAGGTGATCGGTCAGGTCCAGGCGCGACGGCTGGGCTGGGCGGAGTGGTTCGTCCGAATCCAGGTCGTACCTGACGCGGCCGTCCCCATCGCCGAGGCGCTGGCCCGCCGAGCGGACACCTCATGGGTCAGCCTCACCTCCGGCGGCACCCAGATCGTCTGCGTGGTGCGGGTACGCAGCTTCCGTGAGCGCGATGCGCTGCTGCTGGGCCAGTTGCCCCGCACACCGCGGGTGGTCGGGGTGACGGCGCACTGCCTGCTGCGGGTCTTCGCTGGCGGCCCCACCGGCTGGCACGGCAGAGCCGACTCGCTCACGTGCGAGCAGATCGCCACGCTCGCCCCGCAGCACGCACCAGGGGCTCAGCAGGAGCGGGTCGTCTTGGACGAAGGCGATGAGCATCTGCTGGGGGTCCTGGCTCGGGACGGTCGCGCCGGATATCCGGAGCTCGCCCGTGCCACCGGATGGTCTCCGGCAACAGCCCAGCGCAGGCTGGGCCACCTGCGCGACTGCGGCGTGCTGTTCTTCGACGTGGACATCGACCCTCTGCTCCTGGGCTTCGAGATGGTCGCGATCCTCTGGCTGACCGTCGAGCCCTCCGCCCTGCGCCGCACGGCCCAGGCGGTGGCCGCGCATCCTGAGGTCGCTTTTGCCGCCGCCACCACCGGCCCGACCAACCTGCTGATGTTCGTCGCCTGCCGCGACGCCGATGCGCTCTACGGCTACCTCGAGGGCGGCATCGGCAGCCTGCCGGGAGTTCGGCACATCGAAAGCGCCCCGGTCATCCGAGACAGCAAACGAGCCGGCACAGCCAGAGCAGGAACGTAGCCAGCAGCACGGGCACACCGAACGTCGCTATCCAGTCCAGATCGCTCATGTACGTGATGCTTGTCTATTATCACGTACATAAGCGATCACAGCTCGACCGCACCATCGCCCTGCTCGGCCGCGACCGGCCGCTCGCCGACGTCACCGACGCCGAAGTCGGCCAGGCGCTCGTCGAGCTGTGGGGCGGACGCGCGCCGGCGACCTGGAACCGCAACCGCGCCGCCGTCACCTCCTGGCTGACCTGGTGTCAGGCCAAGAAGCACTGGGCCGCCCCGTCAGTGCCGGCCGACGCCGAACGCCGCAAGGAAACCGCGGATGAGACCCGCGCCGTCGCCAAGACCACCATCCACCGGCTGCTGTCCCGCCGGGACATCCCGCTTCGGGAGCGAACGCTGTGGCGCATGCTCTACGAAACAGCTGCCAGAGCGGCGGAGATCCTGGCGCTGAACGTCGAGGACCTCGACCTGGAGCATCGGCGGGCGCCGGTCCGGTCCAAGGGCGGCGCGATCGAGTGGGTGTACTGGGAGCGCGGCACCGCCCACCTGCTGCCCCGCCTGCTCCGGCTCCCGGACGGCAGCACTCGCACCCACGGCCCGCTGTTCCTGTCCGAACGTCGCCCCGTCCCGGCCCGCCGCCCTGAAGCCGCCGACATCTGCCCGCACACCGGCCGCGCCCGCCTCGGCTACGACCGCGCCCGCGTCCTGCTAGAGAAGTACGCCGGCCTCGACCTGCACCAACTGCGCCACTCCGCGGCCACCCACCTCGGCGACGCCGAGATCCCGCTGCAGCTCATCATGGGCAAGACCCGGCACAAGAACCCCCGCACCGCCATGCGCTACGTCAAACCCGGCGCTGAAGCCATCGCCAAGGTCACCGAGGCCCTGGCACCGCGTCGCCGTACTCACTGATCAGCAACTTCTCCGAGGTGGGAGGGGGCACTGCCCCTTTCTCTCGTACTTGGTCTGGCCCCCGTCAACAGATGTGACAGTAACCCCGGTTCGCCGTACCGCTCCTACTCGCACGCCAAGTACGCGAGCTCCGGTCTCTCAGGAGACGGAAGCGCGTACGGCAAGATGGTCGGCTTTGGGGAACACCGGTACAGCCGTTGGCGCTGAGATCGACCATGGTCCGGCTGTGGTGCCGGGAAGAGCGTGACGCGGTTCTCGTGACTCTGGCCATGTGGAACACCAGTACGGCGGTTAAACGCTGAGCCGGTGACCGGCGCCGGCCCGCTCGGCGTCATGGCAGAAGCCGGTCAGGAATCGCCGTGCCCGCCTCTGCGCGCCAGGGCGGCGGCAATGCCGTCCAGGACGGTTTCCAGGCCCGCGGTGAACTGGGCCTCCAGATCCCAGGGCTGGGTACCTGCGGCCATGGCCCGGGCGAGGCGGGGGAAGTCGGAGAAGTCGTCCGGAGGGCCAAGGGATGTGGCGGGCCCGGTGGGGGCTTTACCCGCGACCAGAGTGAGTGCCACACCCTGTACGTAGGAGGCGAAGGTGAACATGTGGCGGAAAGCTTCCGCCGGTTCCAGGCCGAGTCCGTCGAAGGAGGCGAGCGCGCTCTCGCTTTCGGCGGCCACTGCCCGACCGAGCCGCCCATGGGTGGAGATCATGACCTGCGGCAGGATCCAGGGGTGGCGGAGGTAGAGCTCCCAGTCGCGCCGGGCTGCCCGCCTCAGCCCTTCCCGCCAGCCGTCCGCCGGGGTCTGCGGCGGAGGCGCCTCGTTCTGTGCGGCCTCCACCATGCGTGCGAGCAGTTCGTCCTTGGACGGGACGTGCCGGTAGAGGGACATGGTCGCTGCCCCCAGAGCCTCTGCCACCCGGCGCATTGACAGCGCGTCCAGCCCCTCGGTGTCCGCGATCTCGATCCCGGCGCTCACGATCCGGTCCACGGAGAGGGGGGACTCGGTATGAGGGGGCGGGCCAGCGTCCGGCCCGTCCGGTTCATCGTGTCCCGCGCGGCGGGCCCGGTACGCGCGGGCCTGGCAGGCACGTGAGCAGTACTGGCGCGGACGTCCCCGCCCCGCGTGTTCGAACGACGTGCCGCAGCAAGCGCACCGCGCACCGCCCTCGGTGCCGCTGCCGCCGCCTCCTTCCGCCGCCATCCCGACCTCCCTTTTCGTCACACCGTCGGACCGTGACGAAATTCTAGCGCAACGGGATTCATAGTTCCTGTCTCGGCACTTTAAAGCCGTTTTTGATTTTCCACACTCATGCGTATGCTGTACTCACTGGTTGGGAGTGAGCCCTTCGCGTGCGGTGAATCACGGCCGACGCACAGATCCATGAGCAGAGAGAACGAGGCAGAACTGATGAACGGGACAGTGAGGGACCGCGTGCCCGCGCGGGCCGGACGCAGACAGTGGGCGGGCCTGGCCGTCCTCGTCCTGCCCTGCGTGCTCGTGTCGATGGACATGTCCATCATGTTCACCACGCTTCCGACCCTGACCGCCGACCTCCGGCCGAGCAGCTCCGAACTGCTCTGGATCATGGACGGCTACGGCTTCATGCTGGCCGGCCTGCTGATCACCATGGGCACCCTCGGTGACCGCTTCGGCCGCCGCCGCGTCCTGCTCGGCGGAGCAGTGGCATTCGGTCTCGCCTCCGCCCTCGCCGCGTTCTCCACCACCCCGCAGACGCTCATCGTCGCCCGGATGCTGCTCGGCGTCGCGGGTGCCACGCTGGCCCCGTCCACCCTCTCCCTGATCCGCGCCATGTTCAACGATGAGGAGCAGCGCACCACCGCCGTCGGCGTGTGGACGGCCGGCTTCGCCGGCGGCGCGGTACTCGGCCCGATCATCGGCGGCCTTCTCCTGGAGCACTTCTGGTGGGGCTCGGTATTCCTGGTGAACACCCCCGTGATGGCACTGCTGCTCGCCCTCGGCCCGCTTCTGCTGCCCGAGTTCCGCGTCCCCGCTCCCGGCCGCTTCGACCTCGCCGGCGCCATCCTCTCCCTCCTTGCGGTCCTGGGCGTGATCTACGGCATCAAGTCGGGTGCGGAACACGGCTTCGGCGCTCCGGCACTGCTGTCCCTGGCCGCCGGGCTCGCCTTCGGTTACGTCTTCATGCGCCACCAGCGCCGGAGTCCCCACCCGATGCTCGACCTGGGGCTCTTCCGCGAGCGCCGCTTCAGCGTGGCTCTCGGCATCGACGCACTCGCCACCTTCGGCATGGTCGGCTTCTCCCTGTTCAGCTGGCAGTTCCTGCAACTGGTCCTCGGCATGGAGCCGTTCACGGCAGCCCTGTGGACACTGCCCACCTTCCTCGTCATGCCGGTCGGCATCGCACTTGCCACCATGGCCGCTCCACGCCTCGGAAAAGACCGGGTGATCACCGCCGGACTGACCATCGCCGTCGCAGGGTTCATCCAGCTCGCCTTCACCGGCGCACACAGCGGCTCCCTGCACATCGTCACAGGCATGGGGATCGTCTCGATCGGCATCGCCGCCGTCTCCGCCCTCGTCACCGAGGTGATCGTCTCCGCCGCTCCGCCCGAACGGGCCGGAGCCGCCTCGGCGATGGCCGAAACCTCCGCCGAGTTCGGCGGGGCCCTCGGCATCGCGATCCTCGGCAGCATCGGCGCCGCCCTCTACCGGGCCGACATCACGGCGACCGCCCCCGGCTCACTCGACCCGCAACAACTGGAGGCGGCAGCTGCCACCCTGGGCGGAGCCGTCGCCCTCGCTGCGGATCTCCCGCTCTCGATCGCGGCGGCCGTGCGCGACAGCGCCTTCGCCGCCTTCGCACACGAGACCCGTATCGCGGCCGTCGTCTGCGCGGCACTGGCAGCGGCGGGCGCACTCCTGGTGGCCACAGTGCTGCGGCGGCCCCGCACCCACCCCTGACCGGGTTCCTCCGATACGCGTCACGGACCGTCGGCTCAATGAACACGTACGGCCTCCTCACGGTTCTGCCTGGCTACACGTCTTCACGCAGGTGCGCGGCGCGGCGCCGGCTCAGGACCGCCGCGATGGGTACGGCTGCGGCCAGGCCGCTCAGCAGTACGGCGGCCAGCGCTCCGAGGATGGCCGGCTCGTTGCCGAAGGCGAGACCCGCGGCGGCGAGTGCCGGTCCCGCGTTGCGCACCGCCGCGACCGAGCCCATGGTGGTGCGGTGTGCCCGTGCGCCGGTGGCGAGGGCCGCGCCCAGCGCGAAGGCGACGGCGGAGAAGACGAAGCCGGCCAGCAGGCTCAGTGAGCCGATCAGCGCGACGACATCGCGCCAGTTGCCGGCGAGCATGCCCACCAGCACGATGAGGAAGGTCACGTTCGACGTCCCGGCGGCCACCGGATGCCAGGACAGCGCTGTGGACGGCGCGTAGTGGCGGACGATCAGCCCGACGGCGAACGGCACGAGCTGGAGCACCGCCACGGTCAGCATCAACGTCGGGACGTCGAGCGCGACTCCGCCGCCCGCAGCCGCCGCCTTGAGCAGGACGTTCGCGGTCGGCCCGAAGGTGATGCTGCCGATGGCGGCCAGCAGCACCTGCATGGCCGCGCCCGCGACCACGTCGCCGTTTTGCACCATGCCGAGTTTCGCGCCGAACGGCCCGCCGGGTGAGGACGCGATCAGGAGCAGCGCGACGGAGGCCGCCGCCGGCAGGCCGAACAGCGCGGCTACGCCCCAGCCGAGGAGCGGGACGACCACCAGGTTGGTCAGGAGCACGAGCACGAGCAGCACGACGTTCGTCAGGACGGCGCGCAGGGCCGGCAGCGTCGTCCCGAGTCCGGCGGCGAACATGGTGGCCGCGATGAAGACGATCGTGATGGCGTTGAACAGCAGGTGCAGCGCGTTCATGTCGGCTCCTGGCGTCGGTCCGGTCAGTCTGAGAGGTCGCCGAGCCAGCGCAGCGCGGTCAATCCGGGCATGAAGCAGTATTCGCCACCGCGCGTGACGACGAAACGCGGCAGCGAGCACAGGCGCCGCCGTACGGGACGCTGGGGGATGGTGAAATCCCCGGAGCCGTCGGCGGAGCCGACGACGGGGTCCTTCGCGTCCCCCGCGCCGAAGAAGACGCCGTCGTTCATCCATTCGGACTGGACGAACTCGAACTGCCGCCCCAGATGGGCCCCGACGAAGGCGAACATCAACCCCCGGTCAGCACCGTCGTCCTCCAGCACGCCCTCGGGCAGCGGCGGGCCGTACACGGTGCCTCGCCTGATCATCCGGTGCAGCCTGGGCACCCCGGCCACCTCCGCGTCCCGGGGGTTGCCGCGGCGGATGTGGCTGCCGCGGGGAGTGATGAGTCCCGCCGGGTCGTCCTGCTGGTAGAGGAAGCTGTTGCGGTACGGGTCGGCGTCGAGGCGGGGATCGTCGTGCGCCGGGCTGAGGGCCAGGGGCGCGCCGCTGCGCCAGCGGCCCATGATCTTCGCTGCCAGCAGTTCCTCGTCCTCGGGGCCGGTGGCGTTGTCCCTGAGGTAGCGCCGGAAGGCGCCGACGCGCTGGTGGAGCTTGCGGAAGGCCACGTAGCTGCCGTTGCGTCCCAGCACCTCGGGCTGAGTGGTCTGGATGCCGCCGAGCTCGTCGGGGTGGCCGAGCACGAACTCGCCGGCCTTGAGCGGCGTCTCCAGCGTGTTGGACCCGGCCGTGCCGCTGCCCTCGATGGCGGGGTGGCTGATGCCGTCGCGGTAGCCGAAGGGTTCGGTCTCGGTGGGCAGCGCGTGGCAGTTCTGCCGCCAGATCGCCGTCACACCGGGAAGCGCGTCGTAGGCGGTTCGGGCGCGATCGACGGCGGCCTCCAGCTGCGCGCTGTCGGGTGCGAGCGCCACCAGGACCACGTGGACGTCAGACGTGCCGAGCGGGGACTCCCAGTTCTCGGGACTGCTCTCGCCGACATCGCCCAGCGCGCCGGCCCGTGCCGCCATGCCCTGCCGGAACTCCCAGGCGAAGGTGTCCAGCCACTCCTGCCGAAGGCCGAGCGCCCTGAGACCGTGGTAGGTGAGCGCGACGCTGACCCAGGTCTCGCCCAGCGGACTGACCGCGTCGGCGGCCGAGGTCACCACGGCGCTCACGCGCCGCATCAGCTCCCGCCCGTGGTCGCGGTCGTCGATGCGGAACAGGATGTAGGTCGCCGCGTACGGCGTCGGCCTGGGGCTGAGAACCCCGCGCTGGATGTCGTCGAGGTCGAGCTCGACCTGGGCGTGGGTGCGCTCGCTCACCGGAATCCGCCTTCCCGTTGCACTACTTCGCCGACAGGAGGTTGTTCCAGAAGGTGCGCAGGCTCTCGTCGACCCCGAACAGCGAGCTGAAGATCGTGGTGTCGGCGAAGATGACGTCCCCCGCCCGATCGCCGGCGGGCGGCATCCACAGGAACATGTTGAACTCGGTGTTGCCCGCCTCGGTGAACGGGTGCGGCGGCCTGGACATGTCGATCGGCTGCCTGCCCAGCACATGGATGACGTCCGGGTCGTCGGTGGTCACGGCGTAGTGGGGCAGGTGCATGTGGAAGTTGAAGCTGGACACCCCTCTCAGCCACCCCTTGGTGTCCAGGTCCCCGGCGATCGACAGCGGGGCGCTCTTGCCCGCGCCCGTCACGGCGGGACGCAGGCCGTAACGGTTCTCGACCGGTATCCCGAGCCCTTCTATCAGCGATCGGGTGTACCTGCCGAAGCGTTGCCGGCGGGGCACCAGCTCGTCGCCGTGATGGTGATACTCCATGTCGCGGACCGCCATGTCGCCCGACGCGCCGACGTCATGATGCGGCCCCAGGGCCAGGCAGGTCCCTTCACGGGTGAGCCAGTCACGCAGCGCCTCGACCTCCGCGGGCGTGGCGTCCTGCCCGGTGATCATGTGGTCCAGCCCCCACACGAACAGGGTGTCGGTGTCGGCCAGCACCCGCTCGTCCAGCGGGGTGTGGAAGCCCGCCTGATCGACGCGCTGGTACACGGGGACCTGGAATCCGGTCCTGTCCTCGACGAACTGCTGGAAGGGCAGCCAGCCCCAGAAGAACAGCTCCAGCCCGCCCGCGATGCCCTGCTGGAAGCGCAGCGGATCCGACCACTGCGGATCCTCATACGCGGGCCACTGCACGCGCCGCACTTCGGTCATCGTGGAGAACCGGTCGTCCAGCCGGGTCACGTCCGCGCCGGCCTCGGCGGGATAGCTCCATGCGACGTAGATGCTCAACCGGCGCCGGCCAGGGGTGTACGGTCGCGGCACATGGTTCTGGTTGTAGGTTCGCGCGGTCATGGACTGGCTCATGTCGAACTCCGCAAGGCGCTGGTCGATGTCACTGCAACTGGTCGAGCATCTCCGACAGGGCGCTCTTGACCCGCAGGGCCTTCTTGATCTCGTCGGCGCTGACGTAGGGGTACTCGCCGTACTCGATGAAGCTCGGGCACTGGTGCTCGCGCACGTACCTGACGAACGCCTCGGGGTTGCTCTTCCAGTCCTCGGGGAACCCCACGAGGTTCTCGAAGACCGTGCTCACCCCCACCTTGCTGAACAGCGCGACGGCGTCCTCGGTGTACTTGTCGAAGTCGGTGTCGAAGATCCCCTGGTACATGAAGCGGGTGTCGTCATCGAAGAGCACCCAGCGCAGATAATGCAGTTTCAACGGCGCGAGCAGGTGCGGGTCATCCTCCAGCGCCCTGGCCAGCACGTGGCCGTGGTCACGGATCGTCTCCGCCCGGCCAGGCTTGATGTCAGCGATGATGGTGAACCCGTAACACGCCGGGGTCCGCGGATAGATAGGGCCGTACCTGCCCTGCTCCAGGTGGTCGGTCTCCTTGGGGATGGCGACCGCCTTCGGCTTGATCTCCATAGCCGTCCCTCTCCACCGTTCTGCTCGAGGGGGAAGGATGAAGCAGCCTGACCTGCCCTATTGTCCCATACGGGGATGCCGAGTGGAAGTTTATGGCCGAATGCCGCATTTCCGGCGCGGTGGTGGCGGAGCTTCAGCCGGGGTCTCGTCCGGCGGTCCGTCCGCCTGCACAGCCGTTGACGGCGACAGGGGCGGAACCAACAACGCGGACGGGGCCGGCGATGAGGAGTGACAATGCCCCAGCCCCATCCGGATACGGCCAACAGCCTGCCCCGGCGGTGCGAAGTACCGGCATCACGGGGTGCCGGCGCCCCGGGCGCCTGAGCCGGATCGCGCTGGCCACATCAGGCCACCTCCGCCCCCTTGCCGCGCCCCTGACTCGGGCGCATCATCGCTGGCGGGCGAGCCGACAGCCCAGACGGTGACATCAGCCGAAGCCCACCCCAATCACGCCTGCCACCCAAGGCGGGCATGCCCTCATCGTGCGGCGGGCGCTTTCACGCACCATCTGGTTGCCCGGTCCTCCCGCGTACGCCTGCGCCGGACGGACGTGACCTTCGCCTTTGTCCGCGGCGGCATCCTGCATGCTCTCGGCAACCAAGCCGGGACGGGATGGCGCGTGAAGGAGGAGCCATGCACTTGTCCCCAGCCGCGCGATCCCCGCGTCCGCGCGATCGCCTCACCCGCCTGCTGATCGCGGCCGCCAGCCTGGCTCTCGCGCTTGCGGGCCTGCCCGCCAGCGCCCGGCAACCGGTCGGACCACGCGGTTGCGGTCGACGTAGGAACCGGTCGGCGCCCGTAGCGTGCCGAGGACGACGTCAGCGAGGTGGCGGCCGGCGGCGTCGGGGCTCGTGGCGAAGGGGGGTGAGGATCATCAGGGGCATGATGCGCCGCATCGCGAACCGGGAGAGAGGATCGGCGTTGCGGGCCAGGCCGGTGCCGGGCACGAACCCCGGGTTGTGGGCCACGACGTCGATCCCGGACGGCAGGCGGCGCGGGTACTCGTGCACCAGGTAGATCGCGGCCAGCTTGCTCGTCGAGTACGCGGTGCGCCCGCCGGCCGCGGTGTGCGGCTTGGCGAACGCGCCCGTACGGGCCAGAACGTCCGGGGACCTCCAGACCGGCCCCGGCACCATGCCCAGGTTGTGCCTGAGGTCGCCGAAGTGGGTGTCACTCGACGTGATCACGATCCGGGCGGGGGCAGCGAAACGGTCCTGGAGCAGGCGTATGAACAGATGGTTGGCGAGCACGTTGACCGTGAAGGTCGACTCCAGCCCCTCCGGACCCTCGGTCAGCGCGTTGACGTGCTGAATGCCGGCGTTCCCCACGAAGCCGCGCAGTGGTGGCAGGTCACCGCGGTCGAGCCGGTCGCGGATCTCGATGGCGGCCGCGCGGACGCTGTCCAGCGAGCCGAGGTCCGCCTGGACGTGCGAGACCGGGTGCCCGCCCGAGGAGAGCTCCGCGGCGAGCCGCGCGCCGGAGGACGGGCGGGCGACGACGAGGAGATGTGCCTTCGGTGACCGGCGCAGGATGTGCCGGGCGGCGACGCGGCCGATGCCGCGACTCGCGCCCGTCATCACAATGGTGTGCTGCATGCCAGGTTCCTTCGCTGTCGCACCGGTGGCGCCCGCCTCGGGCACAGGTCCACGTTCGTCCCAAGTGTCGCCGTCAGCCAGTGCACCGGCCGTCACTAGGACCGGCAGTACCCAGGCTCGTTCGTCGCCGTGCGGCGAGAATGGGCCCATGGCTGCCTCCCGCTCGCATTTCGGCGCGCTCTTGCGCGCCTGGCGTGACCGCCTCTCCCCGGCTGACGCCGGCTTCACGGCGACGGGCGGCCGTCGCGCGCCGGGGCTGCGCCGCGAGGAACTGGCCCAGCTGGCGGGGCTGTCGGTCGACTACGTTCTGCGCCTGGAACAGGCCCGCGCCAAGAACCCGTCGGCCCAGGTGGTCGGCGCTCTCGCGCGCCCTTCAGCTCGCCCGCGCCGAGCGCGACCAGCTCTACCGCAGCGCCGGACTGCTGCCGCCGCAGGACGGAACCGTCGACACCCACGTGCCGCCGGGCATCCAACGGCTCGTCTCGCGCCTTGGCGATGTCCCGATCGGCGTGTTCGCCGCGGACTGGACCCTGGTGTGGTGGAACACCATGTGGAGCGCCCTGCACGGCGACCCCGCCGCCCTCCCGGCCGCCGAGCGCAACCTTGCCCGTGCGCTCTTCGGCAACGGCGCCGCGAGCGCCTTGATGCTTCCCGTCCGGTCGGAACGCGGGCCGGACGCCTTCGCGGCCTCGATCGTCGCCGACCTCAAGGACGCCGTCTCCCGCTATCCCGGCGACGCCCGGCTCGATCGTCTCGTACGAGAACTCCGCGAGACCTCCGGCGCCTTCGCTCATCACTGGGCTGCGCAGACGACCGGCGCCCCTCATACGACCGACGCGAAGACCATCCGACACCCTCAGGTCGGCGACATCCTGCTCGACTGCGACGTCCTCATCGTTCCCGGCGCCGACCTGCGCATGGTCACCTACACGGCAGCGGCCGGAAGCGCCGAGGACGGAAAGCTCGATCTTCTCCGCGTCACGGGAGGCCGCCTGGCCACCACACATGGGGTGGCCGTGGCATCCGCCGAACATCCAAATCTGCAGCCGGATTCGGGCTGCGTTGGTTCGGGGGCTGACCTGGGGCGGGTGAGGCGCGTTGACAACCCGAGTGTTCACCGATGAGGAGCTCGCGCGGCTGCGGTCGTTCCCGGAGATCAGCCGTGAGGAGTCGATCCGGTTCTTCACGTTGACGGCGGCGGATGCGGAGTTCATTGATCCAGGCCGGGCACGGGGACCTGCCGATCGCCTGGGGCTCGCTGGTCAGCTGTGCGTCCTGCCTTGGCCGGGCTTCGTCCCCGCCGATGTGGCTTCCGCGCCTCCCGCCGCGGGAAGACGGCTGCGCCAGGCTCTGCCGGCCCACCCCGACGGAGCCCGGATCATCGCGGCCTCCCAGACGTCCCTCAAGATGGCCGCGCTGTCCGAGCTGGTGAGCAGCACGCCGGCCGGGCGGGACATCCCCCGGTGGCGGGCCCGCCTGATCGTGTTGACGGTGCTGCGCTTCACCGTCGGCTACGTGCTGGAGGAACAGGCGGGTACCTACTGGAGGAACAGGCGGGCCGCCCCGGCGCGGACGCCCCGGACGGCTTCGACATGGCCGCCTACGCCGCGGCGTACCCCACGGTGATGGCCGGCGTGACCGAGTACTTCCAGGACGGCCGCACCGTCGAGGACCTGTTCCGCGACTGCCTGGACCGGATCGTCCACGGGCCCCGCCGCGAGGCCCGGCTCGACGCCCTGGCCTGCCGGCCCGTTCCGTGGCGCGACCATGACACCGCGCGGGCGCCGTTCCAGCGGGTGCAGTGCCGCAGCGATTTCCTCAGTGTTGCGGGGACCTCAGGTAGTCGCCGTGCTCCAGGTCTTCGAGCAGGGTCGGGTGTACGGGTGACCAGCCGAGCAGCTCCTGCGTGCGGAAACTGGAGACAGGCCCGTCGAACCCGTACGCGACGGCCATGAACGGGCTGACGAAGTGCGTGGCGGCCTCGGCGGGTGTCAGCGAGACCGCAGGCACCCCCAGGCCCCGGGCGATCATCTCGGCGATGCTCCGCAAGGTGACGCCGCTTTCGGCCACCCCGTGCAGCACGCTGCCCGCGGGCGCCTGCTCCACCGCCAGGCGGAACAGGACCGCCGCGTCGAGCCGGTGCACTGCGGGCCACCGGTTGGTGCCGTCTCCCACGTAGGCGGATACGCCGGTCTTCCGCGCGGTGGCGATGAGCATGGGGATGAAACCATGATCTTCGGGACCGTGAACGGTGGGAGCCAGGCGCACCACGGCGGCGCGTACTTCGCGGGTGGCGAAGTCCAGGCAGGCGCGCTCCCCAGCGAGGCGGAAGGCGGCGATCCCGGTGGCGTCGGGCTCGTCCTGCTCGGTGCTCTCCCGGCCGGCGGGCATGACCAGGGTGCCCGAGGTGACGACGAGGGGCTTGCCCGAGTGTTCCAGCGGCCGGCCGAGCGTCTCGATCGCCGTCCGGTCGCGCCTCATCATGTCGTCGAGATCGGAGAAGTCGCCGCCGTAGGCCATGTGCAGGACTCCGTCGGCGGCCTCGGCGCCGCGGCGCAGGCTGTCGAGGTCGTCCAGGGAGCCGCGGTGGGGGGTGGCCCCGAGCGAGGCCAGCCGGGCGGCCGCGGCGTCCGAGCGCGCCAGAGCGGTGACGGTGTGACCGGCCGCGATGAGTTCGGTGACGACGGCGGGGCCGGTCTGGCCGGAACCGCCGGTGACGAAGACATGCATGAGACCCTCTTACTTAACGCCAGTTACTGGCACTACGTAGCGCCAGCCGCTGACTGTAGGTAACGCCAGTGCCTGGCGTCAAGTAGCGTCAGTCGCTGGCGTATGCGGTATCCTGCGGAGCGTGCCACGGAGCGGAGCAGAAGCGCGCCGCCGCCTGCAGCAGGCGGCTCTGGAGCTGTACCGGGAACGCGGGTTCGACCGGACCACCACGGCCGAGATCGCCGCCCGGGCCGGCCTCAACGAACGCACGTTCTTCCGGCACTTCCCTGACAAACGCGAGGTGCTCTTCGACGGCGAAGCAGACCTGCGCGCGTCCCTGGTGCAGGCGGTGGCGGAGGCACCCGACGGTCTCCAGCCGCTCGACCTGCTGCTCTACGCCTTCCGCAAGGTCGAGCACCTCCTTGAGGACAACCGCCCCTTCGCCGAACCACGCCTGCAGGTCATCGCGGCGACGCCGGCACTGCGCGAGCGGGACCTGGCCAAGGCCGCGTCGATCGCCGAAGCCGTGGCCGAAGCGCTGCGGCAGCGCGGTGTCGCCGACCGGTCGGCCCGCCTGGCCGCGCAGATCGGGTGGGCCACCTTCCACCAAGCGGCCCAGGCCTGGATCGACGACCCCTCGCAGAGCCTGGACGCGCACCTCCTGCAAGCCTTCAGCGACCTGCGCGCCCTCTGCCGGACCCCCCTGGCCTGCCAGCCACCGGCACCCTCCACCAAGGCACCGGCCAAAACCTGAAGCGCCGGCGGCGATCGGCACCATGGCGGCCACGTCGGAGGGGCTCCACGAGATCGTCCGGCGGCGGCACGCCTTAGGTTTGAGGATGCCTCATCGCGCAGAGCAGTCGTGGCCGAACACGCCTGCCAGTACCGAGAGCTCAACAAGAAGGACCAAGCGGAGGCGTCCAATGGAGAGGTGGGGACCAGACCTTCCTGGGCCACTCGGGCAGCGTTAGCGCTGGCCGGGCTCATCGCCTCCGCCGCGGCATGCGCGGCCCTTGCCTCCACCCGAACCATGCCGCCCAACGTTCCGGCAACCCCGCCCGGAACCCCTGCAACCCCCTCCCCCGCCCCCTGCCGGACCTCTCCGCGGCTTCGCCACGGCGCAAACGACTGTCGAACCGCCGCGTCACCGCTGAGGTGGCCACGAGGTCGCCGAGGTATGAAGTTCTTCTTGGTCGTTGAACCCTGTACCGGAGACCTCTCTGCGTGTCTGGCTACGACACGCCATTGATCAACACTTTGAGACAGGCTTAGACCGATACGGGCCAACTGAAGATCGCTGCCCGCCTCACCGGAGATCGTTTCGCGCCGCCTCGGCTCTTGAGGCTCGCCACCGTACGCGCAGGAAGCAGGCGAACACGAGGCCGACAGTCACAGCGGCCGCCGTCCACACGACCCACTGCCCGATGTTCCTGAGCACATCGTTCCTGCCCGGTGGCAGCACGGCCATCTGGACGGCCGCGCCCACCGGCACGGTCAGCCGGGCGAGCACACCGATCACTCCCGGATGCCCGGCGCAGGCTCCGATGGCACCGAGTACCGGACCGAACAAGGCGCTCGCCACCCACCAGTAGACCGTGTCATGGACGTAGGAGCCGGATGAGACGTCGTGGACGATCGTGTCGGCGAGGTAGTAGGCAGCGGTGGCGGCGAGCAAGGCCACCACGCCGACGACGGCGCCCCGCGCCAGCCGGCGGCCCGTGAGGACACCTCCTGGGCCACGGGTGGCCCACCATCCCGCCAGCACCCCCAGTCCGGCCCACGCCCAGCCGGCGTCCAGCAGGATGCTGACGATCTCCATGATCGACCACCCTCGGGTGGCGGCCTCGGCGCTCTCCAGATCCACGGTCGTAGTGGCCGCGGCGTTGGCCAGCGAGGTGGCGGCGCCGAATACCGCGCCGACGGCCAGGGCGCTCAGCAGGGAGATGAAGCTGGGCCGCGGGATGGTGGTCATGGGCGGCTTTCTACCAGATTGGGCGGCCGGCCCGGAGGGCCGCGCTCCAGCGCCCGCCGTCGTGAGATCGCACCCTCGCCGGGGGCTCAGGAGGCGCGTAGCTCGGCGTCGGCCGCGTCCGTGCGGGCCCGGCTGCCCCAGAACCACTCCAGGTGGGCGGTCCGCCGCTGCTCCGTCAGCCACTCCTCGAACAGGTGCCGCTCGATGAGCCCGCGGCGGATCTCGTCCAGGACCGCCGGCTCCACCGCCAGCACGTGCGCGACGCAGAGCCCGCCGTCCGGGAGCCGCCCGGGCCCGAGCACGTCACCGGCGGCGGCCTCCTCGGCCTCGGGGCCGAAGAGCCCGATCAGCGAGCTCCTGTCGTTCGCCTCCATGCGGCACGTGGCCGCCCCCGCCAGCACCTCCTCCGTGGCCAGCGCGACCGGGTCGGCCTTCCCGTCCCGCAGCGTCGCGGCGGCGGTCGCGGCGCGGGCTGCGTCGGCGTACCGCAGCCTGACCACCCGCAACCAGTCGAAGTCCGCGCGACGGGCGGCGAAGCACTCCTCCACGCGCCCGTCGAGCACCTCGCGACGCAGCTCCGCCACCGCTGCCTCGCCGGTCACGATCTCCTCCAGACGGGCGTGCGTCAGGCCGCGCTCGCCCATCCAGCGCCGCGTCGCCTCCGCGGTCAGCAGGCCGCGGGCCCGGCGGAAGGCGTCCATGGCCTGTTGGAGCCGGTCCGGGTCCGGGGCCGCGTTCCGGGTGGCCAGAGCCTGTTCGACGAGGGCGGAGTTGACCAGCCTGCGGGCCAGGTCGGTGTCCTCCCACAGCACGTCGAGCACCGAGACGGCCTTCTCCCAGGTCACGTCGGCGCCGTTGACGCGCAGCAGGAGATGGCCGCCGGAACGCTGACCTCCACGGAGGGGCCAGGGGATGGCGCGGTCCGGCGCCACGGCCAGCGACACGGTCGCCCCTGGCATGGGGAACAGCAGGTCGTAGTGGTAGTCGCCGGTCGCGGCCTCGCTCTGCCAGAGCAGCCGCATCGGTGTCTCCGGATGGCGGGTGCGCAGGGCCGTCAGCCGTTCGCGGGCGCTCTCCGGCGGCACGCCGTCGAGGCCGCGCAGCCATTCCAGCGCGTCGGCGAGCAGTCCGGGCGGCAGTCCGGCCCGCTTCTGTGACCCGTCGGGCAGCAGGTTCACGTCAAATCCTTTCGTTCGGCCGTGCGCGGATCACGGCTGGGCAAGCAGGTCACACAGCGCCTGGCTGATCGGCAGGCCGGTCAGGTCCTCGATCCACAACCACTGTCCGTTGGGGTTGATCTCCAGGAACACGTACCGGCCGTCCGGCGTGAGGATCAGGTCGATGGCGCCGTAGACGAGGCCGAGGCGTTCGGTCAGCGCCACGCACCGGTCGGCGATCTCGTCCGGCAGCGGGTGGACGGCGTGCGGGGTGGCGCCGAGGTCGTAGCTTCGCCAGTCCACGCTGGCCCGGTTGCTGACCTGGGAGTGGATCTCGGCCGTGAACGTCCGCCGCCCGACCACCGTGACCCGCAGCTCCATCCGCTTGCGGACGTACGGCTGCGCGATGACGGGGCAGAACCGCAGCCCCTCCGCGTACGCCAGGTCGCGGCCCGAGACGAACTCGCACTTGCGAAGCACCGAGTGCCCCCCGGCGAGATCCTCCACCCACGGCTGGCCGATGGCCTTGGTGATGATGTGCCCGTCATGCCGGTTGTGGAAGTCCCAAAGGGCGTCCGCCCGGCTCGTGATCAGCGTCTCCGGGATCTCGAACCCCAGCTCGGCGGCCAGCGTGAGCTGGGACGGCTTGTGCCTGGCGCGCGTGAGCGCCGACTCCCGGCCGGGCACCGGACGGCACGGCAGGGACTCCCAGAGGCCGGAGAGCACGGCGGTGGCCTCCTGGGCGGTGTAGGCGGCCACCGCGGGGTCGGTGACGGCCGGATGCGCCGCCGGCGGCCGCGGCCGCCGCCACCACATGGTGGTCACCGAGTCCAGGTCGAGCGTGTCCGACCCGGTGTGCAGCAGCCGCCGCGTGCGCCCCCGGCCGTCGTAGGCCAGCTCGACGTGCGCCCGCGCGGGATAGTCCCCGTTGTCGAAGACGGTGGTGCGCACGCCGCGCCGGACCAGCAGCTCCCTGACGCGGTCGGCGTGGACGTCGCCGTCACAGGTGAGGACGAGGACATGCGGGCAGGACACGGAAACTCCTTGGACGAGACCGGGCTTGTCGGAAGGGTGGCCGCCGCCTCCTGGGACAGAGGGACGGCGGCCGCGGGGTGATCGGAGATCAGTCCATCCCGCACCAGCCGGGCGGGTCGAAGTAGCACATCATGACGTCACCCCAGTCGGGGTCCTGCCCGCCGTTGAGGATGCTGAGCGCACTCTCGTCCAGTTCGGCGCCGATCGGGGTGATGTCCCCGAGTTCGGTACGCGGCTTGGCGTTCACGGAACTCTCCTTACAGTCGGCGGCGTCGCGGCCGCCGCCCCGCGGATGACGCGGAGTGGCGGCCCTGAGCCCTGCGGATGGATCAGTAGTCGTGCGTGCAGATGCCCGGCGGGTCGTACCACGACAGGCGCTTGCACTGCTCGTCGTCGTACATGCCGCCGTTGAGGGTGCTGAGCGCGCTCTCGTCCAGCTCGGCGCCGATCGGGGTGATGTCCCGGAGTTCGGTACGCGGCTTGATGTCCATGAAGGTCCTCCTCTCTTGTCGTTCGCCGGGAAAGAGATTGCCGATCAGCCCTTGGCATCAGCTTGTGCCGGCTTGAAGGGGCCTACCGGACAGTTGCGAACGGACGAGCGACGCGTACAAGCCGCTCGCCGCCACCAGCTGGTCGTGTGTGCCGCCCTCGACGATCCGGCCCCGGTCGAGCACCAGGATCAGGTCGGCGTCCCGGATCGTGCTCAGGCGGTGCGCGATCACGATCCGGGTCTGCGGGAGGGCGTCCAGATTGGCGCTCAGCGCCGCCTCGGTGTGAGCGTCGAGATGGCTGGTGGCCTCGTCCAGCAGGAGGATCTCGGGCCGGGCGAGGATGGCCCTGGCCAGGGCGATGCGCTGGCGCTGGCCACCGGACAGGCCCCCGCCCTCGGTGAGCAGGGTGTGGTAGCCGAGGGGCATGGCCAGGATGTCGTCGTGGACGCAGGCCAGCCTTGCCGCCTCCGCCACCTCTCGTGGATCGGCGTCGGGGCTGCCCAGCGAGATGTTGTCCGCGATCGATCCGGTGAACAGCGCCGGCTCCTGCGTGACCACTCCGAACCGGGGCCGCGGCCTGCGCGACAGCGGCGCGCCGTCGTACCGGATCCGGCCTTCGACCGGCGGGACCAGCCCGAGCAGCAGCCGCGCCAGCGTGGTCTTGCCGGATCCGGACCGGCCCACGAGCGCGACCTTCTGCCCGGGGGCGACGCGCAGATTGACCCCTCGGACGATCCAGGGGCTCTCGGGCGCGTACCTGAAGCCGACTCCGCGCAGCTCGATCCGGGTCCGCGGCGTGCCGGTCGCGGGCAGGGGCGGCGCCAGGGGTTCCGGTTCGGCCTCCCAGATGTCGGCCAGCCGGTCCGCCTGGGCACGGGCGGTCTGCAGCCCGCGCAGGCTTCTGGTCAGCGAGGCCAGCGGGGCCAGGGCGGCGGCGGCCAATGCCTGCACTCCCAGCAGCGCTCCCGGCGTGAGCACACCGTCAACCGCCTGCCACGCACCGGCCCACAGCAGAGCCAGCGGCGCGGCGAACCCCAGCGCCGCGAGCAGGCTGTCCTGCGCTCCCTGCGCCGACGCACCACGCCGCACCCACTGGGACTGGACGGTCAGCAGCTTCCCCCAGCGGTCCAGGACCTGGGTCTCCGCGCCGGCCGACTTGATCGTCTCGATGCCTCTGACGGCCTCGACCAGCAGCCCTTGCGCGTCGTTGCGGGCCTCCTGCTCGCGGTGCGCCAGGTCGCGCAGGCGCTGCCTGGTGAGGAGCAGCACCAGGATCTGCGCCGCCGCCAGGCCCAGGAGCACACTGCCGAGCAGCGGCGACCGTACCGTGACCGCGATCAGATAGCCGGCCGCGAGCGGCGCGTCGAGCAGGGCCGACAACACCTGGCCCGTGAGGACCTCCCGCAGCACGCCGGCCGCGTTGATCCGCGAGACCAGGTCGGCCGAGCCCCGGTGGGCGAAGAACCGGAACGGCAGGGCGAGCAGCCGCCGCGCCAGATCGTCGAACAGCACCGCGTCGGACCGCGACCGCAGCACGGCCAGCGCCCAGGCCCGCATCCCGCTCACCGTCAGATGGGCGAGCACCGCCCCGGCCGCGGCCGCCCCCAGCAGGGGCAGCAGCTCCACTTCGGCGCGGCCGAGCACCCGGTCGACCACGTTCTCCGTGACGACGGGCAGGGCCAGACCGAGCCCCTGAAGGAGCAGGCTGAGCAGCACCAAGGCGGCCACGAGAGCCCGGTGGTCCAAGACGCTGAACCGGACGTAGCGCGCCCACCAGGGCCGCCGATCCCCGAAGCGCCCGCGCTGGAATCCGGCCCCGGGAGCGAACGTGAGCACCACGCCGCTGTAGTCACGGGCGAACTCCGATCTGCCGATCCTGAACCGCCCGACGCCCGGATCGACGATCGTCACCACGTCCCGGGCCATGCGCTCCACGACGACGAAATGCTTGGCCCGCCAGTGGACGATGGCGGGGAACGGCAGCTCCGGCACCTGGGCGGCGGGCACCGAGAGCGCATGGGTGTCCAGGCCGTGCGCCCGGGCGACGCGCACCAGCGCGAGCGCGCTGACACCGTCCCGGCCCACGCCCATCTCGTCCGCCAGCGCGGGCAACGAGACGCGGTGTCCGTACGCGCCGAGGACCATCGCCAGGCATGCGGCGCCGCATTCGACCATGCTGTGCTGGAGTACGACAGGAACACGCATGAGCGGCAGTCTCCGTCCGCCTCCTTCGAAACCGCTGGTGCTCACTTGGAACGCGCGTGGGAGACCTTGGGAACCTGTGCGGCGTCGGCTGCTTCCTTGGTGAGCTGTCGCCGGGTGCCCGCGGTGTCGGACCGGCCAGAAAGTTCGGCTCTGCCACGACTGTTCACAGCTTCCTGCGCGCCATCCCCGCCCGCGCGATGACGCTCACTTGGCATGCCACCGATCTGCGAAGGCTGGAAGCACCTCTCCCTCGGGCGCGTACCTGAGGATGACGCGAAGCGCCGCCGCGAACTGCGCAGCCGACGAGTGGAACCACAGTGCGCTCTCAACGCGGTGATACTCACCCGGCTCGCGACATCTATCCGGTAGATGGTGCACGGTGCATCAGAACAGCACAGAGGAGACGGAGCGTGAGCGATGAGGCCGGCTTCCCCCGTATGTTCCACGAACACTAAGAGGCGGTGCTGCGCTACGCCTGGCGACGCGTGGGTCCGGTGGAGGCTGCGGACATGGCATCCGAGACGTTCAAGGTGGCCTGGGAGAAGTACCACCGCTTCCCGTCCGACCAGCCGTTGCCGTGGCTGTACGCGACCGCCCGGAACCTCATCTCGAACGCGATCAGACGAGACAACCGGCGAGACGCCCTCCTCTGGGACGGGTCCGTGATGCTCTCCGACACGGGGGAAGACCATGCCGCCGGCGTGGCCGCACGGCAGGAGGCGCTGGCCGCGTTGCGTGGACTGAGTGAGGCCGATCGTGAGTTGCTGCTGTTGATGTCGTGGGAAGGGCTCGACCTGCGTCAGGCGGCGGCGGTGGTGGGCTGTTCCCGGCCGACGGCCGCGATGAGGCTGCACCGCGCCCGTAAACGACTGCGATACCTGCTCTCCGAGGACGCACGACCCGTCGCCGAGCGCAAGCCGTCTTATGAGGGGAACATCCTGTGAACAGCGATCTCGACCAGCTCACCCGCCTGTTCCAGGCCCACGATCCAGCCCGGCACGTGCAGGCCCGGCCAGGTGATCTGACGGCAACGCTGGAAACCATCCTCGGTGACTCCGCCCCGGTCTCGGCCAAGCCACGGCGACGCTGGATCCGGCGACGGTGGCTCGCCCTCGTTCCCGTGACGGTCGTTCTGGTGGGCATGGCGATCGCTCTGCCGGTCCTGCTCCAGCCGAGGGAGGTGGGGCCGTTCATCGTGGGACCAGCGAAGGCGCTGGCGTTCGCCAAGAACGGCGATTACATCGATGTGCGGATCGTGGATCCCGACGCCGACCCTCGGCGGTTTCGTGAGGACTTCGCCGCGCACGGCCTGAACGTCACCCTGACCATGGAGCCCGCCTCACCGAGCCTGGTCGGCACGCTCGTCTCGGTGTCCGCTCCCCAGCGGACAGTGACCTTCCACGCCGACGGGTTCACCATCGACGGCGAACCCGGCGACAACCGCATCAAACTGATCAAAGGCACTGACTGCGGCCGCACGTGGTGCCAGGCCGGGGTGAGCATTCCCGTCAGCCTCCGCAGTCCTTTCGAGCTCATCTCCGGCCGTCCCGCCCGCCCCGGCGAGCGGTACGAGCTCACGGGCGACCCCACCGCGCGCGGCGAGATCCTGGAAGGAGCAGACCTGGCCAATCGCACGGTGGCCGAGGTCAAGGCCCTGCTCCGGGAGCGAGGTGCCACCGTCGAGTCCTACCATCAGGCCCCGCCCGAACCATTCCCTCGTGACGGAGCCGGATGGGATTACACCGCCCATGTCCTGCGCCCGGAGAGCGTCCCGGACGCGTGGTACGTCCACGAGGCGCTCGGAAGTCACGAGACGAACAGGGTCAAACTCGTCGTCGCCCCTCGCCCTTCGGCCCATCCACACTGAGGCGTCGCCCTGCCCAGGAGATCAACGCCCGCCCATGAGCGTCGCGCCGGCCAGGCGATGCGACAGACAGGGGCTCTCCGCGATCAGGAAACCTTGGACGAGGAGACCGTCCAGGTGTTGCACGCCTGCGGGGATCTGGCGCGGAAGCCCTTGTCGAGCCAGATGGCGATGTTGCGGCCCTTGCCGTGGTCGCGGTTCTTATACTGCTCGTCCCCGCTGTCGCGCGTTATCTGGAGCAAGATCTCCCAGTCTTCCTCGCTGCGTTGAGTCAAGGAGTCCCAGACGCTGCCGGTGAACACTCCGCCTAGGCACTCCGCCTGCAACTCCTTGCGGCGGATCTGCTCGTTCAGTTCACTCTTGTTCCGGTACGGATAGTGGTAGTAGCTGCGGCTGATCCCGGTGAGGTTCTGCACGTGGTGCCCGTACTCGTGGGCGGCCGTCTGGAACAGGAACAGGTCGGTGGAGTCGTCGAGCATGTTGTCGTCCAGAAGAACGAGAAAACGCCGTTCCGCCTTGCAGTAAATGGCTGCGGCGGAGCCCCAGGGCTCCCCGCAGTACTTGCGTGGCTTGGTGATGAATCCGATCTTGGCCTTGGCGAAGGGCATGCCTGCCCTCTTGAAGTGGGCGCCCCACGACCGGTTGAGACAGTTCAGCACCGCGGTCAGGTACCGCTTGGCGGAGGCGACGGTCTTCGGCCCGACTTCGCGCTCCGGGCACTGGCTCGCTTGGAGTTCGCCCGTACGGTACAGCTTGTTCGCGGTCAGAACTCGGGCCCGGATGGGGAAGGCGGACGCCGCGTGTGCTGTGTCCGACAACAAGGTGCCGGATAACAGCAGGCAGGCGAGCGTGGTTGCGGCGACAAGGGCGACGAAACGCATGATCGCCATCTTAGGAGGGGTGCCGGGTCTGGTGTCGGCGTTCTCATGCGGGCCCGGCGGGGCAGCAGGGACGCGGGCGTCCTGCCCTGTGCGCAACGAACCGCGCGGCCGTTGCCCTGTTGACCAGCTTCGGGCCGACGTCGAAGCCGAACGCTTCGACCTCGATGCCCCCGCGCGGGTTCCGGGCGAGTCGTCCGGCGAGGTGTGGCCGGTGTCGAGGTCGAGGGAGCCGGACGGGACCGTCGTGCTGCACCACCACGACACCCGCATCCGGCTCGGCGACCCGCAGCACGTTTCAGCTCACTGCTTCGATCGGTTCCAGACATCGGGCGCGAAGAGGTGATCGGGTGGCTCCTATCCCTGGTAACCGGGGATGGAGAGCTCCGGGACGGTGCTGCCGGCGCAACGGGCGCGCTGGTCGGCGGTGGGGGCGGCGTCGCGCATGCCCACGACCGGCACGGCGCGGCCGTCGGCGTAGGTGTTGTCGGACGCGGTGAAGGCCGCCGCGTCCCCGGCGACCTGGGAGACGTCGGGGCGGCCCGGGGTCCCGGCGAGCGGGTCGAGAAAGCGGTTGCCGAAGACGGCGATCGCCTGCTCGGCCCCGGTGCCGGAGAAGTTGCGCCAGTACATGATCCCGCTGTGGTCGGCGGCGGGCGTGACCGTGCTGACGTCGTAGACGTTGCCGCAGACAACGACGTCCTGGAAGACCTTGGGGGCGTTGGTCACGTCGTAGGTGTAGAGCAGTAGCGCGGTGCCGTACAGGAGGTTGCCGGCGATGGTCGCGCCGGTGCCGTTGCGCACCTTGAGCCCGCCCCTGGCGTCCTGGGGCCAGCCGCGCAGCCAGTTGCCGGTGATCCGCAGGCCGTCGAAGCCCCAGGCGTACACGCCGTGATCGCTCTTGGCGCGGCTGCGCGGGTCACGGTTGACGATGTTGCCGGAGACGGTCGCGTTGATGTCGCCCTTGATGCTGATGCCGCGCTGGATGTGGCCGAGGGCGGCGGGCAGGCCGGTACGGCGGCGTACCTCGGCGAGGCGCGCGGCCGGGGCCTGGGACCAGGAGCGTCCGCCGGCCCAGGTGCTCAGCCATGCCGTCGAGGACAGGTCGGCGCCCAGGACGTTGCCGCTGATCGTCAGGTCGCGGGTGCGGTAGGTGAACAGCGGGGCGCCGCCGTCCACCTGCCGGTCCGACAGGAAGACCGAGTCCTGAACCTTGGCGCCGACCACGTTGGTGAGAGCCACGGCGACCTGGGCCGAGCTCGTCTGCTGCTCGTCGCCCCCGGTGGGCGTCTCCCCGTCGCCCATGCGGTTGACGAACACGCTGCGCCGGATGATCGGCCCGGTCTTGTAGGGGCTGTTGACGTCCAAGCGCAGGCCGTCGAACACCACGTTGTCCAGTACGGGCGTACGGTCCCAGCGGTTGGCGTAGGTGGTGTCGGCGAGGGCCGCGTTGGTTGTGCTGTGCAGGATGGCGGGTGTGTCGGGGTCGCCGAGGATGGAGGCGGGCTTGCTCCAGTCGAGGCCGCCGGTGATGCGGTAGAGGCCGCCCGGCAGGTAGAGGCAGCGTCCCGAGGCGTACGCGGTGGTGATCGCCTGCCGCATGCTCGCGGTGTCGTCGGCCTGCCCGTCGCCCTTCGCACCGGCGTCGGCGACGGCGTTCAGCACGCCACCCGAGCAGGCCGGGTCCGCGGCCACCGACTCCGGCACCGCAGGAGCGGCACCGGCCATGGCCGGCTCGGCACCGAGCCCCGACACGACGATCACGCCCGCGACCAGCACCTTGCGCATCCGCCCTGCGTTGCTTGCTCGCATCGCCCGACTTCCTCCGGTTTCCCCCGACGCCGGCCGCGACGCGGTTGCCGCGCCCGCCCGTTCAGCAAGGTGATCTTGCCATACCCTGCCGCCGGACAGGGCTGCAGCATCGGCTGCGGCGGGACATCGTCAAGGTTGTGCATCGGGCCGACGCGGCACCGAAGACAAAGCTGTACGCCCGCCTCGGACTCCCGCTGGTCCATCGCCCCGCACAACGAAAAGCCCTGGTCGCTGCCTCCAGCGACCAGGGCTCTATGGGCGGGGTGGCCGCGAGGTCAGCCACCTGGAATCCCAGGCGCATGCGCCCATCGTCCACGGACGATCGATTTCCGGCAGTCTCCCGGTTGACGGAGGGGCTCTTCGGTGCCTGGCCGAAGAGATTGTGCGAACTCCGGCGCCGCTTGACCATGGCAGGCGAACGGCCGGTTCCGGCCCGTCCCTGCCTTGTGGAGGGTTCAGCATGCGCGCACTCCGCAGATCGACGGTCGTCGCGGCCGTCCTGGTCCTGCTCCTCGCCGTCGCCGGCACCGCCTCGGCCGACCAGGTCTCCAACGGCGGCACCGTGTACCGATCCACCGCCCTCTGCGTCGACGTGGGGTCCACCATCAGCAACCCCGGCGGGGCCATCGAGTCCAGCACCACGGTCGACAGCCTGACCCGCATGTACGTCCCGGTCTGGAAGCAGTGGGTGGACTGCGCCAGGACCTGGGACCGGCCCCCCTGGAACATGGCCGCCAAGCTGCAGCTCCTCGTCTACGACTTCGCCACCTCCGCATGGGGCCTGTGCCGGAGCCCGCTCGACCCCGTCAACGGCGACGGGTTCATCTACAGCAACTTCACCGGGTCGCACATGTTCATCAACTGGAACTACGGCGGCAACCCGCCGCTGCCGCCCTGCGGCACCGCCTGGTACGCCACCTACAGCGGCGGCTACGTCTACAACGGGGAGTGGTACGGCGGCTGGGTGCCCTCGGGGAACATGTGGTTCGCCTGGCCCTTCTACGCCGCCCGGGCCGAGGCTCAAGCTGCGCGCCCGGAGCCGCCCGCCTGGCTGCGGCCCGACGGCGGCATCGACTGGGCCACCGCCCCCAGCGAGATCCCCGTCCACAACGGCACGACGCCCGCCGGCCACGTGTCGGTGCGGGAGGCGTTCGCGCCGCCCGCCGCGCCGCCCTCGGTGGTCCAGAAGAACCACCCGCCGATCCCCGACGGCGTCGTGGTCCGCATGACCTCGGCCGGGAACTGAGAAGGAGGCACGATGCGAGGACAACCCCGGACGGCCGCCAGGCGGGTGCGCCGTGCCCTGTGCGCCGTCGCCGCGACCGTCCTGGTCCTGATCACCTCGGTCGCCCCGGCGCACGCCGAGGACGGCCGGGCCAGTAACGAGGACTACGTCTACCGCTCCAACTTCCTGTGTGTCAGCGTCCACGCCGAGGTGCGTGACTTCAGCAGCATCGACGCCGGCTCGTACAAGTCGGCCTGGGTGGACACCTGGGTGCCGACCGGCACCATCCCGTGCGCCCGCCAGTGGTCGCTGCCCGCCGGCTACCTCGCGGTACGGCTGATCGTGCTCGTCTACAACTTCGACAGGCAGGAGTGGGGCACCTGCCAGGGCATGGACTCCGGCTTCCGCTACACGCCCGACGTGACCAGCCACGCCGACTGGTACATGTGGGACGGCTACGGCTCCAACCCCGCCCCCTGCGGCACCGCCTGGTACGCCTCGCTGGGCTTCGGTTACGCCTGGAACGGCTCGTGGTACGGCGGCTACCTGCCCTCGGGCAACGTCTGGCTCACATCCAAGTACGGCCTCCAGGCCAAGACGCCACCAGCGCAGCCGCCGCGCCCGTCCTGGATCAACGGCGAGGGCGGGTTCGACCCGAGCGGGCTCCCGGACCGGCTGCCGATCATCGGCGCCGACGGGCATCCCACCCGGACGGACTCCGGCGCCGTCGCCACCGTCGACAGCGCGACCCTGTTCGGCCCGCCGCCCACCCGCCCGGCGGGTTAGGCCGGACGGCCGAGCCGCCCCGCGACGGACAGCGTGCGGGTCATGGTCAGCCCCTCCCCGGGGTCCCCTCGGGGAGGGGCTGACCATGACCTCGGCCAGTCCGCGCGACAGGGCTGGCCCGAGCCCGACGCCGGAGTGGTCGTCGCGGTCGCCGGGCCGCTGGAGGTGCTGGAAGACCCGTCGTGCGGCGGCGGTGCCCGAGCACGCAAGCTCGGCGCACGCACGCTCGACGCCTGGACGAGGGACGATCCGGGAACATCGCGCTGGTATCGAACCAACGGCTTCACCGAGGGTGAGCACTACCTCCACGTCTACGCGAACTACTACACCGATCCCGGCGAGCCGGACAGGGCTGTCGGTGAGCGCCGGCCAGGACCACGGCCCATGGCGATCTTCCTGCATGCCGGCTTGCCGGCCGGCGGAACGCCTGCGGGCGACATGGAACGCGTTGGGTGGGCAGGACCTCAAGGTCGCCGAGGACGTCGGAAGTGTCTTCGGCGCGGCTCTGCACCTGGTGCCCCGTTCCTCTGTCCAGCCAGGTCAGTGCCGACCTCGCGCGAATAGTGTGCCCGCGAGGTTCCGTCACCATCGTCTTCCGGGTGGGGCGCGTGCGTGTTGAGGTGATCGCATGACCCCCATGAGCGCCATCAACCGGACAGCCGCCGCGGGAATGATCGTGCTGACACTGGCACTGGCGTGGACCGGCATCGAGCTTCAACGCGTCGCGGCAGACGGGGCCGCACCGTCAACAGCAGGCGGGTGGTGAGCTCAGCGGAAGCGGCGCTGCCTGACGTACGGGCGTTGCGTTCGTGGGGCCGTTCCGGGGGCCCTCATGCGCCGGATCGCGCCCGCTCAGCCAAGCGGCAGATGCCGGGCGACATCGAGCACGAGACCGCTCATCCTCGGAGATCTGCCCGCCGCCCTCCACCATGAGCCTGCGACCGCCTCGCCGAGCGAGGTCCGCCGGCAGCCAGGGCAACGGGGGGCCCGCGTCGACGCCACGATCACACGCACGACATCGCCATCCGGGCGAGAAGGGACGCCGACGGCAAGCGGAAGAACCGAGAGAACGGAGCCTCGTCCGTGACGGTAAGGTCCGAATCTGATCCTCCCCCTGCCGACCACACCGGGCAGCGGGCCGCCGTGCAGGAGCCCGCCACGGATCCGATCTTCGGAGGCGGCCTCCAGTACAGCATGGGATGGGCGCGGCACGAGGCCGACCTGGCGGTCGGCTTCGGCGTGATCATGCGTAAGCTGCCCTCGCTGATCGGCATCTGCCTGCGGCTGTCCTGGCGAGCCGACCCGGCCGCGCTCGTGATCGTCGTGGCCTGCCAGCTCATCGTCGGCGCCGCGACCGCGTTCGGCCTGCTGGCCACCAACCGGGTCCTGCAGCAGATCCTCGCGGTGGGGCCCACCCCCGACCGCGTCAGGGCCGCCGTGCCGGCGCTGGTCCTGGTCGCGGCCGCCGGCATCAGCGTCGCGGTGTTGACCGCCTGGTCCGGTGCCGCCTCCGGCCGGCTCCAGCCGAAGGTCGAGCACCTCGCCTACGACGAGCTCCTCAGCCGCGCCGCGAACGTCGAGCTGCTGCACTTCCAGGGCGCCCAGTTCCACGATCTCCTGGAGGCCGCGCAGTTCGGGGCCGGATGGATCGACATCGTCATCGATCAGGTCATCCGCATGCTGAAAGCGCTGATGGGCATGACCGCCGCCGCCGGCGTCCTGGGTGTGCTGCACCCTCTGCTGCTGCCGCTGCTGCCGCTCATCATCCTGCCGCGCGCCTGGGCGCTGGTGCGCTCCACTCTGCGCCGCAAGGCCTCCCGCCTGCGGTGGCTGACTCCCCTACGGCAGCAGCGCAGCCTTGCCCAGCTCCTGGTCGGAGCCGACCCCGCCGAGGAGATCCGCGCGCACGCCGCCGGGGACTTCCTGCTCCGCCACCACGACCGGATGGCCCTGCGCTCGGCGCGGGAGCAGGCCCGACTCGCCCGCGCCGACGCCGGAGGCGAACTGCTGGCCGGGGGACTGAGCGGCCTGACGACGGGCGCCACCTACGTGGTGCTCGGCTGGCTCCTGATCACCGGACGCATGCAGCTGGCCGCCGCCGGCACCGCCGTCCTGTCCATCCAGACCGGCACCAGCCAGCTGGGCAACCTGATCTATTCGATCAACAACGTGTTCGAACACGGCCTCTACACCGAGGACTGGGCCGCCGCCTGCCGCCAGGCCGAACGCCTGGCCATCCCCCGCGACGGCACCGGCCTGCGGCGGGCCGACGGTCCCGACCTGATCGAGGCACGCGGCCTGCGCTTCAGCTACCCCAACGCCGACGAGCCCGCCCTCGACGGCGTCGACCTGGCCATCAGCCGCGGTCAGATCGTCGCCCTGGTCGGGCACAACGGCTCCGGGAAGACCACGCTGGCGAAACTTCTCACCGGCCTCTACCTCCCCGAATCCGGATCGGTCACCTGGGACGGCACACCCACCACCGACCTCGACCGAACCCAGCTCTTCGACCAGGTGGCCCTGCTGTCCCAGGGCTACGAACGATGGCCCTTCACCGTGTCCGCCAACGTCGCCATCGGCCGCCACACCACCGGCCCCACCCCCGAAGCGCTCGCCTGCGCCGCCGCGGCCTCCGGCGCCACCGATCTCATCGCCTCCCTGCGGGACGGCTGGGACACGCTGCTCGCCCCCGAGTACCAGGGCGGGGTCGACCTGTCGGGCGGGCAGTGGCAGCGCATCGCGGTCACCCGCGCGTACTTCCGCGACGCGCCCGTGCTGGTCCTGGACGAGCCGACCGCCGCCCTCGATCCCCGCGCCGAGGCCGAGACCTTCGCCGGGGTGCGCGCCCTGGCCGGCGGACGCACGGTCATCCTCATCACCCATCGCCTGCACTCGGTGCAGCACGCCGACCGCATCTTCGTCCTGCAGGACGGCCGGGTCACCGAGAGCGGCAGCCACCAGGAGCTGCTGGATCTCGGCGGCGAATACGCGGAGCTGTGGTCGCTGCAGGCGGCCCAGTACGGCATGGGCACCACCCCGTGATCCTGACCGGGCTCCCCCATCCTCGACGGGGGACCGGTTCACTCGGCGGCGGGCGGTCAGAAGGACGGATGCGTGTGCACCCGTCGTCCCTCCACGTAGGTGGCGAGGACGGTGATGCCGCCCAGGTCACCGGGGGGTACGGCGAACGGGTCGGCGTCGGTGACGATGAGGTCGGCGAGCTTGCCGGGCTCGATGGTCCCGGTCCGGGTGTCGAGGTGGTTGAGCCGGGCGGTGCCGATCGTGTACGCCGACAGGGCCGCCGCCACCGGGAGGCGCTGCGCGGGCAGGAACGGCCGCCCCGATCCGTCGGGGAGCATCCGGTTGACGGCGACGTGGATGCCGAGGAACGGGTCCGGGCTGCTGACCGGCCAGTCGCTGCCCGCGGCGAGGGCGGCGCCCGAGCGCAGGAGGTCGCCGAAGGGGTACTGCCAGGCGGCGCGCCGGTCGCCGAGGAAGGGAATGGTCAGCTCGTCCATCTGCGGCTCGTGCGCCGCCCACAACGGCTGGATGTTGGCGGTGACCTCCAGGGCCGCGAACCGTGGCACGTCGTCGGGATGGACGACCTGGAGATGGGCGATGTGATGCCGGTTGCCCTTGCGCCCGTTGACCTTGAGCGCCGCCTCGAACGCGTCCAGCGCCTCGCGGGCGGCCCGGTCGCCGACGGCGTGCACGTGGACCTGGACCCCGACGGCGTCCAGCCGGGTGACGTGGGCGCGCAGGTCCTCGGGCCCGACGAAGCTGATGCCGCTGTTGCCGGTCCGGCATCCACAGCCGTCCAGGTAGGGGGAGGTCATGGCGGCGGTGTAGTTCTCCGCCACGCCGTCCTGCATGATCTTCACGCTGGTGGCTGCGAACCGTCCGGTGGTGGTACGGCGGGCGAGCAGTTCGGGGATCTGCTCCTCGCCCCGGTCCCGATCCCACCACAGGGCGCCGACCACGCGCCCGGTGAGCGTCGAGGCGTCGGCGGCGGCTTCGTAGGCGCGCTGGACCTCCGGGCCGACCATCGCGTCCTGCCAGGCCGTCACTCCGGCCTGGTGCAGGCGTCGCTGGCCGGCCTGGAGGCCGCGGAGCAGGTCCTCGTCCGTGGGCTCGGGCACGTGCCTGCCCACGAGCGAGGCTGCGCCCTCGTGCAGGGTTCCTTGAGGGGTTCCGTCGGGTTCGCGCTCGATGCGCCCGTCGTTCGGGTCGGGGGTTCCGTCGTGGACCCCGCACAGCCGCAGGGCCTCGGTGTTGACCCATGCGCCGTGCCCGTCCCTGTTGGTCAGGTAGACCGGCCGGTCGGGGACGACCTCGTCGAGGGCGATCCGGCTCGGCGTGCCGCCGGGGAACCATTCCATGGACCATCCGCCGCCGGAGATCCAGCGCACCTCGGGATGGGCCGCGGCGTACGCGCGGACGACGGCGAGGGCGTCGGCGGCGTCCCGCGCCTCGTGCAGGTCGCACCGGGTCATGGAGAGCCCGGCCAGCACCGGGTGCACGTGGGCGTCCTGGAATCCGGGAAGCAGGGTCCGGCCGGCCAGATCGACGGTCTCGGTCCGCGGGCCGGCCAGGTCGCGCACCTCCTCGACCTCGCCGAGCGCCAGGATCCGCCCGTCGCGTACGGCCACCGCGCGGCTGGGAGCGCCGGCCATGGGACGCACCCGGCCGTTGAGGAACACGATGTCAGCAGATTTGTCGGCAGTTCTGTCGGCAAAAGTCATGTAAGTCTCCTCAGAGCTGCGGGCGGGTGGGCCACGGCAGGACGCGTTCGACGGCGGCGCCGATGTGGAAGACCGTCGCGTCGTCGTAGCTGCGGCCGACGATCTGCGTCCCCGTCGGCACGCCGTTCGACGCGAGACCGGACGGGACGTTGAGCACGGGGCAGCGGCTGGCGATGTTGAAGACGGTCGTCAGCGAGTACTCCAGGTAGTGGTCGAACTGGACCCCGTTGACCGTCAGCTTGGTGTCCACGTAGTCCTCGCCCGCGGGCAGCGCGGCGGTGCCCGCGGTGGGGCAGATCAGCGCGTCGTACCGGTCGAGCAGGTCGCCGATCACGGCGTAGATGCGGCCCTCCAGCTCCAGCCCGGCCAGGAAGCCGTCCCGCGCCAGCGCGGCGCGCGAGTCCTCGGCGAAGGCGAGGGCGTAGGGCGTGAGCTCGTCGCGGTGCGTCTCCGCCACGCCGGCGACCATGGGGCCGAAGATGGCGCCGAAGTGGATGAAGGCCGCGCGCATGACGTCGGCGCGCCGCAACGGCACCTCCACCTGCTCCACGATGGCGCCGGCCGCGGCCAGCGCGTCGGCGACCGCGCGGGTGTTGGCCGCGACGTCCGGCTCGATCTCCCAGTTCCCCAGGTCGGGGGAATAGGCGATGCGCAACCCCGCGACGTCGCCGAGGCGTTCGGGGATGTGCGCGGCGGGGCGGATGGAGACGACGTCGGCCGGGTGCGGCCCGACGATGACGTTCTGCAGGAGCGCGCAGTCGGCGACGGTACGGGCCATCGGCCCGTCATGGCAGTAGTGGTCCAGGTTGTACGGCGACATCGCGGGCACCCGCCCGTAAGGCGGCTTGTATCCGACCGTGCCGGTGGCCGCGGCGGGCAGCCGGATCGAGCCGCCGATGTCGGACCCCGTGGCGAGCGTCGCCGTCCCCGACGCCAGGGCCGCGCCCGCGCCGCCGGAGGAACCGCCGGGCGAGTAGTCCAGGTTCCAGGGGTTACGGGTGAGGCCCCACAGCCGGGAGTGCGTGTAGGCGGCGCAGCAGAACTCCGGCGTGGTGGTGCGGGCATGGACGATCCCGCCGGCGGCGACGACCCGTTCGACGACCGGATGGGTGGTGTCGGCGACGTGGTCGGCGTAGGCCAGGGAACCGTCGCTGGCGCGCATTCCCGCGATCGGCTGCTCGTCCTTGGTGGCGACCGGCAGCCCTTCGAGCGGTCGCGGCGACCCGTTGCCGAGGTAGGCGCGCTCGGCCTTCCTGGCCTGGTCGAGCGCCTCGTCGAACATCGTCTCGCTGAGCGCGTTGACCCGCGGCTCGACGGCCTCGGCCCGCTCGATGACCGCGGTCACGAGCTCGACGGGCGACAGGGCCCGGGTCCTGAACAGCTTCAGGGCTTGCGTGGCGGACAGGTGTGCGAGCTCACTCACATGATCTCCTGGAGGGCGCGCCGGTCGGCGGCGATCTGGGCGGGATCCCAGCCCGGCCGCGGCACGGAGTGCAGCAGCAGGCGGGTGTAGGGATGCTGGGGGGCGGCCAGGACCTGCGAGGTCGGCCCGGCCTCGACGACCTTGCCGCGGTGGAGCACGACGATGTCGTCGGCCGCGTGCCGGACCAGGGCCAGGTCGTGGGTGATGAACAGGTAGGCGATGTCGAGGTCGCGGCGGATCCGCGCCAGCAGGTCGAGGATCTGCGCCTGGATGGACACGTCGAGCGCCGAGGTGGCCTCGTCCAGGATCAGCACCTTCGGCGCGGTGGCCAGCGCGCGGGCGATGGCGACCCGCTGGCGCTGGCCGCCGGACAACCGCCTGGGCCGTACGGCGGCCTCACGCTCGCCGAGCCCGACGCGCTCCAGCAGTTCCTCGCGCCGGGCCCGCCGGGCCTGCTTGTCCAGGGCGAAATGCAGCCGTAGCGGCTCCTCCACGCATTCGCTCACGCTGATCCGCGGATCCAGGGAGAGGTAGGGGTCCTGGAAGACCATCTGGATCTCGCGCGCCCGCGACAGCCTGGCCCGGCGGCCCCGCGGGGCGCGCGAGCGGTTCCGGCCCTCGACGCTGATCCGCCCGGCGTCCGGGAGCTCCAGGCCGACGAGCATCCGCGCGGTCGTCGTCTTGCCCGAGCCCGACTCGCCCACCACGGCGAGCGAGCCGCCGGCCCGCAGCGAGAAGGAGACGCCGTCCACGGCCGCCTTGTGGCCGTACGCCTTGCGCAGCCCCTCGACCTCCAGCACGTTCTCAGTCATGGACCGGCTCTCCAGCTCTCAGGCACGCCACCCGCGCGCGTTCCAGGATCTCCAGGTCGGGCCGTCGCTCCCGGCATCGCTCGACGGCCAGACCGCAACGGGCCTCGAAGGCGCACCCGGCCGGGGACTCGGCCAGCGACAACGGCCTGCCGGGCACGCCGTGCGGCGGCTCGTGCGACTCCAGCCGGGGCGTGGCCGCCAGCAGCCCGGCCGTGTACGGGTGCCGGGGCCGGGCGAAGAGCTCGCCGGTGGCCTGCTCCTCGACGATCCGGCCCGCGTACATCACGTAGATGCGGTCGCAGATGGCCGCGGCCAGCTCCAGGTCGTGGGTGACGAACAGCATGCCCATCCCGCGCGCGGTCCTGAGGTGGGACAGGATCGCGATGACCTCCGCCTGCGTCGTGACGTCCAGGGCGGTCGTCGGCTCGTCGGCGAGCAGCAGGTCGGGCTCCGCGGCCAGCGCCCCGGCAATCATCACCCGTTGCAGCATCCCGCCGGAGAACTCGTGCGGGTGACGGCGCAGCGCGGCTTTCGGGTCCTCGATCCCCACCGCCTCCAGCAGCACCTCCGCCCGATCGAGAGCCTGCCGGTACGGCAGCCCGCCCGCCCGCAGCCCCTCGGTGACGAAGTCGCCGATCCGCCGGACGGGATTGATCGACGCCCGCGGATCCTGGAAGATCATCGCCACTCGGCGGCGGCGCAGGTCACGCAGCCCCGCGGCGGTCTGCGCCAGTACGTCCTGGCCGTCGACCAGGACGCGCCCGCTCACGGCGGTCCGCCCGGGCAGCAGGCCGAGCGCGGCCCGGCAGGTGACGGACTTGCCTGACCCGGACTCGCCGACGAGCCCGACGGCCTCGCCCTGGGCGACGCGCAGCGACACCGCGTCCAGGATGGGCCGGGCCGCCTGGCCGGGCGCCAGCCGTACGGTCAGATCGTCGATCTGGAGCATCAGCGCTCCCTCCCGGAGACGCGGTCGGCGATGCCCTCGCCGACGACGCTGAAGGCCACCACCGTGATCACGACGGCCGCGCCGGGGGCCAGCGCGGGCAGCATGGCGCCCTGGAGCAGGGCGGAGGCCCCTTCGTTGATCATGGCGCCCCAGTCGGGGACGGGCGGTTGCGTGCCGAACCCGAGGAAGGACAGCGCCGCGAGGTCCATGAGCGCGTAGCCGAAGTTGATCGCCGACTGGGCGAGGATCAGCGGGACGACATTGGGGACCAGGTGTCTCAGGCAGATGACCCACCCGGACCAGCCCTGCACCCGGTAGGCGTGGATGTAGGGGCGGGACATCTCGCGCAGGGCGACGCCGCGCGCCAGCCGTCCGACGTAGGGGGTGTAGGCGATGCTCATCGCCACGACGGGCGCGGTCAGGCCGGGGCCGAACATGGCCACCAGCGTGATCGCCAGCAGCAGCGCGGGAAAGGCGAAGACGAAGTCCATGGCGCGGGACAGGACCGCGTCGAGCACACCGCCGGTCCAGGCGGCCAGGACGCCGAGCAGGGTGCCCGCCACCGTCGACAGGGTCACCACCAGGAGCGGGCCGAGCAGTCCCGCCCGCGCGCCGTGGATCAGGCGGGACAGGATGTCGCGGCCGGACTGGTCGGCCCCGAGCAGGTGATCGGCGCTCGGGCCGCTCAACGCGGCCGGGAAGTCGATGGCGAGCGGATCGTGCGGCGCCACGACCGGCGCCAGGATCGCCACCGTCACCAGGACAGTCAGGACGGCGACGCCGGCGACGGTCATCCGGTCCGCGGGAAGCCGGTAGCGGCGGTGGAAGGTCACGGCTGTCAAGAGGACTCCTTCACTAAGCCCTGCGCAGGCGCGGATCGATGGCCGGCTGAACCAGGTCGACCAGCAGGTTGGCCGCCGCGAAGACGACGACGATCAAGGTGGTGACGGCCTGCACGACCGGGAAGTCCTTGACCGTGACCGAGCTGACCAGCAGTTGCCCGATCCCGGACAGGCCGAAGGCGGTCTCCACGATCGAGGTCGCGACGAGCAGCCCGGCGATCACCGTGCCGGTGACCGTGCTGATCGGGCCGAGGGAGTTGCGCAGGACGTGGCGCCGGATCACCGCGTTCTCCTGGACGCCGCGCGAGCGTGCCACCTCGACGTGCTCGCGGGCCAGCTCCTCCAGCATGGACGAGCGGGTGACCCGGGCCAGCAGACCGGCGAACGTCAGGGCGAGCGCGGCCGCGGGCAGGGTCAGATGCCAGACGCGGTCGACCGGCCCCGCACCGTTGCCGAAGGCGGGGAACCAGCCGAGCTGGACGGAGAACAGCGAGATCAGCCCGATCGCCGCGACGAAGGAGGGAGTCGCGGTGGCCACCCCGGTGCCGATGAGGACGATCCTGTCGAGCGGGCCGGGCCGCAGCGCGGCCAGGGCGCCGAGGATCAGCCCCGCGACCACGATGAGCAGCCCCGCGTAGCCGATCAGGAAGAGCGTCGTGGGCAGCCTGGCCAGGAGCAGCCCGGTCACGTCCTGCCGGAACTGCACCGACCGGCCGAAGTCCCCGGTCACCGCGCCGCCAACCCATTTGAGGTACTGCGTGAGGAACGGATCGTCCAGGTGGTACTGCGCCCTGATGGCCGCGATCGCCTGCGGAGAGGCCGAACGCCCTTGGGTGAGGAAGGAGGCCGGGTCGCCGGGAGCCAGGTACACGGCGGAGAACACCGCGAACGACGCCCCGGCCAGCGTCGCCACCAGCCCGGCGAGCCTGCGGGCCAGGAAGGCGCCCATCAGTTCGCCGACCCGAGCGCTGCCGCCCACGGGTAGACGAGCTGGGTGATGCCGGTGGGCGCGCCGGTGAGCCGCTTGTTGAGGAACATGCTGTGCGGCACCTCGTACAGCGGGATCCACACCATGTCCCGGACGGCGATCTCCTGGAGCTTGGCGACCACGGCGGCGCGGGCCGCGGGGTCGGCCTCGGCGCCCGCCTGGTCGACGAGCCTGTCGTACTCGGGGTCGGAGTAGCCGCCGTAGTTGGCGAAGTTGCCGGTCTGCAGGATTCCGTAGAACTCCAGCGGATCGGGGGTGGAGTCGTACCAGATGGTCATGACCAGGTCGACGCCCTGGCGGGCCTTGGGGTCGGAGAACAACGCGGAGTAGGCGTCGGGGGCCACCGCCTTCTGCTCGACCCGCAGGCCGATGGCCTGGCCCGCGGCCTGGACGGCGTTGGCGATGACGCCGATGTCGGGAGCCATCGTGCTCGTGGCGATCACGATCTTCTTGCCCGTCCCGCCGGCCTCCTTGACCAGCTTCCTGGCCCCTTCGAGGTCGGTGCTCAGCTCGGGGAGCTTTGCGTAGTACTGCTTGGCCGCCTCGGGGGCGATGCCCCACGCGCCGATCGCCGCGGGCGCCTTCGCCGGTGTGGCCACCCCGGCCACGCTGGCCTGGAGAATGGCCTTGCGGTCGAGCGCCATGGACAGCGCCTTGCGCAGCCTCAGGTCGCCGAGCGGGCCCTTGAGGTCGAGCGGGATGAGGCTGACGGCCGCGGTGTTGGGGCCGAAGTACAGCTTGCCGCTGGAGGCGCTGCCCAGGCGGGTGAAGCCGGTGGTGGGGACCAGGTAGCTGCCGTCCGCCTCGCCCGAGAGCAGGGCGTTGACGCGGGCCGCCGGGTCGGAGATGAAGACGTTCCGCACGGTCGCGGCCCTGGCCTTGAGCGCGGGGTCCCAGTAGCCGTCGAAGCGTTTCAGGTTGATCGCCTGCCCCTTCTCCCACTTGTCGAGGGAGTACGGCCCGGTGCAGTTCACGCCCTTGTCGGGGGTGCCGTACCCGGCGCCCTGCGCGGCCAGGAACGCGGCGCTCTCGATGGTCCCGGCCGAGGTGCCCATCTGCTCGTTGAACAGGTGGTCGGGCTTCTTCAGGTGGACGGTGACCTCCATGGGGCCGGTCTTCTCCACCGATTTGACGTTCTGGTAGGACGAGACCCAGTACGAACCCACCGCCGGATCCATGTGCCGCCGCATGCTCGCCACCACGTCGTCGGCGGTGAGCGGCGATCCGTCGTGGAAGCGCACGCCCTGGCGGATCGTGTACACCCAGCGCCCGGGGTCCGGGGATTCGGCCTTGCTGGCCAGCCCCGGCTCCACCCGGAAGCCGGGGGTGATCCGCATGAGCTGCTCGCACACGTTGGCGAGCACGGTGTTGGGCGGGTAATCGAAGGCGTAGGCGTAGTCGAGCGACTGCGGCTCGGCGTAGAGCGCCCAGGTCACGGCATCCACCGGGCCCTTGGCCGGCGGCAGGTCCGTCGTGACGGTGAAGGTTCCGGAGCCGGCGGCCTTCGGGGCGGCCGCGCCCCCTCCACAGGCAGTGGCCGCCAGTACGGCCAGCGCCGCGGCGGCGAGTCGAGCGGTACGCATCGGACCACCTCATCCTCGTGCGGGAAAGTGCCATGAGTATTGGTGAAGGAACGTTCCTGCACAAGACGCTGAAGGAACGATTCAGCAACGGTCAGCGAGGTGGCGAATCGGCTGACATCCTGCAAAGATCGGACCCATGGAAGAGCCAGAGCGTAAGGTCGGCGCGCGCGTGCGCCTGGTGGACGTCGCCCGCGCGGCGGGGGTGTCCAAGACCACCGTCTCGGACGCGCTCAACGGCGCGGGCCGCCTCCCCGACGCCACCCGCGAGCACGTCCGGCAGGTGGCGCGGCGGCTCGGATACCGGCCGAACGCCACGGCGCGGCGGCTGCGCGCCGGGCGCTCACGCCTGCTCGGCCTCGCCGCCCGCGAGTTCGTCGAGCATCCGTGGTTCTACACCGAGCTCGCCTACTTCGCCCGGCTGACCGCCGCCACCACCCGCGCGGGCATGACCCACGGATACGGCGTGGTGCTGCTGCCCACCACCGGCCCCGACGACTACTGGACGGACCTGCCTCTCGACGGCGTGTTCGTGGTGGATCCGGTCGAGGGAGACCCTCTGGTCGGAGACTTCCTCGCCGCGGGGGTGGCCGTGGTCTCCGACCGCAGAGCCGTGGCGGGGACACCGTGGCCGTGGGTCGACTTCGACTACGGCGCGGCCCTGCGCGGCGTGCTCGACCACCTGGAGGAGGGGGGCGCCCGGCGGATCGCCGCGGTCGGCGCCCCGACCACGGCCTGCTACCACCGCGATTCCGTCCGGGCCTATCTCGACTGGAGTGCGGAAAGGGGCCGCGACCCGTTGCTGGCCCAGCTCGACGGCCCCGGGTTCGAGCCGGCGCTGGCCGCGGTGGAGAGGTTGCTGAGTGATCCCGAGCCGCCGGACGCGCTGGTCGTGCTCGTCGAGGTCAGTCCGTCGCTGCTCCTGGACCGGATCCGCAAGCTCGGCAGGTTGGTGCCCGGCGACCTGCTGCTGGTCTGCGCGACGGAGGACCCCACGGCGCCGTTCACGGATCCGCCCGTCAGCACGCTCAGCTTCCTGCCGGTCGAGACGGCCGACATCGCGGTCGGGATGCTCGTCGACCTCATCGAGGGCCGCGGTGTCGCGGGCGGCCGGCTGCTCCAGGCGAGGTTCGACGTCCGGGCCTCCTCCGATCGCCGCTCCGTGCCGGGAACCGGGAAGTGATCACTTTCTGGGCGGGCGCAGAGTCGTCCACGCCACGGTGAGGGCGGTGCGGAAGGTGTCGGCCTGCTCGGGCGACAGGCCCGAGATCATGCGGTCCTCAAGCTCGGCGGCGGCCTCGGCGTGGGCGTCGAGGAGCGCCTGGCCCTCGTCGGTGAGGTAGAGCAGCAGTTCGCGCTTGTTGGCCGGGTTGGGCGAGCGGCGGATGAGGTGACGCCGGTCGAGGGCGCCGATCAGGTCGGCCATGGCCTGCGGGGTGACGAAGGAGTCGCGGGCGAGCTGGGCGGCGGTCACCCCGTCCTTGTGCTGCAGCACGGTGAGCGCCGTGTACTGCGGCGTGGTCACGGCCGCGCCGCGCAGCATCTCGTCCAGGCGCGACCTGATCGCCAGTTCGAGCCGTTTGACGGCGTACAGCAGCGACGGGGTGGGGCGGGGCGGGGCGCTGGCCATGACGAACAGTATCCCAGCCAGGCATTGACAGGAAACCTGATGATACTTCAGCCTTCTTCATCAGGTTTCCTGTCAATTGGAGAGCTTGTGATCCCTCCCTGCCCTGACCTGCCCCCGTCTCTGACGCTGGAGCGCCGTGGGGACATCGCGGTGCTGTCGTTGAACCGGCCGGCCAAACGCAACGCGCTGGACGACGCCACGATCGCCGGGCTCGGCGCCTTCTTCGCCGCCCCGCCCGCGTGGGCCGGGGCCGCGGTGCTCGCCGCCGAGGGCGCGCACTTCTCCGCCGGGCTCGACCTCGGCGAGCTCACCGTACGAGACGCCGCCGGCGGCCTGCGCCACTCGCGCGGCTGGCACGAGGCGATGGGCCGGATCGACCACGGCGCCCTGCCGGTGATCGCGGTCCTGAAGGGCGCCGTCATCGGCGGCGGCCTGGAACTGGCGGCGGCCGCGCACCTGCGCGTCGCCGAGGAGTCGGCGTTCTTCGCCTTCCCCGAGGGCAGCCGGGGGCTCTTCGTGGGCGGCGGCGCCTCGGTCCGGGTCTCCCGGCTGATCGGCGCCCAGCCGATGATCGACATGATGCTCACCGGAAGGGTCCTGACGGCCGCGGAAGGCGAGGCCCGTGGCCTGGTCGACTACCGGGTGGCCGAAGGCGACGGGATCGCCAAGGCCCTTGCCCTGGCCGGGCAGGTCATCGGGAACCCGCCGATCGCCAACTACGCCGTCCTGCACGCCCTGCCGCGCATCGCGGACGCCGACGCCGAGACCGGGCTGCTGCTGGAATCGCTCATGTCGGCCGTGGCGCAGAGCAGCCCGGAGGCCAAGGCCCGGATACGGGACTTCCTCGACGGCCGGGCCGCCAAGGTCGGCCGTCCGGGAGCCGCCCGATGAGCGCCCCCCTCCCCCCGGCGGAGCCGCTGTACGTCCCCGGCCCCGAGCAGATCGCCGGAGCGCGCGCCACCGGCTTCATCGGCTGGCTCGCCCGCGAGCGCGGCGTGACCGTGCCGACCTGGGAGGAGCTGCGGCACTGGTCGGTCACCGGCGTCGAGGACTTCTGGGCAGCCGTGTGGGCCTACTTCGAGGTCAAGGCCCACACGCCCTACGACAGCGTCCTGGCCGAACCGGGCATGCCCGGCGCCCGCTGGTTCCCGGGAGCGACCCTGAACTACGCCGAGCACTGCCTCGGCACGCCCGAGGACGCCGGCCAGGTCGCGGTCGTCGGCCACTCCCAGACCCGGCCGCGCGTCGAGCTCACCCTCGCCGAGCTCGCCGAGCAGGTCCGGCGCGTACGGGCCGGCCTGCGGCGGCTCGGGGTGCGGCGCGGCACCCGGGTGGTCGCCTACCTGCCCAACTGCCCGGAGACGCTGATCGCGTTCCTGGCCACGGCGAGCCTCGGCGGCATCTGGGCCAGCTGCGCCCCGGAGTTCGCCGCCCCCGCCGTGGTGGACCGGTTCGGCCAGATCGAGCCGGCCGTCCTGCTCGCGGTGGCGGGCTACACCTACGGGGACAAGAAGATCGACCGGCGCGAGCAGGTCCAGGCGATCCGGGACGGCATACCCTCGCTGGAGCACGTCGTGCACGTCCCGTACGGCGAGCTCGACCTCCCCGGCGCCCTGGCCTGGACGGAGCTCGCCGCGCCCACGGACCAGGCGCTGCGGTTCGAGCCGGTGCCCTTCGACCATCCCCTGTACGTGCTGTTCTCCTCCGGCACCACCGGCAAGCCGAAGGCCATCGTGCACGGCCACGGCGGCATCCTGCTGGAGCACCTCAAGAACCACGCCTTCCATTGGGACCTGGGCCCCGGCGACCGGCTGCTGTGGTTCACCACGACGGCGTGGATGATGTGGAACACGCTGGTCTCCGCGCTGCTCGTGCGCTCCTCGATCGTGATGATCGACGGCAACCCGCTCCACCCCGACCTGCGCGCGCAGTGGCGGCTCGCGCAGGAGACCGGAGCCACCCTCATGGGCGCCAGCCCCGGCTACCTGATGGCCTGCCGCAAGGAAGGGGTGCGGCCGGGCGAGGAGTTCGACCTGTCCCGGCTGCGGCAGATCGGCGTGGCCGGCAGCCCTTTCCCCGCCGAGGGCTTCCGGTGGGTGGCCGAACAGCTCGGTCCCGCTGTCCTGCTGAACGTCGGCAGCGGCGGCACCGACGTGTGCACCGGCCTCGTCCAGGGATCGCCGTTGCAGCCCGTGTGGGAGGGAGAGATGTCCGGGCCGAGCCTCGGTGTGGACGCCAAGGCGTTCGACGAGCACGGCAACGTGGTGATCGGCGGCGTCGGCGAGCTCGTCATCACCGCGCCGATGCCCTCGATGCCGGTACGCCTGTGGGGCGACGACGACGGCCGCCGGATGCGCGAGACCTACTTCAGCCGCTATCCCGGCGTCTTCCGCTTCGGCGACTGGTGCCGTTTCTCCTCCCACGGCTCCTGCGTCATCACCGGCCGATCGGATGCCACGCTCAACCGCGGCGGCGTCCGGCTGGGCACCGCCGAGTTCTACCGGGCCTTGCAGGACGTCGAAGAGGTCACCGACAGCCTCGTCGTCCACCTGGAGAGCAAGGAGGGCGACATGGGGGAACTGATCCTGTTCGTCACCCTCGCCGACGGGTTCGTCCTGGACGAGCCGTTACGCGCCCGCCTGATCGCGCGCATCCGCGCCACCCTGTCCCCGCGGCACGTGCCCGACGCCCTCCTGGCCGTCCCCGCGATGCCCTACGGGCGAACCGGCAAGAAGCTGGAGGTCCCCGTCAAGAAGATCCTGCTGGGCGCCGCCCCTGACGAGGTCGCCTCGGCCGGCTCCCTCATGGACCCGGCGGCGCTCGACGCGTTCACCGCCATCGCCCGCGACCGTGCGAGGCGGGCGTGACGAGCCCGGCGGACCAGCCGGTCGCCGTCATCGGCACGGGCGTCATCGGCGGCGGATGGGCGGCGCTGTTCCTCGCCCGCGGCCTCGACGTCACCGCCTTCGACCCCGCTCCGGACGCCGAGGAACGGTTGCGGGCCGCGCTCGACCTGGCCTGGCCCGCGCTCACCCGGCTCGGCCTGGCCGACGGCGCCTCCCGCGACCGGCTCACCTTCACCGCGACCTGCGGTGACGCCGTCGCCGGAGCGCGGTTCGTCCAGGAGAGCGGGCCGGAACGCGCCGACCTCAAGCGGGCACTGCTGGCCACGCTGGACGAGGCGGCTCCACCGAGTGCGCCGATCGCCAGCAGTTCGTCGGGCCTGATGCCCAGCCACCTTCAGGAGATGTGTCCCGCGCATCCCGAAAGGGTGCTCGTCGGACATCCCTTCCACCCCGCCCACCTGATCCCGCTGGTGGAAGTCGTGCCCGGCGAGCGCACCGGCCCCGACATCACCCGGCGGACGATGGACTTCTACCGTTCCGTCGCCAAGCGGCCGGTGCTCGTGCGCCGTGAGGTTCCCGGGCACCTCGCCAACCGGCTCCAGGCCGCCCTGTGGCGGGAGGCGTACTCGCTGGTGGAACGGGGAGTCGCGAGCGTCGCCGACATCGACGCCGCCATCGCGCACGGCCCCGGCCTGCGGTGGGCCCTGCTCGGCCCGCTGGTCAACCAGCACCTGTCGGGCGGCCCCGGCGGGATGGCGCACACCCTGCGCCACCTCGGCCCGCCCGCCCAGACCTGGATGGACGACCTCGGCGCGCCGCGGCTCACCCCCGAACTCGCCGGCCTGCTCGTCGACGGCGTCAGCGCCGAGCTCGACGGCATCGACCAGGAAGCCATGGCGGCCGACCGCGACGCGCTGCTCGTCGGCCTGCTGCAGGCCAAGCACCGGCGCCACGCCCTTCCCTGACACACCGAGAACTTCCCTGACACACCGAGAACTTCCCTGACACGCCGAGAAGGAACGATGACCTACACCCCGCGCATCGACCCGGACGCCATCGTGGCCCTGGACGTCCACGCCCACATCGAGGCCGACCACCACGGCCGCCTGTCCCTCGACGCCGAGCTGATGGCGGCCTCGGCGAAGTACTTCAAAGCCGGTCAGGACCGCACCCCGACCATCGACCGCGTCGCCGCCTACTACCGGCAGCGCAACATGGCCGCAGTGGTCTTCACCGTCGACGCCACCACCGAACTCGGCCACCCGGCCCTGTCCAGCGAGGAGATCGCCCGGCAGGCGGCCGAACACGCCGACGTCCTCATCCCCTTCGGCTCCGTGGACCCGCGCCGCGGCCAGGCCGCCATCGCCCAGGCCCGGCGGCTCGTGCGGGACTTCGGCGTGCTCGGCTTCAAGTTCCACCCGAGCCTGCAGGGCTTCACCCCCAACGACCCTGCCCACTATCCGCTCTGGCGGGCGCTGGAGGACCTGGGCAGCGTCGCGCTGTTCCACACCGGCCAGACCGGCATCGGCGCCGGCCTGCCCGGCGGGCGCGGCATCAAGCTGCGCCACTCCGACCCGATGCTGCTCGACGACGTCGCCGCCGATTTCCCCGGGCTCACCATGATCCTCGCGCACCCGTCCGTGCCCTGGGTCGACGCCTCCCTGTCCATCGCCGGCCACAAGTCCAACGTCTACCTCGACCTGTCCGGCTGGTCGCCGAAGTACTTCCCGCCGCAGCTCGTCCGCCAGGCCGCCGGACCCTTGCGGCACAAGGTCCTGTTCGGCTCCGACTACCCCGTCCTCACCCCCGACCGCTGGATGGCCGATTTCGCCGCCCTGGACGTCAAGGACGAGGCCAAGCCACTCATCTACAAGGAGAACGCCCTACGCGTTCTCGGCCTGCGCGGGGCGGACCGATGAAGGCGGCCGTCGTGGCCGAGACCCAGACGCGGAACGCCTCGTTCGCAGCTTCTGGCCGTCCGTGCCAGCATGACGATCATGTCGGGATACGAGACGAGTGACGCGACCCTGGCCGCCATCGCCGGCCTGTTCGGGACCACCGCCGAGCGCGTACGGCCCCTCCCGCAAGGGGTGGCCAACCATGTCCTCCTGCTCGGCGACGACCTGGTCCTGCGTATCCCGCGGACCGAGCAGTTCCTTCCGGACCTGGTCAAGGAGGCCGCGGTCATCCCGTACGCCCGGCGCGCCGGCGTACGCACCCCGGAGATCGTCGCCTTCGACGACACCTGCTCGGTTGTGGACGTCCCCTACATGGTGCTCACCCGGACGCGCGGAACAGATCTCGCAGGCCTTGACCTGCCCGACGCGGACACCGAACGTCTCTACCGGCAGGTCGGGCGGGAGCTGGGCAAACTCCATCGGCTCACTCCGGACACCGCCCCCGCCCCTGCCGGCGTCCCCGCGGACGACGGCAACGCGGACCCCTGGGCGCTCACCGACCACCTCCTCAAGGACGGCTGGATCGACGCCGAGACCGCCCGCTGGCTCACCGGATGGTTCGACCGGCTCTCACCACATCTCCCCGCGAGCCCGCCTTCGGTCCTGATCCACGGCGACATCGCTCCCCAGAACCTGCTCATCTCCCCGCAGACGGCCCAGCTCACCGGGATCGTGGACTGGGGCGACGCCGCATGGGCCGACCCCGCTGCCGACTTCGCCAAGGTGCCCCTCACCTCCATCCCGGCCATGCTCGCCGGCTATCGGCAGGAAACCGGCATCCCCACGAGCCCGCCGACCTGGGAAGCTCGCGTGCTGTGGTGCCACCTCACCTGGGCGCTGGGGCGCCTGGAGGACCCCGTCCCGCGCCCGGGCGAACGCCACTGGACCGCGCCTCCGGCCAGCCGACTCCTCAGCCTGCTCCGCTTCTTCACCTCAGCCCCACCCCGTCCTTGGGCCGATCTGTCCTGATGGCCCGCCACCTGATCCGGCGTCAGGCATCGGCCGGGCGCCGTCGTGACGGTCACGGCATTCACGCGACCCGTCGCAGGGCACGCTCACGGCGTGCCGCCACCGTGGAGCCTGACTCGCCGCGTGCCATCCGCCGCAGCACGACCGGCGCCACGAGCAGGCCGAGCACCGCCCAGGCGCCCAGCACTCCGGCGGTCTCCAGGTGTCGCCAGGACGCGCCGATCTCGACGGCGACCGCCGCGTCCGGCAGCAGGGCCGAGCGCATTCCGAGCCCCATCCAGTAGAGGGGGAAGACCTGGGCGATCCACTGCAACCACTCGGGCAGCGAGGTGATCGGGTAGAAGATGCCGGAGATCCCGATCAGGGCCAGGAACGGCAGCTGGACCAGCCCTTGGGCGCGTGCGGTGGCGAACACCGAGCCCAGGACGGCGCCGATGGGCAGGGTCGCGACCAGGCCGAGCGCCAGCACCCAGGCCAGTGCGGGCCAGGAGCCCGGGCTGATCCGCAGGCCCTCGACGAGCAGCACGGCGGGCACGAGGAAGATCGCCAGGTCGGCCAGCAGACCTCCGGACACCGAGATCACCTTGCCGATCAGGTATGCGGGCATGCCGTGCGGGGTCGCCTTGGCCCGCAGCAGCGTGCCGTCCTCGCGGTCGGCGGTGAGCTGCTGGCTCATGCTGATCAGACCGGTCGCGGCGTTCATGCCGAGGATGCCGGGCAAGGCCAGGGCGCCGAGAAGGAGGGCGCCGACGGGCAGGTCCCGGATGAAGAACAGCGTGGCAACCATCAGGGCGGGCCACAGGAAGTGGGAGAACAGCTCGGCGCCGTTGGTGAACGACTGCCGCAGCTCGATCAGCCCCCGGGACCAGCCCGCGCGCAGTACGGTCGCGTTCATCGGGCCACTCCCTCGGCCTCGCGCACCAGCGCCAGGTACGTCTGCTCCAGCGAGGCCCGGACGATCTCCAGCTCCTGGACGTCGTCGCCGTGACGGGCGAACAGCTCGCGGGCGAACGTGGTCGAGTCGGGCGTCCGCTCGACGTACCGCCGTCCGTCGCGCAGCCAGCGCACCTCGTCCTCGCCGGCGATCCGCCGTGCCAGCCCGGCGGCGGTGCCGTCGGCGACGATCCGGCCGCCGTTCAGCACGAGGATGCGGTCGGCCAGCTTCTCGGCCTCGTCCAGGTCGTGGGTGGTGAGCAGGACGGTGGTCTCGCGGGCGTCGGCCAGGTCGCGTACGAGATCGTGGAAGTCGGACCTGGCCTGCGGGTCGAAACCGGTGGTCGGCTCGTCGAGGAACAACAGCTCCGGGCGCCCCACGAGCCCGATCGCCACGTCGAGCCTGCGCCGCTGGCCGCCCGACAGTGTCTTGAGCTTCTTGCCGGCGTGCTCGGCCAGGCCGACCCTCGCGATCAACTCGTCGGGGTCCCAGGGGCGCGGGATGCCGGGGGTGGCGTAGGGGGCGTAGTAGGCGCCGAGGTGGGCGAGGAGTTCGCGTACCGGCCAGTTGCCGTGGTCGCGCCAGGACTGCAGCACGATCCCGAGCCTGGCCCGCCACGACTCGTCGCCGTGCGAGGGGTCGGCGCCGAGCACGGAGACCCGGCCCTGCGATCGGACGCGGAAGCCCTCCAGGATCTCGATCGTGGTGGTCTTGCCCGCGCCGTTCGGCCCCAGCAGGGCCAGGACCTCGCCGTGGCGGGCCTGGAACGTGACGTCGTGCAGGACGTCGGTCGAGCCGTAGCGCATGCGCAGCCCGTCGACGTCGAGCACGACATCGGTGCTCCTTGTCATGAGATGACCTCTCTTCGTGATCGGATGACCTCGTGCCGGGGCGACCGCCGGCGAAGCCTGGCGCGAGGCGTGGCGCATCGCGGCCCGCACCTGGGCCGGAGCGTGGGGTCAGGGGTACCGGTTACCGGCTTTCGCGGGTGGACGTCTCCTCGACGCGGTCCGTCAGATCGGTCTCGACGAGCGCGTCGACGGTTCCCCCAGGCACGTTTTCCGGCATACAAGCAACCTTAGTTGACTGTTCGGAGCTTAGTCAACCAGAGTTGCTTAAGAAGGGCGCGGATGCCGTGCAAGCTCGTGGTGGGGGCGGCTTCTGCGCGGATACGCGACGGATACACGGCCGCGCGGTCGCCGATACGAGGGTGCGACGGTGTGGGAACCTTTGCCCCCGAGGGTGGACGACGTACGCCTGACGGCGTGCCCCGCGCGCTTGGAGGTGTGCGGGCAGGACCGTCGAAAGATGCGACCATGTTCAGCACCCGTGTATCACCAGGCACTCGTCCGGCGCGCGTGGCGGTCGCGTGCCTGATCGGCCTGGCGAGCTTCGCAGCCGCCGGCCCGGCCGACGCCCGCACCGACGAAGAGCCTCTGACGTGGCGTGAATGCGCCAGGACGGCCAAGGACTGGCCCGTCGAGAACGACACCAAAACCGAATGCTCCATGCTGACGGTTCCCCTGGACCACGCGAACCCGCAGGGCCGCAAGATCAAGATCGCCGTGAGCCGGGTCAAGGCCGCCGATCCGAGTAAGCGCCGTGGCGTGCTGGTCATCAGTCCCGGTGGTCCCGGCATCAGCAACATCGACGCGCCGGCGACGTACGCCGCCGGCAAGCTCGGCCCGCTGGCCGTCGACCATGACCTGATCGGGTTCGATCCCAGGGGCGTGGGCTACAGCGACAAGATCAAGTGCGACGCGGAGGAGCCGTCGCCCGCCGCGTCCGCCAAGGGGAACAAGGGCGGCCAGGAGTCGCCGTCCAGCGTCTCCCCCAAGGAGGCGGCGAAGGCCGGATTCGCCGAGACCGCCGCGTACAACAAGCGGTGCGCCGCCAAGGATCCCGCCTTCGTCCGGCAGTTGACCACCACGAACATCGCGCGTGACGTGGACGCGATCCGCGCGGCCCTCGGCGAATCGAAGATCAATTTCTACGGGGTGTCCTACGGCACCGCGGTGGGCGTGAACTACCGGTCGCTGTTCGACGACCGGGTGAACGCGATGTGGCTGGATTCGGTGATGCCTCCCGTCATCGACCTCGCCGCCATGGACGCCACGACGGACGCGCTCTCCGAGAAGCGCTTCAACGCCTTCGTTCCGTGGCTGGCACGGCACGACGGCGAGTTCCACTTCGGGACGACCGACGCCAAGGTCCGCGAGACCATCTTCGCGTTGCGTGACGAGCTCCGCCGCAAACCCCGTGAGGTGGACGCGAACACGGTGCTCGACGGCGAGTGGGTCAGGCAGCAGCTCGGCGGAGGGCCGGGTATGTGGATCTCCGCCGCCAGGGATCTCGCCACCGTCCGCGAAGGCGGCGTCCCGCTGTCGGCGCGTCCCGCCCCGGAGTCGGCGAAGGTGTTCGGGTTCGACGAGAACCCGCTGGGCCTGAACCTGATCCAGTACCAGGCGATCTTCTGCAACGAGGGTGTCGGCGGCCGCGATTTCGAGCAGATGTGGGCGGCCGCGCTGGCTCGGAGAGCCGCCTTCCCCGCGACCGGCGGCTATTTCGAGCGCAGCGGCTGGTGCGGGGAATGGCCGTGGCCCGCGCGGCCGTGGAAGCCGGTCAGGGGAACCAGTCCCCTGCAGCTGTCCGGCCACACCGACGAAGACGTCACGCCGTACGCCTGGGCGGTGGACACGGCGAAGGCCGCCGGCGGGACGTTGCTGACGGTCCAGGACGACGCGCACGCCTCGCTGCGCCGGTTGCCCTGCGCCGCGAAGGTGATCGATTTCTTCCGCACCGGCCGTACCGCCGCGGGCACCTGCCCCGGTACGCGCTGACCGCGGCCCCTTCCATGAACGGACATGAGATGCGTGTGTTTCGGCGAATCGGCGCGGCACTGGGTGCCGCCGTCCTCGGCCTCAGCCTGCCGGCCCTCCCCACGCGGGCGGCGGCCGTAGACCTGGCGGGCACCGTCAATGTGGACGGTTGCTCGGGATCGCTGGTGCGGATGCCGGCCAGCGCGGCCGACGACCGGGCCTTCGTCCTGACCAACGGGCACTGCTACGAGGGCGCCTGGCCGGTGCCGGACGAGGTCCTGGTGGACCAGCCGTCCCACCGCGTGGTGGACCTGCTCGACGGCGCCGGCGAGCCGGTGGCCACCCTGCACATGGCCAGAGCGGTCTACGTGACCTTGACCGGCACCGACGTCGCGTTGTACCAGCTGGACCTGACCTACCGGCAGCTGGAGCGGGCCTACCGCGTCCGGCCGCTCACGGTGTCGGCGGAGCGTCCCGCACCGGGCACGGACATCCGGGTGCTCTCCGGAAGCATGAAGAAGGTCTTCTCGTGTGAGATCGACACGCTGGTCCACCGGGTGCTGGAGGTGGGCAACGTGACCAAGGACGTCATCCGTTACACGCCGCGCTGCGACACCGGCCACGGCACCTCGGGATCCCCGGTCGTCGACGCCAGGAGCGGCCAGGTCGTCGGCATCAACAACACCAGCAACCACGACGGCGGCCGGTGCACGCTGGACAACCCGTGCGAGATGAACCGCGACGGCGTCATCAGCGTGCGCAAGGGCACCGCCTACGGAACGCAGACGTACTGGCTCGCCACCTGCGTCAGCGCGGGGAACAAGCTCGACCTGGAGCGCCCCGGCTGCCTGCTGCCCAGACCGGACCCGCGGCTCCCCGCACGGTGACCCGCGCCTGGGCCGTCTCCTCGCGTCACGTGAACCAGATGATCTCCTGACCGTGCGATCGGGTCCAGGCGAGCGGCTGCCCGTCCAGCGCGAGCACGTGGTGGTTCGCCTCGCCCGGCGGCGTCGGGAGCGTGTCGTAGGGCAGCACGTCGGGGGTCTCGTTCGCGATCCAGTGTGCGGGGAGCTCGCGTACCGCCTCGGCGAACGCCGTCCGTCGCGGCGTCGGCACGAGGTACAGCACCGAGCTGTGGAACACCACCAGCGTCGCGTCGGGCGGGGACTGCGCGGCCAGGGCCGGCAGGTCGTCCACCAGGTCGCCCCGTACGAGCAGCGGCGGGTCGGCTGCGACGACGGCCGCCGCCGCCCGCAGCCGGGCCCGGCGGTGCGTGTGCTCGGGCCAGATGAGGGCGTCGAGCCAGGCCAGATCCGCCGGGTCGGTCACGTCGAGCGGGTTCAGGTCCAGGCCGGCCCGCCACACCACCTGGGGAAGGGTGGTCGGCGGCGTCAGGCCGGCGGCCGTGCAGGCGAGGACCGGGTCGCCGGAGCCGACCAGGTGATCGCCGTAGCGGTAGCCGTACCGGTCGGGGTAGAGGCACAGCCCGGCGGACGCGCCGACCTCCAGCAGCGCGAGCGGCTGCGGGAGCGCGTTGAGCACCGGCAGCAGGACGGCACACCGTCCGGCCTCGTTCGTCTGGGTGGTCCGGGTGCGCATCTCCGCCTCGATCGCGGGCCAGTTCGCCACCGTGTGGTCGTGGAACGCGGCCGGATCGTCGACCGGCCCGCCGAGCAGCCTGACCACGCCGAACAGCAGGTTGGGCTGCCGTTTGGCCGGCGGAAGCCCGGCGAGCAGGTCCAGGAGGCCGGGATCCCGCGCCACCGCGGAGGCCAGGCGTTCGTACGTGGGCGACACACCGTGCGCCTCGCGCGCGGCGAATTCAGCGTAGATCGCGGCGATCGTCATGTTCCGATGATCGCAGCCGGGTGCGGTCCCGGACGGCCGTGTCCTATGGGCCGCTACGGGCACGGTCGTCCTGGGCGTGCGGGAGCCGGCGCACGGCGGCGGAGGCCAGCGGGAGGACGGCCGCCACGGCGTAGACGAGACCGGCGGTCGCGGCCACCTGGAAGCCGTCGAACCTGTCGGCCAGCAGTCCCACTGCCAGCTGGCCGACGGGGATCGCGAGGTAGGACAGCAGGTCGTCGTAGGACGAGACGCGCGAGAGCACGTGTGCGGGAACGTGCTCCTGAAGGGAGGTCTCCCAGCTGACGGCGGCGGCCGAGGAGCCCAGTCCGGCGACGAAGGCGACCGCGATCAGCCAGGGGGCGTCCAGGCGCGCACCGAGCGCGAGCAGGGGGATCGCGCCGAGGGCGCTCATCAGCTGGCCCAGCCGCAGCAGGTGCCTGACCACCAGCCGGTAGATCAGCGCGCTCATGACCAGCATGCCGACGCCGCGGGCGCTGAGCACGAACCCCCACGTCTCCTCGCCGCTGAGCTGCCTGGTCAGTACGGGTCCCAGGATCTGCCAGGCGCCGACCTGAACCAGGTTGACCACGCAGAAGCACGCGGACACCGTCCACACCCAGCGGATGCGGCGGAACTCGGTCCAGCCGTCGCGGATGTCGGCCGGCATCCCGGAGGAGGGCCGCGGCGCGGCCGGCGCCGCGGGGAGGGACAGCCGGGCAAGGCATCCCGCGGCCAGGAGGTAGGTCAGTGCGTCGAAGGCGATGGCGGGGCCGCCGCCGACGGCGGCGACCGCGATCCCCGACAGGCTCGGCCCGAGGATCTTCGTGGCGTTCCGCACCGATCCCAGCAGCGCGTTCGCCTGCCGTATCCGGTCTTTGGCGACAAGCTGCGGCACGATGCCGCGCAGGGCCGGCGTGGTGAACGCGGCGAGAGTGCCGTTCAGGAACCCCAGCGCGGCCACCGGCAGCAGCGCGTACCTGCCGGTGAGCAGCAGCGCGGCGACGCCGCCCTGGGTGAGGGCCGAGCCCAGGTGGGCGGCCATCAGGACCGTCCGGCGCGGGAGCCGATCGGCCACGGCCCCGCCCACCAGGAGAAAGGCGAGCAGCGGAACCATGTAGGCGGTCAGGACGACGCCGAGGTCGCTGGTGTTGCCCGAGGCGTCCAGCACCCCGAACGCCAGCGCGACCGGCGCCATCGAACTGCCCAGCAGCGACACCGCCTGCGCGGAGAGGAACCAGCGGAAATCGGTCTGTCGCAGGAGGGCTGAGAGCATGTGCAGGAGTCTGCAGACATACCGGATCGCACACTATCGTTTCGGCAGGAGGCGAAAGATGACGCTGCTGCGGTTGAGCACCCTGGCCCTGTCGCGGTCGCGGTTCGCGCTGTCACCGCTCGCCGAGACGCTGGGATCGCTGATGGTGCTCGACAGGCCCTGCGCCGATCCGTGGCTGGCGTCCTGGCACGGCCGCCACCGCGGCGCGTTCCGCGCCGTCCTGGAGGCCGATCCTTTCGCCGAGGGCCTGGTCAGGTTGCTGAGCTCGACCAAGTGGCTGCCGAGCCACGTGGTGCTTCCGCCGACGGGCGGCATGCGCACCACTCTGGACAGCGAGCTCGTGTCGGTCGCGCAGGTGCCCGACGAGGAGGTGCGCGCCGAGCTGACGGAGTCGGTGGCGCACAGCTGGAAGCAGCACGATCTGGCCTGGCTGACCGGACGCGGCTGGGCGGCCCGTACCGCCGACCTGCTCAGGTACGTGTGGGGCGCTCATGTGGCCCCCGACTGGCCGCGCCGGCGGGCGCTGCTGGAACGCGACGTCACCTACCGGGCGGGGTTGCTGGCCGCCTACGGGTGGCCGCGCGCGCTGCGGCACATGAGCCGCCGCAGCGCCTGGGTCGGCGACGACGCCATCCGCTTCAGCGACCAGCCCTCCCCCGACCGGGTCGTCGGCGACGAGGGCATGCTGTTCGTCCCGGTCAGCGTGCTGAGCAGCGGCACGTGGCTGTGCGAGGCGCCGCCGACGTCGTACGCGCTGGTCTATCCGGCCCGCGGATCCGCCGACGGCACGGCCCGTTCGCCGCGCGCCCGGTCGCTGGAGCGGCTCATCGGCGCCGGTCGAGCGGCCATCCTGGACGAACTCGAACACCCCGCGACCAGCAGCGAGCTCGCCGCGCACCTCGGCCTGTCACTCGGCACCGTCGGCGGCCACCTGGCCGTCCTGCGCGACGCGGACCTCGTCGTCGGCACGCGGGCCGGCCGGCGGGTGGTCTATCGGCGCACCGAGACCGGTCACCTGCTCGCCGGCCAGGGAGAGGGCTGAGCGGGACGGGCTGGGTGATCCCCTTGCGTTTTCATCCCACGCGACGGATCATTTCGTGCGCATCGTACCGTTTCCCTGCGAATCAGGAAGGACGATCCATGATCCGTCGCGTACTGGCCGTCGCGGTTCTGGCCGCCGCCACGCTCGCCACCGTCCCGGCCGCCGCGCAGGCCCTGCCTGCCTGCCCGGTCGGTTACCTGTGCAACACCCAGTACTTCTCCGACGCCGCGCGCACCAACCTGGTGGGCGTCAGGACGCAGTTCTGCGACCGTTCGGTCTCGACCTGGGGCACGCTCAGCGGCTACGTCACCTGGTCCTCCAGCCCCTGCAACTGATGGCAGGCCTCCGGCACAGGGCCAGGCAGCCTTAGCCACTCGCCCTCCTGCCGGAGGTTCGGGGACGGCGTGGGCTCGGTTCGCGGCCGGGCGGCTGGTGGATCCGCTGCTCCGGCGCCGGTCGCGACGGGTTGGGCCGGGTGACCTCCGTCCCGTCCAGGAGGATCTGCTCCCCGTGGTGGGTCACCGTGATCGACGGCCCCCGCAGCAGCCGGTAGACCGTCGCCTCCGGGGCGACGCCGACGCTCAGCAGGCTGCCGCGGTAACGCAGCCGGAAGGCGAGCCGGGTGATGCCGGGAGGCAGTGACGGGGCGAAGCAGATCCGTCCCCGGCCCGCGCGCATCCCGCCGAAGCCCGAGACGAGGGCGATCCACGCCCCGGCCAGCGAGGCCATGTGCACGCCGTCCATGGTGTTCTTCTCCAGGTCCGCCAGGTCCATCAGCGCCGCCTCGCCGAGATAGCGATAGGCGAGCTCCAGATGGCCCACCTCGGCGGCGATCACCGCCTGGGTGCAGGCCGACAGGGACGAGTCCCGTACGGTCAGCGCCTCGTAGTAGGCGAAGTTGCGGGACTTCTGCTCCGGGGTGAAGGCGTCCCCGCGCAGATGCAGGGCCAGCACCAGGTCCGCCTGCTTGACCACCTGCTTGCGGTAGAGGTCGAAGTACGGGAAGTGCAGCAGCAGCGGATACTGGTCGGGCCTGGTGGCGGCGAAGTCCCAGGCCGCGTGCTGGGTGAAGCCCTCGCACTGCGGGTGGACCCCCAGCCGATCGTCGTAGGGCACGGACATCGCCTCCGCCGCGTCCCGCCAGCGGCGGATCTCCTCGGCGGTGACCTGGAGCCGTTCCGCCGGGCCCGGATGGCGGTCCGCGGCCTCGGCCGCCGCGCGGAGGTTCTGCTGGGCCATCAGGTTCGTGTACACGTTGTCGTCGACCACGGCGGTGTACTCGTCGGGGCCGGTCACACCGTCGATGCGGTAGCGCCCGGCCGGGTCGTGGTGGCCGAGGGCGCACCACAGCCGGGCCGTCTCGACCAGCAGCGGCAGACCGGTCCGCTGTTCGAACGACAGGTCCTGGCTGGCGTCCACGTACTGGATCGCGGCGTGCGCGATGTCGGCGTTGACGTGGAAGGCCGCGGCTCCGGCGGGCCAGTAGCCGGAGCACTCCTCGCCGTGGATGGTCCGCCAGGGGAAGGCGGTGCCGTGCAGGCCGAGCTGCTTCGCGCGCTCGCGGGCCAGCGGGATCGTGGTCCGCCGCCAGCACAGCGCGTCCGCGACGGCCGCGGGATGCGTGTAGGTGAGCACCGGCAGCACGAAGATCTCGGTGTCCCAGAAGGCGTGCCCGTCGTAGCCGGAGCCGGTCAGGCCCTTGGCCGGGATGGCGCGTTCCTCCAGGCGCGCGGCCGACTGCAGCAGATGGAACAGCCCGAAACGCACCGCCTGCTGCACCTCGGCGTCGCCCTCCACCTCGACGTCCGCGCCTTCCCAGAAGTCGTCGAGGTAGCGTCGCTGGTCGGCGTGCAGGCCGTCCCAGCCGTCCAGGCGGGCGGAGGCCAGCGCGGCGGCCACCTGGTCGTGCAGCGCGGCCCGCGAGCGCTGCGCCGACCATCCGTAGGAGAAGAACTTGACCAGCCGCAGTGTCTGGCCGCGCGACAGGCGGGTGGCCACGGTCAGCCGGCTGACGTCGTCGCTGCCCTGCGCCTCGATCCGGGTGCCGTCCGGCCCGTCGATCTCGTGGCACATCCCGGCGGCCACGCGCAGGCCGCTGGCCCGGGTGCGGTGGACCATGATCGCCGTTCCGTCGCTGCTCGGGACGTTCTCCTCCGCGACCAGCGGCGCGTGCAACGGGGCGGCGGCGCGCGGGTCGGCGCCCTCGTAGGTCTGGGTCTCATTGGCGATCAGCTCCGACTGGAGGACCACGCGCAACGGCCGCTCGACGGCCTCGACCTCGTACAGGATCGCGGCGACCGCGCGGTGGGTGAAGGACACCAGCCGGGTGGACGTGATCCGGACCGGGGCCCCGGTCGGGGAGCTCCAGTGCGCCGTGCGCGTCAGGGTGCCGGCGCGCAGGTCGAGGACCCGTTCGTGCTGGTGGAGCGTCCCGTACCGCAGGTCGAACGGCTCGTCGCCGACCAGCAGCCGGATCACCTTGCCGTTGGTGACGTTCACTACGGTCTGTCCGGATTCCGGGTACCCGTAGCCCGCCTCCGCGTACGGCAGCGGCCGCACCTCGTAGAACCCGTTGAGGTACGTGCCCGGCGCCCCGTGCGGCTCGCCCTCGTCCAGGTTGCCGCGCAGCCCGATATGACCGTTGGACAGCGCGAACACCGACTCGGTCTGCGCCAGCACCCGCAGGTCGAGATGCCGCTCCCGGACCGCCCACGGCTCGACGGAGAACGCCGGATGCCGGATCATCCGGCCTCCCGGGACGGCGCGCCCCGCTCCAGCAGGTCGGCCAGGTCGGTGACCACGACGTCGGCGCCGTGGTCGCGCAACGCGTCCGCCTGCCCAGCCCGGTCCACGCCGACGACGTAGCCGAACCTTCCCGCCCGGCCGGCGGCGACTCCGGCCAGGGCGTCCTCGAACACCGCCGCCTCCGACGCCCGCAGCCCCAGCGCCTCGGCGCCCGCCAGGTACATGTCCGGAGCCGGCTTGCCGGCGAGCCGGCGGTCCCGGGCCACGACGCCGTCGATCCGGGCCTCGAACTGCCCGGCGAGCCCGGCGGCGGCGAGGACCTGCTCGGTGTTGGCGCTGGAGGACACCACCGCGCGGCGCAGCCCCGCGTCCCGGACCGCGGCCAGGTAGCAGACGGAGCCGGGGAACACGTCCACGCCGTCCCGGTCGATGATGGCCTGCACCAGGGCGTTCTTGCGGTTGCTCAGGCCGTACACGGTCATCGTGCCGGGCGGGTCGTCCGGCGTCCCCTCGGGCAGGCTGATGCCTCGGGCGTCCAGGAAGCCGCGCGCGCCGTCCGCCCGTTTCTTGCCGTCGACGTAGCGGTCGTAGTCGGCGCCCGCGTCGAAGGGGACGAACGCGGCCCCGGTCTGTTCGCTCCAGGCCCGCAGGAAGTCGTCGAACATCGACTTCCAGGCCCTGGCGTGCACGGTGGCGGTGCGCGTCAGCACGCCGTCCATGTCGAACAGGCACCCTCGAATCCCCTCAGGCAGCCCCAGCATGGATCCCCCGTTCGCCCTCACACCAGCTCCCACCTGCGCATACCCGCCGCCTGCGCTCCTCACCCGCGCCGCCGCCCCGGCGGCGTTTGCCCACTTCGCCCAGGGGCATGTCGGCTGGACGGCGTGAGGTGCCATCGGGGGGAAGGGGAACCCATGCCACTGGTCAACGTGAAGGTGATCGAGGGTGTGTTCAGCGCCACCCAGAAGGCCGAGATGGTGCGGAAGCTGACCGACGCGATCGTCGCCATCGAGGGTGAGCACATGCGTCCCCTGACCTTGGTCGTGATCGAGGAGATCAAGAGCGGCGACTGGGGTGTGGCGGGACAGCCGGTGACGGCCGCCGAGGTGAAGGCGCTGGCCTCGGGCGGGCCCGGATGACGTCCTTGGGACGGTACGCGTCCTGCGCTCTAGACTCCCAGCGTTGCCAGGGTCTGCCGTAGCCAGCCGATCTCGGTCCTGCTGGTGGCGGTGGCGATCGTGAACAGGCCCTTGCGGAACGGGTCGTCGAAGTCGGCGGCCCGCAAGGGCCGGTCGCCGTCCCAGAAGAAGCTGGCCGGTTCGGTGAGGAAGGTCAGTCTGCGTCGCAGCACACCCGCCTGGAGCGCGGGGTCGTCGAGGTGGCGCAGGAACGCCAGCATCGTGAACCAGCGGTTCTCGTCGGTGATGAACGGCTCGTCCGGCTCGGCGAGCCGCCGCCGGAGCTCGGCGCGCCCGGCGTCGGTGAGGGTGAGCACGTGCCTGGGTGCGGCCTGGGCGCCGGGCTGCAGGTCGCGTTGGAGCAGGCCGTCGCGCTCCAGACGTTTGATCGCCGGGTAGAGGGTGCCGTCGGCGATGGGCCGGACGTGGCCGGTCAGCGCGGCGACGTGTTTGCGCAGCTCGTATCCGTGGAGCGGTTCGTCGTAGAGGAAGCCCAGGATCGACAGCTCAATCATGCCGCTATGCTATCTCGATGTCTTGGTACATCGATATCGAGGTATCTCGGAGGGGATGGTCATGAGGGACGCGCAGGTGCTGCCGGACGGGAGCCGCATCCGCTGGGCCGAGGTGGCCGGTCGTGAGCCGGTCCGCGTCTACGTGCATGGGCTGGGCGCGGCGGCGGCGCCGTACTTCCTGGAGGTCGCGAGCCGCCCCGAGCTGGCCGGACACCGGAGCCTGTTCGTGGACCTGCTGGGGTTCGGCACCAGCGACCGGCCCACCGCGTTCGGCTACACCATGGAGGAGCACGCGGACGCGCTCGCGGCCGCATTGCGGGCGGCGGACGTGCGCGCGGCGCAGGTGGTCGCGCACAGCATGGGCGGGACGGTCGCGGTGCACCTGGCCGAGCGGCATCCGGAGCTGGTGGCCGAGCTGGTGCTGGTGGACGCCAATCTGGACCCGGCCGAACCCGCGCCGCGGCCGGGCAGCTCGGGCATCGCCGCCTACACCGAGGCGGACTTCGTCCGGCACGGCTGGGAGGAGACGCTGACCCGGGTCGGGCCGCACTGGGCGGCCACGATGAGGCTCGCCGGACGGGAGGCGCTGCACCGGAGCGCGGTCCACCTGGCGCGCGCGGATGTGCGGGAACGGTTGCGGAGGCTGCCGATCCCGCGCGCCTACCTCTACCCGGAGGCGGACGGCGAGCTCGGCGGGGCGGCCGAGCTGGCGGCCTCCGGGGTGCGGCTGGTCGCCGTCCCGGACACCGGCCACAACATCATGATCGACAACGTGGACGGATTCGCCAGGGAGGTGAGCGGCCTTCTCGCCGGCCGGTGAACAGGCCGGCCCGTCGTCCCGCCACGCAGGAAGGCCGAGGGCTGCCGTCGGCGTTCCTCGCCTGGCCGTCAGCCGTCGACGGCGGAGCCAGGTGACGGAACCGCGCACGAGGCGGTTCGGCGGCGGGTTCATTCCTGGGCGGCCGACCGGATCCGGGCATCGTCCTCGTAGGCGGCGAGTTCCGCGGGCGTGCCGGCGAAGGCGGGACCACAGCCGGGCGGAAGGTGTTCGACGACGACGGCGATCGCCTCCTCGGCGGTCGCGGCGGGCCCGATCGACTGGGTGCGGAGGGGGCCACAGATCCGGTAGCCGCCGCCGATGGCGGGCTGGACGTAGGGGATGTCCCAGGTCCATCGCTTGCCGGTGCAATGGCTGAAGTGGAGTTCTCCCATGCCGGTCCAGGGGAAGAGCTGTCGCAGCCGGGGCTCGGCGTAGGCGGCTTCGGCCAATTCCTTGCGTACGTGGCCGTCGTCGCGGATGTCCCGCCAGGCGGCCTCGACCAGGTCATGCGCTGTCGCATCGGCGCTCATGGCGACATCCTCCTGTTACTCCCAGCTCCAGGTCCAGCTCGCCGCCGACTGGATCAGCGCCAAGGACGAACTGCCGATCCGCACCCAGGTCGTCCAGGCGTGGAGCGGCGTGGTCATGGGCCAGACAGGCATCGGTGCGGCCTACTGGGCCATGCCGAACGACGCCGACGAGAAGCAGCTCGACGAGCAGGGACGTCGCTTCGACATGCAGCGGCTGTGCCTGTCCGGCGTGACGCTCAAGGCCCTGGGCGCGAAGTCCAAGAACTGGAAGGCCACGCTGAAGGCCGAGGAGCCCACGCCGAAGGACAAGCGCTGGCGCGACCGCTTCAGCAAGGACAAGCTCAGCGCCAACGATCTCCACTGGTTCACGCAGGGCTACACCAAGGGCACTCCGGGCGCGTGCAACACCTGGAAGGCGCCGGAGTCCAAGGTCGCGTGACGAACCCCTCCGCCGCCTTCTCCCAGGCGGCGGGATTCACGGCGCACCACGCCGAGCGCGGCCGCGTGCTGTCGCGGATCTTGGCTCTTCATTTGTGAGCGATGCTCATGTATGGTCGCCGTCACTATGAGGAACCGCTGGTTGTCGCCGATCGCCGTCGTGGTACTGGCCGCCGTCATCGCGCTGGGAGCGGTGTTCGACCCCTCGGGGCTGGCCGCGCCGTACACCTGGACCGGGGCCGATCTGCTGCCCGTCGCCGGGCTCTGGCAGGTGGCCGCGCCGGCCGTCTACGTGCCGCTGCTGCTGGCGGGGGTCGGAGCGCTGACCTGGGCGGTCGCCCGTGGACGTGCCCCGCTGCGTACGGCGCTGCTGGTGTGGGGTTCGGTGGTGTGGTCGGCGATGGCGGCGAAGCTGCTGATGTCGCTGGCGATGACCTTCGATGACGTGCTCTACCTGGTGTGGTCGACCGGCTTCACCGGCGTCAAGGCGGCGGTCTTCGGCCTGCCGGTGGCGGCGGCCGCCTGGCTCGCCCAGCTTCTGCACCGCCGCCTCGTCCCGCCTTCTCCCACGTCGGCGGCCGCGGGGCCCGCCGAGGGCTCGGGGGCGTCGGCGCCGGGATGGGTTGCGGCGGGAGTGGCCGTGGTCCTGGCCGCGTCGGTCGGCGGGGTGTGGTGGGGCGGCTCGCCCGTCGGCTATGCCATCGGCGACTCCCCGCTGGCCCCCGCGCCCGAGGCGGGACCGCTGGGCTGCCTGGCCGCCGTCGCTCTGCTCGGCGTGCTGACCTGGGCGTCGCACCGCCGGCTCAGCGCCACCACCTCGCCCAGGGCCGTCGTGGCCGGGCTCTCCGCGCTGGGGGCGGCCGGGACGCTGGGCCTGGTCGAGGTGGCTGTCGGGATCCCCGGCGACCTGGCGGGCGGCGGCCTGTTCTGGGCGCCGGCGATCATGCTTCGCCTCGCCCCCGCGCTCTCCTTCGGCGCCCTGCTCGCCCTGGCGACGGCACTGCTCGTCGCCCTCCTCGACGCCACCCGTCCGGCACGCAGGGGCGTCGCCCCGGCCGCGCGGATCCCGATGGCGGTCGTCGTGGCCGCGGCGGCGCTCGCCTTACCGCTCCTGCAACCCGGCGCCACGACCGCGCGGCCGCCGCGCACCCCGGGGCTGACGCTCTCGGCCGACCGCAGGATCGTCGACGCCGACGGCAACGAGGTGCTGCTGCGTGGCGTGAACGTCAACCAGCTCGAAGACTATTTCCAGCAATTTCAGGACAAGGCGGTGACGCGACCGCTCACGGAGGCCGACTTCGCCGGCATGGCGCGGATGGGCTTCAACGTCGTCCGCCTCGCCCTGTCCTGGTCGGCGCTGGAACCCCGGCCCGGCCACTATGACCCGGCCTACCTCGCCAAGATCTCCTGGGCCGTCGAGACCGCCGCCCGGCACGGCCTGCGCACGGTCATCGACATGCACCAGGACGCGTGGGGAAAGGGCGTCGCCGCCGCCCCCGGCACCACCTGCGCCGACGGTTCCCCGATGCACGGCTGGGACGGCGCCCCCACCTGGGCCGACCGCTTCGACGGCGCCCCCAGATGCGAGTTCACCGGACGCGACATCTCCCCGGCCGTCGCCCGCGCCTTCACCAACTTCTACCAGGACCGGGACGGCGTCCAGACCCGCCTGGTCGCCGCCTGGGGCATGCTGGCGGAGCGGTTCGCGAACGAGCCGATGGTCGCCGGATACGACCTGCTGAACGAGCCCGGCTTCGGCGAGGCGCCACCGATCACCTCCGGCGTCCTGCTCGGCCGCTACTACGACCGGGCGATCAAGGCCATCCGGGCGGGCGAGCGGCGCGGCTTCCCCCACCTGGTCTTCTTCGAGCCGTCCGTGCTCTGGTCGGGTCTCGGCTTCGAGGTCCCGGTGCCCAAGGACTTCACCGACGACCGGCTGCTCGTCTTCGCTCCCCACCTCTACAACGAGTCGATCACCATCGAGCAGGGCACCGGCCTCACCGTCACGAGCATCGAGCGCGGTTTCGAGCTGGCGAGCCGGGCGGCGAAGTACTACGGCGCCGGGCTCTGGTCGGGCGAGTGGGGCTGGTTCGGCGACCCCGCCGCCGCCCCGATCGCGAGATACACCGACCAGGAGGACCGGCACCGCATCGGAGGCGCGTTCTGGGTCTGGAAGCAGTCCTGCGGCGACGCCCACGCCAGTGCCGGCGCCGAGACCGGCGGCAACCTCATGATCGAGGACTGCGCCACCGGAAAGGACCTGCCTCCGCCCGCCGAGTACGTCGCCGAGCTCTCACGTCCCTACCCCCGCTCCGCCCCCGGCCGCCTGACCGGCCTGACGTCGGACCGCGCGAGCCTCACGGCCCGGGGCGAGGGCAGCGGGTGCGGGCTCGACGTCTGGTTCCCGGGCGACGTGCGGCCGTCCGTCCGCGGCACCGGGCTCAGCGGCGTCGCCGTCCGGCAGGCGCCGGGCGGCTGGCGCATCACCGGCTGCACGTCGGGCTCCTACAGCGTGACGGCGGACGCGTAGCGCTCCCCCGGCGGGGGCACGACCGCTCACGTCACCGGTGTTCGCCGGCGTAGAAGGCGCGGGCGGCGAAGCCGATCCACTCGGGGCGTTCCCAGGTGGTCCAGCGGGCGCGCGCCTGTTCGTCGATCCGCGCGGCCGTCTCGTCGGCGGAGGCTCCGGCCGCGCGCAGCCGTGCGACCTCGCCGTGCACGTAGTCGAGGTAGTCGCGGACGTCGCGGATCAAGGAGACGCCGCCCACCTCCCCGTGGCCGGGCACGACGATCTCGGGCGCGCCGGCGATCAGGTCGTCGAGCACGCCGATCCAGCCGGGGCCGTCCACGTCCACGTCGTACGGCGGGAAGTAGGGCGCGATCGGGAAGATGCGGGTCTCGATCAGGTCGCCGCCGAACAGCACCCGGTCGTCGATGACGACGACCTGGTCGGAGCCCGTGTGCGCGGGCCCGACCGCCCGCAGCGCCGCCTTGCGCCCGCCCAGGTCGATCTCGGCCCGGCCCTCGTAGACCAGGTCGGGGTCGACGAGCTCGACGCCTTCGAGCTCGGCCGCCGCGGCGGCGCTCAGCCCCTTGAACATCTCGACGTAGGCCGCGCCCTTTCGGTGCAGCTCCGCGCGCTGGGCGGCGTTGTAGACGATCGTCGCGGCGCCCTTGAACGCCTGTGCCCCGAACCCGTGCTCGGGGTGGAAATGCGTGATGGTCAGGTACAGCCGCCGGTCGCCGGCCAGGCGCCGGGCCTGCTCCAGGACACGGTCGCCGTTGCGGGGGCCCATGCCGGTGTCGACGACCAGCGCGGCGTGCTCGCCCACGACGATGCCGACGTTCGGGACGAGCTCGACGCGGTTGTCGGGGATGACGTACACGCCGTCGGAGACCTCGACGGGCTCGCCGCGCACGACCGGCGGCGGGCTCGTCCGCACGTCGGGAAGGTCGGTCAGGTCAGGGGACGGGTTCGGCGTCACATCGGCGGGGCACATGATCCGGCTCCAATCTGAACACTGTTGAGATGCTGGCGAGCGTAGCAGAGATCTGATCAGTGTTAAGATCGGGCGATGGCGAAAGGGCGATACCACCACGGCGACCTGCGCAGCGCATTGCTCGACGCCGCCGAGGCTCTCGTGCGTGAGCGCGGCGCCGACGACTGGTCCCTGCGCGAGGCCTCGGCCCGCGTCGGCGTCAGCCCCAGCGCCGCCTACCACCACTTCGCCTCCCGCGACACGCTGGTGCGCGCCCTGTCCGAGCGCACGCTCGCCTGGCTCGGGGAACGCCTGCGGCTGGAATGCGAGCGCGCACCCGGGCAGGCCGACGACCCGCAGCTGCGGCTGATCGCCCTGGGGTGCGGCTATGTGCGCTGGTCGCTCGACGACCCGGCCGTCGCCCGGCTCGTGTTGCGCGGCGGCGCCACCGCCCCCGACTCCGCCATCTCCCCCCACCCGCACGACGTCCTCACCGCGGAGCTCGACCGGCTCGCCGCGGCCGGCGGCCTGCCGGAGCCCGCCCGTGAGGGGGCGGAGTTCGTGGTCTGGGCCGCGCTGCACGGGCTGGCCGTGCTGCTGGCCGATGGCCTGGTGCACTTCGACGACCCGCGCGCGGTCGATCTCCAGACCACGCGCGTGGTCCGTACCACGCTCAACGGCCTGGCCCAGGAGGCGTCGCACGCGGCGGGCCGTCCCGCGGGGCGCTCGGCGCACACCGAGCGCCTGGCCCGCCGCTCTCCCGGCTGACCCCTGCAAGGGGTGCATGCGCGTACACCGATCGGTGTACGCGCAGGTGTCTGCGCATGGACGACGCCGGGCACCAGAGGCCGCTCATAACGTCTGGGCCATGAAGAAGACAGTTCTCGCCGGTGTCGGCATCGGCGTCGCGGCATTCGCCGTCTCGGACGTGGTCAACAGGGAAATGAGCCCGATCGGCGAGACGATCAGCAGGTTCGTCAACACGGGGGCCGGTTGGCTGGTGCCGCTCGGGCTGGTCGCCCTCGCGCTCGGCGCGGCGGCGCTGACGGTGGCGGTGGCTCGTACCCGCACCAGCCGCGCGGGCACCTGGCTGCTGGGCGTCTGGTCGCTGGGGCTGCTGCTGGCCGCGATCTTCCCCGCCGACCCGCCGGGGCGATGGGACGACCCGTCGGTCTCGGAGAGCGTGCACGGCTTCTCCGCCTGGGCGGCCTTCGCCGCCTTCACCGCCGCCGCCGTGGTGCTGACCAGGGCGTGGCCGCGGGACGGCCTGCTCACCGGTGCGACCGTGGCCCTGGTGTCTGGAATGATCCTGTTTGTGGTCACTCTTGTCGATGTCATGGTCTCCCGGTCACTTCCTCCCGTTGTGGGACTGACCGAGCGCATCGCCATCGCCGCCGCCCTCGGCTGGATGGCACTGGCCGCCGTCCGTCTGCCCCGCACCGGCCGATGATCTCCGCTGTCCTGGCCGTCGTGCTGCCGGGAGTGCTCACGACCATCGCCGTCCTGACCGGGACGGCGGCGGTCGGGGCTCCGATCGGCTGGCCGGTGGTCACGATGGCGCTGCTGCTCGGCGGGTTGCTGGTGGTGCGGCGGCGCCGGCCGGTCGGCGTCCTGCTGGCCTCGGCGCTGGTGCTGGTCGCCTTCCAGGGAGCGGGGCTGTTCGAAGGCGGCTGGGTGTGGCCGCTGACCGCGGCCGCCTACACCGTGGCCGCGGCCGGGCGGACCCGCTGGGCCGCCGGCGTGGGAGTGTTCCTGCTGCTGTACGCGCCGGCCTGGGACTGGGCCGTCGCGGGCGGCTCGCCCGCCCGCGCGCTGGCCTCCGGCGGCGCCGAGGTGCTCTGGCTGGCGCTGGTGCTGGCGGTCGGCAACGCCCGCCACCTCCAGGCGCGCTGGCGGGCGCAACTGGAGCAGGCACGCGAGGCGGACGCCCGCCGCCGGCTCGCCGAACAGCGGCTGGAGATCTCCCGCGAGCTGCACGACATCATCGCCCACACCTTGGCCGTGGTCGGCGTGCATCTCAACGTGGCCGCCGACGCGCTGGACGACTCTCCCGAGGAGACGCGCGCGGCCCTGCGCACCGCGATGGACGTGCGCGGCAAGGCCATGGCCGACCTGCGCTCGCTCATCGGCGTGCTGCGGATCGACGGTGACGCCGCCCCGCAGCCGGACCTGGGCGGCATCGCCGATCTCGTCTCCGCCGCCCGGGCCGCCGGCCTGGAGGTGGAGCTGCACGAGGAGGGCGATGCCGCCACGGTCACCGGCCCGCAGGCCGTCGCGGCCCACCGGCTCGTCCAGGAGGCGCTGACCAACACCATCAAACACGCCGACGCCACCCGGGTGTCGGTGCGGCTGCGGTATGCGAGCGACGCGGTGACGGTCGAGGTGGCCGACGACGGCCGCGGCGCGACCGCCCCGGCCGATGGCGTCCTGGCCGGGGGCCACGGACTGACCGGCATGCGCGAACGTGTCACCACCCTGGGCGGCACGCTGAGCATCGAAGGGAGCGAGGGGTTCGCCGTGCGCGCGATCATCCCCATGGCAACATGACGATCAAGGTGCTGCTCGCCGACGACCAGGCCCTCGTCCGGGCCGGTTTCCGCAGCCTGCTCAACCGCTCCAAGGACCTGACCGTGGTCGGCGAGGCCGCCACGGGCGACGAGGCCGTCCGGCAGGCGCGCGCCACCGAGCCCGACGTGATCCTCATGGACATCCGCATGCCGGGGATGGACGGCATCGAGGCCACCCACCGGGTGCTGACCGAACGCCCGGGGACCAAGGTCATTATCCTGACCACGTTCGACACCGACGACCACGTCTTCGCCGCGCTGCGCGCCGGCGCCAGCGGGTTCCTCACCAAGGAGGTCGAACCGGCCGAGCTGCGCCACGCCGTGGCCGTGGTGGCCGCGGGCGAGGCGCTGCTGTCGCCGAGCGTCACCCGGCGGGTCGTCCAGCAGTTCGCTCACCGGCCCGCCCCGCTGAGCGGCGACCGGCTCACCGCGCTCGCCGTGCTCACCGATCGCGAACGCGAGGTCGTCCGTCTGGTGGCGGAGGGGCTGTCCAACGACCAGATCGCCGCCAGGCTCGTGATCAGCCCGCTGACCGCCAAGACGCACATCACCCGCGCCCTGATGAAACTCGGCGTCCGAGACCGGGTGCAGCTGGTCATCCTCGCCTACGAGACCGGCCTGGTGCAGCCGGGCTCCTGATCGCGGCCTCCGCCGAAGGCGGCGGCCGCGACCCGGCCAACTGGTGAGGCACTCCCGGGAGCGTCGTGCAACAGCAGGGCCTCCGTTCTGATCCTTGGTTTCGTGGAAGATTTCGACGAGTTCGTCCGAGCACGGGGGGACGCGCTCCTTCGGTACGGCTACGTGCTGACCGGCAACTCCGAGGACGCGGCCGATCTCGTGCATGAGGCGCCGGCCCGCCTGGGGACGCCTGGCCACGGGTGCGCAGGAAGTTGTGGCCCCAGGCCGTCGTCAAGGTGCCGGCGAAGGACTCGGAGGGGCGGCGCATGCATCCGGTGACCGGCCTGAGCGCGACGGAGGTGCTGCTGGTCACGGAGTCGGCGTTCGAGAGGGCCGGTCGGCTGGAGGTGCACGACTCGGCCTCGGTAGGGCTGGCCCTACCTGTTCCGGGCAGCGTGCACGCCGAAAAATGCGCAGGTCAGCGGCATCGTCTGGGCATCCGGGCGCGTCATACGGTTCTTGGCGTCAAGCAGCGGCGACATCAAGGAGCAAGTGACATGACCGTTGGCCGGAAGCTCGCCGCCCTCGCGGCGGGCCTGACCCTCGTGCCCGTCCTGGCCCAGGCGGCCTTCGCGGCCGAGCCCGCCGCGCCCGCCGAGCCCGTGCGAGCTCTGGAGGCGGCGGCGCAGGAACTGCGCTCGACCGAGCCGGGCGCGGAGTCCGGCGACCTGAGGGCGTTCGGCCGGATGGTGGGTGACGCCCGGGTCGTCGGCATGGGCGAGGCGACCCACGGTTCGCATGAGTTCTTCACGGTGAAGGAGCGGGTCTTCCGTCATCTCGTGGAGAAGAAGGGTTTCACCACGTTCGCGCTGGAGGCCAGCTGGTCGGGAGGGGTGCGGCTGGACGAGTACCTGCGGACGGGGAAGGGCGACCTGCGGGCCATCGCCAAGGAGGTGCTGCGGGCCTCGCCGTGGGAGCGTGAGGAACTCGTCGGGATGCTGGAGTGGATGCGCGAGCACAACCGCCGCGACCCCGGCCACCCGCTGCACGTCATGGGCGACGACGTCGGCGCGCCGAAGGTGGGCGAGGAGGTCTTCGCCCGCATCGCGCAGTACGTCCGGGGCGCCCACCCCGACTCCACCGCTCCCCTGGCCGCGCTGTACGAGGGGTTGCGCCCGCTCGACGACGTCTTCGCCTACCTGAACCGGCCGCTGGACGAACGGCGGCAGCTCGCGGCCAAGGCTCAGCAGGCGCTCGACCTGCTTGTCAGCCTGGGAGGGCCGCAGGCGTCGGCCGCGTACGACAGCGCCGTCCAGGATGCCCGGTTCATCGCCCAGACAGCCAAGTTCGCCGGCTACGACCTGGCCGACAAGTCCTGGCTGAGCGTCGTCGAGCGCTATCGCGACCAGGTCATGGCCGACAACACCGTCTGGTGGCTGCGACACCACGGCGGCAAGATCCTCATGTCCGCGCAGAACACCCACGCCGGTTACGTCTCCGGCGACCCGGCGCTCTACCCGAAGACGCAGGGCGCCTACCTGCGCGACATGCTGGGCGAGAAGTACGTCGCCGTCGGCTTCACCTTCGACCGCGGATCCTTCCTGTCGAAGGACGCCGCGCTGGGCGGCGACTGGAAGCAGTTCACCGCCGGCCCCGCCGAGCCCGGCAGCAACGAGCACACCCTCGACCGGGTCCGTCACGACGACTTCTACCTCGACATGCGCACCGCGCCGGCCGCCGCGCGCGACTGGCTCGCGGTGGCTCGCCCGACCCGCAACATCGGCACGCAGTACCCGTACCCGCTGCTCGACACCGCCCTGTCCCGCGCCTTCGACGTGCTGGTCCACCTGCACGAGGTGCGTTCGGCGCAGGTGCTCAAGTAGCGAGGCAGTCGGTGGGGCCCGCGGCAGACGCCCCGGGCCCCACCTCATTCAGCTGTCCGTCCGGTCATCACCCGGTACGCCGCAGGCGTCCCGGACGGGTCAGTACCAGCCGCCGGTGGTGGTGATCGTCTGGGTGTTCATGGTGGCCCCGCTGCAGTTGACGCTCACGTCGAAGCAGGTCATGTCGCAGTACATGAGGCCGGCCTCGTCGGCGGTCGGCAGCATGTCCAGGGCGGAGACGTTCAGCTCCATGGCAATTCCCTTCCTTGTGGTGGTGAGCGGGCGGCCGCCTCGCGCGGCGCCCCTTTCACGGCCGGTCCCGGAGCGCGTCCGTACCGGCCGAGCCGGTGAGCTACGCGCCTGGGCCGGCGCGGAGGAAGCCGACGACGCGGTCCAGGGCCGCGGTGTCGCGGACGTCGTGCAGCAGGTCGTGGCCCCCGCCGGGGACCTCCAGATAGGTCGGTGCGGCGCCCTCGGGCCACTGGGCCGCGCGCAGACGCGCGTACAGACGGCGGGAGTGCTCGACGGGGATGATCGGGTCGTCGTCGCCGTGCACGATGAGCAGCGGCAGCCGCATGCGGCCGGCGAGCCGCAGCAGGTCGCGGGGGCCGAGTTCGTCGTCGATGCCGGTGCGTCCGCCGAGCCGGTCCAGCAGGGCGCGGACCGGGGGCGGGCCGTCCTCGTACAGCTCCCGTCCGGACAGGAAGGGCGCGACGACCGCGGCGCGGGACCACAGGTCCGCCTGGGCGGCGCAGGCCAGCAGCGCGAGGTACGCGCCGTAGCTGGCTCCGTACAACATCGGCCGCGGTTCGCCGGGGTCGCGGGCGGCGGCCAGCGCGTGGCCCAGGGCGAGGACGTCGGCGAGGTCGGGGCCGCCCCAGGCATCGCGGATGGCGTCACGGTGGGCGGCTCCGTAGCCGGTGCTGCCGCGCTGGTTGGGCGCGACGACGGCGATGCCCGCCCTGGACAGGCGCTGGAAGAGCGGTTCGTGGGCGAACCGCCAGGCGGCCTCGGGGCCGCCGTGCAGCGCGACCACCACCCGGCGGCTGGTCGCGGGATCGCCGTACACGATCGCCTCGATCGGCCCCGCCGCCCCCGGGCAGGACAGCACCCGGGCCGGGGACGTCTCGCCGTCCGCGGCCGGCGGCCGCGACACGGAGCAGCCGGCGATGCCGACCAGGCCGGGAGGACGGTCGGGCGCACTGTGGACGAGGTGCAGTCCGCCCGTGTTCCAGCGGGCGGCCGGATGGATCACCCCGGCGGGCAGGCCGGCCTCGGCGCCGGCGTCCTCCGCCAGGTCGTGCAGGACGAGGTGGGAGCGGGCGCGGCGGTTCACCGCGAGGGCCAGCCGCCGTCCCGAGGGGTTCAGCGCCAGGGGCGTCACCTCGCCGTCGAAGGCGTTCAGCCGCTCGGGGTGGCGGGTGGGCCCGTCGTCGTCGCGGTCGCGGACGCCCAGGCGGTACGCGCCCTCGCGGCGCACGGCCGTCAGCAGCACGCCCGCGCCAGGGGCCGCCAGCAGGACGTACTCGTCGCCCGCCGGCCCGGCCAGCGGGGTGAGGACGCCGTTCGAGGTGTCCAGGACCACGGTGGCCGGCTCGGTGCCGGCCCTGGTCAGGGCGAGCCGGTGGCCGGCCGCGTCGAGCCAGATCCCGCCCCTGACCGGGTACGGCGCCGTGGCGATCCGCTCCGGCCGTTCCGCCCGGCCGGACAGCCGCCACACCGAGGTGCGACCGTCGGCGCCGGTGGCCAGCGCCAGGGCGGCGATCCCCGGGGCCGCGCCCGCCACGACCCTGACCACGCCGCCGCGGAAGACCGCCAGCTCGTGCTCCTCGGCGTGCGCGTCGTCGTGCGACGGCGCGGTGACCAGCGTCAGGCGGTGCCCGTCCGCCCCGGCGCGGCACAGCAGCACGTCGCCGCCGTCCGTGGGCGTCGGCACGCTCGCCGAGGTCTCGCCGGCGCGGGTGGGGAGGGTCCGCGGGCGTGCGCCGGCGACGTCCCACACCTCCGGGACGAGGTGGCCGCGGCCCCGCCGGGCGAGGCAGGCGGCGTACCGGCCGTCCCCGGAGAACCGGAAGTTGATGCGGGTGACGTCGGGCAGGTGGCCCTTCTCCGCTGTGGCGACGTGGCTGCTCATCGGGCGGGCCACCCGGAGTCGTCGTCCGCCGTCCAGGGGCGGGGCCCGCCGTGCCGGAGCCTGTCCAGGAAGCTCAGGACGCCCGCCAGCCCGGTGTTCCAGCCGACGCCCGTCGCCGTCCCTCCCTCGTCCGGCGTGACCAGCAACCCGTCGCGCACGACGGCGCGGCTCCACAGGACCGCGGCCAGCTCCTCGGCCTGCCCCCGGTAGCGGGGCTCGCCAAGGAAGGCGGCCAGGTCGAGCAGGAACTGCCCGTCACCGGCCAGGCCGTGACAGGCCGAGGTGCCCGAGGCCAGGCGGCGGGCGTACACGGTGGCGGCGGCGCCCTCGGCGGCCTGCCGGAAGCGCGGGTCGCCGGTGGCTGCGTGCAGGCGGACGAGGAACGTCCCGATCCCCGACGATCCGCTGCACCAGTGAGGGATCCCGCCGCCGCCGCCGGGAGAGTCCGGCCACCAGGCCGTCCCGTCGCGATCCTCCGCCGCGGCCAGCAGCGTCTCCCCCGCCGCCACGGCGGTCTCCAGGCAGTCCGCGCGATCCAGCGCGGCGCCGGCGGCCAGCAGGAACGTCGCGATCCCCGCGACCCCGTGGGCGAAGCCGTAGTGCACGAGGCCGGCCAGCGTGGAGCCGAAGTCGGCAGGGACGGGCCACAACACCGCACCGTCGGTGTGCCGGGCCGCCTTGATCAGGGCGTCGGCGCACTCACCGGCGCGGTCGCCGAAGCGGGCCTCGCCGGTCTCCCGCCGGAAGTGCAGCAGGGCCAGCCCCGTGCCGGCCAGGCCGTGGCACACGTCCGGGTTCGGCCAGGTCACCGGCAGGGTGAGCGCCATCTCGACGCCCGCGGCGCGGACGGCCTCGTCGCCGAGCCGGCGTCCCGCCTCGAACAGGCCCCAGGCGATGCCGGCCCGGCCGAAGTACAGGCCGGGGGACGGCCGGTGCTCCCCCTCCAGACGGCGGATCGTCCAGGCCGCGGCCTCCCGCAGGACCGTGCCGGCATCGTCGCGCGCCTGCGGGGTGAGCGCCCGGTCACCCGCGAGGACGGACGCCAGCAGGTGCAGCACCCCCGCCGAGCCGTACTGGACGGCACACGGATCGGCCGTCGCGCCGAACCCGGAGGCGGGCCACAGGGCGCCCGTGGGCCGGGAGGCGGCGAGCGCCTCCGGTGACATCGCGCGCCGGATGTAGGCGATGCCGTCGTGGAGGAGGCGATCCTGGCCGGCCCCGTCCAGGCGGCGGACGTCGGCCGCCACGGACGGCACGTCGCGTCCGGACAGCTCGCCCAGGAACTCCTCCGCCCGGCGCAGGTCCCACCGCTCCTCAGGGTCATCCGCCATCAGGCCGAGCAGCAGGGGCGCCATCGCGGTCGCCACAGGGTCACCGGCGGTGGCGACGCCCACCAGCGTGGCCAGCCGCGCGTCGCGTGACCGCCCGCCGAGGGCATCGTCGTCCAGCAGCATCGGCGTGGACGCGGTGCACAGGTGGTACAGCGTCGCGCCCAGCGCGTACAGGTCGGCGGCGCGGCCGGGCGCGGGCGCGTGCACGGCCGCGGCGCGCTGCTCGGGAGCCGCGTAGCCCGGCGTGTGGCTCCGCTGGACGACCGTGCCGGGGACGGCGGCCAGCTCCAGGTCGATCAGCCGGCATTCGCGTTCCGGAGTGATCATGACGTTGTTCGGCGTCAGGTCGCGCAGCACGTACCCCTGGTCGTGCACGGTGGAGACCAGGGCCACCAGACTCCTGGACAGGCGCAGGACGTTCTCCTGCCACGCCGCGTCGGAGCCGGCGCGGCGGTGCTCGCCGGCCCAGCTGCTCAGCGTGGTGCCGGGCAGCAGTTCCTGCGCCAGGAACAGGTTGCCGTCCTGCTCGAAGAGCGCCACCTTGCGCGCCGTGACGCCCGGCGGGCCGAACAGGTCGAGCATGCGCGCCTCGTGACGGAGCAGGTCACGCATGTCGCGTCCGTCGATCGACGCGCCGAGGTGGGGGCGGGCCTGCTTGATGACCACCTCGCCCCCCTCGTGCCGGTCCTCGGCCAGGAACACGCCGCCCTTGGCGCCGTGCCGGACGGCCTTGCGCACCACGAACCGGCCGGCGAGCAGCACCTGCTCCGGGCGGTCCGCCTCCGGCGGCGCCTGCTCCGGCTCGAAGGGGCACGCCGCCCACGACGGCGGGGAGTACCACGCCGCACGCCGGTCGATCTCCTTGGTGCCGTCGGGCGCGGTCAGCCGGGAGACGTAGGCGCCGTCGAGGCCGAGTTCGCTCGGGGCGGCGAACACCCCGTAGCGGTAGTGCACGAGACTGCCCGGCCGGTAGGCGCGATCGGACAGGATCGGCGGCCCGCTCAGGGCGTAGGTGGCCGCGTGCAGGTCCTCGGCGATCGTCGCGGCGGCCCGGTCGTTCGGCGGGTACACGGTGACGAACTTGCCGACCGAGCCGCGCGGCGTCTCCCGGGACAGGAGCGCGGCCACCTCCTGAAGGCCGGAGGCGAACTTGAACGCGCACCGGTGGCGGCCCAGCACCTCGACGACCCGGGCCAGCACCAGGGGCGCCGACAGCGGGGTGGCCGACACGTGCAGCTTCCAGCCCTGCGCCCGCTGGACGGAGTCCACCGGGGTCACGTAGGTCCACGGAGTGCCGGGGTGGATCTCCCAGCCGGCGATCGCCGCCTGCCCGGTCGGCTGCTGCCCGGTCGCCCGCGCCAGTGCCGCCCTGGCGACGTCCTGGAGCAGGAGACGATCCCCCTCGGGGCGCTCACCGTTGTCCATGGGCTCACTTCCGTCCTCGCGTCTGTGCCGTTCCCGCTCCGCGCGGCGTCGCGCGGAACGGGGACGAAGGTACGGCGAGGAGTTGTGGCCGGCTTGTGGCCGAGCCCGGCGTACCGGACCGCCGGGATCGCCCGGAGCGGCCGGTCGCCACAAGTGATTCCAAGGTTCTGCCAGGACGGGGACGGCGAACCGTCACCGTCGTGTGAAGGCGCCTTGTGGCTCACATGTGGCCGGGGATGAGAACTCGCGGACGGCTCACTTCTCGGCGATGAACCCGTGGTACCGGCCCATCCAGTACGGCAGCAGGTACGAGGTGCCGTCGTTCTCGCCGTGGCCGTCGCCGCCCTGGTCCAGCTTGTACGGGTCGTGGTTCCAGTGGCCGATCACCCGCTCGTCGATCGGGAGCACGGTGCCGCTGCGGAGCAGGCCGAGCTTCTTGGGGTCGGCGTCGGGCCGGATGTGCCGGCCGAGGTTGACGATGTCGAGGCGCTGGCTGTTGCTCTGCTTCCAGTCGATCATGTTGATCGGGAAGCGCTTCAGCGTGTCGATCGACTGCTCCAGCCAGGGGCCGGCCATCTCCAGCGGGAAGGGTCCGTAGGCGTCGGTCCAGACCTGGTCCTTCAGGGTGAGGCCGGCGATGAAGTTGAAGAACGGGTTGAGCTCGTACTGCTCCTGCTGCCAGTAGTCGTAGAGGGAGCGGGCCCAGGTGGCCTTCAGGTCGGCGTCCTGCTCGTAGCGGAGCAGGTGGTAGTAGTTCATGAACGCCATCTCGTCGTCGGACTGGTTGCCGCCGCCGACGCCCGGGGTGACCTTGGGCTGCTGGGTGTTCAGGTCGTAGCCGTGCTCGTCGATGAGCTTGGCCTTGGCCTGCGCGTACTTTTCTGGATTTTTCGCGACATGCTGGGCGATGGTGAGGAACGTGATGATGGTCTGGCTGTTGAGGCCGCGCTCCTCCCTCCGCCACGGGTTGCCGTTGAGCTCCTTCGGGTTGAAGAAGCCCCAGCGGGTGGGCTTGCCGTCGTGGTCGACCAGGGAGAAGTCGTGGTCGATCAGGTGGTCGGTGAGCCTGGTCACGACGCCCGCCACCTCGTCCTTCTCCGCGCCGGTCGCGACCAGGTCGTGGTATAGCGCGTAGAGGAAGTAGTGGCCGACCAGCTCGTCGGAGCTGGCGTCGGTCTTCCAGAACCACTTGCCGTCGGCGCTCTTGGGCCAGCGCGGGACCAGGATCTTCCAGTACGCGTCGCCCTTCTGCTTGTCGCGGTCGTGCTGCTCGTCGTCCTTGATGTTGGGGTCGGTGGCCGTGGTCTCCAGGATCGTGCGGGCGATGAAGCCCTTGGGCGCCGGGTTGGTGCCCGCCTGGGTGACGTCGCCGAGGAACTTCAGCGCCTCGAACGCCTTGCGCGCGTTGGCCTTGGCCGTGCCGTCCTTGGTGGCGGCGTACCTGAACGCCTCGGCCGCGCCGTACATGCCCGTCCAGAGGCCGTCGTTGTCGCTGGCACCCTGGCCGTACTGGGTCAGGTCGCCCGGCCTGGCCAGCCCGATGCCCTCGACGAAGCCGTACGGGGTGCGCTTGTGCCGGGCGTCGATGGCCTGCTCGTAGACGGCCGCCTTCGCCGCCAGCGTGGTCCGGCGGGCCTCGATGACGCCGGCGGCCGTGGCGGTGCCGAAGTAGGCGTTGGCGTTCCCGTCCACGGTGATCGCGGCGACCGCGTCGTCGGGCAGCCAGCGGCGGCCCTGCCGGTACTCCCAGGTGACGCCGTCGAAGTGCACGGCGCCCCTGGCCGTGCCGAGCCAGACGTCGCCGCCGGCGCCGGGGGCGATCGCGGTGAAGCCGAGCATGGGCAGCCCTTCGGCGGGGCCGTACTGCCTGAGGGTGGCGCCGTCCCTGAGCGTGAGGCCGGTGGGGCCGGCCAGCCAGAGGCGGCCCTTGGAGTCGTAGGCCAGGTGGGTGGTGCCGGGGGCGGGTGAGATCGGGGCCCACGAGCGGCCGGTGTGCTCGAAGACGCCGGTGGCGGTGGCGACGGCGACGGCCCCGGATCCGGCGCGGGCGGCGGCGGTGGCCTGTCCGGGCAGCCGGTCGGGACGCCACGAGCCGCCGGGCCCCTTGCGGTAGAGGCGGTCGCCCTGGACGAGGATCACGTCGTCGCCGCCGAGCAGCAGCGCCGTGGCCGGATCGACGCCCGGCGGCAGCCGATCGGCGCCCTTGGCGAGGTCGTCGCGCTCTCCCGCCTGCCGGGCGGTCTTCGCCGCGTTCCTGATCGTCAGCAGGCCGCCGGCGGTGAGGGCGACGAGGTCGTCGCCGCGCCAGACGACCTTGTGGGCGGCGGTGACCGACAGGGAGGTCCAGGCGCCGGCGGCGTAGAGGGCCAGGCCCTTGTCGTGGGCGGCGGCGACGACCCCACCGGGGCCGGCGGCGAGTGCGGTGATCCTGCCTTGCAGTGCCGGCAGCGTGGCGCCGACCTGGAGGACGAAGGGATCGACGACCGTGGCGGCCGAGGCGGGTGCGGCGGCCGAGGCCGGTGCGGCGGTGACGGCCGGTCCCGCGCCGAGCGCGACGGTCGCGGCGAGCAGGAGGTTCTGGAGTCGTGCCATGGGGTTCCTCCGGATGAGGGGGCTGCGAGATACAGTAAAGAGTCTTTATTGCATCCAGGCAAGAGTCTTTACTAGAATTCGGGCCATGTCCCAGCATGCGACGCTCACCACCCTGCGCGAGATCAACGCGTCCGTGGTCCTGGAGGCCATTCGAGCCGACCCGCCGATCTCACGGGCCGAGGTGAGCCGCCGCACCGGCATGACCAAGCCGACGGTGGCCAACGCCCTCGACCTGCTCGCCTCCGCCGGCCTGGTCCGCCAGGCCGAACCGCCCGGCGAGATGCATTACGGCGCCGTCTACTTCGAGCCGGTCCACACGCTGGCCCACGTCCTGGCCCTGGACATCGGCACCCGCTTCGTCCGCGGCGCGCTGTGCGACCTGCGCGGCACGATGCTGGCCAGGCACGACGAACGCATCGACGACTCCGACCCGGCGACGATCCTGCGCGCCGCCGTGGCCGTCCGCGACACCCTGTCCCCCGGCGGCCCGGCGGCGGGCGGCGGGGGGATCGAGCTGGTCGCGGCCGGGGTGCCGGGCGTGGTGGATCCCGAGGAGGGGGTCATCCGGCAGAGCAACCGGCCCGCGCTGGAGGGCATGGCGATCCGGTCCGGGCTGGAGGCCGCGCTCGGCGTGCCGGCCGAGGTCGAGACCGACGTCAACCTGGCGGTGATCGGCGAGCACGCCCTGGGCGCCGGGCGGGGGGTCGCCGACTTCGCGTTCCTGTCGATCGGCGCCGGCGTCGGGGCCGGGCTGATCCTGGGCGACCGGGCCCATCGAGGGCACCGGGGGGCCGCCGGCGAGGTCGACGACCCCGCGCCCGGTGAGGACGAGCTGCCCGACAGCCCCTCGGGGGACGCGCTGATGAAGTGGGCCCGCGCCTGGATCGCGGCAGGTCTGCGCGACGGCGACACCACGCTGCGGCTCGACGCCACGCCGGAGGCCATCTTCGCCGCCGCGTCCCGGGGCGACGGGCTGGCCTCGGCCATCGTCGCCGAGGAGGCCCGGCGGATCGCGTCGCGGATCGCCACCATCTCCCGGGTCGCCGACGTCGAGCTGGTCGTGCTCGGCGGGGGCATCGGGCTGGCCTGCGCGAGCATCCTGCCGGAGATCGGCGCCGCGCTGGCGGGCATGCTGCGCCACCCGCCCGCCGTCGAGGTCTCGGCGCTGGGCAACGCGCCCGTGCTGACCGGCGGCCTGGCCCACGGCACGCGTCTGCTGAGGGAGTCGGTCGCCACCCGCCGCATCTCGGCCGCGGCCAAGGTCTCCGCGGCGGCCAAGGCCGCCGGGTCCGGGGCGGAGGCCCGATGAAGGTCACCGTCGTCGGCGGCGGCTCCACCTACACCCCCGAGCTCGCCGGCGGCCTGGCCGCCCTGGAGCTGGACGAACTCGTCCTCATGGACCCAGACGAGGAACGCCTCGCCGTCGTCGGCGGCCTGGCCACCCGCATGCTGCGCGGCAGGGCCGGACGCGTCCGGCTCACCACCGGCCTGGACGACGCCGTCGAAGGCGCGGACGCCGTCCTGCTGCAGTTACGCGTCGGCGGCCAGCGAGCGCGGCACGGCGACGAGACCTGGCCGCTGGAGTGCGGCTGCGTCGGCCAGGAGACCACCGGCGCGGGCGGCCTGGCCAAGGCCCTGCGGACGATCCCCGAAGTGCTGCGCATCGCCGACCGGGTCCGCGCCCTCGCCCCCGGCGCCTGGCTGATCGACTTCACGAACCCCGTCGGGCTGGTCACCCGCGCCCTGCTCGACGCCGGTCATCGCGCCGTCGGCCTGTGCAACGTGGCCATCGGGTTCCAGCGGCTGTTCGCCCGGCTGCACGGCTGCACGCCCGCGGAGCTCACGCTGGGCCATGTCGGGCTCAATCACTTGTCGTGGGAGCGTTCGGCGTGGGTGGACGGGGTCGACGTGCTGCCGGGGCTGATCGAGCGGCACGTCGCCGAGCTGGCCGCCGAGTGCGAGCTGCCGCCCGAGCTGATCACCGCTCTGGGCGTCGTGCCCTCCTACTACCTGCGCTTCTACTACGCCCACGACCAGGTGGTGGCCGAGCAGCTCGGGCGTCCGACGCGGGCGCAGGAGGTGCTGGAGCTGGAGCGGCGGCTGCTGGAGATGTACCCGGCGCTGGACGACAAGCCGGAGCTCCTGGAGCAGCGGGGCGGCGCGTTCTACTCGACGGCCGCGGTCGACCTGCTCGCCTCGCTGCTCCATGACCGGGGGGATGTGCAGGTGGTCAACGTCCGCAACGAGGGGACCCTGCCCTTCCTGCCCGCCTCGGCGGTGATCGAGACGCCGGCGCGGATCACCGCCGCCGGGGCCGTGCCGCTGGCCGTGCCGGCGGTGGAGCCCTTGCAGGCGGGGCTGATCGCGCACGTCAGCGCGTACGAGGAGCTGGCGGTGCGGGCGGCGTCCCGCCCTGATCGGGCGCACGTGGAGGCGGCGCTGCTGGCCCATCCGCTGGTGGGGCAGTACGACCTGGCGCAGGGGCTGGCCGACCGGCTGCTGGCGGCCCACCAGGTCTGGGCCTCGTGACCGGGCCCGCGGTCCTGGCGATCGACGCGGGCAACAGCAAGACCGACGTGGCGCTGGCCGGCGCCGACGGCGAGTTGCTCGCCTGGGTGCGCGGCGGTGGGTTCCAGCCGCACGGGCCGCGGCTTCCCGCCGCGATCGGCCTGCTCGCCGACCTCGTGGCGGCGGCCGTACGGCAGGCCGACCCGCCTCCGGACAGCGGCCGCCGCGGCTTCGTGGCCGAGCGGGTGTCGGCGTTCCTGGCGCACTGTGACCTGCCGGTCGAGCAGGAGATCCTGCAGCGGGCCGTCGAGGCGCGGGAGTGGGCGCCCGAGGTCGTCGTGGACAACGACACCTTCGCGATCCTGCGGGCGGGGGCGGACGTGCCGTACGGCGTGGCGGTGGTGTGCGGCGGCGGGATGAACTGCGTGGCGCGCGGCCCCGGCGGCCAGGTCGCCCGGTGGCCGGCGCTGGGCCGGCGCTCGGGCGACTGGGGCGGCGGGGAATGGCTGGGCGAGGAGGTGCTGTGGTGGGCCGTGCGCGACGAGGACGGCCGCGGCCCGCGCACCCTGCTGCGCCAGGCCGTGGCCGCCCGCTTCGGCCTGCCGGACGTCACCTCGGTGTGTGTGGGCTTCCACCTCGGGCGCCTGCCCGAGGAGCGGCTGCACGAGCTGGTGCCGGTGCTGTTCGAGGTGGCGGGCGCAGGGGACGCCGTCGCCGTGTCGCTGGTGGAGCGTCTGGGCGACGAGGTCGCGGCCTGGGCGGGCGCGGCGATCGAGCGGCTGGACTGGGGCGGGGTGGGCGTGCCCGTCGTGCTGGGGGGCGGGGTGCTGACCGGCCGGGACGCCCGGCTGCTGGCCCGGATCGGCAAGGGGCTGCCCGGGGTGGACGTCCGGGTGCTGGACGCGCCGCCGATCGTGGGGTCGGCCCTGCACGGGCTGGACCGCCTCGGCGCGACGTCCGAGGCGGTGGAGCGGCGGCTCAGAGCCGGATTCGCCACTCGGCGGCCGTCATGCCCGTGAACACGACCGTGTCCTCCCGTCGAGAAGTCTGGTAAAGACTCTTGCCTAGATGAGATAAAGACTCTTTACTGTCTTCATGAAGTCAGCAGGCTTTGCGGTCCGCGGGGTCATCGAAGGGTTCTACGGCCGTCCATGGAGTCACGAGCAGCGGCTCGACCTGCTCGGCTTCCTCGGCGCGCGGGGCATGAACACCTACGTCCACGCCCCCAAGGCCGACCGGCCGTCGTGGCGGGAGGCCGGCGTGGAGGGGCTGGGCGAGCTGGCCGCGCGCGGCAGGCAGGCGGGGGTGGACGTCATCTACTGCCTCTCGCCCGGCCTGTCACTGCGTTACTCCGACGCCGGCGACGTCCAGGCGTTGTGCGTGGCGTTCGAGCGGGCCATGGAGGCCGGGGCCGCCGGCGTCGGGCTGCTGCTCGACGACATCCCCATGCGGCTGCGGCACCCGCGGGACGCCGCCGCCTTCGACGATCTCGCCGCCGCGCAGGTCGCGCTCATCGAGGCCGTCTTCGCGCGCACCGGACGGCTGCTCGTCTGCCCCACCGTCTACTGCGGCACCGGCGACGACCCGTACGTCCGGGCCCTCGGCCTGATCGACGCCCGGATCGACCTGTTCTGGACCGGCCGGAGCATCTGCTCGGCCACCATCGACCTGGCCGACGCCGCGGCCGTCGCCCGCACGCTGAACCGGGCCCCGCTCTACTGGGACAACTACCCGGTCAACGACGTCGCGATGGGCCACGAGCTGCACATCGGCCCGTACCGGGGCAGGGACCGGCACCTGTACCGGTTCGCCACCGGTGTCGTGGCCAACGGCATGGAGCTCTACGAGTCATCGAAGATCGCCTTCGCCACGGTCGCCGACTACCTGCGCGACCCGGAGGGCTACGACCCGGAGGAGAGCTGGGAGCGGGCCCTGGCCGACGTCGTCGGTGACGGCGCGGATCTGGCCGCCTACCGGCTCTTCGCCGACAACGTGCGCGGCTCCTGCCTGGAGCCGTACGACGCGCCCAGGCTCACGGGGGTGCTGGAGCAGTGGGCGTTCGAGCGCGAGTCCGGCGACGCCGCGGCGGGCGACCGGCTGCTGGCAGCGCACGCGGAGGAGCTGCTGGCCGCGGCCGGGCACCTGCTGCGCGGGCCGGTGCGGCGCGGCGCGCTGGTGGCCGAGGCCCGGCCCTGGCTGGAGGAGTTCGAGCGGGGCGCGCTGGCGCTGCTGGCCACCGCTCGTCGAAACGTACGACCGCACCCCCGTCGCCCCGCACCCAAGCGGGTGTTCGGCGACTGTCTTGAGGAGTTCTCATGGTGAACAGGACGGCCGGGGCGCTCGCCCTGATGCTGCTGGTGTCGGCCTGCGGTGGCGGCGGGCAGAGCGCGGCCACCGACAAAGTGTTACGGATCGCGATGAGCTCCCCCGGCGAGGAGCAGATCAAGGTGTGGAAGGACGTCGCGGCCCAGTACGAGAAGGCACACCCGGGCGCCAAGGTCGAGCTCAACTTCCAGGAGGACGACCTCTACCAGACCATCGGCCTGCAGAACCTGCTCAACGGCCGGCAGGCGCCCGACGTCTACTTCGAGTGGGCCGGCGACCGCCTGCGCACCCGGGTCAAGGACGGCTTCGCCGCCGACATCTCCTCCCAAGTCACCACAGGTCCCCTCAAGGGCCTCATCCCGGACGAGGCTTACAAGCGCACCACGGTCGACGGCAAGACGGTCATGGTGCCGTTCGCGGCCGATGTCACCAACGTCCTCTGGTACAACACCAAGATCCTGGCCGACGCCGGCGTGCAGCCGCCCAAGACGTTCGAAGAGCTGCTCACGGCCTGCGACACGCTCAACGCCAAGGGCGTCACCCCGATCGCCTCGGGCAACAAGGACCTGTGGGCCGCCGGCAACTGGCTGTCCCACCTGGTCTCCCGGGTCGTCGGCGAGCAGTCCTACCAGGACGTGCTGTCGGGCAAGGCCCCCATGACCGACCCCGCCTGGGAACGCGCGCTCGGCTACGTGGCCCAGCTGCACGACCACAAGTGCGTCAACAGCAGCGCCAACGCCGCCAACGACAACGAGGGCGCGCAGCTGTTCTTCCAGGGCAAGGCGGCCATGCACCCGATCGGGGCGTGGCTGGTCAGCTGGGCCCTGGACGAGGCCCCGAAGCTGGACTTCGACTACGTCAACCTGCCGGCGATGACCGGCGGCGCCGGCGACCAGGACAGCGTGATCGGCGTCGTCACCGGCTACGTGATCAACGCCAGGAGCAGGAAGGTCAAGGAGTCGGCCGAGTTCCTGGCGCTGCTGAACTCCCCGGCCAACGCCGCCGCGTTCGTCAAGGCGGGCACGGTGCCCCAGGCCAGGGCGGCGGGCGCCGGGCAGATCGACGCGCGGACCACCCGGCTCAACGACCTGCTGGCCGAGGCCAGGACCGTGGTCTCCCCGCCGGACACCGGCTATGACCTCAAGCGCGCCGACGCGCTCTACCGCGCGCTGGCCGCGGTGCTCGGCGGGGTGAAGTCTCCCAAGGAAGCGCTGGCCGTCGCGGGATGAGACGCAAGCTCACGCCGTACCTGTTCGCCGCCCCGGCGCTGCTGGTGTTCGGCTTCGCGGTGCTCGTGCCCGCGCTGGCGACCGGGGCGTTCAGCCTGACAGAGTGGACCGGTTTCGGGCCGATGGAGTTCGTCGGCCTCGACAATTTCCTCAGAGCAGCCCAGGACACGATTTTTCTGGATTCGTTCGTCCATGTCGGCATCTACATCGTTGTGACCATCGTGCTGGAGGTCGCCGTGGGCCTCGTCCTGGCCGGGCTGCTGGTCACCCGGCGCGGCGGGGCGCCCTGGTTCCGGGTCGCGCTGTTCACCCCGGTCATGTTGCCGATGGTGGTCGTGGCCGTGCTCTGGGCGTTCGTCTACAACGCCGACTTCGGCCTGGTCAACGCCTTGCTGGGGCTGGTCGGCGTGCCGGGCGAGGTCTGGCTGGGTGACGAGAGCACGGCGCTCCTGGCCGTCTGCGTCGTCTCCGGGTGGGTGTACGCCGGGTTCTACATGGCGATCTTCTACGCCGCCTTCGCCCAGATCCCGACGGACGTGATCGAGGCCGCCCGCCTCGACGGCGCCGGCGAGCCGGCCATCTTCCGCCGGATCAAGGTGCCGATGATCAGGGACGCGGTCGAGGTCTGCCTGCTGCTCTGCGTCACGGGCGGCTTCCAGACGTTCGACCTGTTCTACGTCATGACGGGCGGCGGGCCGTACAACGCGACGGAGATCCCCACCACGTACCTGACCCGGGTGGTCTTCCGTGACGGCGAGGTCGGCTACGGCTCCGCCATGGCGGTGCTGATGACCGCGGCCGTCGTCCTCATCGGGCTGGCGTTCATGCGACTGCGCAGGAGGCCGGCCCGATGAGACGGCTCTCGACCGTGCTGCTGGCCGTGGTGTCGGCGGCGTTCTTCCTGCCGCTGCTGTGGATGGTGGCCTCCAGCTTCAAGTCCAACGCGCAGATCTTCGCCGACCCGTTCGCCCTGCCCGAGTCGCTGGACTTCGGCCGCTGGGCCGAGGCGTGGGAGGTCGGCGGCATCGGCGGGTACGCGCTCAACAGCGTGATCGTGACCTCGGTGTCGGTGCTGCTGATCCTGGCGCTGTCGTCGGCGGCGGCGTTCGCGTTCAGCCGCTTCGACTTCCGCGGGCGCGGGCTGTTCATGGGCCTGCTGGCGCTCGGGCTGCTGCTGCCGCTGCAGTCGTACTTCATCGCCCAGAGCACGATGTTCACCGAGCTGGCGCTGAGCGACACCCGGTGGGCGCTGATCGTCCCGTACACGGCCATGGGGCTGCCGCTGGCCACGTACCTGATCAAGGTCTACCTGGACGCGCTGCCACGGGAGCTGTTCGAGGCCGCGCACATCGACGGCGCCTCCGACCTGCGGGTCTACCTGCTGATCGCGCTGCCGCTGCTGCGGCCGGGGCTGGCGACCGTGGCGGTGTTCTCGGCGCTGTCCTGCTGGAACGAGTTCCTGCTGGCCCTGCTCTACATCCAGGACGACTCGCTCAAGACGATCCCGACCGGCCTGCTGGCCTTCTCCAGCCGCTACGTGACCGACCACGGCCTGCTGTTCTCGGCCCTGTCGATCATCACGCTGCCGATGATCGCGGTCTACGTGGTGTTCAACCGTCAGGTGGTGAGCGGCATCACGGCGGGCAGCCTCAAATAGCCCCTGGGCCGTCCGGCGTCAGGGGCTCTCCCCGGTGATGCGCAGCGCGAAGTCCGCGTAGGTGTCCGCAACTTCGTGCGGTTCGTACGGCAGGGCGGAGTCGTACCAGTTCGCCACGCGCATCCCCATCCCGCTGATCGCGGTCACCGCGAGAAAGGCGTCGGGCACGGCGAAGACGCCCGCGGCGATGCCCTCGTCGATGATGTCGATGAGCAGTTGCCGGCCGGCCGCGCGCAGCATGAGCGCGGGGCCGGCCAGCTCGGGAGACAGGGCGTGCAGCTCGTTGTCGGCCACGACGGCCAGCATGGGGAACTCCGCGTGCGCCAGGACGTGGGCGCGCACCACCCGGCGCAGGCGCGAGGCGGGATCGGCCGGGCCCGCCGCGGCCGCCTCGGTCAGCCGCCGGTGGTGCTCCTCGTGACCGATGCGCACCAGCTCCGCCAGGACGTTCTCCTTGGTCGGGTAGTGGGAGTAGAGCGTCGCCGAGCGGATCTCGCAGGCCACCGCGAGGTCGCGGATGGAGGTGCCGTAGAAGCCCCGCTCGGCGAAGAGCTGCAGCGCCTCGCGCAGGATCCGGCCGGAGGTGCCCTGGAGCAGGATGTGCTCGGGCAGCCGGATGTCGGAGGCGGCGATCCGGCGCTGGGTCGCCGGAGCGGCCGATCGGTCGTCAGTCACGCGCTCATTCTGCCAAGACGCCGCTCCGGCCGGTCTCCTCGCACGTCAGAGCGCCGACGGGGCCATGGCCGGAGGGCCCTTCGGTCACTGCGGCACGAGCGCGTTGCGGCGCACGTCCGACCAGGTGCCGCGGTCCAGGCAGATGCCGCAGTCCGGGCCGTGGAAGAGGGACCGCGCCTCGGGGTCGTCCATGAGCTGGAAGCGCCACCAGGCGGTGGTGGGCGCCGCGAACGGCCCGGGGTCGCCGACGACGGTGAAGTGGTCGGCGCCGCGCACCTCGCCGTAGATCGCCGGGATGTGGTCCGCGTCGTCGAAGAAGGACCTGACCAGCCCGGGCCAGACGATGGAGTCGTTCTGACCGGCCATCAGGAAGGCGGGCCCGTGGACGCCGTCGATGTCGGCCAGCGGACCGGGCTGGATGGGCAGGACGGTGTCCACCCGGGCGTCGGCTCCGACGACGATGGCCGCCGCGCCGCCCTGGGAGTGCCCGGAGGCGCCGACGCGGGTCAGGTCGACCTTGCCGTGGAAGGGGCTCGACGGGTCGGCGTCGCGGCGGGCGAGCGCGTCGATCCCGGCCCGCATGGAGACGCCGAGGTTCGACATCGGGGTGTTGGCGGCCGAGACGATGAAGCCGTGGCTGGCCCACTGCAGCAGCAGGTCGCGGTAGACCAGCGGGGCGCCGCCCGTGCCGTTGCCCCACACGATCACCGGGTGGCGGCGGTCGCTGCTCGCGATGTCGCGCGGGTAGTAGAGGGTGTTGACCACGCCGACCTCCACGGCGGTCGCGTAGGAGCCGGGCGCGCCCCAGTCCGTGGTCGCGGCGTGGGCGGGAGCCGTGCCGAGTGCGTGCACGACGAGCAGGGCGGTGAGCAGGCGTCGGAACAAGGCGGCCTCCTGAGTGGGGGGTTTGCACGAATCCTGTACACGAAGGAGGCCGCCGTCTCTCCGCATTCGGGCCAACAATTGACGGGCCGGTTTGGGCAATGTGACGATCACGGGATGTCCGACCTGCACAGCCGGATGCAGCCGAGGGTGCGCGGGCTCACCGCCGCGGTGATCGCCCGGTGCGCCGCCGAAGTGCCGTTCTACCGGGAGTTGCCGCCCGCGACCCTGCACGGCGAGGTGGCCGGCTCGGTCTCGGCCGTCCTGACGATCCTGCTGCGCGCGCTCAGCCGCCCCGACGCCATGGGCCCGGCCGACCTGACCCGCGTCATCGAGTGGTCCGCGCGCCGCGCCGAGGACCACCTGCCGCTGGACGCGGCGGTGACCGCCTACCTCATCGGCGCCGAGGTCTGGTGGCAGGCGCTGACCGAGGTGGCCGCGCCGGAGGAGCTGGCCGCGGCCGGCCGGCGGATGCTCGGCTGCCTGCGCGCGGCCATGCCCGCCGTCGCCCTGGCGCACCAGCAGGCCCAGGAGGACATCAGGAGCGAGGACAAACGGGTGCGCCGCGCGCTGATCGGCGCGTTGCTGAGCGGCCACCCGTACGAGAGCCTGGCCGCGGCGGCGGGGGTCGAGGTGGGCCAGGAGCACGAGGTGCTGCTCCTCGACCTGGGACAGCCCGCGCCGCCGGCCCGGCTCGTGCAGTCGGCCCTGGACGCGCACACCGGGACGCTGGTGCTGATGGACCACGTCGAAGGAGTCGCGCTGCTGCCCGGCGGGCACGCCCTGGACGCGCTCCCGGACAGGCTGGCCACGGCCGTGGGCCGCCCCGTGCCGGCCGCCGCCGCCCGCGCCGCGACGCCCGCGGCGATCCCCGGCGCGGCGCAAGAGGCCCGCGAGGTGCTGGACCTGGTACGCAGGCTCGACCGGCCGCCCGGTCTCTACCGCCTGGACGACGTGCTGCTCGAACACCAGCTGGCCCGTCCGGGCGCGGGGCTGGCCCGGCTGGCCGCCAAGCTCGCGCCGCTCGACGGCCACCCCCACCTGCTGGAGACGCTGCGGGCCTTCGTCGAGCGCGGCCACAACCGCCGCCGGACCGCGCTCGACCTGCACATCCACCGCAACACGCTGGACTACCGGCTGCGCCGGGTGAGCCTGCTGACCGGGCTCGACCTCGCCGAACCCGCGCAGGCGCGGCTGCTGGCGGCGGCGATCACCGCGCGCGAGCTGACCAGACCCTGAGCTCCTCGTCGCGCGGCGCGTGCACGACGCCCGAGCCCGGCGAGTCGAAGACCATGACGGGACGGGAGGAGTCCCACGGCTGCCAGCCCGGGTCGCCGGTCGCGGCGAAGGCGACCCAGGCCCGGTGCATCGCGTCGGCCAGTTCCTGCGGGGGCTCGTCGCCGGCCAGCTCTCGCGAGTGCCGCAGGTTGTCGAAGACGAAGCCGATCTCCAGGGCGTGACAGGCGCGCAGGTCCATGACCTTCGTCCGCCACGCGAACTCGTAGACGTGGGCCCGCTGCACGCTGTCGGCCAGGCGGTTGACCGGGGCGCGCAGCAGCAGGTCGGTGGCCATCTCGCCGAGCAGTTCCCCGGGCGTGGCGCCGGGGCGGGCGGACCGGTAGAGCCGCAGGGCCCGTCCCGGGACGCGCAGCTTCAGCAGGGCCAGGCGGAGCGTGAGCCGGCCGACCCGGTCCACGGCTCCGCTCGGGACGAACCAGAGCCGGTACTCCTCCCGGTTGGCGCCGATGAGCAGGGCGGCCTCGACCGGACCGGCGTCCGGCTCGGTCACGATGTGGAAGCCGGGGCCGCCGGTGATCGGGTCCGCCTTGCCGACCACCTCGGTCTGGACGTCGAGCAGCCGCTCCCGGTCGATCGCGGCGAACGCCTCCGCCGTGGCCGGCACCTTGAGCCGGTCCGCCATCAGCAGCGCCGTCCGCGCGGCCTCGGCCCGCGTCACGGTGTGCGGCGGACCGCTCTGCATGATCGCCCGGCGGAACAGGCCCCTGGCGCGCGGACTGGTGAGCAGCGCGCCGATGCTGACGGCGCCCGCCGACTCGCCGAAGACGGTGACGTTGCCGGGGTCGCCGCCGAAGGCCGCGATGTTGTCGCGCACCCATTCCAGCGCGGCGATCTGGTCGAGCAGGCCGCGGTTGTCCGGGGCGTCGGGGAAGACGCCGAAGCCCTCGACGCCGAGCCGGTAGTTGATCGAGACCAGGACGACGCCGTCCCCGGCGAAGGCATGGCCGTCGTACAGGGGCAGGCTGGAGGAGCCGTTGCGCAGGGAGCCGCCGTGGATCCACACCATCACCGGACGCGCGCCGCCGTCCGCGCCGGGGGTCCAGACGTTCAGGTTGAGGCACTCGTCGCCGGGGATCTGCTGCTCGGGGATGAGCCGGTCGAGCGGCGGCCGGTAGGGCCGCTTGGGGGCGGTCGGGCCGAACTCCGCCGCGTCACGGACGCCGTCCCAGCGCACGACGGGCGCCGGGGCGCGGAATCGGTGGGCGCCGAACGGCGGCGCCGCATACGGGATGCCCCGGAAGACCTGGATCCCGGCGTGGAGTCGGCCGCGCACCTTGCCGTGCCGGGTGGCCGCGATGATGTCCATGAGCCGGATCCTACCGATCGATCGGTCGGCAGCCGAGGGGCCGAACTCCTGTGAAGGGTGGGCGGCGACCGGGCAATCAGTGGTGTCCGGCATTCCCGGCGAGAGAGACCCGTGCATGACCACGTTCCTCGACGGAGCGGTCGCCGATCCCGAGCGATTCTCCGCCCTCTTCGATGCCCGCTACGAGGAGATCCGCAGCTACATCGGCCGCCGCCTCGACCTCGACGTCGCCGAGGACCTCGCCGCCGAGCCCTTCCTGATCGCCTTCCGCCGGCGTGCCGGATTCGACGCCGCCAAAGGCGGCATCAGACCTTGGCGTACGTGCTGGAACGACCGGGCTGGACCGACGACCCGGCCCCGAAGCAGTCGACCTCCTCGTGAGCGACGCATCAGAAGGACGCTCCCCGGTCCGCTCGCGACGCGATGCCCCGTGCCCCTGGATCGAGCTGCGAAGATCAGCCGAGCGTGAACGTCCTGGCGCGGATACGGCGCCGACTGGGAGAGTGGACCTCATGATGGAAGACTTGCGGGACGCCGAGCGCCGACTCCAGGCCGCGCAGCTCGCTGGAGACGTCGAGGCGCTGGATCGGCTGCTGGACGATCGGCTGATCTTCACCTTCGGTGCGAACGTTGCGACCAAGGCCGACGACCTGGAGCTGCACCGCACTCGGACGCAGGTGCTGACGAAGGTGGCCGAGGAGGAGTTGACCGTGCTCGCCGATGGGCGCACCGGGGTGACGTGGTTCCTCGGCACCCTGGAAGGGACCGTCTCGGGTACGCCGTTCGCGGCCAGGATGCGCTACACCCGTACTTGGCTGTACGACGAGACGCACGGCTGGCGAATCATCGCCGTACACGCCGGCACCACCGATTGACATAGCCGACACGTTGTCCGACGACCGGCCAGCCGGGCGCGACCCTACTTCTGGGCGCAGAGCATGGCGTCGAGGGTGCCGTCGACGCGGTCGGCGCTGCCGTCTGAGGTCGGTAGTGCGGTCACGGCGAGTGTGGCGCTCCGGCCGTCCTCGGTGATGCCGTTGCGGGTCTCGTAACCGGGCATGTCGCCGCCGTTGCCCCACGCGTGGCCGCCGCAGCTCAGCTTGATCTTCATCAGGCCGAGCCCGTAACCCCCAGCCGCGCGGGAGTGCCGGAGAGTCGATGGTCTGCTTCATCTCCTTCAGCTGGGCCGGCTTGAGCAGGTCGCCGCCCCCTTTCCCGCAGAGGCGGGACGTGCACTGCGCCGCGCCGTCGCCGCCGTGGCGGCAGGCGACCTGCCGCTGCGCGTCGAGGAACTGACGCTGGATCAGGCGGCCGAGGCGCGCCGGCGCATCAGTCCGGCACGACCACGGGCAAGCTCGTGCTCAAGGTCTCCTGATCAGCGAGACAATCCAGACGCGTGCTGCTCGGCGCGTCCACCATGGCAGCGGCGGTGTGGCTGACCCCGCAGCATGCTGGGCTCGACGGCGGCTCTCCGTGAGCTGTTCGCCTGACCTGCCTTGGCTTCCGGTAAGCCCCTGACCAGCAGCTGTCTTGGTGGCTCTCAGTCGTGCAGCGAGTACTTCGACTAGTGTGAGCGACCACTTGACGCACAGTATCCGGGGGTCCGTGCGGCATGTCGCGCAGGTCGGCGGTGGTGGCGTCCCGCTCGGGGTAGCGGATCGCCACGCGGATGCGGTGGGGGGCGAGCACCCGGCTGATCACCGTGCCGACGTCACCCGCCCCTGCGGCGGCCGGCCCGGGGTCGATCGCGTCAGGAGACCTTGGACGAGGCTGCCGCCCAGGTGTTGCAGGAGGCCGGGTCGGCGGTGCGGAAACCGGCCTTGACCCACCGCTTGCGGTTGGCGGCCTTGCCGTACTCGGCGGAGTCGCGGTAGAAGGACGACGCGGCCTTCTCCCAGTCCTGCTCGGTCTTGCCAGGCAGCGGCCAGACGCTCTTGGTGAAGGCCGCGCCCAGGCAGTCGGCCTGCTGGTACATGCGCCGCCCCTGCTCGAGGTGCTCGGCCTTGCTGGCGGCTCTGAGGTTCTCGCCGGCGTCGTAGATACCGGCCTGCTTCTGCACGTGGTAGCTGTACGTGCCGGCGATCGTGTCGAAGAGATCGAGGCCGCTGATTGGCCCGAGGAGCCAGTACTTGCCGATCTTGAAGGACAGCGTGCGGTCCCAGTCGCAATACCACACCTCGGACGACTGGATTGTCTCGCCGTCCTCGGCCCCGCAGTAGTTCTTGGGCAGGCGGGTCACGTACCGCACCTTGACCGGCTCATAGGGCAGGCCGGCCTTCTGCAGGTGCGGTCCCCACGTGTTCTCCAGGCAGCGCAGGGCCTCGTTGATGTAGGTACGGGCCTCGGCGGGCGTCGTGGGCTCGTCCGGCAGGTTGTTACAGGTCGTGGTGGGCAGCGGCCCGGCCTGGTACAACGCGTTCTTGACGAGCACGGGGTTCTTCACGGGATATGCCGAGGCGTGCGCGGCCGCCGTGACGGTCAAGGGGGTGAGGAGGGCGCAGGCGAGTGCCGCGATCTTGAGGGGCTTCACGATGGGTGAGAATAGGGCTTGCGGGGTTGGAGCGCCATATCGGTACCGGCCTGGAGCTGGAGTCATTGATCCGCGACGCACGCCGCTCGCCGGACGAAACGGCTGAGCCCTCACCGGCGGGCCATCGGCTCAGGATCGTTCTCGTGCCGGCCGCCATCGCAGCGTCCCGAATGCTTCACGCCCGCCGCGGGACAGCAGGACGGCTGTGACACGGGCCGACTCGGCCCTCCGTGCGTGCCCCGCTCCCGGCGATCGCACGCCGTGCTCTCACCCGGCGCCGGCATGCTCGACCTCACCGGCGCGGTGGCGGTCACCGCGTTGCTGCGCGTGGTGCTGGTGCCGAACGGCGTACGGACGCTGCGAGCTGGTGCAGGGTGAAGCCGCCCGAGGCCTTCTTGAACAGGTACTCGGCGCGTTCGTAGGACAGGCGGCGTCTGCCGGTCTCGGGGCACAGGTCGGCCGGGTCCGGCGTCCGGGCGGGGGCGGGCCTGCGGTCGGCCAGGAAGAGGGGGCCGACGGTCCGGCCCGCGACCAGCTCCTCCAGCAGGGGCGCGGCGCCGTCGCCCCACGTGATCGTGGCCGCGCCGCGGGCGGGCAGGTCGAGATCCTCGACGTTGAGCGCGAGGACGGCGGCGGCCGAGGCGCCCGACTCGTGCACCAGCCGCCACAGTGCCCTCTCCCGCGTCGACGGGTGCCGCCAGAGCGCGGCCAGTGCCCGGTCGTCGACGGCGGGGCGTCTCCTGCGGTCGTCGTGCTTCCTGGGCAGCTCGGCCGGCAGGTCGCCGAGGCCCGCCCACGCGCCGAACGACCGTACGGCCGCGCGGTGGCGGTTCCAGGTCCTGGGCGCGGCCGTGCTCCAGGCGGCGGTGAACACCCTGGCCACGAGGGCGGGGGTGAGGTCGGCCAGCGGCGTGGCGGCCCCCAGGTCCAGGCTCAGCCGCCGCAACGTCTGCCCGTACGACCGGATCGTCCCGGCGTCCAGGTCCGTACGTGCCAGGAACCGGTCCGCCGCGTCGCCGAGCAGGGCCATGGCCGGAGTGCCCGCCGTACGGGCGAGAGGGGAGGCGGTGCGGTGGCGGGCGGCGCGGGCGAGGAGGAAGGCGCGTTCGGCGGCGTTGCGGGTGAGGGCGGCGGCCCGCTCGAACGCCGTCGCGGCCTCGAAGTCACGTCCCGCCCGCGCCAGCAGGTCGCCGTGGACGGCGGACAGCGGCGGGTAGTCCCGCAGCGCCGGGTCCGACAGCAGCGGGTCCATCAGCGCCAGCCCCGCCTCCGGCCCGGTCGCCATGCCGACGGCGACCGCCTGGTTGAGCCGGACCACCGGCGAGGGCAGCAGCCGTACCAGCGGGCCGTAGAGGGCCGCGATCCGGTCCCAGTCCGTGTCGGCCGCCCCGGCCGCCTGCGCGTGACACACCGCGATCGCCGCCTGAAGGACGTACGGCCCGAGCCCTCCGCCCGCCTCCCGCGCCCTCAGCATGGAGGCGAACCCGCGCGCGATCAGCTCCCGGTCCCACCGTCCCCGGTCCTGCTCGTGCAGTTGCACCAGCTCTCCCGACGGCCCGGTACGGGCGTCCGCGCGCGACTGCTGGATCTCCATCAGCGCCACCAGCCCGTGCACCTCGGACTCGCCCGGCGCCAGCCCGGCCAGCAGCCGTCCGAGCCGCAGCGCCTCCAGCGCCAGGGCGGGCCGCGTCAAGTCCTCGCCCGCCGTGGCCGAGTAACCCTCGTTGAAGATCAGGTAGATGACCTCCAGCACGGACGCCAGCCGTACGGCCAGCTCGGGCCCCTGCGGCAGCTCGAACGGCACCCCCTCGTCGGCGAGCGTGCGCTTGGCGCGCGCGACGCGTCCGGCCACGACCGCCTCCCGCACCAGGAAGGCGCGGGCGATCTCCGCGGTGGTCAGGCCACCGAGCAGCCGCAGCGTCAGCGCGGTCCGCTCCTCGGCGGGCAGCACGGGATGGCTGGAGACGAACATCAGCCGCAACACGTCGTCGCCGGCCTCGGCCTGTTCCGGCCGTTCGCGGTCTCCGGGCTGCTCGGGGGGCTGCTCGGGCTCAAGGTCGCGGCGCGCGTGGTCGTGCAGCCTGGTACGGCGCAGGTGGTCGAGGGCGCGCCGCTTGGCGGTGGTCGTCAGCCACGCGCCCGGGTTGTCCGGTACGCCGTCACGCGGCCAGGTCTCCAGCGCGGCGACCAGCGCGTCCTGGGCGAACTCCTCGGCCAGGCCCACGTCGCCGAGCATCCGGGCCAGCCCGGCGACGATCCGCGCGGACTCCTCCCGCCAGACCGTCGTGACGGCGTCCATCAGTAGATCTGGCGCATGTGGCACTCGCCGTCGCCGACGACCGCGAAGAAGCGCCGCGAGATCTCCAGCGCCTCCTCCCGCGAGCCGACCTCGACCAGCGCGAAGCCGCCCGCCATCTCCTTGGCCTCGGCGAAGGGCCCGTCGGTCACGGTCAGCTCGCCGTCCGCGGACCTGAGCACGGTGCCGCCCAGCTCCATGCCGCCGGTGGCGAGCAGCACGCCGGCCTCGGTGAGCTCCTGGATGAACCTGCCCATCTCGACGTGCAGCTTCTCGTCGTCGCGCCGCTCGCTCACGTTTGTCAGCAGAAATCTCATGTGCGTTCCCTGTCACATCGCTCGTTCGTCGCGTATGCAGTAGAACACGAAAGGACACGGGACATGACCGCCATCGCCCCCACCTCCCCCACCTCCCCCTCCTCCCCCATCGCCTCCTCGACCCGCACCCTGCTGGCCGCGGGCGCCGTCGCCGCTCCCCTGTGGACGGCGGTCAACCTGGTTCAGGTGCTCACCCGTGAGGGCTTCGACATCGTCCGCCACCCGCTCAGCCAGCTGTCGACCGGCTCGCTCGGCTGGGTCCAGGTGGCCGACTTCCTCGTCGTCGGCGCGCTGGTGATCGCCGGCTCGTACGGGCTGCGCCGGGCCGTCCCCGGCCGGTGGCTGCCCCGCCTCCTGCTGGTCAACGGCATCGGGATGATCCTCGCGGGGATCTTCCGGATGGACGCCGGCGACGGCTTCCCCGTCGGCACCCCCGCGGGCCCGCCCGCGACGATGAGCTGGCACGCCGGGCTGCACATGGCCTCCGGCTCGATCGCCTTCATCGCCCTGGCGGCGGCCTGCTTCGTGCTCGGCCGCCACTTCTCCCGGGCCGGAGCCGCGGGCTCGGCCGTCGCGTCCTTCCTGGCGGGCGTGGCCGTCATCGCGGGGAACGGCTGGACGATGAGCGGCGGCCAAGGGGGTTCGGTGTCCCTGGCCGTCGGCGTGACCGGCGCGATGTTGTGGGTGTCGGCGGTCGCCTTCCGGCTGCGCCGCCGGGGCTCTGTCACCTGGTAGCAGGTTTGCTGATCCGCGGCCCTCCGACCGCAGGAAGGCCGTATGCCCGTCGAAGGTGAGCGCCCGGCCGCCGGCCACTTGGCGGAGGACACCCTGCGAGCGATCGAACCTCCGCCGCGGCGCCACCGACGGCACCGGCCGCGGAGATCCCGGTGCTGAACGTCGAGGACGGCGCCGGCCGTCTTCGCCTCATCGGCTGCCAAGTCGGGGCTTGATCGACAAGGGAACGGCCAGCGGCGACCGACAAGCCGTCGCAGCCCCGGTTGCGCGCGCCGAACTCGCCGCCGACAACCGAGCCACGCTGCTCTGTCAGGTGCTGCGTTACACCTCTAGGTGAGAAGCACCTGGTCGAGGACGTGCTCGCCGATGGCCGCCATGCTGGGGTTGTCGGCCGAGTGGGCGGCCAGAGCAGTGCCCATGACGAGGGCCCAGCCCCGTGCGCGCTCCCAGGTCACCTCGTCGGCGTCCACGCGTGATCGGAAGACCTCGCGCGCGTTCTCGTCGAACACCAGCCACGCCGCGGCAAGGTCGGTGGCGGGATCGCCGCTGGTGAGGTCGCCGAAGTCCAGGACAGCCGCCAGCTCTTCCCCGTTGAGCAGGAGGTTTCCCGGGTGCGGATCGCCGTGGAGCCAGAGCGCGGGGCCCTGCCAGGGCGGGAGGGCGGCCAGCTTCTCCCAGAGGGGGAGAAGGTCAGCTGATCGGGAAATGGACTGCAGGCGTTGCCGTACCACTTCGTCGCGAGCGGTGAGCGGGACGCCGCGGACGGGGTTACGCGGGGCCTCAGGCGGTGCGGGCCGGTGGAGGCCTGTCATGAAGTCGGCCAGCGGAACGGCGATGCCGGAACGGTCGGGCGGCGGCACGTCGGCGAGCGTGCGGCCTTCGAACCAGGGCGCGATCGTCCACGGCCACGGGTAGCCCTCGCCGGGCACGCCGACCCTGACGGGTATGGGCAGTGCGACCTCGACGTACTCGGCCAGGACCGGCAGCCAGCGTTGCTCGTTGACGATGAGGTCGACGGCGACCTGGCGGCGCGGCAGCCGTACGGACAGGTCTGTCCCCAGGCGGTAGATGACGTTGTCCCAGCCGTTGGCGACGGGGGTGAGCGGGCCTGCCAGATCCGGGTGCTGCACGCGGATCAGGCGGTCGACCAGGTCGACGTCGATGTCGGCTTCCGCCGCCGGGGTGTTCATGCCGCAACGATAGTGCGGGATGTCCTTGACAGACGGAGGCGCTGAAGCCGGGCCGTCGACGAAGCCGGCGCGGGGTTGCGGTGGCGGCGGCCGCGCTGGTCGCTTCGGTGTCCTGTCGGTTCCTGGAGGGCGATCGCCGCGTCGTTCTCGGAGATGTCGTCCGCAATAATCCGTTTGTGTGTCACCACAGCCCGCTGTCACCATGAGGGCCCATGCGTCACCCTCTTGACACGCTGGACTGGCCGATTTCCACCGAGCGGCTGCTGTTGCGCCGCGCTGCCCCCGACGACCTGGACGCGACCTGGGCCTTCCGGCAACTGCCGGAGACTCACGAATGGATCGCGGCCGCCACAAAGACCTACGACGACTACCGTGAGCGTTTCCTCAGCGAGGAGCGGCTCGCAGACCTGCTCCTCATCGAACTGGACGGCCGGGTGATCGGCGACCTGACACTGAGGGTCCAGGATGGTTGGGCCCAGGAAGAGGTCGCTGACCAGGCGAAAAGCGTCCAAGGAGAGCTCGGGTGGACGCTCGACCCCGCCTACGGCGGCAAGGGCTACGCCACCGAAGCGGTACGCGCCCTCATCGACATCTCCTTCAGGAGGCTCGGCCTGCGCCGCCTGCACGCGGACTGTTTCTACGACAACGAATCCTCGTGGCGGCTGATGGAGCGGGTCGGGATGCGCCGCGAACAGCACACGGTGAGAGACTCACTCCACCGCACCAAGGGATGGATCGACGGTCTCTCATACGCGCTCCTGGCCGAGGAATGGCCCGCCCACGAGCGATGACGGCGGAGACGCTGGTGAGCCCTCGCCGGGACGAAGATCACGCTGTCACTCGTACACGCGGCCGCTCTCCTGCCGTCGCTGCCTCGACCGGCTCGCCTCGCCGGTGGGGGACGGCTCACCGTCCGCGCCCGCTGCCCGCACACCGGGACCCTCGCCAAGGTCGCCGAGCTCCTGGCGCCCCGCCGTCGGTCGCTACCGTTGTTTTCCTGCGATCAGCCTTCTCCAAGGCCGTGGAGGGGGATGACAACTTCCAGCAGACCGGACCATCACCTTCGCTGGGAGGGCAGTCATGAAGGACGTGCCGCCGTGGCCGGACGACGACGCCATGATGCAGATCGCGTTCGAGCAGGCGCGGACGGGGTTCGGGCAGGGCGGGATCCCCGTCGGCGCGGTGCTCGCCACTCCCACCGCCCTGCTCGGGGCGGGTCACAATGAGCGCGTCCAGCGAGGTGATCCGACGGCGCACGGCGAGATGGCCTGCCTGCGCGACGCGGGATCGCGATCCTCCTACGCCGGCACGACGCTGTACACGACATTGTCGCCGTGCCCGATGTGCAGCGGGGCGATCATCCTGTTCCAGATCCCGCGGGTGGTCATCGCCGAACGGGTGACCTACGCGGGGGACGTCGGCTTCCTGCGCGGGCACGGCGTCGACGTCGAGGTCCGGGCCGATGAGCGGTGCATCGCGCTGATGTCGGAGTTCCAACGGCGCTCGCCCCGGCTGTGGAGCGACGACATCGGCGGCCGGTGAGCCGCGTCCGGGACCGCTCCCGCCGCGCGGCGCGAGCGCTCGCCTTTTATGCGTGCTTTGCGGAGTCGGCTACTATAAGTCACGTTGTTCCACCTCAGGCTGAGGGGCCCGCGACGTCACCGCCAGTGACGGAGCCAGTGGAGCGGCCCGGCGAGTTCCTCCACGCCGGGCGAGCGGGCCCCGTGGATCTTTCCCCTGTGCAGGACACCTCCTCTGGGCTCGTGTGCTCATTCGATTTCAGAGATGTCAAAGGAAAGAACCTTGGCCCGCTTCGACACCATCGTCGCTCTTCGCCTGGCGAAGGCGCTGCTCACCTTCACCGTCGGCGGCTTCGCGCTGCTCGTCGTGTTCGGCAACCTCACCGACTACGGCACGAACTTCGAGTTCGTCCGGCACGTGCTGGCCATGGACGCCCAGAAGCCCGAGCTCGCCGCGGTCAGCCAGATCAACTACCGCGCCATCCCATGGACGTGGGCGCATCACGTCGCCTACGTCGGCGTCATCCTCACCGAGGCGGTCATCATGGTGACCTGTCTCGTGTCGGCCTGGCAGCAGGTCAGGGCCGTCGGCCGCGACGACGCCGCCTTCCAGCGGTCCAAGCGATGGGGCGTCGTCGGCTGCACGGTCGCCCTGCTGCTGTGGTTCTTCGGCTTCCAGGCCATCGGCGGCGAGTGGTTCGGCATGTGGATGAACGGCACCTGGAACGGCATCCCCGACGCGGTGCGGCTGTGCACCTACATCGGGATCGTGCTGGTATTCCTCAGCCTCCGCAACGACGCCCGCGAGAACGCCTGACCCGATCGCCGGCAAGGGTCATGGCCGGACGTCGCCGTGACGGAGTCCGTTCAGCAGGAGGGTGAGCAGGCGGTCGGCGCGCGCCGGGCTGTCGGGGGTGTCCTGGGCGGCCCAGGCGATCGCGCCGACCATCCTCAGCACGTCCGCGTCGTCCGCGTCGTCCGCGTCGTCCGCCTCGGCGACGATCAGGCCTGATCACCGCGCCCTGGCCGGCAACGCGGCTCCCACCTCGAACATCTGCGCGTGCCAGTTCGCCACCGGGTCGGTCTCGCGATCAAGCGCCGCGTTCATCACGGCCGCCGACAGACCTCGATAGGTCAGGCCGTTGTGATGTAGAGGAACGGCCGCGTTCGGGCAGCCGGGCGTCATGGAGCAGATCTGGCCAAAAAGCGGCAATGGGCCCGTCCCCGACGCCACATGCCGCGGACGCGGGCCGGAGAGGACGGCTACTTCAGGTGTTTGTCGAAGAACGCGGTCGCGTAGTGGATCGCGGTCTCGCGTTGCTCGGCGGGCGTGAGCTGCCGGACGGTGCCGGTCTGGTTGGTACTCTCACACCTGCCTCCGGGACGGTGGCGCTTCTCGACGGCGACATCATCCGTCGCGAAGGCCGGCCCGGTGCCGGGTGTCCAGATCGTGTTGAAGAAGTTGTGATTGCCTCCGCGTACGTCATGGTGTTCGGCGTTCGAGTCGCCCGCGGCCATCGTGGCGGCGATCTTGCCGTCCTCCCACATGGCGTCGCAGGTTCCGGCGACCACGGCCAGGGGGACGCGGGTGATGCGTTCCTTGTCGGCGTTGATGCCGTTCATGGCGGGCGCGAGCGCCATGGTGGCCCGGACGTGCACGCCGGACGGGGGCGTGTGGCTGTCCAGGGCCTGAGCGATGACACCGCCACCGCCCCGTGAGTGCCCGAGCGTGCCGACCCGGTCCAGATTCACATGGCCGGTGAACTGCTTGAGTTCCCGCAGGGGGCCTCCCCCGGCGGAGAGCTGCTCCACAGCTGAAGGTGCTTGTCCAGCAGGGCCGCGCGTGCGACGTGCCCCATGTCCTTCTCCTGGGCCTGGATGCCGTTGGCCGCCACCGACACCACGATGTAACCCTTGTCGGCCAGGGCCTCGGCCAGGTAGGCGTATCCCAGGTAGTTGTCGACCGGCTTGGCGTCCTTGGGGCACGGCCAGCCGCGGCCGCGGACGGGTTTGTCCCCCGCGGCGCAGGTGTCGCCCCAGCCGTGCAGCATCATCACCAGAGGGTGCTTGCCCCCGTCCAGCTTGCGAGGGTAGGTGACGGCGACCTTCAGCTCCATACGCTTGCCGTCCGGGCCCGGCGGGGCGTAGGCGGTGTCACCGAAGTCGTAGGTCACCTGGCGCGAACGGGCCGTGCCCTCTTGTGTGGAGACCTGGGCCGAACCCACGACTTCAGGCTGAGGGCTGCTGCAGGCTACGAGGGTGACCGCGGCGACGGCCGTCGCGAGGAGGCGGCGGCGCAGAGGGCGTTGGAGCATACGCATGGGGAAGAGGGGCCTTTCGTGGCTTGGTTCTCAGGCTGGCGGCCGCTCGAGTCCGTGGTAGCGCGGCGGCGTCTGGACGGTCTCCGACAGGCGGCTGCGGCGGACCAACACTCGCGCCGGCTGGGGGCCGCTGGAGGACATGTCCCGCCACCATGCTTGCCGAGGCGCTGCTGGTGGCCGAGGGGTTGGGGCTCGACCACCGGCGTGTGTCGGAGCCGGTTGCCGTCAGGCTTGGGCGGTGGCTTCCAGGGGGCGCATGGCGGCCGCCCGCTGGGCCGGGACGAGCGCGGCGAGCGCGCCGGCCGCGAGTGACAGCAGGCACACCAGCAGCAGCGTTCCCCAGGGGATCTTGAGCGTGTACTGCGGGATCGCCCCGTTGGCCAGGGCGCCGACCGCCCAGGCCCCGAACAGCGCACTCACCAGCCCGAGCAGCGTGCCGAACGCGGCGATCGTGAGGGCCTCCAGGACCACCATCCGCCGTGGCGGGACCACCCGCTGACGTACGGGCGCCACCGCACCCTCGCCGTCCATGACACCGGCGACCCGGGAACGATCGTCGTCGAGCAGGAGGCCCTCGGGACCAGCGCGGCCACCGGCGAGTTCGCGCTGCCCAACCTGATCGTCCTCACCGTTCGCGAGGGGCTGATCACCCGTCTGCGCGACTACGTCAACCTCTCAGCAGCCGCGACCGCCATGGGCAGGGAGGTCTGAACGGCGGCCCTCCCGGACGAACCCGGAGCTCGGCGCGCGCATCCGCCGGCGACGTGAACGAGCCCCGGCCGGAGGACCGGCCGGGGCTCGCCACCCCTGATTGACGACGCTCAGAGCGTGATGCTCCAGGTGTCCAGGAAGCCGGTGTCACCGGCGTAGACGTCTCTGATGTCGAGCGTCCAGGTGCCGGCGGCCTGCTGGCTGACCGGGACCGAGAAGGTCCTGGTGCCGTACTGCGTGCAGCTGGTGCCACCGTAGGCGTCGACCAGATAGTAGGTGCCGTTCGGGCCGCGGAGCCGGATGTTCAGGTCCTCGGCGCAGGTGTGGCTGATCGTGATGGACAACTGCACCGGGGAGACCGCGGTGCCCGTCGCGTTGGACGTGATCGAGCTGCGGGTGGTGGAGTAGTCCCTGATCTGGTAGTCGGTGTTGTTGGTGAACGTCCGGCCGCCGGGGCCGCCGGTGCCGACCGTCAGGGTGTAGGTCGCGGTGTGCGTGGTGGAGCCGGTGCCCGTGATGGTGATCGGGTAGGTGCCCTGGGCGGTGGAGGCGCCGACCGACAGGGTCAGCGTGGAGGAGTTGCCCGAGGTCACCGAGGCCGGGTTGAAGCTGGCGGTGGTG